>NZ_JBIAID010000001.1:1546305-1554397 GCF_042871115.1 Nocardia sp. NPDC006044
GGCGTCAAGCCCGCGTCGGATGTCAGCCCGGCGTTGGATGTCAGCCCGGCGTTGGGCGGCGGGTCGGCGTTGGCCGTCGGGTCGGTGTCGGATGTGGAGCCTGCGCCGGGCGTCGAGCCCATGTCGGATGTCGGTCCTGCGCCGGGCGTCAAGCCCGCGTCGGATGTCAGCCCGGCGTTGGATGTCAGCCCGGCGTTGGGCGGCGGGTCGGCGTTGGCCGTCGGGTCGGTGTCGGATGTGGGGCCTGCGCCGGTCGTCGAGCCCATGTCGGATGTCAGCCCGATGTTGGCCGTCGGGTCGGCGTTGGATGTCGGGTCTGCGTCGGGCGTCAGACTCGCGTCGGATGGCAACCCGGTGTTGGGCGGCGGGTCAGTGTCGGATGTCGGCCCGGTGTCGGGCGCCAGGCCCGTATCGGATGGCAGCCCGGCGTCGGATGTCGGGTCCGCGCCGATCGTCAGCTTCCCAGGGGACTTCACGCTCGGGGTGGGTGCCCAGGTGTCGCTGGACTTCGAATCTTCGGTGCCGGCGCTCGATGACCAGTCGTCTCCCACAACTCGACAGGAGGGATGACCTATGTGCCTCGGTATTCCCGGCCGGGTCGTCGAGATCCTCGACGGCTACCACGATCAGGTCGCGCTGGTCGATGTCCAGGGGGAGCGGCGGAAGGTGAATATCGGGCTGCTGGAGGATGATCCGGCGCGCCCCGGCGACTGGGTGATCATTCATATGGGCTTCGTGCTGGAGAAGACCGACGAGGCCGGCGCGGCGGCGGCGCTGTCCGGGCTGCGCATGCTCGGGAGCGGTGAAGAACCATGACCACGCACCGGTCGCGGCGCAAGGTGGTGGTGCGCGGCGTGGTGCAGGGGGTCGGTTTCCGGCCCTTCGTCTACACCACCGCCGCGGAACTGGCGCTGTCCGGGCAAGTTTCGAACGACAGCTCCGGCGTGATCATCGAAATCGAAGGCGCACCGGACGATCTGAACGAGTTCGTCCGCCGCCTGCGGGCGAGCCCGCCGCCGCTCGCCGTGGTCGAATCGGTCGAACAGGAGACCATCTCCCTGCGCGGCGGCACCGGCTTCCACATCGCCGACACCACCCGCGACGGCGCGGGCCGCACCCTGGCCTCGCCGGATGTCGCCCTCTGCGCGGACTGCGCCCGCGAACTCGCCGACCCGGCCGACCGCCGCTACCGCCACCCGTTCATCAACTGCACCAACTGCGGCCCCCGCTTCACCATCATCGCGAGCCTGCCCTACGACCGCCCGCACACCTCGATGGCCGACTTCCCGATGTGCGCCCGATGCGCCGCCGAATACGCCGACCCCGCCAACCGACGCTTCCACGCCCAACCCATCGCCTGCCCCGACTGCGGCCCCACCCTCGCCTACACCGGCTCCGGCGATCCGCTCACGGCCGCCCGAAACCTGTTGCGCGACGGCGGCATCCTCGCCGTCAAAGGCATCGGCGGCTACCACCTCGCCTGCGACGCCACCAACGAATCCGCCGTCGCCGAACTACGCAGGCGAAAGCGCCGCGGCGACAAGCCATTCGCGATCATGGTGCCCAACCTGGACACCGCCCGCGCGATCGTGGAGGTAGACGCCGCAGCCGCCGCCCTACTCACCAGCCCCGCGAGACCAATAGTGCTATTGCCTCGCGGTGGCGTCCCCAGGGCCGCTCCGGCGACCAATACCTCACGGATGTCGGATAACTCGCGGGTGGTGGTCAACTCGCAGGCGGCAGTCGACTCGCGGACGGCAGGTGCCTTGCGGGGGCCAGCTGACTGGCGGACGACAGGTGACTCTCGGACGGCGAGTGCCTCGCAGACAGTTGCCGACTGGTCAACGGCAGGTCGCGTGCCGACAGAGTTCGGCCCAGCGGCGCCCCCGCCAGCGTGGCCAGTTCCCGAATCCATCGCGCAGTCGGCACAGCGAGACCCGGCTACGCCCAACAATCTGGCTGCGGCCGACCGGCCGGTCCATGGTAAGTCCGAAATCCGCATCGGGGGCAGCACCGGCCCCGTGCGGCACGCCCCTGCAGTTCCGGACACCCAAACGGTAGGGTCCGCGCGGCTCGATGAACATGGACAGGTGATTCCGGCGGACTCCGTAACTCCGGACGCTCCCGATTCGGGTGCCAGGTTTGCCGCAAGCGCCGCTATACGAGACAGTGCCGTCGCATCGGTTGGCGCAGACCAGGTCTGGGTGACGGGCGATGGTGTCGGGGTTGCGGCTGGCAGTGGTGCCGGGGGTGTGGTTCCGACGGAGTCGATGGCGCCGGACGACCCTGATCCGGGTGTCAGGTCAGCTGAGTCTGGTGCTCCTGCCGCTATGCGGGCCGGCGCTGTCGCATCGGTTGGGGCAGACCAGGTCTGGGTGTCGGGCGATGGTGTCGGGGTTGCGGCTGGCAGTGGTGCCGGGGGTGTGGTTCCGGCGGAGTCGGTGGCGCCGGGCAACCCTGATTTGGGTGTCATGATTGCCTACGCGCCTTTGCATCTGCTGTTGTTCGGGTTGCCCGGTGATCCGCCGGGGCCGCAGGTGCTGGTGATGACTTCGGGAAACCTTGGCGGTGAACCGATTTGCTATGACGACGATGACGCGCGGGCCCGGCTTACCGGTCTGGCCGATGGTTGGCTCTCGCATAACCGGCGCATCCTTGTACCGTGCGACGACTCGGTGGTCCGGCTGGTCGACGGGATCGAGCTGCCGGTGCGCCGATCGCGCGGCTACGCGCCGCTGCCGCTGGCGTTGCCCATCCCGCTGCCGCCGACGCTGGCGGTCGGCGCCGATCTGAAGAACACGTGTGCGGTGGCGGACGGGCGGTATGCGTGGCTCAGCCAGCACATCGGGGACATGGACGATCTCGCGACGCTGCGCGCTTTCGATGACGCCGAACACCACCTCGAGCGGTTGACCGGCGTCGAGCCGATCCAGATCGTCGCCGACGCCCACCCCGGATATCGGTCGACCGCGTGGGCGCAGCGCAATGCGGGGGACCGGCCGGTGCGGCTGGTTCAGCACCATCACGCGCACATCGCCGCCGTAATGGGAGAGCGCGGATTGGGCGCGGCGGCAACGGTTCTCGGGATCGCCTTCGACGGCACCGGGTTCGGACCGGACGGCGCGGTGTGGGGTGGTGAGGTACTCGCGGCCGGGTACAAGGGATTCCGGCGATTGGCCCACTTGAAGTACGCGCCGCTGGCGGGCGGTGACGTGAGCGTGCACCGGCCGTATCGCATGGCGCTGGCCCACCTGTGGGCGGCGGGCATCGAGTGGTCGGAGTCGATTCCGTCGGTGCGAGCCTGCCCGGCCGCCGAACGTGCCGTGCTGACCCATCAATTCGCGACCGGCCTCGGTTGTGTGCCGACCTCCAGCATGGGCAGATTGTTCGACGCGGTGTCGTCACTGGCCGGTGTCCGGCAGGCGGTGGATTACGAGGCGCAGGCGGCGATCGAACTCGAGGGATTGGCGCGCGGTGTTTCGGACGACGCCGGGTACCGATTCGCGATAACCACCGACGAGCCGGCGCTGCTCGACCCGGCTCCCGTTCTCGCCGCGGTCGTAGCGGATGCGGCACAAGGCATTCCGGCCTCTGTGATCGGCGCTCGCTTCCACGACGCGGTGGCGCACCTGATTCTCGAACTGGCGGTGGCCTATTCGACCCCGTCGACCCCGGTCGCTCTCTCCGGCGGCGTCTTCCAGAATGCCCTGCTGCTCTCGCGCGCACGCGCCCTGTTGCAGGACAACGGCTTTCAAGTCATCTCCCATCGCAGACTCCCGCCCAACGACGGCGGGCTCGCGTTCGGGCAACTACTCGCGGTCAGCGCGGGATGAGGAAAGGAGTGCGACCATGTGCCTGGCCGTACCAGGAAAGGTGCTCGACCTGCAGGAACGCGACGGCACCCTGATGTCGGTCGTCGACTTCGGCGGCGTGCACAAAGACGTGTGCCTGGAGTACATCCCGGACGCCGCGATCGGCGACTACGTGGTGGTCCACGTCGGCTTCGCCATCCAGCGCCTGGACGAGGAATCGGCGCTGGCGACGCTGGCCGAGTTCGAACGCCTCGGCGTGCTCAACGAGGAATTCGGCGACGGCTTCGCGCTCGCGGCGAAACAGGCCGGCCTCGCCGATCCCACCGCCGCACCAGCCCAACCAGAGACAGAGGTGACGTCATGAAGTATCTCGACGAGTTCAGCAATCCGGACCTGGCCGCGAAGCTGCTCGACAAGATCCGCGCGGTGACCACGCGCCGCTGGGCGATCATGGAAGTCTGTGGCGGGCAGACGCATTCGATCATCCGGCACGGCATCGACCAGCTGCTGCCGAACCAGATCGAGATGATCCACGGCCCCGGCTGCCCGGTGTGCGTAACCCCGCTCGAGGTGATCGACAAGGCGCTGGCGATCGCCGCCCGCCCCGGCGTGATCTTCTGCTCGTTCGGCGACATGCTGCGCGTGCCGGGCAGTTCGAAGGACCTGTTCCACGTCAAGAGCGAGGGCGGCGACGTGCGGGTGGTCTACTCGCCGCTGGACGCGCTGAACATCGCCCGCGACAACCCCGACCGCCAGGTGGTGTTCTTCGGCATCGGCTTCGAGACCACCGCGCCGGCCAACGCGATGACCGTGTACCAAGCCAAACGCCTTGGTATCGAGAACTTCTCGCTGCTCGTCTCGCATGTACTGGTGCCGCCGGCGATCGCGGCGATCATGGAGTCGCCGAGCTGCCGGGTGCAGGCGTTCCTCGCCGCCGGACACGTGTGCAGCGTGATGGGCACCGAGGAGTACCCACCGCTGGCCGCGAAATACAAAGTGCCGATGGTGGTTACCGGTTTCGAGCCGCTCGACATCCTGGAAGGCATCCGCCGCACGGTGATCCAGCTCGAGGCAGGCAAATACGAACTGGAGAACGCCTATCCGCGCGCGGTGCGGGCGGCGGGCAACCCGGCCGCGCGGGCCATGCTGCGCGATGTCTTCGACGTGACCGACCGGGCCTGGCGCGGCATCGGCATGATCCCGCTGAGCGGATGGAAGCTGTCCGAGCGCTATCAGGATTACGACGCCGAGCTGCGGTACTCCGTCAGCGACATGCACACCGACGAATCGTCGATCTGCCGCTCCGGCGAGGTGCTGCAAGGCCTGATCAAACCGCACGAGTGCGCCGCGTTCGGTAAGCAGTGCACGCCGCGAAACCCGTTGGGCGCCACCATGGTCTCCTCCGAGGGCGCGTGCGCGGCCTACTACCTGTACCGGCGTCTGGACCTGCCCGCGGAGGTGGCTCATGCCTGACGAAACGGTCGGCGCGGGGGCGACCATCGACATGGAGAGCTGGGTGTGCCCGATGCCGCTGCGGGACGCGCCCAATATCGTGATGGGGCACGGCGGCGGCGGTGCGATGTCCGGCGAGCTGATCGAACACCTCTTCCTGCCCGCCTTCGGCGCGGCCGCGGACGCCGGGCTCGGCGATTCGGCGGTGGTCACCCTCGGCGGTGTGCGGCTCGCGTTCTCCACCGACTCGTTCGTGGTGAAGCCGCTGATCTTCCCCGGCGGTTCGATCGGTGATCTCGCGGTCAACGGCACGGTCAACGACCTCGCGATGTCCGGCGCGCGCCCGATGGTGCTGTCCACCGCGTTCATCCTGGAGGAGGGCACCGCGCTCGCCGATATCGCCCAGGTGGCCAAGGCGGTCGGCACGGCGGCGCTCGCGGCCGGGGTCACTCTGGTCACCGGCGACACCAAGGTGGTCGATTCCGGGCACGGCGACGGCATTTTCATCAACACCGCGGGCATCGGGGTCGTGGACGACGGCGTCGACATCCGGCCGCAGCGTGCGCGACCCGGCGATGTGGTGATCGTCAGCGGCGATATCGGGGTGCACGGCGTCGCGGTGCTGAGCTGTCGCGAAGGGCTCGAATTCGGCACCACCGTGTGCAGCGATACCGCGCCGCTCAACGGCCTGGTCGCCGCGATGCTGGCCACCGGCGCCGACCTGCGCGTGCTGCGCGACCCCACCCGGGGCGGTGTGTCGGCCACGCTCAACGAGATCGCGCGCGCCGCGAAAGTCGGTGTGTCACTGGATGAACGGAAGCTGCCGGTGCCCGCCGCCGTACGTGACGCGTGCGGTTTGCTCGGGCTCGACCCGATGTACGTCGCCAACGAGGGCAAGTTGGTCGCCTTCGTCGCCCCGGACGAGGCGGACATGGTGCTGGCCGCGATGCGCGAGCATCCGCTCGGTTCGCGCGCGGCGGCGATCGGTGTCTGCGTCGAGGAACATCCGGGCATGGTGGTCGCGCGGACGGCGCTGGGCGGCACCCGGGTGGTCGATCTCCCGGCGGGGGAGCAGTTGCCCCGAATCTGTTGAGCCAGGCTCGCCGGGCGGCGCGCGGTGCCGATAGCCGGGGCGAGTGGTTGCCCCGCAGCTGTCGTGACGGCACTCGCGCTGTCGATCTCCCTGAAGGGGGGCCTCCGGAGCTGTTGAGATAGAGGGGAATCGAACGCATTGCGAGAGGAGTCGGCGATCGCGCGGATCGAGAGTGGCACGGACATCTTCGCCAGGTACGCCTACGCGCCGAACCGGCTCGGGTTCTGCGGACCGCCGGAGGCCGTCGCGTTACGCGGCGGCTCCGAGGCCGATGTGCGCGCGGTAGCCCGGCAGTTCTCCGGTGCGTGGCCGTATCTCCAAGTGATGGCCAAGTTGGCCGGTATCGCCGACCCACTGGATCACCGTCTTGTCGAGTCGTATTGGCTCGGCGGCGGTATCGGCGCCCACCTCGACCCCGAACTGTTCGCCGCCGAGCTGCTGGCCGTCATTGCCCCGCTGGCCGGTCACTACTGGTCGCATTTGACCGCGGACATTGCCGCCGAAGCGGCCGCCAATCACTGTTTCCACGTACTCGGTGTGTATCCGTGGACCCGTTTACTGAGAAAGGGCAAGAGCAATCATCCGATCCAGGTCCTCGACGGTTGCCGAATCTCCTGGGGCACCGTAATCCGCTGCGCCGGAACCGATATCACCTTGAGCCGCCGCGAATTGCGGTGGAACGGCCACGAGTTGAGCCTGTCCGACCCCGCCCCTCGGCACGCGGAAATCTGGACCGACGGCTACTCCGCCGTCCCCGACGTCGCCCCCGGCGATCAGGTCGCGGTCCACTGGGGTCGCCTGTGCGGCCGCTTGGACCCCGACCAGATCCGTGACCTCGAGGCCAGCACCGACCGCCAGCTACACGTCACCAACCGGCGGCTGGCGGCATCGCGTTGAGCCGCTACCGTTTTCGCGTCGGCGGACCAGCGATGGAGCCAGACCGGGGTGACAGTCGCGCTGACTCGAGGTCAGGTCGCTACACCTGAGGGATTGTCGATGACGTAGCGCCACTGCCCGTCGGCGCCGCGCCGGGCAACATCGGTCGCGGTGCCGCCCATATCGATCTCGCGTCCGTCGGGACCGGTGCCCGTCAACGACCATTCGATCACGAGCAGAGCGATATCGTTCGCGATATACGCCTGGCGCAGTGCGGCTTTCATGGGTACGCCCAAACCCATGAAATCGGCGAGGGCAGCGGCTCGTTCCGCGCCGGTGACCGGATACCCAGGCCGGGGGACCACGACCGCGTCAGCTTCGTAGAGCCCGTCGAGCGCGGCACGGTCACGCGCATTGAACAACTCGACCCAGCGTGCAACGTACTCGGCCAGGTCGGCGTGTGCGGACCCCGCATCGTGATTGGTTGTCATGTTCACCCAGCGTATCCACGCCCCGAGCTCCGCACCACAGCCAGTCCGCCGGCGCTGGCCGCCGAGTCAGAATGCCGGCGTCATCGGGTCATAGACCGTGAGGTCGTCGCCATTGACCGAGTCATACTGGGCGGCAACTCCATCGGCGATCTCCCAGTGTCCGGATGCCCGCTCGATAACCTCCCCAGAACCTCACACCCCGGTCGGGCACCGAGCCGAGGCATAGGAGCCACCAACAGGACACGGCGAAGCCTCCCCTCACATCTCCCCACGACAAGGTCCCGCAGACCGTGAACCCGATCCGCGGGCGGGACATGACGGCGCTCCCACTCGCACGTTGCTGCCGTCATGTCCCGTTGGCCATGAAT
>NZ_JBIAID010000001.1:1554493-1805311 GCF_042871115.1 Nocardia sp. NPDC006044
GAATACCGTCGCCGGGTGGGACATGACGGCGCTCCTACTCGTACGTTGCCGCTGTCATGTCCCGTTGGCCATGAATACCGTCGCCGGGTGGGACATGACGGCGCTCCTACTCGTACGTTGCCGCTGTCATGTCCCGTTGGCCATGAATACCGTCGCCGGGTGGGACATGGCGGTGGCCTCACTCGGACATTGCCGCCTCCGCGATCAGTGGCGTTTGGTGGTGTGGACGCCTTGGCCGGGGTGCCATACCTCGACGACCAGCAGCTGCTGTTCTTGGTCCACGCTGGTGAGGACGGCGGTGGTGAGGTCGAGGCGGAATGCGTGGTCTTCGCCGGTGGGTTCTGCGCCGGCTGCCGCCCGTTCTGCCGGGTCGGTCAGTTCGACGGCGACGCCGGACACCTTGGCATCACCATCGGACGGATGCGCGTGAATCGCACAACGACCGTCCCGCTGGAGGTCCCGGACCTTCCGCGCATCGGGCATCGATCCAAAGGTCAGGTCCGGACCGTGGAACGCGACTTCCGAACCGCTGACCCGGGGCGAACCATCCCGCCGGATCGTTGCCAGCACATGGCTCTCGTGTAGCTCGAACCGTCGCTTCACCTCGGCCGCCAGCTCCGGAGCCTCGTTTTCGAAATCGCGCCAACTAGCCACGGATCCACTATCCCACCGCCCACCGACACATTCCGGCTGTCGATCAACGGGACATGCGGGCGGCAATGTGCCGGTCGGCGCTCCGGCAGGTCCCGTTGACTGTGGTCGACACCGCCACCGGCGGGACAGTGGGCATCGGGGTGCCGAGATCCGCTCTCCCGCGGGCGAACTGTGTCCGCGGGCGAACTGCGTCCGTTATGGCTCAGCGGCGCTGATCGGCAGTGCGGTCAGGGGTGGGCAGGGGTGGTGAGGTCGTAGACCGCGACGTTGCCGATGTGGATCGAGGTGTAGTGGGCGGCGACCCAGTCGGCGATTTCCTTGTTGCCGGAGGGGCGCCATAGGCCTGGGGTGGCAGGGGATTGGGCGGGGGTGGCGGAGGGCTGGCCGGGCGCGGTTGATGGTTGCGCAGGGTCGGGGATGATGCCGGGTTGGTCGGGGATCTTCCAGGAGTCGGGGAGTTGTACTTCCTGGGCGAGGTAGTAGGTCACCTGGTGGGTGGTGACGAGGCGTTCGAAGTCGGGCAGGGTGGGGACCGGGTCGTCGGAGGTGAAGCCGCCGATGGCGATCACGGGGGTGCGGCTGTCGAGCTCCAGGCCGGCGGCGGTGGCGGAGCGGTCGACGGCGGCGGACCAGGTGGTGTTCGTGTTGCGCAGCAGTTCGACGACTCGAGGTTCGGTCGAGCCGTCGAGGAACGCGGTGACGGCGCGGCGCATTTGGTTTGCGGGGCCGGGCTTTTCGGGCTTTGCCGGGCCTACGGACGGACTGCCGCCGGTGTGTTCCCTGGGCAGCGTGGCGGCCGCGTAGGCGGTGGTTCCGCCGAGTCCGGCCAGCAGGCCCGCGATCACCAGAACCGAGATGGCCCGGACGCGCAGGCGATGCGACACGGCAGGGAAGGCGGTGGCCAGCAGTCCGAGAGCGGCGAGCACCGCCACCGCCAGCAAGGTCCAGCGCAACCACGGCAGCCAGTCGGCATTCCGGTTCAGCAGCACGAAGGACCAGACGCCGGTAGCGAGAACCATTGCGGCGGAACCGATTCGGCCGAACCCCTCGGCGCGCCGGCGCCAGACCTCGTGCACACCGATGGCGAACATCCCCGCCACCGCCGGCCCGATGGCCAGCGTGTAGTAGGCGTGCATGCCGCCCTTCATCGCGGTGAACGCGATTCCATCGATGATCAGCCACAGGCCGAAAACCAATGCCGCACCTCGTATTTGATCGGTACGCGGCGCACGCCACCGAGAGACCAGCACCACCGCGAACGCCAGCAACGCGGCGGGCAGCAGCCAGGAGATCTCGAAGCCGATCTCGCCGGTGAAAAGCTTCCAAGGACCCGATCCGCCGAAGCCGCCGAAACCACCACCGAGGTCGCGCGGCATCGCATAACCGGCCGGCAATTCGAACCGATTGCCGCCGCCTCGGTGATTTTGCCCGAGAAACCGAGCAAACCCGTTGTAGCCCAACACAAGATCCATGAAGGTGTTGTTCGTCGACCCGGCCAGATATGGCCGCGAGGACGCCGGCCACAGAATGGTGAGCAGTACATACCAACCCGACGAGACAGCCAATGCGACGGCGGCGCCGGCCAAGTGCCACAAACGATTTCGCAGCGAAGTCGGCGCGACGACGAGATAGGCGATGCCCAAGGCGGGCAGCACCATCAACCCTTCGAGCATCTTGGCCAGGAACGCGAAGCCGAGCGCGACACCGGCCAGCATCAGCCAGCGCGGGCTCGCGTGCTTCAGCGCCCGAATCGTGCAGTACGCCCCCGCGGTCATGAGCAGCACCATCACCGCGTCGGGATTGTTGAACCGGAACATCAACGCCACCACCGGCGTAACCGCCAGCACCGCCCCGGCGAGCAGTCCGGCGCCGCGACTGCCGGTCGCGCGGGTGACCGCGGCATAGGTCAACGCGACGGCGGCAACGGCCATCAACGCCTGCGGGATCAGCATGGTCGCACTGCTGAAGCCGAACAGCTGGCAGGACAGTCCCATGACCCACTGGGATACCGGCGGCTTGTCGACGGTGATGAAGTTGCCGGGATCGAGCGAGCCGAACAGCAGTGCCTTCCAATCGCGCGAGCCCGCCCAGGTGGCGGCGGCGTAGAAGTTGTTGCCCATGCCGTTGACGGTGATGTGCCAGAGGTAGGCGACGGCGGTGCCGATCAGGAGCGCGGCGAGTCCCACCTGTTCCCAGCGGCGAGCCGGAGGCAGGCCGTCCGGCGCGGGCGGGCCTGCGGGGTCGGTCGCAGCGGGCAGGGCCGGGTCGGCGCTGATCGTGGTCACTGCAGGAGCATGACCGGCGCAGCGGTGAAGGCGCTGGGCACTCGCTGGCAATGTGCTGTGAACGCTGCGGACACGCGAACGGCCGCACGGATCACCGTGCGGCCGTTCGCCTGTCGAGCTCGGCTAGATCTTGCGGATCACCGTGACGACCTTGCCGAGTACCTGTGCGTCATTGCCGGGAATCGGTTCGAACACCGGGTTGTGCGGCATCAGCCAGACGTCCTTGCCGGTGCGCTTGAACGTCTTCACCGTGGCCTCGCCGTCGATCATGGCGGCGACGATGTCCCCGTTATCGGCGACGTTCTGCTGCCGCACCACCACCCAGTCGCCGTCGCAGATCGCCGCGTCGATCATCGACTGGCCGACGACCTTCAGCAGGAACAGGGAACCCTCGCCGACCAGCTCGCGCGGCAGCGGGAACACGTCCTCCACCGCCTGCTCGGCCAGGATCGGGCCACCGGCGGCGATCCGGCCGAGGACCGGCACGAACGTCGGCGTGGGCCGGTCCGAATCGGCTGCGACGCTGTCGGATTCGTCGACCGCGGCGGCGTGCAGGCTGGTGACCGCGCGCCCCACCTCGTCGAGGCCGCGAACGTCCACGGCGCGTGGACGATTCGGGTCGCGACGCAGAAAGCCCTTGCGCTCCAGCGCACGCAGCTGATGCGCTACCGAGGAGGTGGAGGTCAGCCCGACGGCGTCGCCGATCTCCCGGATGCTCGGCGGGTACCCGCGCTCGCTCACCGAAGACCGGATCACGTCCAGCACTTTGCGTTGACGCACGGTGAGATCCGCTTCGGTAACCGCCGTGTCGACGCCGCCTTCGCTCTCTACGTCCGTGTCGTCTGTGTGCCTCACCGCAACCGCCCTTCCTTGCTGTGTCCGGGCTGATCCGCCGCCCGGCATATCTGTGCATGGCCTGTCCTGAATTTCGTCTTTCGAATCTAGTCCGGTCGAGCCGATGTTTCAAACATCTGTTCGAGAGTGTCGGGCGTTTCCTGCTGACATTGTCGGTGGCACGTGGTAGAAATCGAACATCAGTTCTTCGAACACCTGAGCGAACAATGCATCGAAAAGCGGCACTGAACAGCGGTAGCGACCAGTCCCACCGGTCTACCCGGCTCGAACACCCCAGCTCGAACACAGACGGAGCACCCACCACGGAGGTTTGTCCGATGAGCACTGCGATCAGCGACATCAACACGGAGATCGGCACCACCGGCAAGGAGCTCGCGCTCCGGACCGGCGATGTCCGTGCGATCGATACTCGCGTGGTCGATCCGCGCGAGATCGGTGCGGCGGAGATAGATCTCGCCTTCGAGACCGTCCCGCGGGTGCACCGGGGCACCTTGCGTACGCGGACACTGGATTCCACCCATCGATCCGTTGTCGATCGGCGTCCGCGCAACGCGCGCCCCGGCGGCGGGGTGGTCGTATACGACCGCGGCACACGCACTTCGACCGTGCGCAAGCCCAGCGGCGCGCATCCGGGAGAGCTGGTCGAGCAGGCGCAGGTGGGTTTCGCCGTGCTGGCGGTGGCCGCGCTGATGAGTGCGTTCGTGGTGGTCGCGCTCATCACGCTGGCGCATCTGCGGGCGGGGGACTGGGGTGGCGACACCTCGACGAACACGGTGCCCGCTGTGGTGGACGGCCGGTCGGCGCCGGTGGATGTCGTGCCCGGAAGTGTGCTGCCGCAAGGCGATATCGCGCCGCGCTGATCGGCGGGTCCGCCGGTGATCCCCTCCGACTCGTGAATTCTGCCGAGTAGCGGGCTCGACGCCCGATTGTGCCGGCCGGTCGGGAAGTGACCGAATTTGTTGATCGTCGACTAGAACATGTTGCTAGTGTGCTGAAAACGTGATCTGGCAAGGATCTTTGCCAGACATGGCCTTGGCCCATCGACGAGTTCGGGACAGCTAGCAATGACGCACCTCGCCACCGCCGCACGCCCCACCCGGCTGCTCGCCCGAATCGTCGGGCTCGCCCTGTGCCTGGTCTTCGGGTTCGCTTCGATCCCGGCCGCCCACGCGGCACCCGCCTACGCGGAGTATCTGGACCTGCCGTCCGTCAACGGTGACGGCGCGGGCGGCGGCGGCCTGAATCCGGCCCTCCCGCTGGACGAATCGGCCCTGTCCGCGGCGCTCGGTGACGCCCGCGCCGACGGTGTGCCACCCCGCCGCTATGCCACCCTGCTGCATCAGTACTGGCTGGTGGTAGCGACGCGCAACGCCGGCATCGACCTCGCGGCCTGGGATCCGGCGCGCGGTGTACCCGCCAACGAGCGCACGTTCAACCAGGTGTACGTCAACTACCTGCGGCTCACCACCCAGCACCCGGAGTTCTACTGGGCCGGGCTGGCCGGCATCGCCGGCGGCTCGTTCGCCTCCGGATTCTTCGACATGAGCGACGTCGGCGTGGTGCTCGACGTGCCGGGCATTCATCAACTCGGCGACGCGGTGGCCGACCTGTTGCGTGGCACCCCACCGGAACTGGTGCGCGAGCTGCCCGCCGACATCCGCCTGCTGGCCGCCGAAGGCTCGCGGCTCACCGCCGAGGATGTCGTCTGGTACCAGACCCGGTTGATGATCATGCAGAAGCACATCTTCACCGACCTGGTCCCGATGCACGAGGCGTACGTCGCGCTGGGCATGCGCGGCATCGATGAGATGTACGACGCGGGCGTGCTGGACGCCGACATCCACACCGCGTGGCAGTCCATCGCCGCTGGGACCCGCGAGGGCAACATCGACGCGCTGATCCGGATGACCGACCGGGAACAGAACCGGGTGATCGCCGACCAGTGGGACGCGACCTCGTCCGGGCGCGCCCCGATCGGCCGAGTACTCACCTATGTGAGCACCATCGCAGGCAAACCCGCCGTGCCCGGCGTCCGCGCCCCGGGCGTGTTCGCCCCGTCGACGGTCCGCGCCGACCTCGGCGGCCGCACCCTCGCGCTGCGCACCCCGCTGCCCGGCTTCAACTGGGCCGATCGCGACACTCGCTGGACCTACATCACCGGCGACCTGGTTCCGCGCCATATCGATATGGAACTGAATCCCGCGCTCGCGCCCGCCGTGCTCGGCGAGTCGTTCTGGAACAAACTCGCCCGTGGCCGCCTGATCCCGCGCCTGCCCGAGCTCATCGCGGACCTGACCGCGCAGTGGCAGGTCGTCGAATAGCCCGGCCGGAGGCGGCGATTGCGGGGGCATCGCCGCCCGGTAAAGGGTGAGTGGGACAAGCCGAGTACCCGGACGGGTATCCTCGAAGTGCTATGCAGGTATTCCGCATATCGCCTGAGGTTTACCTGGTGCCGGGGTCTAGGCCCCTGTACACGTGCTCGCCGGGACGGTCACCCCGATCGGTTGCCGGGCCGGCCGCGAGCGCTCGCATCGACGAAGGATCTCCCGGATGCATTGCCCGTACTGCCGACACCCCGACTCCCGGGTGGTGGACTCGCGCGAGGCCGACGAAGGCGCGGCCATCCGCCGCCGCCGCGCGTGCCCGCACTGTGGGCGGCGGTTCAGCACGGTGGAAACCGCGATCCTGTCCGTGGTCAAACGCAGCGGCGTCACCGAGCCGTTCAGCCGGGAAAAGGTCATCCGCGGCGTGCGCCGCGCCTGCCAGGGCCGCGAGGTCGATGACGACGCGCTGAACCTGCTCGCGCAGAAGGTGGAAGACGCGGTGCGCGCCAAGGGTTCCCCCGAGGTGCCCAGCCACGAGGTCGGCCTGGCCATCCTCGGCCCGCTGCGCGATCTCGACGAGGTCGCCTACCTCCGGTTCGCCTCCGTCTACCGGTCCTTCACCTCCGCAGCGGATTTCGAACGCGAGATCCAGGAGATGCGCAGCGCGCGCGAGGCCGCCGCGGTCCCGGTCGAATAGGCAACAGCAGCACGCCTTTTGATCGGTCGCACCGGAATCGTCGACGAATTCTGTTGTGCCGTCGGAATCGCAGGTCATGTCGTCTGGAACGCGTGTGGCTGATTACCTGCGGATGGCGGCGATGGCGCGCTCGATTCGCTTGGCGGACACGGGGTATGGGGTACCGAGCTTCTGGGCGAACAGGCTGATCCGGAATTCCTCGATCATCCACCAGATCTCGGAGACGGGCGGGGCGTGGCGGCGGTTCTCCGGCAGGGAGTTGACCAGACGGTCGTAGGCGGTGAGGGCGCGGTCGAGTTCGATCATGCCCTGGCGGTCGCGGACGGCGGAGGCGGGCAGCGCCTCCAGGCGGACCACCGCAGCCTGGAGGTAGCGGGGGAGTTCGCGCAAGCGGGTGCTGCCCCATTCGGAGACGAAGCCGCGGAAGACGAGGTTGTCCAGCTGGTCGCGCACGTCGTCGGCGATGTCGCGTTCGGAGGTTTCGGCCAGCGCGGCCGAAACCCGGTGTGCCTCGGCCAGAACCGGCACCACCAGGCGGACCAGTTGCGCCACAGCGGAGACGAAGTCGGGGCGGATCTTGGCGACCAGTGCGGTGAAGTCGTCCGGATTGTGCACCGGGCCGCCCGCGGCGGCGATGAGCTCGTCGGCGGCCGCGGCGCGGCAGTCCTCGATCAGCGCCTCCAGCGAGCCATACGGATTCTGGGTCAGCGCAAGGCGATCCGTGGGGCGCAGGCTCGACGTGACCGCGCGGACCGAGGTCGGCAGCGCGTTCAGCACGAGGGTGCGGGTGCCCGCTCGCATCGCGGTGGCCTGCGCGGCAGGGGAACTGAGCACCCGGACGGCCACGCCGTCGCCCTCGGGGACGAGCGCGGGATAGCCGGTAACGGTCTGTCCGGCCACCTCACGGCGGACCGTCGGCTCCACCGTGCCGAGCGATTCCGAGGTCCACGCCATGGCGGGCGCGCGCTCGGCGCCGGCGGTCGCGCGGGCGACCGACGCGGCAACCTGTTCGGCGAGTTGGGTTTTCAATACCGGCAGGCTCTTGCCCCTGGCCAGCACCTTGCCTCCGGTGTCGACGGCCGCGAAGGTCATCCGCAGATGGTCCGGCAGCGCGGCGGGGTCCAGGTCGGTCGGGTCGATGGTGATCGAACCCAGCCGGGACAGTTCGCGCGCCAGCCCGATCCGCAGCGGTTCCGCGCGCGGGGTGAGTGCGGCCAGTGCTGCCGCCGCGAAGTCCGGGGCGGGAACGACGCTGCGCCGCAACGCCTTCGGCAACGTCTTGATCAACGCCGCGGCCAGCTCGTCGCGCATGCCCGGCACCAGCCAGTCGAAGCCGACGGCCCGCACGTGGGCCAGCTGCTCGACCGGGATGCGGACGGTGACGCCGTCTTCCTCGTTGCCCGGCTCGAACTGATAGGTGAGCGGGAAGCTGAGCTCGCCCTGCCGCCAGGCGTCGGGGAACGCGGCCGGATCCAGTGCCGCGGTGCCCGCGTTGACCACCGTCGAGGTGGAGAAGTCCAGCATGGCCGGGTCTTTGCGGCGCGCGCCCTTCCACCAGCTGTCGAAATGCCGCACGGACACGATGTCGGCGGGCAGGCGCTTGTCGTAGAACTCGAACAGCACCTCGTCGTCGACCAGGATGTCGCGGCGGCGGGCCCGGTGCTCCAGATCGGCTACGTCGTCGATCAATTCGCGGTTGCGGTGGAAGAAGTCGTGGCGGGTCTGCCATTCGCCTTGCACCAGTGCGTGTCTGATGAACAGTTCGCGGGACAGCTCCGGATCGATCCGGCCGTAGTCCACCTGCCGGCCGGTCACCAGCGGTATGCCGTACAGGGTGACGCGCTCGTAAGCGCTCGCCGCGCCGCGCTTGGCGGACCAATGCGGTTCGGAGTAGGTGCGTTTCACCAGATCGCCCGCGAGCCGCTCGGCCCACTCCGGCTCCACCTTCGCCGCGATCCGCCCCCAGAGCCGCGAGGTCTCGACCAACTCGGCGGCCATCACCCAGCGCGGCGGTTTCTTCGCCAGCGACGAGCCGGGGAAGATCATGAACTTCGCGTTGCGCGCGCCGAGGAACTCCCGCGACTCCGCCTCCCGCAGCCCGATATGGGAGAGCATGCCCGCCAGCAGAGCCTGGTGAATGCCGACGGAATCCCAAGGCATGTCATCGGATTCGAGGGACGAGCCGCCGGCCTGCCCACGGCCGCCCTTCGAACCGCCTGCCCGGCCGCTGCGAGACGCGTTGGCATCGGCCCTCCCCGCAGCGCTCCCTTCGGCGGACAGCGGAGCGGCCTTACCCCTCGACCGCCCGCGGCGCGAACGATCGTCCGCGTCCTGCCGGGAGCCCGGCTGGCCGCCCACTCGATCCGCACCGCGCGCTTGCCCACGGCGCGAACCACTCTCAGCGCCCCGGGGCGAACCGGGCTGTTCGCCTTGCGCATTGTCCGCGCCCTGCCCGTCGCGGCCCCCCGACTGTCCACGGCGCGAACGCCGGCCTGCCGGTGCCGACGCTGAGTCGCCTGGTTCATCATCACGGTCCGGCCTGCCGTCGGCCGACCAGCCGAGGCCCCTGGTGATGGTGCGCAGCTGGCCGTGCAGGTCCTGCCACTCCCGGATGCGCAGGTAGTGCAGGAATTCCTCGCGGCACATCCGGCGGAACTGGTTGGACGACAACGACTTGCGTTGCTCGTTCAGGTACTCCCACAGGCGCAGGTAGGCCAGGAAGTCCGAGCCTTCGACGATGAACCGCGCGTGCTTGGTGTCGGCGGCCTGCTGGTTGTCGGCGGGGCGCTCGCGCACGTCCTGAATCGACAGTGCCGCAACGATGATCAGCACCTCGGCCAGGTTTCCGCTGCCGTGCGCCTCGACCAGCATGCGGGCCATCCGCGGATCGACCGGAAGCTGGGCCATGTCGCGCCCGATCGGGGTGAGCGTGAGCCCGGCGTCGGATTCGGGGGCGTTGCCCGTTCGGCGGCCCAGTGCGCCGAGCTCCTCCAGCAGCGCGATGCCGTCGCGGATCGCCCGTTTGTCCGGCGCCTCGACGAACGGGAAGTTCTCGATGTCGCCCAGCCCGAGCGAGGTCATCTGCAAGATGACGGCGGCCAGGTTGGTGCGCAGGATCTCCGGTTCGGTGAACGCGGGCCGGGATTCGAAGTCGTCCTCGGAGTAGAGCCGGATGCAGATGCCGTCGGCCACCCGGCCGCAGCGTCCGGCGCGCTGCCGCGCCGAGGCCTGCGAGACCGGTTCGATCGGCAGCCGCTGCACCTTGGTGCGCATCGAATAGCGCGAAATACGTGCTGTCCCAGGGTCGACCACGTACCGGATGCCCGGCACGGTCAGCGAGGTCTCCGCGACGTTGGTGGCCAGCACCACCCGGCGACCGGTGTGCGGGGCGAACACCCGATGCTGTTCGGCGGTGGAAAGGCGGGCGTAGAGCGGCACGATCTCGGTGCGCGGCAGTTTCAGATCGCGCAAAGCGTCGGCGGTGTCGCGGATTTCGCGTTCGCCGGACAGGAACACGAGCACGTCCCCGTCGCCCTCGTCGAACAGCTCGGCGACCGCGTCGCCGATGGCGTCCACCGGGTCGCGGTCGACCACCCGGGTGTCCTCGTCGTCTTCGTCGTCGGCGCCGGGCAGTTCCAGCGACAGCGGCCGGTAGCGCAACTCCACCGGATAGGACCGGCCGGAGACCTCGACAATCGGTGCGGGAGTGCCGTTCTCGTCGGCGAAGTGCTTGGCGAACAGCTCCGGATCAATGGTCGCCGAGGTGATGATCACCTTGAGGTCGGGACGGCGCGGCAGCAGCTGTTTGAGGTAGCCGAGCAGGAAGTCGATATTGAGGCTGCGTTCGTGCGCCTCGTCGATGATGATCGTGTCGTAGCGGCGCAGCAGCCGGTCGCGCTGGATCTCGGCGAGCAGGATGCCGTCGGTCATCAGCTTGATCAGCGTGCGGTCGGAGGCGTGGTCGGTGAACCGGACCGTGTAGCCGACGACGTCGCCCAGCTCGGTGCCGAGTTCCTCGGCGATGCGCTCGGCGACGGTGCGCGCGGCCAGCCGGCGGGGCTGGGTGTGGCCGATGGTGCCGCGGATGCCGCGGCCGAGTTCCAGGCAGATCTTCGGGATCTGGGTGGTCTTGCCGGAGCCGGTCTCGCCGGCCACGATCACCACCTGATGTTCGGCGATGGCGGCGGCGATGTCCTCGCGGCGCTGGGTGACCGGCAGCTGCTCGGGGTAGCGGATCTCCGGCACGGCGGCCCGGCGCGCGTCGACGCGGAGCTCGGCCGCGGCGATCTCGGCCTCGACCTCGCCGAGGTCGCCACCACGCGCCCGATCGAGCCGGCGGCGCAGCCGGTATTCGTCGCGGAGGGAGAGATTCGCCAGGCGGGTGCGGAGCTCGCGGGGTCCGGTGTCAGCTGTCCTGGTCATTGCATTCATAAGCGTAGCGAAGGGCGGCAACTGGTATTTCCGTCAGGCGGCCGGATCGGGTTGCGGGCAGTGTGCGGACTGTCCGGATTTCCCGGGTTCACCGGGGTTGATATGCGAGGATCGGGCGATGGACGCCGATTCGGGCACGGCTTGGGTGTATCGCGGTCTACGGGTCGCCTTCGGTGTGCTCGGCGTCGTGGCGCTGGCGTGGATACCGCTGCGCAATCTGCACGAGACGGCGTTCTCGCTGGGAAACTACTTCAGCTTCTTCACCATTCAGTCGAATGTGTTCGCCGCGCTGGTGTTGCTGATCGGCGGTCTGCGGGACCCGGACAGTCGTCGCTGGGAGATGCTGCGCGGCGCGAGCGCGCTGTATCTGCTCATCACCGGCGTGGTCTACGCGGTGCTGCTGGCAAATATCGATGTGATGCTCACCGATCGCTGGATCAACGACATCCTGCACCGGGTGATGCCGATCGTGCTGGTCGCGGACTGGATACTGGTGCCGGCCCGGCAGCGGCTGGCCCTTTCGCCGCGGCTGGTCGGGCTGTGGCTGATCTATCCGCTGATCTATGGCATCTACAGTCTTGTTCGCGGCCCGATTGTCGGCTGGTATCCGTATCCGTTCCTGGATCCGCGGCAGCAGGGTTACGTCTCGCTTGCTATCGGCTTGATCGTCCTCACCGCCGTCTTCACCCTGCTGGCGGTGGCGATAGCGGCCGTCGGCGGTCTGGCCCGTCGCCGAACACCATGAGCTCACCGCGCGGTACCGCACCGAGGCGCCCTGTCCCGTTCGCTGCCCGCGTGGACGTGTCGATGGCCATACGGGTCATCGGCCGAGACCGCATTCGGCCAGGTGAGATAGGTTTTGCGGGGATCGATGAGCAGACGGCCGATCGGCGCGATTCGGAGGGTGACACCTTCCTCCGGTAAAGGTGGATACATGAACTCGCTATGGCATGGATTTGCCGACATGGGTGCGGTCGAGCGGGACGGCGCGTTCGTCGTCGCCCGGGGCGAGGGCGCCTACATCTACGACGCCGACGACAACCGCTACCTGGACGCGACGGCCGGGCTCTGGTTCACCAACGTCGGGCACGGCCGCGGCGAGATCGCCGACGCGGTCGCCGCGCAGCTGCGCCAGGTCGCGCACTACTCCAACTTCGGCGACTTCACCGAACCGGCCACCCAGCAGCTCGCCGAGCGACTGTCGGCGCTGGCGCCGGTGCCGGGCAGCAAGATCTTCTTCACCTCGGGCGGCTCGGACTCGGTGGACACCGCCGCCAAGCTGGCCCGCCGCTACTGGCACGAACTCGGCAGGCCGGACAAGACCATCGTGGTCGGCCGGCAGAAGGCCTATCACGGCATGCACGTCGCGGGCACCGCGCTGGCCGGTATCCCGGTCAACCGCGAGGGCTACGGCGAGTTCATGGCCGACGCGCGCACCATCGAATGGGACGACCCCAAGTCGCTGCTCGCCCTGATCGAGGAGGTCGGCGCCGACCGCATCGCCGCGTTCTTCTGCGAACCGATCATCGGCGCGGGCGGCATCTACCTGCCGCCCGAGGGCTACCTCGCCGAGGTGCGCCGCATCTGCCGCGAGCACGAGATCCTGTTCGTGGTCGACGAGGTCGTCACCGGCTTCGGCCGGATCGGCGGCTCGTGGTTCGCCTCGTCCCGCTTCGACCTGGAGCCGGACCTGATGACCACGGCCAAGGGCCTCACCTCCGGTTACGTCCCGATGGGCGCGGTGTTCATCGCGCCGCACATCGCCGAACCGTTCTTCGCCGGCGGCGTCTGGTGGCGGCACGGCTACACCTACGGCGGGCACGCGGGCGCCGCCGCCGCCGCGCTGGCCAACCTCGACATCGTCGAGCGGGAGAACCTGCTGGCCGAGTCGGCCCGGCTGGAAGCCACGCTGCACACCAAGCTCGCCCCACTGGCCGAGCACCCGCGCGTCGCCGAGGTGCGCAGCGGCCTCGGCGCCGTCGCCGCCGTTCAGCTCGTAGATCCCGCCGAGGGCCTGCCGATGGTGAAAACGCTTCGCGCGCACGGCGTCTCGAGCCGTGCCGCAGGCCAGGGCGCCATGCAGATCTCCCCGTCGTTCGTGATGACCGACGAACAGGTCGACGAGTTGGTCGAAGGCTTCACCCGCGCCCTCGGCTGACCGAGCGTGCCGCTGGTCTCCGGCGCGCAGCTGACTACTGCGCAGGCTCACCTCCCGGCAGCCGAAGATGGCCGCACACCTCCTGGCCTCCCGCACCACTTCTGATTTCCCGCACGCTTTCTGATTTCTCGCACCGGGAATTGCATGCGAATTTCGGTGCGTGAGTTCAGAAGTGGTGCGGTGGGGTTAGAGGGTGCGGGTCATGAAGAGGCTGTGGGGGTCGGGGAGGTAGGTGGAGAAGGGGGCGCAGGGGGTGAAACCGTGGGCGGTGTAGAGGGTTTGGGCGGGGAGGAAGAAGGTGGAGGTGCCGGTTTCCAGGCTCATTCGCCGGTAGCCGCGTGCGGTTGCTTCGGTGAGCAGGTGGCGGAGCAGGGTTGAGGCGACGCCGCGGCGTTTGTGGGTTGGGGCGGTGCGCATGGACTTGAGTTCGGCGTGCTCGTCGTCCAGATGTTTGAGGGCGGCGCAGCCGGCCAGGGTGTCGCCGTCCCATCCGCTCCAGAAGGTGATCTCGGGGCGGCGCAGGGCGTCGAGGTCGAGGGCGTGCATGCTGTCGGCGGGGGAGTGCGTGGCCAATTCGGCCACGTGCTCGGTGAGCAAGGCGGCGACCTCCGGTCCGGACAGGTCGTCGATGGCGATGCGCAGGTCCAGCTGGCCCGAGCCGGTAACCGGGGCGTCCGCGATTGCGGACTGGTCGGTATTTCTCAGCATTCGTCCATGATGCATTCCCGCACGGGATCGCGCGCACTCGACGGACCCCGATCGAACAGGCTTTACTGAGAGGGCACTTGCCCGCACTTGCTCGGCGGACACCGCTGTCCGGCCAGGGGGTATGAATCATGAACCTCGCCAAGGTCACCACGCTGGCGGCGGGCGTTGCTCGCCGCGCCGCCGACGAAACCTATTACGCCGCACTGGCGGTGCGCGCGGGGCTGGGCGAACGCGTGGCGGGCGCGCGGCCTGCGCGACGGCGAGGTGGTGGCGATCCTGGCGCGCAATCATCGCGGCTTCCACTACGCGGTCTTCGGCGCGGCCAAGTGCGGCGCTCGAATCGTGCTGCTCAACACCGATTTCGCGGGTCCGCAACTGCGCGAGGTGGTGGCCAGGGAGGGTGCCGATCTGCTGGTGTTCGACGAGGAGTACGCCGACATCCTCGGCGATCTCACCCCGCCGCGCGGCCGCTATCGCGCCTGGGCCGAGCAGCCCGGCGTCGACACGCTGGACAATCTGATCGCCGGCGCGGCCCGCACGACCCCGCGGCGCGCCACCACCACCGCGAAGGTGGTCCTGCTGACCAGCGGCACGACCGGCACCCCGAAGGGCGCGCCCCGCCGCGAGCCGACCTCGCTGGCACCGCTCGGCGCGATCCTCGACAAGGTGCCGTTCCGGGCCCGCGAGATCACCGAATGCCCGGCGCCGCTGTTCCATACGCTCGGCTTCGCGCACGTGTTCATCGCGCTGGGGTTCGGCTCGACCTTGGTGATCCGGCGCCGGTTCGACCCGCAGGCCGTGCTGGACAGCCTGGCGCGCAATCGGGTCACCGCCTTGGTCGCGGTGCCGGTGATGTTGCAGCGGATGCTCGATCTGGGGCCGCAAGCCCGTGCGGGACATGACTTCTCCGCGTTGCGGATCGTCTTCGTCGCCGGCTCGCAGCTCGGCGCCGAGCTGTGCACCAAGGTGACCGAGGCGTTCGGTCCCGTGGTCTACAACCTGTACGGCTCCACCGAGGTGGCCTACGCGACCATCGCCACCCCTGCTGACCTGGCCGTCGAACCAGGGTGCGTCGGTCGTCCGGTGTCGAGCGCGACGGTGAAGATCCTCGACGAGAACGGTGCGGAGCTGCCGGCGGGGCGGACCGGACGGATCTTCGTCGGCAACAACTTTCAGTTCGAGGGTTACACCGGCGGCGGCGACAAGGTCCGCGTCGGCAATCTGATGTCGACCGGCGACGTCGGTCATTTCGACAGTGCGGGAAGGCTTTTCATCGACGGACGGGACGACGACATGATCGTCTCCGGCGGCGAGAACGTCTTTCCCAGCGAGGTCGAGGAGCTGCTCGCCGCGCATCCGGCGGTCGAGGAGGTGAGCGCCTTCGGTGTGCCCGACGAGCGCTACGGGCAGCGGCTGCGCGCGGTGATCGTTGTGCGAGAAGGCCATTCGCTCGCCGAGGACGAGGTGCGGGCGCACGTCAAGGCGCATCTGGCTCGCTTCAAGGTGCCGCGCGATGTGTTGTTCATCGATGAACTGCCGCGCAACCCGACCGGAAAGGTGCTCAAACGGGTGCTGCGCGAGCTGTGATCAGCGCTGCCCTTCGCGGGTGAACAGGTGCCGCAAGAATCCACCCGGGGTCCGCAGCGCACCGGCGGGCGGCACGTTGATCAGGCCGCCGCGCCGGTGCCTGACGCAATCGACGACGGCGTCCGCGACCGCCTCGTGGTCCGCGTGCGAGCCCGGCGCCACGGTGCTCAGGATCACCCCCGTGCCCGACAGCTCCTGATCGAGCGCCGCACCGAGGCCGGCCACGCCGTGTCTGGTCGCGCAGTACACCGCGACGCCGAGCGCCGCGGTCACCCCGGCGGCGGTGCCGATGTTCACCACCTGCCCGTGCCCTCGGCCGGCGAATCGTTCTGCGGCCATACGGGTTCCGATGGTCACGGCGCGCAGATCGACATCGATCCGGAGATCCGGCTCGGCCTCCGAGTTCGCGCGGAACAGTCCCGCCGGCAGGACATCGGCGGCGTTCACCACCACATCCAGTCCGTCGAGTTTGCGTTCCGCGCAGGTCAGAAAGCTGCCGAAGCGCGCGCCGTCGGTGACGTCGAGGGCGAGCCCGATCACCGTGCCGCCGTGGGACCTGCCGAGTTGCTCGGCGGCCGCGCGGACCGCGCCGACATCCACGTCGCCGAGAACGACATCGGCCCCCGCCGTCAGGAACGCCAGCGCGGTCTCGCGTCCGATGCCGTGCGCGCCGCCGGTGATCGCGACCCGTTTGCCAGCGAGTGTCTTCCGAGACATATGTTTTCGCCTGCCTTTGTCTCGTTCAAACGCTAGATTGTCGCTGGACCGCTCTCCATGCGATATCGGGTCAGGGCTTTGCGCAATCCGGCCAAGCGGGACGCATCGAACCGGTCAGACGGTTTTGTTCGCCGGTCGAACCCGTTGGGAGAACGGAACATACGATCTCCGGCCAGAAACCTTGCGCATATCGGCCATAGCAAGCAACGATGGAAGCGTGGCCTCATGGGAGTGGCGGCGGTCGGTGACACACGCGGTGATCCTTGTCGAGCTGGGAGAGGATCACGGTCTCACGCAAAACCAGTGCCTGCGTGGCACAGAGCTGGACCCACGCGTGCTGAAGACGCCCGGAGCGGAGATCACCGCCGCGCAGGAACTCGGCATCGTCCGCAATCTCGTCACGCTGCTCGACGACAAGCCGGGCTTGGGCCTGGAGGCCGGCACCCGCACGCACATCACCACCCTCGGCGTATTCGCGCTGGCCGTGCTCAGCAGTCCGACGATGCGGCAGGCGATCGACGTCGCCATGCGCTATTTCAGCCTGATGACCTCGTTCTCCCGCGCCTGGCACGTCTACCGGGGCGAGGAGATCTGGCTCTACGGCGACGACCGTGAGCTGCCCGAAGACCTGCGCGGCTTTCTCGCCGAACGCGATGTGTCCGCGCTGCTGACGAACTGGTTCCTGGTGTTCGGCGTGCCGCCGCCGGTGATCCGGGTCGAGGTGGCCGGCGGGCTACGGCCCAGGCTGGCACCGATTTTCGACCAGTTCGAGATCCCGAGCAGCGATTCCGCGGAGCTACAGACCGCGATCTTCGACGCCACCGGCATCGACGAGCCGATGCCGCAGGCCAGTCCGCTCACCGCGCAGCTGTTCGAGGAGCAGTGCGACGACCTGTTGCAGCGGCGTGGCCTGCGCCAAGGTGTGGCCGGATCGGTGCGGGCGATGCTGATGCATCAGATGAACGGCAGGCTCAGTCAGGAGGACGTCGCGGCCGGGTTGCACATGAGCCTGCGCACGATGCGCCGCCGGTTGGCCGAGGAGGGCACGTCCTATCGCCAGCTCTGCGCGGAAACCTTCGGCACGCTCGCGGAGGAACTGCTCTGCACCGGACTCACCGTCGAGGACGTCGCCTACCGGATGGGATATTCGGGCGCGCCGAGCTTTTCGAACGCGTTCAAGCAGTGGCGGGGCGTGTCGCCAGGACGATTCGCGCGCACGGCCGTCGATCGCTACCGGCAGACGGTGCCGCACTGAGCGAGCCCGGCGAAAAAGGCACCACTGTCGGTGCCGGGTGCGAGCATAGAACGGGCAGGTCCACGGTCGCCGCGACGAGAGGTGGTGGGGTGTGGCGCAGTTCGTGCAGGAGTACCCCGCGTTGCGGTGGTCGGTGGTGGCGGCGTTCCTGATCGCGGGGGCGATCGTGCTCGGGCGGTTGGCGGCGCCCGCTCGACTGATGGAAGGTGCCGAATCGGTAGGTTCCGGTTCGGTGGATCAGTCTCGGCGGCAAGGTGTTTCGACTCCCGACGGCTCGCAGCCGATGGCCGGGTATCACGAATCCGACGCCGCGCACCTGATCATGTGTTTGGTGATGCTCGCGATGCTGGTCTTTCCGGCGGCCGCGAGCCCGGCAGCCGTACGCGGCGTACTCACCGCGATGGTCGTGGTCTTCGTGGCCTTGCCTGCCAGTCGAATCCTGGAGGGGCGCAGCGCGCCTGATCGGCCGCCGGCGGAGCGGCTCGTGCCGCTGGGTTACCACGCGGTAACCGCCGCGGCCATGCTGTACGCGATGTCCGGGCACGCGATGTCCGGTCATTCCGGCGGTCCCGCCCCGATTCCGGCGCTCGGGCTCGCCGCGGTGTTCGCCGCGGACGCGCTGGTGGTCGCGCTCGCGGTCGGCCGTTCGTTCGTCGACACGCCGGGCTACCTGGGTGTTCTCTTGCGCTCCGGTGGGTGTGTCGCCGCGCTGACCTGGCCGCGGCAACGCGCGGCGATGGTGCCGCACGTGGTGATGGACCTGGGTACCGCGTACATGCTGATCGCGGCAGTTTCGAGTTGACCGGCGCCGCAGACCAATCCATGAGGTAGCGCATACCGAACCCCTGTCATGCAGGCAGGCATTCGGCGATGACGGAGCACGGTTTCGCGATAGCCCATCGGCCCGGCGAGCCGGCGATCGGCAGGGCCGACGATGACCTGTTACGGCTGTGTCCGCTGCCCAGTGAACTCGACCGGCACCGCGCCGCCCTGGCCGCCCGCCGACTCGTCGTACTGCTCGCGGAAACCGCCGCCGCGGACCGTGCCGCGTTCACCGAGTTCTACCGCCTCACCAGCTCGCGGGTGTTCGGGCTCGCCGTGCGGATCCTGCGCAGCCACGCCGCCGCGGAGGAGGTCACCCAGGAGGTGTACCTCCAAGTCTGGTCGACCGCCGATCAGTACGACGCCGCGCTGGCCGGCCCGATCGGCTGGCTGATGATGCTCGCACACCGCCGCGCGGTCGACCGGGTGCGCGCGGAGGCCGCGTCCGCGGTCCGCGACCTGGCCTACGCCCACTCGCACGGCGGCCGCGATCACGACGTCGTCGCCGAATCGGTGACCCAGCGGATGGAGGAGCGGGAGGTCCTCGGCTGCCTGGGCACACTCACCCCCACCCAGCGTGAGGCGATCACCCTCGCCTACTACAGCGGGCGGACGTACCGTGAAGTCGCAGATCATCTGTCGGTGCCGCTACCGACCGTCAAGACCCGCATCCGTGATGGTCTGAAGAGACTGGAGAAGTGCTTGTCCGTAGAAGGCGCCGATGGCTGACCAACTCCCGCGATCCGACGCGGAACTGCTCGACCTGGCGTATCCGTGCGCGCTCGACGCCGTGGGCGACATCGAACGCCGGCATATCGAGGAGCGGTTGGCGAAAGCCGATCCGGCTGTGCGGCAAGCATTCTCGGAGACCGTCGAGCGAATGCACGAGGTGATGGCGCGGGTCACGGAGTTGGACGCGCACGCGCCGCCGCCGGAGCTGGAGGCGCGGATCCTGGCGGCGCTGCCCGACGACGGGCGCGACCGCCTTCCGTCCGCGTGGCAGCGGCGGATGCGGTGGGTGGTGCCGGTGGCCGCGGCGGCCTGCCTGGTGATCGGCGGCGGATTGGTCGCCGACCGGATCGGCACGCAGCCCTCCTCGGTACCGGGGGCCGAGCAGGTGCACCGGCAACCCGATGCGCGGACGTTGTCCAAACCGGTCGTCGGCGGCGGCAGCGTGGTGGTGGAGTTCTCGGCACAGCAGCGGCTGGCGACGATGGCGTTCGACGGCGTGCCCGCGCCGCCGTCCGGGCGGGTGTATCAGGCTTGGCTGGTGCCCTCCGGTACGCAGCCGGTGCCGCAGTCGGCCGGCGTGTTCACCGAATTGCCCACGGTGGCAAGGCCGTTCGTGATGGCGTTCGAGTCAGGGGAGACGCTGGCGGTCACGGTCGAGCCGTCCGGCGGATCCAAGGCGCCGACGACCGAACCGATCGCCGGGGTGCTCCTGCCTTGATCGCTGACGTTTCAGATCTCCACCGGCTGGTCGGCGACTACCCGGCCGCCGAGGCGGACCCAGCCGTCGGAATCCCACGCGGTGAAGAGCTGGGAGCCCTCGCCCTGGGTGATCACCAGGCCGCGGCGTAGCAGCGCGGTGATGGCGACGGCCGCCGCGCCGGTCGCCTCGTCTTCGGCGATGCCCAACGTGGGGGCGAACATTCGCGAGCGCAGGGTGCCGCGGTTCTGATCGATCCAGGCCCAGAAGTAGTGCGGGCCGCCGGTGAAGTCGTCCGGGCGCAGGTTGGCCAGTTCGTCCAGGTCTTCGAGCTGGTGGAAGGTGAAGTCGGGCGCCCATTCACCGCGGGCGGTGATCCAGGTCAGGCCCTCGGACAGCTCGACGGCGACCGGGCCGGCCGGCACGGTCAGCCGACGCACCGGGATGCCCTGTTCGGCGAACCACCACGCGGTGCCCACCGAGGGGTGTCCGGCGAACGGCAGTTCGACAGCGGGGGTGTAGATCCGCACGCGGGCGATCTCATCGACCGGGTCCTCGACCACGACGGTCTCGCTGTATCCGGCCTTCGCCGCGAGTGCTTGGTGCTCGGCCTCGGGTACGTCCGCAGCCCGCGCGATGCCGAGCTCGTTGCCGAAACGTCCGGCGGGATCGGTGAATACCCGCACCACATCAACCTGTGTGCCCATGGTCGCCGAGCCTACTAGTCCCGTCCGGAAGGAAACTGTCGCGTAGCCCACAACTCGCGTTCATCGCGGCGTCGCCGCAGGTCGCCGGGGGTACGGCAAAGGCCGCCGCCGGTCCGTTCAACGGACCGGCGACGGCCTGCGCCCGGGTTTGCTCAGACCGCCGCGGCGGCCAGCGTCTCGGTGGACTGCACGGCCTGGCCGACACCGGCGACGATCGCGGCCGCGCGCAGCGACTCGAAGATCACCTCACGGGACACGCCCGCCTCGCGCAGCGTGTGCTCGTGCGCCTCCAGGCAGTGCCCGCAGCCGTTGATCGAGGACACCGCGAACGACCACAGCTCGAAATCGGCCTTGTCGACCCCCGGGGTACCGATGATCTGCATGCGCAGACCGGCCCGCAGGTCGTCGTAGCGTCCGCCGAGAAACGCCTTGCCCCGGTAGAACACATTGTTCATGCCCATGATCGAGGCGGCGCCCAGCGCGGCGTTGTACGCCTGCTCGGACAGCACATCCGCGGCCTCCTCGGCGATCTCGCGCAGCGTGGTCGCCGACCGGGTCGCGGCCGCCGACGCCAGCAGGGTGCCCCACAACTGCTGTTCGTTCAGCACGGTGGTGCGCGCGAGCGATGACAGATTGAGCTTGAGGTCCTTGGCGTACTCGGGGAGGGAGTTCTTCAGGTTCTCAATGCTCATATGTCTCTATCCTTTTCTGGTTCAAAGATTTTCGTGCTTCGGGGCTGGGTGTCAGACGCTCGCGGCGAGCAGTTCGCCCGCGTTGATGGTCGGGTCGCCCTTCTTCCAGTTGCAGGCGCACAGCTCGTCGGACTGCAGCGCGTCGAGCACCCGCAGCACCTCGTCGACGTTGCGGCCGACCGAACCCGCGGTGACCGAGACGAACTGCACCTCGTTGTTCGGGTCGACGATGAAGGTCGCGCGGTCGGCGACGCCGTCGGCGTTGAGAACACCGGTGGCGGTGGCCAATTCGCGCTTGAGGTCGGACAGGATCGGGAACGGCAGGGTCTTCAGGTCCTCGTGCTGGGCACGCCACTGGAAGTGCACGAACTCGTTGTCGACCGAGGCGCCGAGCACCTGCGCGTCACGATCCGCGAATTCCTCGTTGAGCTTGCCGAACGCGGCGATCTCCGTCGGGCACACGAAGGTGAAGTCCTTCGGCCAGAAGAAGACGATCCGCCACTTGCCCGCGTGATCGTCGCTGGTGATCGTGGTGAAGTAGTCGTCAGGCTGCTGAGCGTCGACCTTCGACAGATCACCACCGATGACAGCGGTGAGGTTGTATGCCGGGAATTGGTCGCCGATGGTCAGCAAGGCCATGCCTAATCTCCTCAGTTCTGTGATGGGTTTGCTAGCACTGTGCAGAAAAGCAGAAAAGCTCACTTGCGATCTTGCCGAAGGGCTGCTGAAAGGTAAAGGTGATCAGTCGCACTACACTGATAGCCGTGACCGATCAGACTTATCAGCCGACCCTGTCACAGCTGCGTGCGTTCGTGTCGGTCGCGGAATACCGCCATTTCGGCACTGCCGCAGCGCGGCTCAGTGTGAGCCAGCCCACGCTATCGCAGGCGCTCGCGGCACTTGAACACGGGCTCGGACTGCAACTGATCGAGCGGAGCACGCGGCGGGTGCTCGTCACCGCGGCGGGGATGCGGTTGCTGCCGAAGGCGATGGCGACGCTCGAGGCGGCGGACCGTTTCGTGGCGTCGGCGACCGGTGACGGTCTCGGTGGCACATTGCGGATGGGGATCATTCCGACGGTTGCTCCATATGTGCTGCCGGGTCTTCTTCCCGAATTGCGGCAGAAGTTACCCGCGCTTCATCCGCAGGTGGTCGAGGATCAGACGGCGCGGCTGCTGGACGGACTGCGGACCGGCGTGCTCGATGTGGCGCTGCTCGCGTTGCCGACCGAGGTGCCCGGCCTGGTCGAGATCCCGCTCTACACCGAGGAATTCGTGCTGGTGACTCCGCGTGGGCACGAACTGGCCGGCCGGACCGACCTTGCCCCGTCCATTCTCGACTCGCTGCCGTTGCTGTTGCTCGACGAGGGCCACTGCCTGCGCGACCAAGCGCTGGACCTGTGCCGCTCCGCGGAGGTCCATCCCGCCGCGGTCGGTGACACCCGCGCCGCCTCGCTGGCGACCATAGTCCAGTGTGTCGCAGGCGGTCTCGGCGTGACGCTGATTCCGGAGATGGCCGTAGCGTCCGAAACCGCCCGGGGCACACTGGATACCGCGCACTTCGCTACGCCCGCTCCGGGCCGCACCATCGGCCTCGCCTACCGCGCCTCGACGGCCCGTGCGGAGGATTACGAGTATCTCGCCGCGATCGTCCGCACCCAGCGTCCGGTGTAGGAGACGTTGGGCGTCAGGCGGTTTCGACGTCGATCTTGCGATGATGGTTCGGCGCGGATGTGTGGATCGGGAGGAGCTACGAATGGAGCCGTCGGCGAGGCGATGGGAACAGTGTGCGGCACAGGGCTATTCATTGTTCGTCTACGGCACGCTGCAATTCCCGGAGGTGCTGGACGCATTGATCGGCCGGGTGCCGCAACGGCGAGCCGCCACGGTAACGGGCTGGCGAGTCGCGGCGCTACCCGGCCTCCTGTACCCGGGCCTGGTTCCGGAACCGGACGCGCTGGCCCGCGGTCTCGTGCTGCGTGGTCTCAACGCTGCGGAGTGGGCGGTCCTCGACGCCTTCGAAGACGATCAATACGACCTGCGCGCAATCTCCTTGCCGTCCTCGGCGGATCGGGTCTCGACCTACGTCTGGACAGCCGCTGTCGCACAAGACGATTGGCACCCGGACCAGTTCACCGAAACCTATCTTCCAGACTTCGTCGCGCACTGCGCCGACTGGCGCCGCGGGTTCTAGTCAAGGCGCCCCCCGGAATTGCGCCCCCACGGGACAAGTGCCGGCTGATCGGCGAGAGGGAACCGATGCTGTTGGCTTCTCGCGTTTTGCCGACATGAGTTCCTCGTGATCATCCGTCCAGCGGTGACGGCGACGGGGCATTTCAAGACCGCTGGGGTGCTGGGTTGGCGTTTGTAGACGACCGGTCGTATATTCGGAGCATGGCGCGACCGCGACGGAGTGGGGACACTCGGCAGCTTCTGGTGGAGGAGGGGGCTGCGGGGTTCCTGGCGAGTGGATATCACGGGACCGGGATCAAGCAGGTGCTGGACAAGGTGGGGGTGCCGAAGGGGTCGTTCTACAACTACTTCGACAGCAAGGAGAGCTTCGGGCGGGCGGTGATCGAACATCATTCGCTGTGTGTGCAGCGGAATTTGACCGAGGCGTTCGGCGCCGCGCCGGATCCGGTGAGCGGGTTGCGCGCGTTCTTCGGGCGACTGATGGACGAGTTCGTCGAGGCGGAATTCACCGGCGGATGCTTGATCGCGAATCTGGGTGGCGAGCTGGAAGGCAGTGAGCTGCTTCGGGAGTCGTTGTCGAGCGCGTGGGGCGCGTGGCGGGACCGGGTGGCCGAGCAGCTGCGAGAAGCGCAGGGGCGCGGGATGATTCGTAGCGATATCGATGCGACCGACCTGGCGGATCTGCTGCTCGAATCGTGGGAGGGGGCGGTGATCCGGATGAAGATCGACCGGACGCTGGCACCGCTGAACAAGTGTTTGGATCGTTTGCTTGGGGACTACTTCCTGCCCTGAGCTGGGCTTTTTGTTCGAGTAGTTTTCTATGACCGTTCCAAGACGACCGGTCGTATCAGTAGAAGGAGAAGCATATGCCGAAGACGGTGATCGTGACCGGATCCTCCAGCGGGATCGGGCAGGATATCGCCCGCGCCTTCGTGGAGCGCGGGGACAATGTGGTGCTCAACGGACGGGACGCGCGCAAGCTCGCCGACGTTGCCGCCGCGCTCGGCACCCCCGGGCGAGTCGCTACGTTCGCGGGTGATATCGGCGCTCCCGCAACGGGTTCCGAGCTGGTCACGGCGGCGGTCGAGCGGTTCGGCGGCGTGGACGTGCTGGTGAACAACGCGGGGATCTTCGGCGCCAAGCCGTTCGTGGACGTCACCGAGGCGGACCTCGACAGCTACCTGAACGGCAACCTCAAGGGCACGTACTTCACCACTCAGGCGGTGGTGCGGCAGCTGAAGCAGCAGGGCGCCGGCGGCAGCATCGTGAACATCGGCACGGTGCTCATCAACCACGCGCTGGCGGGACTGCCCGCCTCCGCGGCGCTGGTCAGCAAGGGTGGCGTACACGCGCTCACCACCAGCCTCGCCGCGGAACTCGCCGCCGACGGCATCCGGGTCAACGCGGTGGCCCCCGGCGTCATCCGCACCCCGCTGTTCGGCGACGGCGACGAAACCGCTTCGGGCCGACTGGCTTTGCTGAACCGGATCGGCGAGGTGTCCGAAACCACCGCCGCCGTCCTGTATCTCGCGGACGCCGAGTTCACCACCGGCCACATCTTCCCCGTCGACGGCGGTTTCATTTCCGGGCGGGCCGCCTGATGCCTTACGTCAACATCAAGGTCACCGACGAGCACGTCACCCGGGAACAGAAGGCGCGCTTGATCAGCGGAGTCACCGACCTGCTCCAGGACGTCCTCGGCAAGGACCCGGCCACCACCTACGTGGTCATCGACGAGGTCGACCTCGCCAACTGGGGCGTCGGCGGCCTCGCCGTCGAGGACTACCGCAACCGATCGTGACCGTGAAACGCCACGACTCGACGTACGAAACGTGCTCCTGACGTATGTTGCAGCCTGCGTCATGAGGCCGCGACGTGCGTCAAGTGCGAAACACACCGGCCCCCGAGCGCGAAAGCGTTCGGGGGCCGGTGTGTTCGGTGCTACACGCGCAGGGAGTACGGTTCGATCGCGCCGCGGACGAGGGCGCGGGCGTCGACGGTTTCCGGACGGTAGGGCAGGGTGGGCAGACGATCGGTCATGGTCTGGACCGGGTCGGCCAGCTGCTCGTTGCGGCCGAACAGGAACGTCCACTCGTGCTCGTCGCTGCCGTACTGCACGACGGTGTCGAACTGCTCGTGGAAGCGGTTCCAGGACCGCTTCAACGTCTCGTTGCGCCACATGGTCGCGCAGCCCGCCTGGGCGCTCAGCACGCCACCGGGGGCGAGCAGCGCCCGACATCGGGACAGGAACTCCGACTCGTAGAGGCGGTTGTGCTGCGCGTCTTCGACCCGCTCGTCGGGCAGGTCGATCACGATGACGTCGTAGCGGGTGCCCGCCTCGGCGGCCTCGGCCAGGAAGTCCCAGCCGTCGGCGTAGTGCACCTTGATCGGGCCCTCGCCCTTGACCGCCGCGGTCAGCTCGTCGGTGGTGTAGCCGTAGGGCAGGTGCTCGGCGCACAGCTCGACCTCGAGCTGGTCGATGTCGACGTGATCGACCAGCGACGCGCCGGCCTCGACCGACATCTGGCTGGCCACGCCCTCACCGGAACCGATGATGAGCACCTTCTCCAGCTTCTCGGCCAGCGCGAAGGCCGGGACCATCATCGCCTCGTGGTAGGTCACCTGGGAGAACTCCGTGGACTGGCGATCGTCGTCGGAGAACAGGCTGATGCCCTGCTCGGTGCGCGCGATCACCATGTGCTGGAACGGAGTATGGGTGTCCACGATGACCTCGTGCAGGTCCCAGATGCGGGTCAGGCCCGCGCCTACTGGTTCCTCTATTCGCTGCGAGCCGTGGCCGCGGCGGATGACCTGCATACGAACATCCTTGGGCGACAACTTGTCTCGTAGGAGTTCGACGGCTTTCGACGCGCCCGCGCCGATACTGCCGCAGGTGAAGACGTCGACAAAGATGTCGCCGGACTCCGGATAGGTGTGAATCGAGGCGTGAGACTCCGACAACAGCGCGAGGACAGTCACCCCCTGCGGATCGAACTTCTTGTGAACGACATCGCAGATGGTGACGCCCGCCGCGATCAAAGACTCACGCAACGCCGATTCGAGTCGTTCGAGGTCGTCGCAAAGGGTCGCGTCGACACCACCGAACTCGGCCAGCACGTGCCAGCCGGTGAAATCCGCCGTCATGGGCAAACTCACTCTCGCTCAGCGCCCGAGACATGAACGGTCAGGGGCGGAAAACCATTGAAGGACACCGACGAATAACTCGCGGTATAGGCGCCGGTGTCGAGGATCTGGATGCGATCACCGGCTCGCAACGTGGTCGGTAGGAGGACTCGCGTGCGTTGATACAGTACATCGTCTCCGTCGCAAGTCGGACCAGCTACCACTGCCTCGTCGACAGGGTCACCGTCCCGATCCGTAACGAATCGATAGGCGATGTACTCGTTCTCGGTCTCGGCCATTCCGTTGTAGCGGCCGATGTCGAGATACACCCAGCGCCGGGCGTCCGGCGCAATGCGCACGCCGATGACTTCGGCGTGGATGATGCCCGCGGAACCGACCAGCGCGCGGCCGGGTTCGACCACCAATCCGGCGGTCCCGGGCAGGAATTCGGTCGCGGCGGCGTTGATCACCGCCGCGATCTCGGCGAGGGCGGGCGCCGGATCGGCGTACGCGATCGGTAGTCCGCCACCGATATTCACCGACGGAACGTGAATATCCTTGTCGGCCAACGCTTCCACGATCCGGCCCGCCTGCTCGATACCGATCCGCCAAGCGTCCGGATCGAGCTGCTGGGACCCGACGTGGAAGTACGGCCCGCCGACGATCAACCCCAGATCACGCGCCCGCACCAGCAGCCGGAACGCCTCGCCCGGCGTACAGCCGAACTTGGTGCCGAACGGGGTGCGCGACTCGGGAGCCGAAGCGAGGAACCGGCATTCGACCTCCGAGCCCGGCGCGTGCTCCACGATGCGCAGCAGGTCGTCCTCGGTGTCGAAGGCGTACCGGCGCACGCCGAGCGCGTAGGCGCGGGCGATGTCGGCGGCCTTCTTGATCGGGTTGCCGTAGCAGAGCGTGTCCGCTTCGACGCCGAGCGCCAGGCACAGTTCGATCTCGCCGATGCTGGCGACATCGAACTCGGCGCCTTCCTCGTCGAGCGCCTGGATGATCTCCGGCACCGGACTCGCCTTGACCGCGAAGCGAATCCTGGCCGCGGGCATGGCGGCATGGAGCGCGTGGAAATTCGCACGCACTCGCTCGGGATAGACGACCAGAAAAGGTGATTCGGGCGCCGGGGCAGGGCAGGAGGCAGAGCCGACGGGGTGGGTAAGCATAGTTGATCTTTCGCTTGGCAGCAGCGGAGAGAGTATCAGCGGCCCCTACCCAGAAACGAATCCATCAAACCTGGTGTGGGCGGCATCCCAGCGAAGCACCCGCTAACGGGCCGGAGATAGCCGCTGACCTGTATGGATTCCGTAGTTATTCGGGTGGGACGGGCGGTGCGGTCAGCCTGCGGACACCGTGATCTCGTCGAAGACGACCTCACCGGCGGCATCGGACTCGGCCAGGTCCACCACGCCGACGATCGACCAGCCGTGGTCGCCCGCCGGGTCGTCGAGGACCTGACGCACCTGCCAGAAACCGGGTCTTCGTTCGATCTGGAACAGTTGCGGTCCGCGCGCGTCCTGGCCGATGCCGATGCGCTCGTACTCGTCGAAATACGGGGCCAGATCGGTCTCCCAATCCGGTCCGGTGCCCAGGTCGGCCAGCAGGTCCCAGCGGCGCAGCGAGGCCAGCTCGACGCGGCGGAACATGGTGTTGCGGATCATCACCCGGAACGCGCGCTCGTTGGCCGAGATGGGACGCACCGTCTCGGCGCCGAACGCGAGCTGGTCGGCGTCGATCTCCGCGCCGGGGTTGGTGAGCTGCTCCCACTCGTCGAGCAGGCTGGAGTCGACCTGGCGGACCAGTTCGCCGAGCCACTCGGTGATGTCGTCGAGTTCCTCTGTGCGCGCGGAGTCCGGCACGGTGCGGCGCAGCGCGCGGTAGGCGTCGGCGAGGTAGCGCAGCACGACGCCCTCGGAGCGGGCCAGCTCGTAGAACGAGATCAGCTCGGCGAAGGTCATCGAGCGGTCGATCATGTCGCGCACCACCGACTTGGGCGACGGCGCGAATTCCGACACCCACGGGTGCCCCGCGCGGTAGGTCTCGAAGGCGGGCTCGATCAGCTCGGCCAGGGGCTTGGGCCAGGTGACCTCTTCGAGCAGTTCCATCCGCTCGTCGTACTCGATGCCGTCGGCCTTCATCTCATTGATCGCCACGCCGCGCGCCTTGTGCTGCTGAGCCATCAGCAGCTGGCGCGGATCCTCGAGGGTCGATTCGATGAGGGACACCACATCGAGGGTATAGCTGGGCGCGTCTTTGTCGAGCAGCTCGAAGGCGGCCAAGGCGAACGGAGACAGCGGCTGGTCGAGCGCGAAGTCGCGTTGCAGGTCGACGGTGAGGCGGGCGCGGCGGCCCTGCGCGTCGGGCTCGTCGAGCTGCTGGACCACCCCGGCGTCACGCAGCGCCCGGTAGAGGCGGATGGCCCGCAGGATGTGCGTGCGCTGGGCCGGACGCGGCTCGTGGTTGTCCTCGAGCAGATGGCGCATGGCGTCGAAACAGTTGCCCGGACGGGCGATCACGTTGAGCAGCATGGAGTTCGTCACGGTGAACCGTGACACCATCGGCTCCGGCTGGGCGGCGACCAGCCGGTCGAAGGTCTCCTCGCTCCACGAGACGAAACCCTCGGGCGGCTTGCGGCGCACCACCTTTCGCTGCTTCTTCGGATCGTCGCCGGCCTTGGCGAGCAGTCGGGTGTTCTCCACCTCGTGCTCGGGCGCCTGCACGACGACGGTGCCCATGGTGTCGTAGCCCGCGCGCCCGGCCCGGCCCGAGATCTGGTGGAACTCACGGGCTTTCAGCCGGCGGGTGCGCACGCCGTCGTACTTGGTCAGGCCGGTGAGCAGCACCGTGCGGATGGGGACGTTGATGCCGACGCCGAGGGTATCGGTGCCACAGACCACCTTCAGCAGGCCCTCTTGGGCGAGGCGTTCGACCAAGCGGCGATACTTCGGCAACATGCCCGCGTGGTGCACGCCGATGCCGTGGCGGATCAGCCGCGAGAGCGTCTTGCCGAAGCCGGAGGCGAAGCGGAATTCACCCAAAGCCGTGGCGATGGCGTCCTTTTCGGCGCGAGTGGCGAAGTTCACGCTGGTCAGCGCCTGGGCGCGTTCGAGCGCGGCGGCCTGGGTGAAATGCACCACGTAGACCGGGGCCTGGTGGGTGGTGACGAGCTCTTCCAGGGTTTCGGTGATGGGGGTGCGCGCGTAGGAGAAGGTCAGCGGGACCGGGCGTTCGGTGCCGGCGACGATCGCCGACGGGCGGCCGGTGCGGCGGCGCAGGTCCTCGGCGAAGAAGTCGACCTCGCCGAGGGTGGCCGACATCAGCAGGAACTGCGCGCGGGGCAGTTCCAGCAGCGGGACCTGCCAGGCCCAGCCGCGGTCGGGGTCGGCGTAGAAATGGAATTCGTCCATCACGACCTGGCCGACATCGGCGGCCGAACCCTCGCGCAAGGCGAGGTTCGCCAGGATCTCTGCGGTGGCGCAGATGATCGGCGCGTCCGCGTTCACCGCGGCGTCGCCGGTGACCATGCCGACCTTGTCGGCGCCGAAAACCTCGCACAGGGCGAAGAACTTCTCGCTGACCAGCGCCTTGATCGGAGCGGTGTAGTAGGTGCGCTTGCCCTGGGCCAGCGCGATGAGGTGCGCGCCGACCGCCACCAGCGACTTACCCGAACCCGTCGGCGTCGCCAGGATGACGTTGGATCCGGACGCCAACTCGAGTAGCGCCTCGTCCTGCGCCGGATACAGCGGGGTGCCCTGTTCCGCGGCCCACGCCCCGAAGGACTCGTAGAGGGCGTCGGCGTCGGTTCCCGGTATCTCCAGCAGCTCGGTCAGATCCACTCCGAACACCCTACGGGCTGGCGCCCGCAGGGTGGCTACCGCTGCTGGCCTGTCTCCGGGCCGGTTTCACCCTCGTAGCCGCCCTGCTCGGCCAGGAAGCGTTCGAATTCGGCGCCCAACTCGTCGCCGCTGGGCAGTTCGCCGTCGCCGACGAGCAGGCTCGACTGACGTTCCTGGGCGCTGACGAAGCTGTCGTACTGGCGTTCCAGCGCGTGCACGACCGTCTCCACCTCGGAGTTTCCGGCGATGTGCTCGTTTACCTGTTCACGCACCCTGGCCGCCGCCTCGCCGAGCGCGGCGAGCGGAATATCCAGGCCCGCGTTGTCGGCGACGTTCTCCAACAGGGTCTGGGCGGCCTCGGGGTACGCGGTCTGGGCCAAGTAGTGCGGCACGTGCACCGAGAAGCCGACGGACTCCTGACCGTGCTGGGCCATCCGGTATTCCAGCAGCGACGACGCGCTGCCGGGCACCTGCAGTTCGCCGGGCCAGCGCTGATGCTCGGCGATCAGGTCACGGTCCGACGAATGCGCGGTGACGCCGAGCGGACGGGTGTGCGGGATCGCCATCGGGATGGCGCTGAGGCCGATGCTGCGGCGCACGCCGAGCTGTTCGGCGAGCAGGCGCACCGCGGTGGTGAACTTCTCCCAGCGCAGGTCCGGTTCGATGCCCGCGAGCAGCAGGAACGGGGTGCCCGCCGTGTCGCGCAAGGCCCAGAGGTTGAGTTCGGGCTCGGCGTACTCGGAGAAGTGATCGCTCTTGAACGTCATCAGCGGACGGCGCGAGCGGTAGTCCAGCAGCTCGTCCACGTCGAACGAGGCGACCAGTTCGCTCTCCAAGCTCTCGCGCAGGTGCGTCGTGGCCAGCCGCACCGCATGCCCGGCATCGGTGAAGCCTTCGAGTCCGTGCACCAGAACGGGACCCTCGCCGTCGTCGGACGACAGCTGTGGAGCGGGAAACTCCAGTTCGTACATTCGCGACTCGTGGTCCATCGCGTCCTCCTTCCTGCGCGGTTCCTGCGGCACGGGTGATGCTCGGTCTTCGACACCGAAGTCATTCGAGACCAGCAGCGTCCGAGACGGGAACCATGTCCATTGTCCCCCATGTGGGTGACAGGCACCGCGCACGGCCGGACACCGACCCATACGACGAGGCAACAGCGTCAGCGCCTCGCGCATTCCCGGTGCGGCGGCGTGGCATCGCGGGTGGGCATCGGGAGTTTGGCACAGTGGGGTGGGTGACTGTGGCGGATTCGGCGCGCAAGGGGGCGGGCATCGTCATGTCCGCAGCGTGTTTCGCGCTGCTCGCCGGGTGCGGGGCGACGGTGGACGGGCATCCGGTCGCGGGGGAGCAGACGGTGGTTTCGCGGCACGTCGGTGCGGCGTTGTCGGCGTTGCTGGTGGAACCGGGGCAGTTTCCGGCGCGGTATCCGGCGGTGGTGTTGCCCGCCGAGGCGGCGGCGCAGGCGGCGGGGGACTTGACCGGGATCGGGCGAGGTGGGCGGGTGCAGCCGGAGCGTTGTGTGCCGCCGCAGCAGCAGTTCGGGCCGGACCAGACGGCGATCGCGGTCGGGACCGATGATGCTGCGCGGGCGACGATCACGGTCGAATTGACGCGAACCGCGCAGCCGCTCGCGATGCTGCGGAATCAACTGGAACAGTGCGGATCGGTGCGGGTGAGCCGGGCTGCGGCGGCGACGACCGTGACGACCGAGCTGGATCCGGCGCCGCCGATCGACGCGGATGACACGCTGGCGTTCCGGCGGACCGTGCAGCCGGATGTCGGCGGGGCCGGGTTGAAGCAGGCGATGCGGAAGTTGGCCGGGCAGGTGGGTGATGTGCGAATCACTGTGACGTATATGTCTTTTTCGGGTGCTGAACCGGATATGACGGCGGTGGATCAGCTGTTCACGACGGCGGTGCAGCGGGTGCGGAAGGGGTAGCCGGCTCGGCACGGTAGCAGGGCCGGCGGACAGCGCCGGCGGTCGCAACCGCGTGGGCGAGGACGCTTGTCCACAGCACCCGGGAATTCCACAGAGCGAGTGAATCGCCTGGTCGGCGTGGCGGGCGTGCCGGTCTGAGCGAGCACTCTCGACGGCATGACCACTCCAGCGAATCCCCATCCCTCCGGCCGTGCCGACGCACCCGCCGATTCCCCGGCCGACAGCACTCAGGCTCAGGACGAACTCTTCTGCTCGCGTCCGTCAATGCTCAGCGGCAAGCGGACCTCCCGCGCGCCGGTGAGCCTCGCCACCGCATTGCGCTCGTGCCAGTTCCTCCGATCCGGTGACCGTGCGCGATCCGATGGTGCGAGGCCACAGGAAGACACGGTGCATGAAATGCCTTCCGCCGGCCTCGTGGGGGCAGACGCTGCGGCGCAGTCGGAGGAAATGGTGCGTGCCGATGGTGCAGTGCGTCCAGAGGGCGCAGTGCGGCTGAACGGTCCTGTGCGGCCGGATAAAGCGGCGTACCCGGATGATGCAGGGCGCCTGGACGAATCGGTGTGCCCAGATCGCGCTGCGCGGCAGGACGTCACGGCGAACCATGATCCCGCCGAGCAGTGGGAGGACACAGCGAAGTTGGGGTGCGCGGGGGTATCGGATGATGCCGTGCTGCGGCCGGACGACGTGGTGCGACTCGGCGACTCCGCGCAGCCGGGCAGTGCGACGCATCCGGACGGCATGCGGCGCACCGAGATCGGCACGGTAGGGGACGCCAATCGTGTCGGCATCGGGACGACCGCGAACCGGGATCGCGATGATGCGGACGAGTTCGTTGATGACGAGGAGTTCGATGAGTCCGCAGATGCGGATTTCCGTGTTGCCGGGGGTGCGTACGGTTCGGGTGATCGCGGGCGGGTGCTCGTTTGTGCGGATCAGGCGCCGCCGTTCGATGCGGATGCGCCGGATTGTGCTGTGTGCGTGGATGAACCGGGGGAGGTGATCGCGGCGGTGCCCGCGATGATCGGGTTTCCGCCGGAGCGGTCGCTGGTCGTGCTGGTGCTGCGGTCCTCGGGGCGTGGCGCCGGGGCGATCATCGACGCGGTGGTGCGGTTCGATCTGGATCAGGACGGTGGGCGGCGCCGGTTGCGGGCGGGGATGGTGGCCCAGTGCGTGTTGCAGATCTGTGCGCACGACGATATCGCGGAGGTGCTCGTCGTCGTGGTCGATGATCGGGCGGTGGAATCGCCGCGGCGATCGGAGACCGGCGAGCGGTGTGGCACCGGACGATTTGAGGTGCTGATCGACGCGCTGGACCGGCGGCTCGCGACCCACGAGATCGCACTGACCGGGGCCTGGGCGGTCCGCGCGATCGAGCCGGAACAGCCCTGGTGGAGTCTGATCGGCCCGGACCGGCAGGGGACGGTGCCGGATCCTACCTCCTCGTCGGTGGCGCTGTCGCATGTCCTCGACGGCAGGCAGATTCGCGGCTCCCGGGCCGAGTTGACCGCGCTGGTGGCGGAGGACGCCGAGGTGCGCGATCAGGTGGCGGCGGTTCTGGACGGCGCGCTGTCGGTGGCTCGCGACCGGTACGCGCGAGCGGTGCGCCGCGGCGATCCGAGCGACTACAGCAGGCAGGCCCTCGACTATGTCCTGTGGCAGATCGCGAACACCGAGTCCGGCATCGAGCTCATGGTCCCCGAACTCGCGGAACTCGCTGCCGCCCTGCGAGACCGCGCCGTCCGCGACGCCATGTTCGCGCTCGCCGTCGGCGACCACGCCGTTGCCGCCGAGGGCCTGTGGGCCGCCCTCACCCGAGCCCTCACCGGTCGCGACCGTGCCGAAGCCGCGTCCCTGCTCGGCTACAGCGCCTACGTCCGCGGCGACGGCCCGCTCGCCGGCATCGCGCTCGAAGCCGCCCTGGACGCAGACCCCGACCATCCACTCGCCACATTGCTGGAGGCTTCACTCATGGTCGGCATGCGCCCGGATCAATTGCGCCGCCTCGCCCGCAGCGGCTACGACACAGCCGCCGACCTCGGCATAGATCTGGGCTCGCCGACGCCGTGAATTAGGCAACGGCGCGGCCGACACTGTCCCGGCTGGGCGCGAGGAAGCCACAAGCTCACGCTCGTTAGCCAATCTGGTTGCTATCAACGGAGTTCGAGGGGTGACGGACGCGCTGCGTGCGTGACAGTGGCCGCCCGTCGCCCGCAACGGAGCCGGGAGCTGTCAATCAAGGCGGGATTCGGCGGTCAGCGTGAGTATGCCGTCGGGTGTGCGTGTTCTGATCCGCGTTTCTCGGTGGCACGCTGGAGGCGGCATCATCACCGTCGCCGCGCTGATCAGCCAGCTCCCGGGGCTGCGCTTGCGTCCGAGGCCTGCTCGTCGTTAGCTGCGCGTTCGACTAATCGGTGCGAATTCGGATCGTCGTTGTCAGTGCCGACAGAGTTGAGGGGATCGCGTGCGTGCAGGCGACCGTTTGTCGCCTTCGCGGTGGAATCGGAAGCTATCAAATGAGGCGGGATTCGGCGGTCGGTGGGCACTAGTCGTCGCGTGTGCGGCCTGGACCCATTTCCCGGTGGCGCGCTGAGGCAAGGAATATGGATCGGCCGTGTCGGTGCCGACAGAGTTGAAGAGGATGCGTGCGTGAGAGCGGCTTCCGTCGCCCGCTGCGGAGCCGGGAGGCTATCAATGAGGCGGATTTTGGCGGTCGGTGAGCACAACGCGTCGCGTGTGCGTTCTGGCCCCATTTCTCGGGCGCGCAGGGCAACGAAGAATTCGGATCGTTTGTGTCAGTGCCCACAGAGTTTGACAGGCAGTTGACTGATGCGGAATGTGTTGTGCGGGTAAGCGGCCGAGGGATTGGGTAGCTTGGCGAGCCCTGTGCTCGGCGGTGGTGGATGCGAATTGTGCCGCTTGGTAGCGAAATGACCGGGGCGGCGCGGCGTGGAAAGCCGTGCCGCCCCGGTCAATGGGAGACGGTGAACTCAGTGGGCGCTGTGCGCGCGATCGCCGAGGGTCTGGAGGAAAGCCCAGGCGTCGGAGACGATTTCGTCGAGGTCGTTGTGCTCGGGGTGCCAGCCCAGGTCGGCGACGGCGCGGGCGCTGGAGGCGATGAGGGTGGCCGGGTCGCCGGGACGGCGAGGTGCGTCCTGGGCGGTGATGGGTAGGCCGGTGACGCGTTCGCAGGCCGAGATCACCTGGCGGACCGAGAATCCGGTGCCGCTGCCGAGGTTGTACACGCGGTGCGTACCCGGCTCGGAGGTGGCCAGGGCCAGCAGGTGGGCTTGGGCGAGGTCACGGATGTGGATGTAGTCGCGGACCGCGGTGCCGTCCGGGGTCGGCCAGTCGGTGCCGAATACCGAAATCGCCTTGCGGTGCCCTAGCGCGACCTGCAACACCAGCGGGATGAGATGTGTTTCCATCACCCGGTTTTCGCCGAGCCCACCGTAGGCGCCGGCGACGTTGAAGTAGCGCAGGCTGGTCGCCGCCAGTCCGTGCGCGATCGAGTAGGAGGTGATGGCGTGATCGATGGCGAGTTTCGACGCACCGTACGGATTGGTCGGCCGGGTCGGCGCGTCCTCCGTGATCGGCACCTGTTCGGGTTCGCCGTACACGGCCGCGGTAGAGGAGAACACGAGCCGTGGCGTGCCCGCGTGGCGCATCGCCTCCAGCAGCTCGAAGGTCTTCACCACATTGCCGTGCCAGTACTTCTCCGGCTGCTGCACCGACTCACCGACCAGCGACTGCGCCGCGAAATGCAGGACACCGTCGAAGGATTCGGCGCCCAGCAGCGCGGTCGCGGCCTGTGCGATGTCGCCCTCGACGAACCGGGCCGCGGACGGCACACCGTCGGCGTTGCCGGTGGACAGATCGTCGACGACGACGACCTCATGACCCTCTTCGAGCAGCACCTGCGCGCACACACCGCCGACGTACCCGGCGCCACCCGTGACGAGAAGTTTCACCCGTCAGACCAGCTTCACCTGAACGGCGTGGGCCATTTCGTCCGACAGCTCGAAACCGTCATGACCCGGCACGGTGATGACCACCGAACCCGGCTTGTTCTCGACCGTGACGCGCGCGTCGGGCACCACGCCCGCTTCCCGCAACTGGCCGATGACCTCAGGATCGGTCTGGATGTGCTCGGCCAGCCGGCGCACGACGACCGCGTGCACCTGGCCGTGTGGCAGATCCGAGAGCCGGACCAGCGTCTCCTCGGCGTGGTTGTGCGCCACGATGCCCAGCTCGTCCAGGCCGGGGATCGGGTTGCCGTAAGGGGAGGTGGTCGGGTGGTTGAGTACCTCGACCAGGCGCCGCTCCACGTCCTCGCTCATCACGTGTTCCCAGCGGCAGGCCTCGGCATGCACGTTCTGCCAGTCCAGTCCGATGATGTCGACGAGCAGGCGCTCGGCGAGGCGGTGCTTGCGCATCACGGCGACCGCCATGCCGCGGCCCTTCTCGGTCAGCTCGAGATGCCGGTCTCCGGCGACCAGCAGCAGACCGTCGCGCTCCATCCGCGCGACAGTTTGGCTCACCGTCGGTCCACTCTGCTCGAGGCGCTCGGCGATGCGCGCGCGCAGGGGCACCACGCCCTCCTCCTCGAGGTCGTAGATGGTACGGAGATACATCTCCGTGGTGTCGACCAGATCTTTCACCTGTTACCCCTTCGTCGGCACGAATTCTACCTACGCACGCCGACACGGCCCTGCGCCGGACGGTGTCGCGCCGCGCGGTGTGCGGCAATGCGGGATTCCGGTCGGCGCACGGCTTGCCGCCGCGATCGCTCTTTCCTGTATTTCTACTGCATAGCAACGTTCGACGGGGTCCGTACCTTCCCGCGTAGCGTTGCGACCATGGCCACTGCACCGCGCAGGGAACACCTGGCGCCACCCGGCGAACAAAGCAGCCGCGGAACCGTCGTCTGGACCGACCGGTTTCTCGACTACACCTGGACCCCGGAGCATCCGATGAAACCGGCGCGCCTGAAGTTCACCATGGCGCTCGCCGAAAGTCTCGGATTACTCGACGGTGTCGAGTTATTGGCACCCGCCGCGGCCGATCGGGCAGACCTGCTTCGCATTCACACCGCTGATTACATCGATGCGGTCGAGCACGCCACGCCGCCGGCCGGATCGCCGCAGGCACCGCCGTACGGCCTGGGGTCGCCGGACAATCCGGTGTTCCCCGGCATGCATCAGGCGGCCTCGGTGATCGTCGGCGGCACGCTGGCCGCGGCGCGGGAGATCGCCGAGGGCCGGACTCGCCGCGCGGTGAGCATCGGCGGTGGCATGCATCACGCGATGGCCGACTCGGCGGCCGGGTTCTGCGTGTACAACGATGCGGCCGTGGCCATCTCCTGGCTGCTCGACCACGGCTTCGACCGCATCGCCTACCTGGACGTCGATGTGCACCACGGTGACGGCGTGCAGGGGGCGTTCTACGCCGACCCGCGGGTGCTCACCGTCTCACTGCATCAGCACCCGGCGACGCTGTGGCCGAACACCGGCTGGCCGGAGGAGACCGGCATGGGCGCCGCCGAGGGCACCGCGATCAACCTGCCGCTGCTGCCCGGCACCCGAGACGCGCAGTGGCTGCGCGGTTTTCACGCCGTGGTGCCGGGCGCGGTCGCGGCGTTCCGTCCGCAGATCGTGGTCAGCCAATGCGGGGTGGATACCCATCGCGAGGATCCCCTGGCGGATCTCGAACTCACGGTCGACGGCCAGCGCGCCGCCTTCCGCGCGATGCGCGACCTCGCCGACGAATACGCCGAAGGCCGCTGGCTCGCCGTCGGCGGCGGCGGGTACGGGCTGTTCCGGGTGGTGCCGCGCGCCTGGACACATCTGCTCGCCACCGCGCTGGACCGCACCGTCGCGCCGGAGACCGCGATCCCGCAGGACTGGATCGACCAGGTACAGGCGGAGGCGCCGCAGGTGGATCCCCCGCGCACCATGGGGGACGGCGGCGACATCGCCTACCGCCCGTGGGATGGGCCGGGCGGCACGGGGGAGACTGGGGACGCGCGGGAGGACCGCGCCCAACGCGCCATCGACACGGCCGTGCTGGCCACCCGCCGCGCGAGTTTCGGATTGCTCGGCCTGGACCCGGAGGACCCTCGTGACTGACCCCGTAGACACTCCGGACACCCCGGCAGTTCCACCTCCCCCGCCGCAGCACTGGTTCGCCGATGTGCTCGCCTCCGACGGCGGTGTGGTCCGGCTGCGGCCGATCACGCCCGACGACGCGGACGCGTTGCAGGAATTCCACGCGGCGCTGTCCGACCGCACCCGGTATCTGCGCTACTTCGGCCCGTACCCGCGGATTTCGCCGAAGGATCTGTACCGGACCACGCACGTCGACTATCACGACCGGGTCGGACTGGTGCTGGTGCTCGGCACCGCGATCATCGCGGTGGGCCGTTATGAGGGGCTGGACCGGGTCGGCCCGCGGTCCGCGGAGGTCGCGTTCGTGGTGGCCGACGGGCATCAGGGGCGCGGGCTCGGATCGATCCTGCTGGAGCACTTGGCCGGCGCCGCCGCGGAGAACAAGATCGAGACCTTCGTCGCCGAGGTGCTCGCCGAGAACACCACGATGGTGACGGTATTCCGGGACGCCGGATATCAGGTCGAGCGCAGCCGGGACGGGTCGGTGCTGCACCTGGAATTCGCCATCGATCCGTCCGAAGCGTTGCTCTCCGTGCGGGATTCACGGGAACGCGCTTCCGAGGCCCGCAGTGTGGGCAATCTGCTCACGCCGCGGTCGGTGGCGGTGATCGGTGCGACGCCGAGTGCGGGCCGGGTGGGCGGCGCGGTGCTGAACAACCTGCTGTCCGGGGTGTTCCAGGGGCCGGTGTTCCCGGTGAATCCGAATCGGCACTCGGTGCGCGGAGTGCGGGCGTACGCGACGGTGCGCGAGATTCCGGACGAGGTCGATCTCGCGGTGGTCGCGGTGCCGCCGGAGGCGATCGGCTCGGTGCTCGACGACTGTATGGCCAAGGGCGTCAAGGGACTTGTGGTGCTCACCGCCGGATTCGACACCACCGGCGTCGGAGGTGGGCAGGCCGAACGCGAATTGGTCGCCGCCGCACGGGGACACGGGATGCGGGTGGTCGGGCCGAGCGCGCTCGGCATCGCCAACACCGATCCCGCGGTGGCGCTCAACGCGACGCTGGCGTCGCTGCTGCCCGGCCGCGGGCGGATCGGATTCTTCTGTCAGTCCGGGCCGTTGGGCGCGGCGATCCTCGGGGAGGCCGCGGCCAGGAATCTCGGCCTGTCGACGTTTGTCTCGGCGGGTGACCGTGCCGATGTGTCCGGCAATGACCTGCTCCAGTACTGGGACACCGACCCGGACACCGACGTCGTCCTGCTGTATCTGGAGAGCTTCGGTAATCCGCGCAAGTTCTCCAGGATCGCGCGCCGGGTGGCCAGGACCAAGCCGATCGTCGCGGTCAGCAGCGGCAGGCACGCGGCCCGGCCGGCCGGCGATATGGATCGCTCCATCGTGCGAGACCTGTTCGCGCAGGCCGGAATCGTGCAGGTCGACTCGATCTCGGAGCTGTTCGACTGCGCCGCGCTGCTCGGCTATCAGCCGTTGCCGGGTGGGTCTCGGTTAGCGGTCGTGGGCAACAGCGCGGCATTGAATTGGCTGGCCGTCGACGCGGCGCAGAGCGAGGGTTTGGATGTCGGCGACCCGGTGAATCTGGGCCCGCAAGCGACGCCTGGCGCTTACCTCGACGCCACGGTCGCGGCGTTGTGTTCGGACGACATCGATTCGGTGCTGGTGGTTTTCGCGCCGCCGGTGCCGCTACCGATGGCGGGGTTCGCCGATGCGATCCGCGCCGCGGCAGCGGAGGTGCCCGATTCGAACAAGCCGATCCTGACCACTTTCGTTGCCGAACAGGGCATTCCGAATCTGCTGTCCGTTCGCGGTGTCGGTGCTTCGGCAGTACGCGGGTCGATTCCCTCCTACCCCGATCCGGAACGGGCCGCGCGAGCGCTGGCTCGCGTCCGGCGCTACGCGGAGTGGCGCACCCGGCCGGCGTCACAGGTGTTGCGCCCCAGCGGAATCGATACCGAACGCGCGCGCCGATTGATGGCCGGGTGGGTCGCCGAATCGGGTGGCCGCCGGCTCACCGACCTGGAAACCGTCGAACTGCTGGACTGTTATGGCATTTCGGTGGTCGAGTTCCGTGAAGTGCGCAACGCCGACGAAGCCGTCGCCGCGGCCGAGGAACTCGGCTACCCGGTCGCCGCTAAGGCGACCGGCGAAATGTGGCGTCGCCGACCGGATCTCACCGGAGTCCGTCTGGACCTGTGGCGGCCGGAGGCCGTGCGGCAGGGGTATGCCGACCTCGCGGAGCTGTGCGGTGACCCGGTCCTGCACATCCAGAAGATGGCCACCAAGGGCGTCGGCTGCGTCCTGCGCGTCCAGGACGACCCGTCTTTCGGCTCGGTCATCGAATTCGGCCTCTCCGGCTTGATCATCGAACTCCTCGGCGACCGTGCCTACCGAGCCCTGCCCCTCACCGCCGACGAAGCAACCGCCCTCATCGACGCCCCCCGCGCCGCCCCACTCCTCTCCGGCACCCCCGCCAGCCCCCGCGTGGACAAAGCGGCCCTGGCCGAACTGGCCCAACGCATCTCAGCCCTCTTCGACGACCTCCCGGAAATGCGCGAACTCTCCTTCGACCCAGTCCTGGCCTCCACCAACTCCGCCGAAATCCTCTACGCCCGAGGCCGAATCGGCCCCGAACCCAGCCGCTTCGACACCGGCCCGCGACGACTGGGCTGATCGGTGAGAGCTGCATGGCTTCGCGTTCGCCCGCGCGCTTCCGTCAATTCGGGGTGAGCTTGTATCTGCGAGGGCGCGTCGGCCCGAAACCGAATCGCTTCGACATAGGCCGCGCCACCTCGGGCGGGCCTGTGGGAGCCGTGGAAGTTCGTTTTCGCCTCGTGCGTGCCCGAGTCAGCTCGGCGTGAGCATGTGTCTGCGAGGTCGTGTCGGCCCGGAACCGAGTCGCTTTGACATGGGCCGTGCCACCTCGGAAGCCGCGCGGGTTCGCGTTCGGCCCATGCGTGCCTCCGTCAACGTGGCGTGAGCTGGTATTCGCGGGGTTGCATCGCGGAACTGGGCCGCTTCGACATCGGCCCATGACAGCTTCGTCGACACGCGAGCCATTTCCCGGTGCGGGGATTGCGGGGCGTAGGGACTGAAACCAGTGGTGCTGCACCGGACCGGCGGTGTCTTACCGAACTGGCACTCGCCGCGCAGTACCGAACCGCCCACCGAGTCCGGCGCCTGCCAAGTCGCACCGAGCCGGGCCGCGACGAACTACGCGGAATGCATTGTTGGCTGCGGGCTCTCCTGCGCTCACCATGAGCGTAGGGAGGGAAAGGTTAGCCGAGAGCTTTGTTGACGCTTCACGGAGCCGTCAGGCCTGCGAAATGCGTGCGCTGAGTTTGTCGGACCGATCGCATCGACGGATCGGACAGGATTCACGCCGACCGGTTCGCGGCTCCCGGAGGGGCGGAGAGCGCGGCACCGGCCGGCGTTGGCAGGTGACCCCGAAGGTCACCGAGTCGCACGCCGGACCGATCTGGGGAATGGTCCGGCGTCATGAAGGTGCCGGAGTGTTCCGGCACGGGGGAGGGGATCAGCTGGCGTAGGCGCGGAGGCGGTCGGCCCGCTCGCCCTTGCGCAGCTTCGACATGACCTCGCGCTCGATCTGCCGGACCCGCTCGCGGGACAGGCCGAACAGCTTGCCGATCTGGTCGAGGGTGCGCGGCTGGCCGTCGTCGAGACCGAAGCGCAGGCGGATGACCTGCTGCTCGCGCTCGTCGAGGGTGGCCAGGACGCTGCGGACGTCGTGGTGCAGCAGACCGGCTATCACGGCGGACTCGGCCGAGGTGGCCTCGGAGTCTTCGATGAAGTCGCCGAGCGGCGCCTCTTCGTCGTTGCCGACCGGCATATCCAGGCTTACCGGATCGCGGCTGTGATCGAGCAGATCGGAGATCTTCTCGACCGGGATGCCGGACTCGTTGGCCAGTTCGGCGTCGGTGGCTTCGCGGCCGAGCTGCTGGTGCAGCTCACGCTTGATCCTGGCCAGCTTGTTCACCTGTTCGACCAGGTGAACGGGCAGCCGGATGGTGCGGCTCTGATCGGCCATGCCACGGGTGATGGCCTGCCGGATCCACCAGGTGGCGTAGGTGGAGAACTTGAAGCCCTTGGCGTAGTCGAACTTCTCCATGGCGCGGATCAGACCCAGGTTGCCTTCCTGGATGAGGTCCAGCAGCGGCATGCCGCGGCCGGTGTAGCGCTTGGCGAGCGAGACCACAAGGCGGAGGTTGGCTTCCAGCAGGTGCGACCGCGCGGCTTGACCCTCGCGGACGATTTGCGCCAGATCCCGCTTGCGTGTGGCCGACAGGCGTTTGCCGGTCTCCAACAGGTTCTGGGCGTAGAGGCCCGCCTCGATACGCTTGGCCAGCTCGACCTCGTCGGCGGCCGTGAGCAGTGCGGTGCGGCCGATCCCGTTCAGGTACACGCGTACCAAGTCGGCTGCGGGGCTCTGGGCGTCGAGGTCCTGATCGCTGATGCGCACACGAGTGGTGGCGGGGCTTGTCATGACTTGCCTCCTGTCGGTGGTGTCTCACTCCGAACAACGGACCCGACAGAGAGAAAGTTCCCCGTCTCGGCTCAGATAAACCGCTCTGACGTGCGGTTTTCATCACTCTCGTCTGAGAAGTTCCTGAGAAGGTCTCAGACGTGGAACGAGCCTGTTGTCCGGTGCCTGCACCGACCTACCCGCGATTGCCGGAATTACACGGGGCGTACCAGTCCGTGGCGGACCAATCCGGCCACCACGGACAGCGCGTCGGCCGCGAACTCCGTGGTCACCTCGTCAGATCCGTGGGCAACCGCCAGCAGTTCGATCAATTCGTATAACGGGAGCCCATCGGCGCGCATTCCCGCGAGCAAGGAGATGGTTGTCTCGTCCACCTCATGCTGCCAGCGGGGTCCGTCGCCGCGATGCACACGAGCCACCCGCGGCGCCCAGCCGTCCGGGCCGGGCAGCGACACGCGTTCCAGCGCGGTGGCCGGGTCGACCACGAAACGTGAAGTCCAGGCGAGCTTTTCGTCGCCGGCGACGGCGCGCAACCAGGCCGAACGTTCGAAGTAGCGGGTGGCTTCGTCGCCGAGCGGATCGTCGAAACCGTGGGTGAGGTCCTCGGCGAGCAACTCGGTCGGGGCGTCGATGGCGCGCAGGTAGACGAAACCGAAACCGATGCCCTCGACGTCGGCGGCGGTGAACGCGTCGAGCCATTGTTCGGCGCGCGCCTGGGCCGCGGGGTCGCGCGGATCGAGTCCGGCGTCACGCAGCCAGGTGCCGACATAGAGGGCGGGGTCGGCGACGTCACGCTGGACGACCCAGGCGTCGATGCCGTGCGCGGGCAGCCAGGACGACACCCGGTGCCGCCAGTCCTCGCCGTCGACGTGCACCCAGGCGGCGAGCATCGCGGCGGTGCCGCCAGGGGCGAGCAGGTCTGCCGCCTGTCCGATGACCAACTCGCTGGCGCCGTCGAGGGCGAGGCCGGAGTCGCGGTAGGTGTGCTCGATCCTGGCCGGGCCGACGACGAACGGCGGGTTCGCCACGACCTGATCGAAGCGGCGTCCGGCGACGGGCTCGAACCAGGAGCCTTCGAGGAGTTCGAGGTCGAGTCCGTTGAGCGCGGCGGTTGCCTCGGCGAGCCAGAGGGCGCGGGTGTTGACGTCGGTCGCGGTCACGGTGTTCGCGTAGGAGGCGGCGTGCACGGCCTGTACGCCGCAGCCGGTGCCGAGGTCGAGGACGGAGCCGACCTTGCGGGTCGGTGTCGCGCGCAGCAGCGAAAGGGAGGCGTGGCCGACGCCGAGCACGTGGTCTTCGGTGAGCGTGCGCCGGTGCATCGAGTCATCGAGGTCGGACAGGATCCAGCGGGTACCCGCTCCCGCATCCAACGGGCGCAGATCGAGTGCCGCCCTGATCAGGTCGCCGTCACGTTCGAGCAGACCCGCCGCCACCGCCCGCTCGACCTGCACCGGTGCTATTGCCGCGGCGACGTCCCGCTCCGGCAGCGGATCCCCGAGCAGCAGCAACCGAATCAGCGTGCCCACTTCCCCCGCGTCCCGCGCGGCCCGTCGCACCGGCACCGGCTCCGACCGCCCCAGCGCCGCGTGCACGTCCTCGCCGAGCACCTCCAACAGCGTGTCGGCGTCATACCCGACCCGAGTCAGCGCCACCCGCAGCTCCGGGCACAACGCGGTGAGCAGAGATCCAGTGGTCGTAGATCGGTTAGTAGGCACATCGGTACTCTGCCATCGCCCCGTTCCCGCCAAAGATCGAGGCAACGCAAACCATCACCTTCTAGTACGCACTCGACCCGCTCGACCGCCCCGAGTGCCCGCGCTAAATGACCAAGCGTCAGATAGGTAGACATCGCACATTTGCTTGCGCCACTACACACGTCTCGGCAAGCGACGAGATATGCGAAGCACGGAGCAAATGTGTGAAGAACCCTCGTTGAACGGCGTGCGGCTCCTGAGGGCCAACGTGGACGGCCGCATCTTCGCCCGGGATCGGCGCTGGTTGAATGCCGTACTCCCAGTGTGGATCTCGGGAGGGAGTGCGGATTCGGATGCGCCTCCTCGAAGCGTTGTTTGCAGGCAGGTTCACTGGCGTCGTGGCTACGAGTAGCCACGACCGCTGTTATGGGCAACCTGCGCGATCCGCGCCACTACGGAATCCGCACCTCAGCTCCGATCTGCGCTGGCTCGGGTTTGACGGGGTAATCGCGAAACCTGATTTGTAAGGTTTGTCGTGATGAGGTTGGCGGTGTTGCTTCCGAACGGGTGCAGATCATGGGAAATACCGGCAGGCAATCACCTTCGCGGACAGGTTCGCATGGAGAGCGGCCCGAAGCCTCCGCAGCAGGAACCGCGGACCGCCCGAATCTCCGTAGTTGCCGCTGCCGCTGCCTTCGGAATCGTCGCAGTAGACACTGCCGACCTCCCCTGACCGCCGCAGCGACCGTCGCTGACCGACTGTCGCTGACCGGCCGCCTCTTGTCCGAAGCGTTTGTGACGTAACCACAGCCAGATGACCACGCTGGGACTCGACATCGCGTGATCGACATGCGCCTAAGGCCGGGTACGGCAGGCGACGTGCTCAGCACTACTTCAGTGAAAACATGGGTAGGTCTTCAGTTTTCCTTGTCAGGTCGCGTTGGGAAGTCCCTGACGATACCTAGCAGTCAGGTGCGCCTGCTCCCAGAGATGATCGATAGTGCTGAGCACGTCAGGCGGGGTCCCCGACCTACTTACGCAGTTGGTATGGGCAGCGCGGGAGTTCCGGCGTGGTCATCGGGTTGTGGTCCGGTTCAAAGAGGCTGGGGGAGAAAGGGAGTCGAGTGGTCGGTTGGGTGATCGTGGTGAGGCGAGTAGTCGTCCACTGCTCGTCGAGTCGAGTCAGGTCAGTTCGCTCACCGAGGTCGGTCAAAGGGGTGCATGTGCTCATCGCGGTGAGTCGATGGGGCGGCGCGTTCATTGAGGTGCCACAGGGGGCGTGCGCGCCCATCGCGGTGAGTCGAGGGGGCGTGTGCGCTCATCGAGCCGAGTCGAGGGGTGTTCGCGTTCGTCGAGTCGAGTCAAAAGGTCGTTCGTGCTCATCGAGTCGAGTCAAAAGGTTGCTGTTGAAGATCATCTGGCGACCTTTTGACTCGACTCGATTAGTCAGAAGCCTTGGGGTCGCGGGCGGTGATGCAGTAGGTGGCGTCGGCGGGGTCGGTCATGACGATCCAGTGGTCGAAGCGTTCTATGACTGTGGCGCCTAGGGTTTCGTGCCAGGTGGCGGTGGCGGCGATGTCGGAGGACGACAGGTCAATGTGGGCGCTGGTGGTGCGGTCTTCGTCCAGGCGTTGCAGGAGGAGTTGGATGGGGAGGTGCTCGGTGGCGCGCAGGCGGGCGAATTCGGGGCGGCGGCCTTGCTGGAAGTTCCAGCCGGTCAACGACTTCCAGAATTCGGTCTCGGCGGCGTGGTCGGTGGGGCCGATGTCGAGGCAGACCTGGTCGAGGCGGCTGAGGGTGCCGTCGGGGGCGGTGACGGCGGGTGCGGGGGTGCCTTTGGCGCGGCCACTCGGTGTGAGACAAAAGGTTTGGCCGCCGGGGGAGCGCAGGACGGCGTAGTCGGGGTGGTTCGCGACCAGGTCGGCGCCGAGGTCGAGCGCGGTGCGCACGGCGGTCGGGATGTGGTCGACGTCGAGGTCCAGATGGACGCCGCCGAGGCCGGTGACCGACTGCATCTTCACTCCGGCGGCGGCGAAGCGCGCGGGATCGGGCAGCAGCGTGAGGAATTCGTCGTGTTCGCCACGGCGCGCGGACAGTTCGGTACCGGTGATGGTGGACCAGAACTTCGCGCAGTCGTCGAATCGCTGTGCGGGGCGGTCCAGGAAGGCCCAGATCCACCGAATCATGTTCACTCCTGTCTAGTGCCTCGGGACACGATAGGGAACGCCGCGCGCGGTGTCGAGCGCATTGGCGTGTCGGCCGTGCTGGCACGATCTTGGTGGTTTGTGGCATTCCGGCCACTCGTTGGGTGCGCGGTTTTCCGGCACGCTCAGCGGGTGACCGAACTGCAGACGCCGCCGACTGTTCCGCCGAACGACCCCGTGACCAGGCGTCGGCCGCATCCCGCGTGGACCGTCGCCGGCGTGGGGTTCATCGCCTTGCTCGGGGCCGCGGCATTCAGGTCGGTGCCCAGCGTGTTGATGGATCCGCTGCACGCGGAGTTCGGCTGGTCGCACGGGACGATCGGGGCGGCGGTTTCGCTGAATCTGCTTTTGTACGGGTTGATTTCGCCGTTCGCGGCGGCGTTGATGGATCGGTTCGGCATTCGCAAGGTGGTGTCGGGGGCGCTGGTGCTGGTCGCCGCCGGCGCCGGGCTGACCGTGTTCATGACGCAGCCGTGGCATCTGATGATGACCTGGGGTCTGCTGGTCGGCGTCGGCGTGGGGTCGATGTCGATGCCGTTCGTGGCGACGATCACCGGGCGTTGGTTCGTGCGGCAGCGCGGGCTGGTCACCGGGGTGCTCACGGCGGCGGGGGCGACCGGTCAGCTGGTGTTCCTGCCGCTGGTGTCGATGCTGGCGCACGAGCACGGCTGGCGGGTGCCGTCGCTGATCGTCGCCGGGACCGCGTTGGCCGTTGTGCCGTTGGTACTGCTGTTCATTCGAGATTTCCCGAGCGATGTCGGAGTCACCGCGTACGGCGCGGAGCCGGGCAGTGCGATCGGTGTCCGGACGCCACCGACGGTCGGCGCGACGCGCGCGCTCACCGTGCTGGCCAAGATCGCGCGCACGCCCGGATTCTGGTTGCTGGCAGGGGGATTCGCGGTCTGCGGCGCGTCCACCAACGGGCTCGTCGGCACCCACTTCGTCAGTGCCGCACACGATCACGGCATGCCACCGACGGCCGCCGCGAGCCTGCTGGCCGTGGTCGGCATCTTCGACGTCGCGGGCACCATCGCCTCCGGCTGGCTGACCGACCGGATCGACCCGCGTTATCTGCTCGTCGGCTACTACGTCCTGCGCGGCCTGTCCCTGCTGATCCTGCCGTCGTTGCTCGGCCCGCACACCCAGCCCAGCCTGTGGGTCTTCATCATCTTCTACGGCCTGGACTGGGTGGCCACCGTCCCGCCCACCGTCATGCTCTGCCGCGAACTCTTCGGCAACGACGGCCCCGTAGCCTTCGGCTGGGTCTTCGCCTCCCACCAGATCGGCTCCGCCGTAGCCGCCACCGGCGCCGGCGTGATCCGCGACATCCAAGGCACCTACGACCTCGCCTGGTACCTGGCCGGCGCCCTCTGCGCCACCGCCGCGATCATGTCCGCCGTCATCCGCCGTAAGGCCTGACCCCGCGGTCGCCACCGACGTAATCGACCGATACCGACCCGCCACCGGCCAAGTGAACGACGCAGCGTCGGCCGCTGACCGCGCAGCAACCCCTGCCGACTGCCGACGTCCGGCAGCACCCCTCCTCACCAGATGCCTCAGCTATCTCCCGCCCGGCACGGCCTACGCGTGCGACCGGGACATCCTGGAGCCTCCAACCGCACAATTCCTCAACCGTGTCCCATCCAACGTCACCCCTGTGCGCGAGCGGGACGTGACGGAGGGGCCACTCGCTGTCGCCACCAAGTCCCGTTGGCCGCCAGCGTTGTTCGCGAATGGGACCTGACTGGGCTTTCCCTGGCGTGTTGCCTCTGCCATGTCCTGAGCGGTGTCGAACCTGGGCGTGCACGGGACGTGGGGCAGGTGCTACTCGGCTGCTGTCGTCGCCGTGTCCCGTTGGTCGCCAGCGTTGTTCGCGGATGGGGCCTGGCTGGGCTTCTACTGGTGTGTTGTCTCCGCCGTGTCCTGAGCGGTGTCGAACCTGGGCGTGAACGGGACGTGGGGCAGGTGCTACTCGGCTGCTGTCGCCGCCGTGTCCCGTTGGCCGCCAGCGTTGTTCGCGGATGGGACCTGACTGGGCTTTCCCTGGCGTGTTGCCTCCGCCATGTCCCGAGCGGTGTCGAACCTGGGCGCGAACGGGACATGAGGCAGGGGCTACTCGGCCGATGTCTCGGCTATGTCCCGTTGGATGCCAACGCGATTCGCGAGCGGGACATGAAAGCGCGGCTGCTGGGCCGCTTCCGCTCGCCGTGTCCCGTTGGTTACTGGAGCTGCTCGCGGGCGGGTCATGACAGAGGGTCCACTCGCCCGGACCGCCGTCATGTCCCCATCGACCGTCGGCGCTGTAGCTGAAGGGCACTGACGAGTCGCTAGCTGCGCAATCCCTTGGCTGTGCCCCGTCCGATCTATATCCTGTTCGCGGACGGGACATAAGGCAGGGGCTACTCGGCCGATGTCTCAGCTATGTCCCGTTGGATGCCAGCGTTGTTCGCGAATGGGACCTGACTGGGCTTCCACTGGCGTGTTGCCTCCGCCATGTCCCGAGCGGTCTCGAACCTGTCCGCGAACGGGACATGAGGCAGGCGCTACTCGGCCGATGTCTCAGCGATGTCCCGTTGGATGCCGACGCTATTCGTGAGTGGGACACGTGAGCGCTCGCCGGCTGTCCATGTTCCACCTTGCCCCGCCTGGTTCATCGCGCAGCCATCCCGCGCGCGAACGGGCAGTAAGGCGGGCTTCTCGTTCGGCACCTCGGTCATGTCCGTCGACGCCAGGGTCATGTCCATGAGGTGTCGACGTCGTCGAGGGGGCTGGTTCGCCAGTGGGACAGCCAGTTAGGTGTGATCCCGATTCGCGAGTGGGACGTCGAGGGGATACTCGGCCGGTAGCTTGGCATGTCCGCGTGGATGCCAACGGGATTCGCAGCGGGACGCGAGGTGGCTCGACGACGTCGCTGTTATGTCCCGTTGGCTAGGGCGTCGTTCGCGTGCTGAGCGGTCCCGTTGGACGGCGACCCGTCAGCCGTCGATGGACTTGTGGGAGCGGGCCTCGATCGCGGTGCGGCGTTCGTCCCAGCGGCTGGGTTCGTCTTTGCGGCGGGGTGGGCGGTCGTTGGCGATCAGGACGGCTATCCAGGGGAGGGGGATGGAGACGGCGATGATGAGGATGGCGAGCAGGGCGCTGCCGAAGGTGCTGTAGGCGATCGCGGCCAGGACCAGGCAGGGGATGCGGAAGGCCATGATGATGGTGTAGCGGCGGACCCGGGAACGATGTTGATCTTCCAGCGACGGCTGGGCCTCGGTGATCAGGACGGGACGCTTGTCGTCGGTGCCGGGGAAGTATCCGGCGGAGCCGGTCGAGGCCGGGGGCATCGTCACGTCCGGGCGCTCACCACGGCCGATGTCGTCGGCGTTGGGGGAGTCGCCGTGCTGCTGCATGCCTTCGAGTCTTCCACTGTCGGAGCAGCAGCGCACACAGCGTGGTCAGGCGGACACCGGACCGTGATCGGTCACCGCCGCCACGGATGCGGCATCATGGAATCCGTGAGCACCGACACCATGGTTCGCCCCGATTCGACCACCGACGAGTCGACGAGCGACGACACCCCCAAGTTCTTCCACTACGTCAAGAAGGACCGGATCGCGGAGAGCGCCGTCATGGGCACCCATGTCGTCGCCCTGTGCGGTGAGGTTTTTCCGGTGACGCGGTCGCCCAAGCCCGGTTCGCCGGTCTGCCCGGACTGCAAGAAGGTCTACGACGGGCTCAAGAAGGGCGATTGAGGCGACGTCCGGCTAGGACGCCGCGCGCGGTTGATCGGGTGTGTCCGCAGCTGACGGCGGAGACTTCTCCGTCGTCGCGGTGGTCGCTGTCTCCGAGCCGGACGAATCCCCGCTCAGCTGGTTGGTGATCCATTCCTTGACCTGCTCCATCCGGGTTGCCCGCGCAGGCCAGAACTCCTGCACGGCGGCGTTGAACTCCGCGCCGAGGATCACCGCGAACCCGAGAAAATAAGTGAACAGCAGGAACGCGATCGGCGTCGCGAGTGCGCCGTAACTCACACCGGTCTGGGTGACCCAGGACAGATACCGGCGCAGCACCTCGCTGGCCGCGATGAAGAACACGGCCGCGACCAGCGCCCCACCGAAGAGCCGGTGCCAGGGCAGCGAGGTGTGCAGCGCCAGTTTGTACAACGTGGTCAGCACGATGATCAGCAGCAACCCGACACCGGGGTAGTAGAAGAAATCGAGCAGCTGCAACCCGGTCGCCCGCCACGGCGCGGGCAGCACCCGGCCGATCAGCGTGGGCCCGAGCGCCACCAGCGGCAGGATGAACACCGACGCGACCAGGAACGCGACGTACAGCAGCAGCGCGAAGATCCGCTGCCACACCGGATGCCGCAGGTCCTGCTGATCGTGCGCCTCGACGATCGAATCGACGAACGTCGCCATCGCCGACGACCCGGCCCACAGTGACAGCACGAAACCCACCGACACGACCGCGCCGCGCCCCTTGCCGAGCACGTCCTTGACGGTCGGCTCGATCAGATCCGAGACCACGCTCGAGCTGAACAGATCCCGGCTGAACGAAATGATCTTGGCTTCGACGATCTGCACGGTGTCCGGCCCGAACCAGGTGCCGACGTACCCGAGGCTGCCGAGCACGCCGAGCAGCAGCGGCGCGAGCGAGAGGGTCTGCCAGAACGCGGCGGCCGCGGATTTGGCGAAGATCGAATCGTCCCAGGCCTTCACCGCGACCCGCACGACGAGCTTGACGGTATTGCGGCGCGCGCGACGCGCCCGGATGGTGACACGTTGACCGAAGGTGAGTTCGCGCGCGGCGATGCCCCCGCTGAGCGACGGTATGTCGGTCCGCAGCGGGTCGCTCGGCAAGGCGTTCTGGTCGGTCATCGTGACTACAGCATCGCGCACCCGGCGCCCCCGCACCGGATTCCGGGGGCGACGTGTCGTCGGGCAGCCGGTGAACTCCGGCGTGTCGGTAGTTGAACATGTGATGCCGATCGCCCATGCCGCGTCGGTTTAGCAACACGCCGTGCCGGGCCAGTAAGGTCGATCGGGTGACTGGGTCGGGTGGCGCCGCTGTGGCGGGAAAAGCGGAGACACCGGGCGATTCGGTTAGACCCGACGCGTCGGGGACGCCGAACAGCTCCGGTACATCGAGCGGCGGTTCGCTGCGTGCCTGGCAGCGCCGGGCATTGACCAAATACCTCGCGTCCAAGCCACGCGACTTCCTCGCGGTGGCGACGCCGGGCGCCGGTAAGACCACATTCGCGCTGCGGGTGGCCGCCGAGCTGCTCGCGGATCGCACGGTGGACCAGATCACCGTCGTCGCGCCGACCGAGCACCTCAAGCACCAGTGGGCGCACTCCGCGGCGCGCTCGGGAATCCAGCTGGATTCGCGGTTCTCCAACGCGACCGGCGGCACGTCCGGTGACTATCACGGTGTCGTCGTCACCTACGCCCAGGTGGCCTCGCATCCGTCCCGGCATCGGGTGCGCACCGAAAACCGCCGGACCCTGGTCATTCTGGACGAGATCCACCACGCGGGCGACGCGAAGAGCTGGGGTGAGGCGACCGCCGAGGCGTTCGGCGACGCGACCCGCAGGCTCGCGCTCACCGGAACCCCGTTCCGCAGTGACGACAGCCAGATCCCGTTCATCACCTACGAACCCGACGAGTCGGGTTTCCCGCGCTCCCGCGCCGACCACGCCTACGGCTACTCCGAGGCGCTCGCCGACGGCGTCGTCCGTCCGGTGGTGTTCCTCGCCTACTCCGGCGAGGCGCACTGGCGTGACAGTGCGGGCGAGGAGCACACCGCCCGCCTCGGCGAGCCGCTCAACGCCGAACAGACCGCCCGCGCCTGGCGCACCGCGCTCGACCCGGCCGGCGACTGGATCTCGGCCGTGCTGCGCGCCGCGGACATGCGGCTGCGGCAGTTGCGCAGCACGGGCATGCCGGACGCGGGTGGCCTGGTGATCGCCACCGACCAGGAGCGGGCGCGCGACTACGCCGAACTGCTGGAACACATTTCGGGCACCAAGCCCGCGCTGGTGCTGTCCGACGAGCCGACCTCATCGGATCGGATCGAACAGTTCGGCGCGAGCACCGAGCCGTGGATGGTCGCGGTGCGCATGGTGTCCGAAGGCGTCGACGTGCCGCGGCTCGCGGTCGGCGTGTACGCGACCAGCGCCTCGACGCCGCTGTACTTCGCGCAGGCCATCGGCCGGTTCGTGCGGGCCCGCAAGCCCGGCGAGACGGCGAGCGTGTTCCTACCCTCGGTGCCGGTGCTGCTGGATCTGGCCGCGCAGCTGGAGCTGCAGCGCGACCACGTGATCGGCAAGCCGCATCGGGAAAAGGACGGCCTCGACGACGAGCTGCTGAACGAGGCGAACAAGCAGCAGGACGAGCCGGGCGAGGAGGAGAAATCCTTCGTCGCGCTGGCCGCCGACGCCGAACTCGATCAGGTGATCTACGACGGATCTTCCTTCGGCACAGCGACTTTCGCGGGCAGCGACGAGGAGGCCGACTATCTCGGCATCCCCGGTCTGCTCGACGCGGACCAGATGCGGGCGTTGCTGCGCGAGCGGCAGAGCAAGCAGATCGCCGATCGCGGTGAATCGGCGGCCGCCGAACCCGGTCCGCAGGTGGCGAGTTCGGCCGAACGAGTGGCTACCGCCGACCGATTGGGTGAGTTGCGGCGGGAGCTCAACAGCTTGGTCGCCATGCATCACCATCGCACCAGCAAGCCGCACGGCGTGATCCATGGTGAGCTTCGGCGCGAATGCGGTGGGCCGCCGACCGCTTTGGCGACAGCGGACCAGCTGGAGGAACGGATCGCGGCGCTGCGGCGCATGTAGGTCGCAACGAGTCGGCATAGATCTAAGCGGACGCCGGCCAGGCTGCCATCGCGCAGTCGATCGACTGCGTCAATTCGGCCAGTGACGCTCCGTCGCGGGCTTGGATGGACAGGCCGTACAGCACCGTGGTGTAGAAGTGGGCCAGCCCGGCGGTGTTGGTCGCCGCGGGCAGATCGCCTTCCGCGATCCCGCGATCCAGCCGCTGGCGCACTTCCTCCGTTGTCTCCCTGCGCTTTTCGACCAGGAAGTCGCGAATGCTCTCGCTGCGCGTGGTGTAGGTCGAGCCGGCGAGTACCACCATGCAGCCGTGCGGTTTGTCCTCGACGGTGTAGGCGATCGCGTTGTCCCGCAACATCGCATCGATCGCTTGCCGCGCGGTCGGTTCCTCGCGCAAGGCCCGTGCGGTGTATCCGCCGTCGGTCTTCCCGTACAGGCCGATGGCCTCCCGGAACAGCGCCTCCTTGCCGCCGAACGCGGCGTACAGGCTGGGGGAGTTGATGCCCATGGCCGAGGTGAGGTCGCTCATCGACGAGCCCTCGTAACCGTGCTCCCAGAACACCTCCATGGCGCGGCGCAGCGCGTCCGTGCGGTCGAATGCGCGCGGTCGTCCCCGTTCGGCCATGGTCGATCCTTTCTGTGTCGATCGTTAAATATACCCCTTGACGCGATCGCGGTCGATGCGCTTAGCTATTTATGTACTGATCGACACAGAAATAGAGGAGGACCGATGTCGGATCTCACGGGCAAGGTGGCACTGGTGACCGGCGGCAGCCGCGGAATCGGGGCGGCGATCGCGCAGAAGCTGGCGGCCGACGGCGCGGACGTGGCGATCACCTATCAGAACGCCGAGGTCCAGGCGAAATTCGTGGTCGCGGAGATCGAATCGCGCGGCCGGCGGGCGGTGGCGATCCGGGCGGACAGTGCCGACGCCGGTGACGTGGTGCGTGCGGTGAATCAGGCCGCGGCCGACCTCGGCGGGCTGGACATCCTGGTCAACAACGCGGGCATCTTCCCGGCCAAGCCGTTCGAGGAGTTCACCCTCGACGAGATCGACCGCGCGCTGAACATCCACGCGCGGGCCGCGTTCGTCGGCGCGCAGGCCGCGGTGGCGCACATGACCGGCGGCGGCCGGATCGTCAGTATCGGCAGCAACCTGTCCGAGAAGGCCTCCTTCGCCGGACTCTCGCTCTATAACCTGAGCAAGTCGGCGCTGAACGGGTTCACCAAGGCGCTGGCCCGCGAACTCGGCCCCCGCGGCATCACGGTGAACCTGCTCCAGCCCGGTTCCACCGTGACCGACATGAACCCGCTCGACGGCGGCCACTACGACCTGCAAGTCGGCCTCAACGCCCTCGGCCGCTTCGCCGAGCCCGAGGACATGGCCGCCATGGTCGCCTTCCTCGCCGGCGAGACCGGCCGCAACATCACCGGCTCGATCCTCACCGTCGACGGCGGCACCAACGCCTAGTCGGCTTGTCCGCGAGGGCAATTCGGTGCACACCTGGGCGGTGCGGCCATGAGGGAACTTCGCTGCGCTCGCCCGAATCGCGCGCTGGGGCGTCCGCTGCATGGCGTCTCGGGTGCGCCTGCGGTGGAGTCTGATCCGGCCGGCGGTCCGGCGACGCGGCGGCGGCGACCGCGCGGCGCTCATGTTCGGCCTGCGCACCGAGGCCCGAATACCCCGGCGCGCCAACTCGTTCCGGTCGCCGATGCCCGGCTCGATCCTCGCCGTCGACCGCGGCACCAACGCCACAAAGTGGGTGTGGATCCCGGGTGTGAGGGTGCGGGTCGCTTCCGGTCAGCCGGTGAAGTACTTGCCGGGGGAGACGCCTACTGCGCGGCGGAAGGCGGCGACGTAGGCGCTGGGGGTGGCGTAGCCGACTCGGCCGGCGATGCGGGCGATGGGGAGGCCGGCGGCCAGTAGGGGGAGGGAAGCGGCGAGGCGGATCTGGGTTCGCCACTGGCCGAACGTGATTCCGGTTTCGGTGAGGAACAGGCGGGCCAGGGTGCGGGGACTGGTGGCGACGGCGGTGGCGAATTCGGTGAGGGTGCGGGGGTCGGCGGGGTCGGTGGTGAGGGTGTCGGCGACCTGTGCGGCGCGCGGGTCGGTGGGGGTGTGGGCGCCGATGGGGATCACCTCGACCGGTTCGACCAGGTCGAAAACGACGGCTTCGGCGCGTTTTCGGCGGTCGGAGGAGGTGCCGGGGGCGCCGAGGTGGTCGAAGAGTTCGTGCATCAGGCGGGTGACGCGGAGGATCGTCGGTGCGGTGAAGGCGACGGGACAGCGCTCGGGGTCGACGTAGATGCCGCGCATCTCGGCGCCCTCCGCGCTGCCGGTGCGGTGCGGGATGCCGCCGGGGATCCAGAGGGCGCGGGTGGGCGGGAGCACCCAGCGGTTGTCGCCCACCTCGACCGCGATGACTCCCCTTGCGGCCCAGGCGATCTGGTGCAGTGGATGCTCGTGCAGATCGAACCAGTAGCCGGCGGGCAGCACCCCGGCACCGAGCACCATCGCGGTGGAGCCGGGCGGGTCGGGCTGGACGGACGGATGGCCGTTTCGCGACACAATATGTCACCGTAGCTCGTCGCGGTCATCGCCGTCTGCTCATAGCGTCGAGGGCATGGCGATGAACATCTTCCACCGATTCTGCTGCCGCTCGGCGATGTGGGAACGCACCAGCGCGACGAAAATCGTGCCGTGGGCGTTGTCCGGCCTCGACCTCGGCGGCTCCGCGCTCGAGATCGGTCCGGGTTACGGCGCGAACGTGCGCGCACTGCTCGACCGCGCGACCACCCTCACCGGCGTCGAGATCGACCCCGACCTCGCCGCCCGGTTACGTACCCGGCACGGATCGGCGATGACGGTGGTAGAGGGCGACGGCACCGATATGCCTTTCCCGGTAAAGGAATTCGACTCGGTCGTGTGTTTCACCATGCTGCATCACGTGCCCTCGCCCGCCGCGCAGGACGCGCTGTTCGCCGAAGCGCTGCGCGTCCTGCGTCCCGGCGGCGTGTTCGCCGGCAGCGACGGTCTCGACAGCCGCATTTTCCGGTTGATGCACGTCGGGGACACCTGCGTCCCCGTGCCACCGGAGGACGCGGTCGATCGGCTCACCCGCGTCGGCTTCACCGACGCCGAAATCGAAACCGGCGCAACCAGTTTCCGCTTCCGCGCCCGTCGTCCCGAGTGACCTACGAGACCCGCGGAGTCGCTGAGGGCGTGTGGCATCCGTGAAAGTAGGCCGGGTCGACAGGACTCGGCTGGGACATGGCGTCCTGAGATCAGGCGGTTGTCAGGTCGCCGAAGTAGCGGGCGGGGTCGTAGGTGTTGATCGGCACCCACCGCTGCTCCGCCACGAATGCCGGCGAATCATCCTGGGCCGCTTGGAAAAATCCCTGAATCTCCAGCGCGAGCCGCGGATTCTCGTCCACCCGGGAGGCTATGTCGTAGAAGGTGGCCAGCACATGCAGGCACCGCGCCGTGCGCGCCTTGCACGAGCAGTCCGTGCCCGCCAGCACCGGCGCGATCGAGTGCCCGGCCGCGAGCACTGCGGCGTGCATCTCGTCGGTGAGCACAGAGGTATCCGGAACGATCTCGTCGATCGCGGTGATCGCGGCGCGGGTCAGCGGCGCCACCTCCAGATGGATCACCGACGCCTCGCTGCCGCGATGGATGGTGGCGCGCACGATCCGCCCGTCGATCGTGGCCTGCACCCCGTGGTTGCGCGCGATCGAACGCGCGCGGGGGAGCAGCGGCTCGGGCCGCGTCTGGCGCAGTGGTTCGGCGAGCCGGACCCAGTCCTTGCCCCACCTGGTGTACCCGAAATCGTTGTCCGGCATCAGTTCGCCCTCCCATCGTCCGACCGCCACCCCGTGCCGAATTGCTGCGCGCCGCCGCTTCTTCGGCGGCGCAGGATCTCGACGAGCTGATCGTCATCGAGGCGAGCCAGGGCGGCGATGCCCGCCGAGTCACCGAGATCCGCGAGCGCCGACTTGCGATCGTGCATGCGAGCGATGTGCTCCTCGACGGACGTGGTCGAGGTGAGCGTGGTGACGGTGACCGTGCGGGTCTGGCCGATCCGGTGGGCCCGGTCCGAGGCCTGCGCCTCGACCGCCGGATTCCACCAGCGATCGAAGTGGATGACATCCGCGGCGCGGGTCAGCGTGAGTCCGGTGCCCGCGGCACGCAGGCTGAGGATCAGCACGGGCGGCCCGTCCTCGGCCTGGAAGCCGGAGACGATGGCCGCGCGCTCGGACTGGTTCAATCCGCCGTGGAAGAACGGCGCAGTCACCCCGAACTGCTCGGCGAGGTGCCGGACCAGCAGCTCACCGGTCTGCCGATACTGGGTGAAAATCAGTGTCGGGGCATTCATTTCGAGGTTGTTGGCCAGGATGTCGGTGCACAGGTCCAGCTTGCCGGAGCGTCCGGCGAGCTCAGTGAGCTCACCGGTGACCAATCCGGGGTGGTTGCAGACCTGTTTGAGCGCGGTCAGCGCCGCGAGCACCCGGCTCTGGCGATCGATGCCGGTGCCGAACCCGTCATCGATGGCGCGATCGAGCAGCTTGTCGTAGAGCTCCTCCTGCTCGCCGGTGAGGTCGCACAGCAGGTCGGCGTGGATCTTCGCCGGTAGTGACGCCGCGACCTGCGCCTTCTTGCGCACCAGGACAACGGGTTCGATGGCGTCTTGCAGCCGCGCCGCCGCGGCCGCCGACCCCTCCTGGATCGGCCGGACGAACCGCCGCCGGAACTGCGTCTTGTGCCCGAACAGCCTAGGTGTCACCAGATTCAGCAGCGCCCACAGCTCGTCGAGATGGTTCTCCACCGGCGTACCGGTCAGCGCGACGCGCACCTCGGCGTCGAGCGCCCGCGCGGCCTTGGCCAGCTGGGTGCCCGGGTTCTTCAGCGCCTGTGCCTCGTCGAAAACCGCCGTCGCCCACCGCCGCCCGTCCAGCTGCTGCCGGTGGATGCGCACCGTGGGATACCCGGCGACCACGACCGTCCCGGCCCCGGCGTCGATTTCGCCCCCGCGCCACACCGCTACCCGCAGTCCGGGCGCGAACCGATCGATCTCGTGCGCCCAGTTGCCGACCAACGACGTCGGGCACACGACGAGTTGCGGACCGGCGGCGGCCCGCCCGAGCAGAAATCCGATGGTCTGCACCGTCTTTCCGAGGCCCATCTCGTCGGCCAGTACGGCCCCTCCGTGCGCCGCGACGGTTTCCCGCAGCCAACTGACCCCGCGTACCTGATACGGCCGCAGATCGGCTTTCAGGCCCGACCGCAATTCCGTTGCCGCCGCCTGGGTCTCGGCCAGCACCCGGATAGCGCGTTCGGCGGACACGATCGAAGTGCCTGCCGCGTTGGGCACCGCATGTGCCGCGATCGGCAGTTCGTCCGCCGGAATACCGGATTCCGCATGCAGCGCCGCACGCAACAGGCGGACCGAGGGCCCAGCGTCGGGCAGGTCGAGCGCCGCGAACGCCTCCGGATCGATCAACGCGCAGTCGACCGGGACGACCTCGATCGCCCCGTCGAGACCGGTGGGCACGGCGAGGGGGAGGGTCTCCCGATCGCCGAGCGCGGCGGGGGCGGGACCGGTGTTCTCCTCGGTCCATGTCCACAGCGCGAACATGTGACGGTCGGGCAGATAGGTGGCCTGTGTGCTGGGCAGAGCGAACCCCTTTATCGGCGTAAGGTGTACGAAGTATCTGAATAACGTACAAAGTACCGAGTTTGTTCCGAGGAGCCCCTTGCTCGACGAATCCGTCGCTGATCAGGCCAAACAGTTGGTGAGCCTGCTGTGGCGGCACGAACTCCCGCCGCGGCCGGGCGCCCGCGGGCCGAAGCCTGCGGTCAGTGTGGACGCGGTGGTCGACGCGGCGGTGGCGCTCGCGGATCGGGACGGATACGCGAAGGTGTCCATCCGGGCGGTCGCCGCCGAGCTGGGCTTGCGTCCGATGAGCCTCTACACCTATGTGCCCAGCAAGGACGCGCTGACCGTGCTGATGGTGGACGCGGTGGCCGACGAGGACGCGCCGATCCCGGCGGACCTGCCGGTGCGCGAGCGGATGGCCGGCATTGCCCGCCAGGCGCGCGCCGAGCTGATCGCTCACCCGTGGCTGCTGGAAGTCTCGCCGTGGCGCCAGGTGATCGGTCCCGGCCGGATGCGGCGCTACGAACGGCAGCTCGCCGCACTCGACGGGATCGGCCTGCCGGATGTCGAGCTGGATCGGGTGATCGCGGTGTTGTCCGAATTCGCCACGGGCAACGCGCGTGTCGCGGTCGGCGCGCGGCGGGACGCGCTGGTGATGACCGACAAGCAGTGGTGGGAGGTGCACGGCCCACTGCTCGCCCAAGCCATGCCGGTCAGTCTGTTTCCGCTGTCGTCGCGGGTCGGGCAGGCGGTCGGCGAGCTGTATCAGGCCCCCGCGGACCCGGACGGCGCGTTCGCCTACGGCCTGGACCGCCTGCTGGACGGGATCCTGGGCGACCGCGAAACCCCTGAACACACCGGCAGCGGGCGATCCGAGGATCGCCCGCTGCGGTAAACGGTTTTCTGTTGTCGGATGCTGTTATCTCAGGACGCGAGGAGTTGGTCAGATAGCGGGAGCGGATTCCGTGTCGATCACGGCTTCCAGCTCACGCAGTCGATCCATGTGTTCGTTCGCGTGGTGCTGGCAGAAGAGCAACTCGCCACCTGCGGGCAGAACGGCGCGCACTCGTGCTGCCGCCCCGCAGCGGTCGCAACGATCGACCGCGGTCAGTGGGGTGCTAGTCAGGGTTCCTGGCATGACTCCTCCGTCCTGGCTCCCGGTTCACAGACCGTTCGCCTGGTGTGGGGCCCGTGGTCACTCCGCGGGCTCGCTACCGCTACTTCCCAGCAGTGGTATGACTACTCTGTCAGACGTTCGGGACGGGGGCTTTGTTCCCGTGAGTGATTCAGTGTGTTTTCGATAACACGACCAGGGATTTCGCTACTGGCGAACATTCCAGGTCACGCTTCGAACTCCGTTTGGTCACCACCTCGAACAGGCCGATCCAGTTGTCTACCGGGAGATTACCCGTGACCCACGACACTCACACGCTTGTTCACATATGCACTTTGGGCGAGTGGCTTTCCGCCCGGCAAACGGGCGAGTATCGCGCGTCGTCGCTCGACGAGGTGGGATTCATCCACCTGTCCTCCCCGCAGCAGGCCCATCTGCCCGCCAACCGGCTGTTCTCCGGGCGGCGTGACCTGGTGTTGCTCCGGCTCGACCCGGCCCGGCTCGGCGCGCCGGTGAAGTGGGAACCGGGCGTGCCGACCGACCCGGAATCGATGCTGTTCCCGCATCTGTACGGCCCGCTGCCCACCGGCGCGGTGATCGCGGTCGAGGAGTTCCAGCCCGGTCCGGACGGCGTGTTCGCCCCGCTCGCCAAGTGAGTCAGCGGTCGCGGACCTCGCGCGCGACGATGGCGGCCTGAACCCGCGACCGCACACCGAGTTTCGTCAGCACCCGGGACACGTGCGTCTTCACCGTCGTCTCGCCGATGAACAGGCGCCCGGCGATCTGCGCGTTGGACAGTCCGTCGCCGAGGCAGTCGAGCACCTCGCGTTCACGCTCGGTGAGATCGGCGAACCCGTTCGGTTCCGGTTCGGCCGCATCGGTATTCGTCGCGGCGAACGCGGTGATCACCGCCCTGGTCACCTCCGGGGCGAGCACGCCGTCCCCGGCGGCCACCTTGCGGACGGCGTCGATCAGCGCCTGCCCCGACGCGGACTTCAGCACGAATCCCGACGCGCCGGCGCGCAAGGTCCGGAAGACGTACTCGTCCAGATCGAAGGTCGTCAGGATCAGCACCTTGGCCAGCTCGTCGGCGGTGATCCGCTCGGTCGCGGTGATCCCGTCCACGCCGGGCATGCGCACGTCCATCAGTACCACATGCGGCCGCAGCGCCTTGGCCTGCGCGACCGCGACATCGCCGTCGGCCGCCTCGCCGACCACCTCGAGGTCGTCCTCGGCGTCGAGGATCATCCGCAGGCCGGCCCGGATGGCGGCGTGATCGTCGGCGATCAGGACCCGGATCGTCATGCCGGGCTCGCGGTGAGCGGCAGCCGGGCGAGCACTTCCCAGCGGCCGGAATCCGGTCCGGCGGTGAAGTTTCCGCCGAGCGCGGCGGTGCGCTCGCGCATGTTGATCAGGCCGCGGTGCGGCTCGCCGTTCTCGGTGCGGCGCAGTGCGGCCGGCGCCATCGGGTTGCGCACCAGCACCCGCAGTTGCTCGTCCCGCGTGCCCACCTCGATGTCGACCTGTTGTCCGGGTGCGTGTTTCATGGCGTTGGTCAATGCCTCCTGAACGATGCGGTACGCGGCCTGATCGACCGCGCTGGGAAGGTCGGCGCCGTCGAGGTTCTCACGCACCCGCACGCTGATCCCGGCCGCGCGGGCGGCCTCGACCAGGATGGGCAGCTGGGCCAGGCGGCGCGGCGCCGCCACCTCGTCCACCGGGTCGCCGTCGCTGCGCAGCAGTCCGATCATGGTGCGCATCTCCTGCAACGCGCTGACGCTGTTGGTCCGGATCGACCGCATGATCCCGGTGACCCCCGGATCGGCGTCCGTGCGGGCCAGCACGCCCAGTGCCGCCTCGGACTGGATGGCGATGGCCGAGAGGTGCCCGGCGATCACGTCGTGCAGGTCGCGCGCCATGGTGGTGCGCTCGTCGGCGATGGCCGCGCGCCGGTCTAGCGCGGCGACCAGGGTGAGGGCCTGGGCGCGGGCGCGTTCGGCGCCGGCGATCTCCTTGTGCGTGCGCACCGAGTTGGCCCACCACAGCGGTGTCGCGATGAACGCGAACACCACGACGAGGGCGATCGAGACCGCGCGCAGGTCTCCGGTGCGGACCAGGGTCAGCACCACGATCAGCCCCGAGAACACCGACCAGACCACCATCGTGATCCGCGAGGCCCGTCGCGCCGAATACAGCACGGCGGCGTAGATCAGGTCGCCGTAGAGGATCCACACCGGCACCGACGGGCCGAGGCGCATATCGATCAGCAGCGGTGCGAGCCCGAGGACCATGGCCACCACCGGCATTCGGCGACGCAGCATCGTCAGCAGGCACAGCGGGGCGAACACCAGCAGCCGCGTCGGCATCGGCACGTCCGTCCCGCGATCGATCAGCGCGTACAGATTCGCCGCGTAGAGCCCGGTGCCCGCGGCGAAGGACAGCGACGCGCCCAGCGCGTCGCGCGCCGTCCCGGGAAGCTCCGACCATTGCCGCACCACTCCATCTCAGCACAGCCCTGACCAGGCGCCATCCGCCGAAGTGATGACCGCGCGGCGGAGTGAATCGGACATCGGTCTAATCTGAACGGGTGAATGTCGACGTGACAGCCCTACCCGGGATCGGAGTCCGCAAAGACTTCGAGGTGCGCTCCGGCCGCCGGATCGGTGTGGTCGCGCATCGCGACGGCGACATCGACCTCATCGTCTCCAAGACCGACGATCCCGACGCCTGCGCCGCGCAGATCCCGCTGAGCACCGACGAGGCCGCCGTGCTCGCCAACCTGCTCGGCGCGCCGCAGCTGGTCGCGAAGCTGAACGACGAACACAGTGACCTTCCCGGCATCACCACCCGGCAGTTGCCGATCGCCGACGAATCCCCTTACGAGGGACGCACACTCGGCGAGACCGCGATGCGCACCCGCACCAAGGTGTCGATCGTCGCGGTGATGCGGGCCGGCCAGCTGCACCCCTCGCCCGGCCCCGATTTCACCTTCACCTCAGGCGATGTGCTCGTCGTCGTCGGTACCCCGGACGGCCTGGACGCCGCCGCCAAGATTCTCACGCACGGCTGAAACCGATGACTGGAACCGCGCTCGCCCTGGTCGAGCTCGGAGCGATTCTGTTTGTCCTCGGCACCTTCGGGCGCGTGGCTGGTCGCTTCGGCATGTCTCCCATTCCGCTCTACCTGATCGGCGGCCTCGCCTTCGGCCAGGGCGGCTTCATCTCGCTCAGCGCCGCCAACGAATTCGGCCATATCGCCGGCGAAATCGGTGTGGTGCTGCTGTTGCTGCTGCTCGGCCTGGAGTACACCGCGCCGGAACTGATGACCGGCCTGCGCCGGTCCTGGGCGGCCGGTCTGATCGACATCGTGGCGAACGCGACGCCCGGTGTGATCGTGGCGCTGATCCTCGGCTGGGGCACGGTCGGCGCGGTCACCATGGGCGGCGTCACCTATATCTCGTCCTCGGGCATCGTCGCGAAGGTGCTCAACGACCTCGGGCGGCTCGGTAACCGCGAGACCCCGGTGATCCTGTCGATCCTGGTGTTCGAGGATCTGGCGATGGCGGTCTATCTGCCGATCCTCACCACGATCCTGGCCGGTCTGAGCTTCGCCAGCGGCGCGAAATCGCTGGCCGTCGCGCTCACCGCGATCACGGTCGTGCTGGTGGTCGCGCTGCGCTACGGCCGATACGTCTCGGCCATCGTGGACAGCTCGGACAACGAGGTGTTCCTGCTGAAGCTGCTCGGCGCGGCGCTACTGGTGGCCGGCGTCGCCTCGGCGCTGAACGTGTCCGCAGCGGTCGGGGCGTTCCTGCTCGGCATCGCCATCTCCGGCTCCACCGCGCACGAGGCCGCGAAACTGCTGGAACCGCTGCGCGATCTGTTCGCGGCGATCTTCTTCGTCGCCTTCGGGCTCACCACCGACCCGCGGGCCATCCCGCCGGTGCTCGGCTGGGCGATCGCGCTGGCCGTGATCACCATGCTGACCAAGCTCGGCACCGGCTGGTGGGCGGCGAGCAGGCAGGGTATCCGGCCGATGGGCCGGGCCAGGGCGGGGGCGGCGCTGGTCGCGCGCGGCGAATTCTCCATTGTCATCGCGGGATTGGCGGTGACCATGGGCGGCGTCGACAAGCAGCTCGCGGCACTGGCCTCGGCCTACGTGCTGCTGATGGCGATCCTCGGCCCGATCGCGGCGCGCGTGGTCGAGCCGGTGGTCGGGGTGGTGCAGCGCCGGTTGAAGCCGGCCGGCGTCACTTCGTGAGCGTCACCGCGGGTTCGGGTTTGGCCGCGGTCTTCTTCTCCACCCAGCGGCCGACCACGGTCGCGAGCCCGCCGACGGCGAGGCCGATCAGGCACGCGCACAGGTGGCCGTAGTCGGTGAACGTCGGCCCGATCCACAGCGCCGCGACCAAGGTCAGGATGAGCGTGCCCGCCCACAGCAGCCGGACCAGTCCGCGGAACCGGAAGGTCAGCGCGGCGAGCACCGCCGAAAAGCCGTAGCTGGTGCCGACATCCGCGGCGACCGCCACCACGCGGGGGATGACGCCGCGGTCGATCGCGTGCGAGATGCCGGTGACGGTGAGCAGGGTGGCGCCGATGTGCCCGGTCGCGAACAGGATGATCCAGCGGGTGGTGCCCAGCCAGCGTTCCGCGTAGGCCATCACGATCAGGAAGCCGGCGATGGTGGTCCACGGGAAGCCGCCGTCGGTCCAGAACGCCGAGGCGACCAGTACCTGCACCGGATTGTGCCGCATGTTGTAGAGGTTGGTCGACGCGGAGAAGATCAGCCTGCGTTCGACCGAGTCGCCGACCCCGCGCAGCGTCCACCAGGTGACGAACACGGTGAACGCGTAGGCCGTGCTGGCCGGCGCCGCGCCCAGGTGCTCCCGGATCGCGGGCAGCACCCGCTGCGCCAACCCGGGACGGCGCAGCCAGTCCCATGCGACACGCGCTTCGGTGCGGAGATCGATGGTCTGCGTCCAGGGTGACCGAAACCGGACCGGGGCGGAGGCAATCACCGACCAAGTGTGCCGTGTCCGGCTGAGAGTGAACCCGCGACCCGCCTGTGTGTGCGCTGTGTCACCGGCGGCGGCACCGCGTCCGTAACGTCGTTTCACACCCGGGCAACAAACGCTCCCAAGAATTGGTCCACCGACCAAACGGTATGTGGACGAGGAGTGCGTAGCGCCTATGACGATCGAGGATGTGCAGGTGACCGGTGCCGCCGGGACGGACTATCTGGCCAAGCGGACGTTGCGCTCGGGCTCGGCGGGCTGGGTGCTGCTGGCCGGGCTCGGCGTCAGCTATGTGATCTCCGGTGATTACGCGGGCTGGAACAGCGGCATCGCGCAGGGCGGTTTCGGTGGCCTGCTCATCGCGACCGTGCTGATCGCGGGCATGTACCTGGCAATGGTCCTCGGCATGGCGGAGTTGTCGGCGGCCCTGCCTGCGGCGGGCGGCGGGTACACCTTCGCCCGGCGCGCGCTCGGTACGTGGGGCGGATTCGCCACGGGCACAGCGGTATTGCTCGAATACGCGATCGCGCCCGCGGCCATCGCGACGTTCATCGGCGGGTATGCCGAATCGCTGAATCTGTTCGGGATCACCGACGGCTGGTGGGTGTATCTGGCGGTGTACGCGGTGTTCATCGGGGTGCATCTGACCGGGGCGGGGGAGGCGCTCAAGGCCATGTTCGTGATCACCGCGATCGCGCTGGTCGGGCTGCTGGTGTTCGCGGTGTCCGCGTGGGGTCTGTTCGAGACCGGCAACCTGACCGATATCCCAGCGGACCCGAATGCCGTTGGCAGTTCCTCGTTCCTGCCGTTCGGCGTGTTCGGGATCTGGGCGGCGGTGCCGTTCGCCATCTGGTTCTTCCTGGCCGTCGAGGGCGTGCCGCTGGCCGCGGAGGAGGCGCGGGAACCGGAGAAGAACGTGCCCAAGGGGATCATCAGCGCGATGCTCGTGCTGATCGTCACCGGTGCGGCCGTGCTCTTTCTCGCCACCGGAGCGCTTGGCGCGCAGGCCATTTCGACCTCGGGCAATCCACTGGTCGAGGCGCTCGGCGACGGTGGTGCGGCGAAACTGGTCAACTACATCGGCCTGGCCGGTTTGGTCGCCAGCTTCTTCTCCATCGTGTACGCCTACTCCCGGCAGACCTTCGCGCTCTCCCGGGCCGGCTATCTGCCGACGAGCCTGTCGGTGACCAACGCGCGCAAGGCGCCGGTGCTCGCGCTGATCGTGCCCGGCCTTATCGGCTTCGCGCTGTCACTGACCGGCAAGGGCGCGATGCTGTTGAACATGGCCGTATTCGGTGCGGCGCTCAGCTATGTGCTGATGATGGTCAGTCACATCGTGCTTCGAGTCCGCGAGCCGAACATGCCCCGTCCGTACCGCACGCCCGGTGGCATCGCGACCACCGCCTTCGCGCTCGTGATCGCTTGTGCCGCAGTGATTGCCACGTTCCTGGTCGATCCGGCCGCGGCGACCTGGACGCTCGTCGCGTTCTGTGCGTTCATGGCGTACTTCGGGCTGTACAGCAGGCATCGGCTGGTTGCCGACTCGCCGGACGAGGAATTCGCCATGCTGGCCAAGGCCGAGGAGGAGCTGGAATGACCTGCTACACACAGCAACTCGGCGGAGTCACCTACCAGTTCGACCGACTGGTCGAATTGCTCGCCAAGGCGACCCCGCTGCGCAGCGGCGACGAACTGGCGGGCTGCGCGGCGAGTTCGGATGCCGAGCGGGCCGCCGCCCAGTGGGCGCTGGCGGAGGTGCCGCTGGCCCGGTTTCTGGACGAGCCGGTGGTTCCGTACGAGACCGACGAGGTCACCCGGCTGATCATCGATACCCACGATCGGGTTGCGTTCCAGCCGATTTCGCATCTGACCGTCGGCGGCCTGCGGGACTGGCTGCTCGCCGTCGCGGCCGGCGCCGGTGCCGCGGCCGTCCTGCGCGCGGTGTCGCCGGGCCTCACCCCGGAGATGGTGGCCGCGGTCAGCAAAATCATGCGCAATCAGGATCTGATCGCGGTCGCCAGGGCCGCCGTGGTCACCGCCGGCTTCCGCACCACCGTCGGCCTGCCCGGCACCCTGGCCACCCGGTTGCAGCCGAACCATCCCACCGACGACCCGCGCGGGATCGCCGCCGCCACGCTCGACGGGCTGCTGCTCGGCTGCGGCGACGCCGTGATCGGGATCAACCCGGCGACCGATTCGCCGCAGGCCACCGCCGACCTGCTGAGCCTGCTGGACGAGGTGCGGGTCCGCTTCGGCATTCCCACCCAATCGTGTGTGCTCTCGCACGTGACCACGACCATCGGGCTGATCGAGGCGGGCGCGCCGGTCGATCTGGTGTTCCAGTCGGTTGCGGGCACCGAGGGCGCGAATGCCGGCTTCGGCGTGAATATTTCGTTGCTGCGCGAGGGCAACGAGGCAGGCCGGTCGTTGCACCGCGGCACCGTCGGCGACAACGTGATGTACCTGGAAACGGGGCAGGGTTCGGCGTTGTCGGCGGGTGCGCATTTCGGCACCGGCGGCAAGCCGGTCGATCAGCAGACCCTGGAGGCCCGCGCCTACGCGGTCGCGCGGGATCTGGACCCGCTGCTGGTCAACACGGTCGTCGGCTTCATCGGGCCGGAGTACCTCTACGACGGCAAGCAGATCATCCGGGCCGGACTGGAAGACCATTTCTGCGGCAAGCTGCTCGGGCTGCCGATGGGCGTCGACGTCTGCTACACCAATCACGCCGAGGCCGACCAGGACGATATGGATACGTTGCTGACGTTGTTGGGCGCGGCGGGGTGCGCGTTCGTCATCGCCGTACCCGGCGCCGACGACGTGATGCTCGGCTATCAGAGCCTGAGTTTTCACGACGCGTTGTACGCGCGGCGCGTCCTGAACCTGCGTCCCGCACCGGAATTCGAGTCCTGGCTGTCCGGGTTGGGCATGATCGACGCGGCGGGCCGGGTGCTGCCGGTGGAGCCGCTGGCGTCGCCGCTGCGCGCATTGGCGGGTGCCTGATGAAGCGCACCGGCACCAAGCTGGAAGTGGTTGCGGCGCTGGATGAATCGGGCACCGAAACCGATGCGATCCGGCCGGACGGCAGTGGCCGAGCCGAAAGCGCTGCGGCACATCAGTTCTGGCAGGACCTACGGCGTAGCACCCAGTCGAGGATCGGCCTGGGCCGCACCGGCGACGCACTGCCCACCCGGCGGGTATTGGAATTCCGGGCGGCGCACTCGGCGGCGCGCGACGCGGTACATCTGCCATTGGATGTGCCCGCGCTGCAGGAGCGGATCGCCGCGCTCGGCCTCGGCGATCCCGTCCACGTGCGCAGCCGGGCCACCGACCGCGCCGAATATCTTCGCCGCCCCGACCTCGGCCGCCTGCCCGCCGAATCTTCCGGCCCCGCAACCGACTCCGATTTGCCCGAGGTGCCGCACAGTGCCGCCGAGATCGGATTCGTCCTGGCCGACGGTTTGTCACCGCGCGCCCTCACCGACCACGGCCCCGCCACGCTGGCCGCCCTGATCGCGGAACTCGCACCGCGCTATTCACTCGCCGCCCCGGTGATCGCCACCCAGGCCCGGGTCGCCCTAGGCGACCACATCGCCGCCGCGATGGGCGTGGCAACGGTCGTCGTGCTGATCGGCGAACGTCCCGGCCTGTCGGTGGCCGACAGCCTCGGCATCTACCTGACCCATTTGCCCCACCCAGGTCGCACGGACGCCGATCGGAACTGCATCTCCAACATTCACCCGCCGGAAGGCCTCGGCTACCGGCAGGCGGCAAAGGTGGTCGCGGGCTTGGTCTCCGGTGCCCGCGTCCTCGGCCGCTCGGGCGTCGACCTCAAGGACACCTCACGCACCGACGCGCTCGGCCCCGGCGAGATCGTCCCGATCAGCGGTCGCTGACCTCACGCTCCGTGGCTACGCGAAGCTTTCATCGCGGCGTCGGCGCGGGCGGCGGCGCTTTTCGCGCGGGCGGCGGCCTGCTTGACCAGCTTCTCTTCGGAGTCGGTGACCTCGGTCTGGGTGACCGTGGGGGTCGGTGCGGGCACGGCCTGGGCCCGGACGACGAAACCGACCACGGCCAGCACGGCGAAGATCGCGACGGCGATGAACAGGGAACGCAGAACACGCACTTTGTCCTCCAGGAATGATCAGGGTGGAGCCGGACCAAGCGAGAGAAACGAGACGGTGTAGCACCGCCACCATAGCGGTCGCCACGGCGTCTACCTCGCCGGACCCCGCCGAAGCCGACCCCGCGCGCGTGTCCGGAAACGACAAGGCCCGCATCCGCCGGACCGCTGAAAACATCAGCGGCGCAACGAATGCGGGCCTCGAAAGGACCTAGTCCAGGTAGTCGCGCAGCACCTGGGAGCGGCTGGGGTGACGCAGCTTGCTCATGGTCTTGGACTCGATCTGCCGGATGCGCTCGCGGGTGACCCCGTACACCTGGCCGATCTCGTCGAGCGTGCGCGGCTGGCCGTCGGTGAGGCCGAAGCGCAGCCGGACCACGCCCGCCTCGCGCTCGGACAGCGTCTCCAGCACCGACTGCAGCTGATCCTGCAGCAGGGTGAAGCTCACCGCGTCCACGGCGACCACGGCTTCGGAGTCCTCGATGAAGTCACCGAGCTGGCTGTCGCCCTCGTCGCCGATGGTCTGGTCCAGCGAGATGGGCTCACGCGCGTACTGCTGGATCTCCAGCACCTTCTCCGGCGTGATGTCCATTTCCTTGGCGAGCTCCTCCGGGGTGGGCTCGCGGCCCAGGTCCTGGAGCAGTTCGCGCTGGATGCGGCCGAGCTTGTTGATGACCTCGACCATGTGCACCGGGATACGGATGGTGCGGGCCTGGTCGGCCATGGCGCGGGTGATCGCCTGCCGGATCCACCAGGTGGCGTACGTGGAGAACTTGTAGCCCTTGGTGTAGTCGAACTTCTCGACGGCGCGGATCAGACCCAGGTTGCCCTCCTGGATCAGATCGAGGAATGCCATGCCGCGGCCGGTGTAGCGCTTGGCCAGCGAGACCACCAGGCGCAGGTTGGCTTCCAGCAGATGGTTCTTGGCGCGGTTGCCATCGCGGACGATCCAGGTGTAATCGCGGCGCATCGCGACCGGCAGCTTCTCGCCCTGCTCGGTGAACTCGCGCACCTTCTCCGCCGCGTAGAGGCCGGCCTCGATCCGCTTGGCGAGTTCGACCTCCTCTTCGGCGTTGAGCAGCGCGACCTTGCCGATCTGCTTGAGGTAGGCACGCACCGAGTCGGCCGACGCGGTGAGCTCCGCGTCCTTGCGAGCCTGCCGTAGCGCCTCGGATTCCTCTTCGTCCCAGACGAAGTCGCCGGAGGCCTTGTCGGCGGCGGAGGGCTCGACCTCCTCCTCGGCGGCCTCGGCGACCTCCTCGACGACCAGGTCCTCGGCGTCTTCGGTCAGGTCGTCCTCGGAGACCTCGAGATCGCCGAGATCGGCGACGTCGAGCGAATCGTCGTCGCCCGCGTCATCGGGGCCGGGCTCGCCGTCGGCTCCCACCTTCTTGGTGGCTGCCTTCTTGGCGGGCGCCTTGGCGCCGGCCTTCTTCGCAGGCGCCTTCTTGGCTGCGGCCTTCTTCGCCGGAGCCTTCTTCGCGGCAGCCGCCTTACGGACCGGCCGTGCTTCGTTTACATCTGCGGAATCGGCCTCGGCCGAATCGGCGGTCTGACGGGTATTCGTGGCTACCACGTACGCCCTTTCGTGACGGTCTCGTGCGGCGTCACGCCAGAGTGGTCTTCCGGCGGAGCGGTCTGTCGGGTTTCACCGGCGGAAGGCCGGTCGGGTTTCACCGGCTCAACACCGGGCACGTTCCATTGTAACGATCTAACCAGGGTACCTATGGCCACCATGCATGAGGCGGCGCTTCGCGAGTTCAGCGTGTGCCGCATGATCGGACCGGTGAAGCGTTGATCGGCTGTATCCACCCACGTTATACCGTCTGACGGCGGCACGCCGGGGGTTATCGGACATGATCACGGCGCGATGCCCGCGTCGATCGCCATGGCCGCGCCGACGATGCCCGCGGTATTGCGCAGATGCGCCGGGATCACCTGGGTTCGGTTGGTGAGCAACGGGATCCACTGGTCGGCGTCGCGGCTGATGCCGCCGCCGGCGACGAACACCTTCGGCCAGAACAGGTTTTCCAGTCCGATCAGCACTGTGCTCACCTCGGCGGCCCACTGCTCGAAGGTCAGCCCGTCGCGGTCCTTGATCGAGGCGGCCGCGCGATGCTCGGTCTCCATACCGCCGACCTCGAGGTGCCCGAGTTCGCTGTTGGGCACCAGCGTGCCGTGGTACAGCAGGGCCGAGCCGATGCCGGTGCCGAAGGTCAGCAACAGCACCAGGCCGGCGAAATCCTTTGCCGCGCCGTAGCGATCCTCGGCCAGGCCCGCCGCGTCCGCGTCGTTGAGCACGGTCACCTCGCGCCCGTCGAGGGTGTCCGAGAACAGCTTCCTGGCGTCCGTGCCGACCCAGGCCTTATCGATATTGGCCGCGGTGCGCGCGACCCCGTCCAGGATGACCGACGGCAGGGTGATGCCGACCGGGCCGTCCCAATCGGCCTGCGCGACCAGCTTTGCCACCGCGTCGGCGACCGCCTGCGGGGTCGACGGCTGCGGTGTCGCGATCTTGATTCGGTCGTGGACCAGCTCACCGGTCGCCAGATCCACCGCGCCACCCTTGACGCCGCTGCCGCCGATATCGATGCCGAATGCGTGCCCCCGAGCGGACATGACTGAGCCCTCGTTCCTGTGCTGGCCGGTGTGGAGCACAACACCGACGCACAAGGCTGCACCCCGGCCGTGATCGGCGCTGCGGTGGTGTGCCCGACGACGGCGTTGTGTCGTGCACGACAAGAGTAATGCGCGATCGATGCTGCGCGTTCCCGAGGATCTGTGATGCGATGGGGAGCGTGCCGGAAACCTCATCGCCCGTGTCCGACTACACCTCCGAGATCATCGTCGCCCGCGGCGACGAGGCCGAACTGCGCAGAGTCGCCGTCGACCTCGCCGAAACCGCCGCGGCGCACGTCCGTGCCCGCCGTCCCGAGGTCTTCGGTCAGGCCGGCGGCCCCGCCGAGGGTGCGGTGCAGGCCAAGGCCCACCCGACCGACCCGGTGACCATCGTGGACACCGAGACCGAGGAGCTGATCCGCGGCCTGCTCGCCGAGCAGCGCCCCGGCGACCCGATCCTCGGCGAGGAGGGCGGCGGCAGCCTCGCCGACTCCGCCGCCGACGTCGTGCACTGGGTAGTAGACCCAATCGACGGCACGGTGAATTTCCTGTATGGGATCCCCGGTTACGCGGTCTCGGTGGCCGCGATGCGCGGCGGCCGCCCGGTGGCCGGCGCGGTGGTGGATGTCGCCCGCCGGGCCACCTACAGCGCCGGGCTCGGGCTCGGCGCGATCCGGGTGGACGCCGAGGGCGCGGTGGAGCACCTGCGCTGCACACCCGCCGACGCCGTCTCGATGTCGTTGGTGGCCACCGGTTTTGCCTACGGCCGCCACCGGCGGGCCCGGCAGGCGCAGCTGATCGCGGAGATCCTGCCGCAGGTGCGCGACATTCGCCGCTTCGGCGCGGCCGCGCTCGACCTGTGCCACGTCGCGGCGGGCCGGGTGGACGCCTACTTCGAGCACGGCCTCAACGCGTGGGACTGGGGCGCGGGCGCGTTGATCGCGGCCGAGGCGGGCGCCCTGCTCACGCTGCCGCCCGCCACCGCGCCGGGCGAGGCCGGCGATCTGGTGATCGCCGCGGCCCCCGGCATCGCGGAGGAGTTGTTCGCGCTGCTGGATCGAGTCGGTGCGACGGAGCCCATCCCGGACCGCTAGGCGGTCCGCTGAACGTGAAAAAGCCCGATCGGTGCGACCGACACCGATCGGGCTTTCTTTTTCCGGCTAACAGCGAGCTTGCCTGGCCGCCTCGAGCAGCTTGATGTCGATCGAGGTGCTGTTGCCGGGCGCCGGGTTCTTCAGCGAGCGCAGCACCTCCTCGGCGTCGTTGCTCGGGCGGATGTCGCGGAACAGCGATCCGAGCACCATGTCGACCGTCTCGTCGGCCCGCTGATCCTCGATCAGCTCGGCGCACGGGACGACCAGCTGCACCGACGCGGCGGCTGGTCGGCCGTTCACGCCGAACCGGATCTGCCCGGTGCACTCCAGATCGCCGTTCACGTACACCGAATCGTTGCCGTATTGCGTTCCCGGCGCGCTGGCAAACCCGAGGTCACCGAACTGCGCCGCGACGTGCGCGGCCTGGCCGCGCTGGTTGTTCGCGTTGAGCACGCGGACTCTGCTGGCCGCCAGCGGCGCGGGCTCCACGTCCTGCAGCCGGCTCGCGCCGACCCGCTGCCCGAGTGTTGCCGCTGGTTGAGCGCCCGGCTCGGTGGCGGGGCTCGGCGAGTTGCAGGCCATCGCGCTGGAGTCGTGCTCGGTCGTCGTCAACGCCTTGACCCACACAATCGTGCAGATCAGCGTGACGATGCCGAGCATGATCAGCCAGGGCTGCGGGCGCCGTCGGAGGAAGGGCCTGCCCTGGGAATCCACGGGGCGGCCTTCGGTGATCAGTGAAACCACCAGCACACTCTACGAAAAGGTGGCGCTAATGGGGGACGGCAGGCCGACGAAGTCGGCCGGGGGTGGGTGAACTCAGGGGAAGGCAGGCCGTCTCGGCGGCGATCAGGTCGCGGAAGGTCTCGGGGAGTTCGAGGGACGGTGTCGATTACCCGTCAGTTTCGAATCGTCTGTGTTTTGATTGCGACTTTTGTGCTGGGGTCCGCTATTGTCTGGCGGCCCAGATCGAATCGCCGGTGGCGAAATTGGTGGTCGGTCGCGGGAACAAGTAGGGCATGTCCTGCGTTTACCGAGCGCTATCCGGAGTGGATCAGCCCGATCCGACCTGATGGGTGAGCGGTGTACGTGTGACGTGCACCACCGGCGGGGCGGTGCGCGTCACGGCGGTTCCAGCAGGAATCGGTGTGAGCAATCCGGTCCGGGATATATGTAGTAAGGACGAGGGGAAGACGACATGGCAACCGACTATGACGCACCGAGGCGCACCGAAACCGACGATGTGTCGGAAGATTCGCTGGAGGAGCTGAAGGCTCGTCGTAACGAGGCACAGTCCGCCGTCGTGGATATCGACGAATCCGATACCGCGGAGTCGTTCGAGCTTCCCGGCGCGGACCTGTCCGAGGAAGTGCTGAGCGTTCGGGTGATCCCGAAGCAGGCCGACGAGTTCACCTGTTCCAGCTGCTTCCTCGTGCACCACCGCAGCAGGCTGGCCAGCGAGAAGGGCGGTCAGCTGATCTGCATGGACTGCGCGGCTTGAGTTAGCTCGAGGTGATCAGCCCGCGCTGGGCAGCCCCAGCGCGGCTAGGACCCGTTCCGGTCGACGCGTACTGACCAACCAGTACGGCGTCGGATCGTCCGGGTCGTCGAGCACGAGGAGCACCATCGGCCCGATCCACGGCCGGTGCTGTACATAGGCGGCGGGGTCGAGCTGACGACCCAGCGCCGCACTCTTCGCCGTGCGGGCGACGACGGCCGCACGGGCGACGAAATTCACCGGCAGGTGGGCGCGGTCGGCGCGGAGTTCGGGCGTGCCCGACGAGTCCGCCGTGACCTCGACGCGGTGGCGGCTCAGCCACAGCAGCACCCACACCGGTATCGGGAACAGCAGCACATACGGCAGCCAGGCGCGCAATCCCGGTGCGCCCATATGGATTTCGGCGGCCAGCAACCCGGTGATGGCGAACGCCACCGGCCACCACCACAGCGGCACCCACAGGCGCTCGCGGTACGGCGGCAGGCTCTGCTGGTTCTCGTCCATCTTCACGGGGTTGGGCTGGTCCGACACGACTCAACACTAATTCACGGCAGCGACTGGTCAACGCGTAGGCTCGACCAACGTGAGGGAGCGAACCTTGGACACAGCACCTGCGGTTACGGCGGAGCCGAGCGTCAGCGAGGCGGACTCGTGACCGCCCTTTCACCGATACCTCTGCTGCGGCTGGATCCCGGCATCCCCATGCCCGCGCGCGCCCATCACGGCGACGCCGGCGTGGATCTGTGCACCACCGAAGACGTCATCCTGGAACCGGGGGAGCGGGTGCTCGTCGGCACCGGTGTCGCCGTGGCGCTACCGGTCGGCACGGTCGGGCTCATCCATCCGCGCTCGGGCCTGGCCGCGAAAACCGGGCTGTCCGTGGTGAATACCCCCGGCACGGTCGACGCCGGCTACCGCGGCGAGATCAAGGTGTGCCTGATCAACCACGACCTGCGCACGCCGATCGAGCTGCGCCGCGGTGACCGGATCGCGCAGCTGCTGGTGCAACGGGTGGAACTGGTCGACTTCGTCGAGGTCGACACCCTCGACGAGACCGCGCGCGGTGCGGGCGGTTACGGGTCGAGCGGCGGTCACGCGAGCCTGGCCGAGGCCGGCCGGGCTGCCGCCAAGGAGGTGTGATGGGAATTTTCGGTAGGAAGAGATCCGTCGAGGACGACCGGTATCCGGACGACGACTACGACGAGGTCGACGAGTACGACGAAGACGATTACGACACCGACGAACACCCGATCGTCGTGGGCGATTACCGCGACGCCGGGGCGGGCAAGTCGGGTCCGTACGACTTCGCCGACGTATCCGAGCTGCTCGAGCAGGTCACCGATCAGCGGCTCGACCTCGGTTCGGTGATCCTGCCGGTGCCGCAGGGCGGTCAGTTGCAGGTCGAGATGACCCCCGACGGCACCCCGCAGGCGGTGCACCTGGCCACCGAGCACGGCAGACTCACCGTCGCCGCCTACGCGGCGCCGAAGTCGGCCGGTCAATGGCGCACGGTGGCCGCGGATCTCGCCGATTCGCTGCGCAACGACGGCGCGCGGGTCGCGGTGGAAACCGGCCCGTGGGGTCGCGAGCTGCTGGCCATCACCGAGGGCGCGGATCTGCGTTTCATCGGGGTCGACGGACCGCGCTGGATGGTGCGGCTGGTCGCGGCGGGCCCGTCGGGCGCGTCGAATGATGGCAGCCCGCTGGTCGCGGCGGCCCGGGCGATCTTGCGCGAGACCGTGATCCGGCGCGGCGACGATCCGTTGCCGGTGCGTGAGCCGCTACCCGTGGTGCTGCCGCAGGAACTGGCCGAACAGCTGGCCGCGGCGCACCAGGCACAGGCCCAGGCACAGCAACAGCAGGCGGCCGCGCAGGCGGCGGCCCCGCAGGCCGTGCCGCCGCGGATGCCGGAGGGGCCGCGGCGCGGCGCCGACGGTTCCGCCATGCAGCAGCTGGGCCTGAACTAACCGAGCGCGGCGAATCCCGCGTGTCCGAGGATCGCCGGATCCGCGCCGAGTTCGGCGAGGGTGATCCGGCGGATCGCGGACTGCGGGATCAGCGCCGCCCATTCCTCGGCGATCGCGAACGGGTGCACCGGATCGTCGACCGCCGTCACCACGACCGCCGGCACGTCCAGGGTGCCGAGCTGTTCGGTGCCCGGCCACTTGTAGTCCGCCGCTTCCTCCAGCGCCGCAGGCAGATTCGGCCACTGTGACCGCCACGACCGGGTGAGCGCGTCGGCCAGCCAGCGCGGGCTGCTCGCCCGCATCCGCTCGAGCACCGCGTCCAACCCGTCGGCCCGCAACTGGGCCGCGGTCACCGACGCGCTCAACGCGGCGGGGCAGGCAGTGGTGTCCGGCCCGGTCCACCCGGGCAGTGCGGCGATCACGCCGAGTGCCGATTCCGGACGCTCGGCCGCCCACTCGATCGCGACCGCCGCGCCCAGCGAGATTCCCGCCACAACAATCGGTCCCGCCGCGGCCGCCGCGTCGAGCGCGGCCCGATAACTCGCGACCACCCCCTGCGGATCCGGCTGCACCGGCACTACGTCGAGACCGCGCGCCCGGCAAGCGGGTTCGAACGCGCGACGAGCGAAATCCGCGTCGGATCCGGTTCCCGGCAGCGCCACCACGACGTGGGCGGCCGACACGGAGTGTGGGGAGTCGAACACCGGTCCGAGCGTAGCGGGGGTGTCCTGGTGCATCTACAGTGGCGGGTGTACGTCCACCGCCGGTCGTGCTGAGAATCCACGATGGTGTGCGATCCACACTGTCTGCTCTATGCAGGAGAGCGTGCGAAATGTCATCCGCTGCCTCAGGGTATTTTCGACGTCTGGGCCGCAGACTGACCGAGGATCTCGACCAGTTGGACGCCGAGGAGCTTGCCGAGAAATCGGAGGCGTCCGGAGCGTGCCGTGCGTCGGAGTGTCGCCGCGGCGACGAGGCCACGATGCTCGGTAAGCTGCGCAGTGTCGAAGCGTGTTCGAAGTCCGCGGGCGCTACCGTGCAGGCGGAATTCTTCGACGGAACCGATGCCATCACCCTGGTATGGATCGGCCGTCGGCGCATCCCCGGTATCGAACCGGGACGGCGTATCTTGGTTCGCGGCCGCGTCGGAGATCGAGACGGCCGCAAGGTGATCTACAACCCCTACTACGAACTGCGCGGGAACAGCTGACGTATGCCATCGAGCAACGACAACGCCCCCACGGGCGAACAGACCCCCTCGACCGAACGGCTCGAGCCCGCCGAGGCTCTCGACCCTGACGAGGAAGCGGCCGAGCAGACGTTGCTCGAGCAGCTGGGCGGTTTCAGCGGCCTGATCTATTCGACCGTTCCGGTTGTCGTCTTCGTCCCCGTGAACAGCTTCGCCGGGCTCACCGCGGCGATCTGGGCCGCGCTCGGCGTGGCCGCACTCATCCTGATCTGGCGCCTGATCCGGCGCAGCCCCGTCCAGCCGGCCATCTCCGGTTTCCTCGGTGTCGGCATCTGCGCGTTCATCGCCTACCGGATGGGCGAGGCCAAGGGCTTCTTCCTGTTCGGCATCTACACCAGCCTGGTCTACGCGGGCGTGTTCCTGATCTCGATGCTGGTGCGCTGGCCCCTGGTCGGCGTCATCTGGGGCGTACTGAACGGGCACGGCACCGACTGGCGCAGTGACCGGCGCGTGCAGCGCCTGTACTACCTCGCGACCTCCACCTGGGTGCTCGTCTTCGGCGCCCGCTACCTGGTGCAGTCCCAGCTCTACGACACCGACCGCACCGGCTGGCTCGCGTTCACCCGCATCGCCATGGGCTGGCCGCTGACCGCGGTCGCGCTGGCCGTCACCGTGTGGGCCGTGCGGCGCGCGGGGCATCTGCCCACCAAGACCGCGGTGGCCGAGCCCGCGTAAAGCGTTAACTCCGCGGGTCCCGGCGGCGAAAACCCCGGGGGTGGGTTAACTTCCACCGCGGAGGTGGGGGGTTACCCACCCTGGGGTGCCTGGAGGGAAGCCCGAGTTCATCAGACGATCGTTGCGTAAGGAAAACAGCGCACGATCGTAGGAAGGACTCGGACGTGGCTACCGAGCACAACACCGCAGCATTGTCGAAGAACCACAATCCGGCCCTGTCGGAGAGCCGCCGGGTGGCCGCCGAACTGGACAGGTTGATCGGCCCCGCGGCCGCGGGCGACCGCAACGCCATCACCGAGATCGTCCGCATCGTGCATCCGCTGGTCCGCCGGTATTGCGGTGCGCGCCTTGGTAATACCGCGCACCTGCAGGTCACCGCGGACGACGTGGTGCAGGAGATCCTGATCGCCACGGTCAACGCCATCCCGCGCTACCGCGATCAGGGCAAGTCATTCCTCGCCTTCGTCTACGGCATCGCCGCGAACAAGGTCGCCGACGCGTTTCGCCGCTCCCAGCAGCACCCGGCCTACCCGATGGCGGAGATGCCGGACACCGCGTCCACCGAGGCGGGCCCGGAGGAGTGGGCGCTCGCGCTCGAACGCCGCGCGGCCACCAAGGAACTCATGAAGATCCTCGCCCCCGCCCACCGCGAGGTGCTGGTCATGCGCATCGTGCTCGGCTGGTCGGCGGCGCAGACCGCCGAGGCGATCGGCACCAGCCCCGGCGTGGTCCGGGTGATGCAGCATCGCGCGCTGAACAAGCTGCGCGCGGAACTGAAGGCCGCCTAGGTCCGACCGCCGCGCATCAGCCCTGTCGGGGAGTCAAGGCTTGATGCCATGGTTGGCCAGTTCGACCCGGAGGTCCTCCTCGGCCTCCACCGAGGTCACGAACAGCAGCTCGTCGTCGCCCTCGAACGGATCATCCGGTTGCGGCACGATCACCCGGCCGCCGCGCAGAATCGTCACCAGGGCGGCGTCGCGCGGCAGGGTGAGGGTGCGCACCGGCTTGCCGGCCAGCCCGGTGTCGCCGGGCAGGGTGATCTCGACGAGATTGGCCTGACCCTGCCGCAGCGTCATCAGACGCACCAGATCGCCGACCGTGACCGCCTCCTCGACGAGCGAGGCGAGCAGGCGCGGGGTGGACACCGCGACGTCCACACCCCAGGACGAGTCGAACAGCCACTCGTTGCGCGGATCGTTCACCCGCGCCACGACTCGCCGCACGCCGAACTCGGTCTTGGCGAGCAGGCTGTGCACCAGATTGGCTTTGTCGTCGCCGGTGGCCGCGATGACCACCTCGTAGGTTTCCAGTCCGGCGTCCTCGAGCAACGCGAGCTCGCAGGCGTCGGCGTGCACCCAGACCGCGTCCGGGATCGCCTCCGGCTCGATGTGATCGAGCTGGCGTTCCAGCAGCATGACGTTGTGTCCGCCGCGCAGCAACTCCCTGGCGATGGATCGGCCGACAGCGCCGGCCCCGGCGATGGCCACTTTCATGTTCAGTCCTCGCTCACGGGTGGCTTGCCTGCCAATGCGATGGCCTCACCCACGGAACCGGAGGTGGCGGCGACATAGACGACGTCGTCGGCTTGCACGATGGTCTTGCTGTCCGGCAGCAGGCCCTGGCCGAAGCGGATGATGAACGCGACCCGCACGTTCACCTCGCGCTCCAGATCGCGCACGGTCCGGCCATACCAGTCCTCGTGCAGCGTCAGCTGCGTCACAGCAACCGTGCCGGTGGGGTCGCGCCAGGTGGTGGTGCTGTTGTCGCCGATCAGCGCGCGCAGGAACCGGTCGGTGGTCCAGGGCACCGTGGCGATGGTCGGGATGCCGAGCCGCTCGTAGACCGCGGCGCGCTTCGCGTCGTAGATCCGCGCGACCACGCGCTCGACGCCGAACATCTCCCTGGCCACCCGCGCGGAGATGATGTTGGAGTTGTCCCCGGAGGACACCGCGGCGAACGCGTCGGCCCGCTCGATTCCGGCGCGTACCAGCACATCTCGGTCGAAGCCGACGCCGGTCACGCGCTCACCGGTGAAGTCCTGGCCCAGGCGCAGGAAGGCGGCCGGGTCCCGGTCGATCACGGTGACCTCGTGGCCGACCCGGACCAGGGCACGGGCCAGCGCCGAGCCGACGCGCCCACAACCCATGATCACTACGTACACCCGTGCACCCTCGTTCCTGGAACCAAGCGTTCGGTCTGCTAATTGTCCGATCGAACGGTACCCGCCGAATCATTCCATCGGCCACGTTCCCCCTCCGCCGGGTGGCCAAACCTGCTAGCCGCCCGCGCGTGTGGTGGGGTCCGACCTGCGGCCCCCGCGTGGTCCCACGGTGCTGCCGCCGCTTGGCCCGACGCTCGTGCCGCTATGCTCGCTCCAGTGTCCAAGTTGACGACGGCAGCGAAACGAATGCTGCTGGGCAGGCCTTTCCGTAGTGATTCGCTTGGCCATACCCTGCTGCCGAAGCGGATCGCCCTTCCGGTGTTCGCCTCCGACGCGATGTCCTCGGTCGCCTACGCGCCGGAAGAAATCTTCCTGGTGTTGTCCGCGGCCGGCATCTCCGCCTATGTCTATGCCCCCTGGGTCGGATTAGCCGTCGCGCTGGTCATGGCGGTGGTCGTAGCAAGCTATCGGCAAAACGTGCACGCGTACCCGTCCGGTGGCGGCGACTACGAGGTCGCGACGACCAACCTCGGGCCCAACGCCGGGTTGACCGTCGGCAGCGCGCTGCTCGTCGACTACGTGCTCACGGTGGCCGTCTCGATCTCCTCGGCCGCGTCCAACATCGGTTCGGCGATTCCGTTCGTGGCCACGCACAAGGTGCTGTTCGCCGTCGTCGCCATCGCGATTCTGACCGCGATCAACCTGCGCGGCATCCGCGAGTCGGGGACCACGTTCGCCATCCCGACCTACGCGTTCATCGTCGGCATGTTCGTCATGCTCGGCTGGGGGCTGTTCCGCATCTTCGTCCTCGGCGACGATCTACAGGCCGAATCGGCGGGTTTCGGATTGAAGGCGGAGGACGAGCACCTGTACGGGCTCGCCTTCGCCTTCTTGATCGCCCGCTCGTTCTCCTCCGGTTGCGCCGCGCTGACCGGCGTCGAGGCGATCAGCAACGGGGTGCCCGCGTTCCGGAAGCCGAAGTCGCGCAACGCCGCCACCACGTTGCTGATGCTCGGCACGATCGCCATCGTGCTGCTGATGGGCATCATCATCCTGGCCCAGAAGATCGGCATCGTGTACGCGCACAACGACGACGACCTGATCGGCGCGCCGCCCGGCTACCACCAGAAGACGCTGATCGCGCAGCTCGCCGAGACGGTCTTCGACGGCTTCCCGATCGGGTTCTTCTTCATCACCACGGTGACCGCGCTGATCCTCGTGCTCGCCGCGAACACCGCGTTCAACGGGTTCCCGGTGCTCGGTTCGATTCTGGCGCAGGACCGGTACCTGCCCCGGCAGCTGCACACCCGCGGCGACCGGCTCGCGTTCAGCAACGGCATCCTGTTCCTGTCCGGCGCGGCGATCGCGTTCGTCGTGCTGTTCGGCGCCGAGGTGACCAAGCTGATCCAGCTCTACATCGTCGGCGTGTTCGTCTCCTTCGTGCTCAGCCAGACCGGCATGCTGCGGCACTGGACCCGGTTGCTGCGCACCGAGACCGATCCGGCGCAGCGGTCGCGGATGAAGCGGTCCAGGGTGATCAACGCGGTCGGCCTGTCCGCCACCGGCACCGTGCTGATCATCGTGCTCATCACCAAGTTCTTCGCCGGCGCGTATATCGCCATCTGCACCATGGTGGCGATCTTCATCGTGATGAAAATGATTCGGCGGCACTATGATTCGGTGTCGCGCGAGCTGGAGGAACAGGAGTGGGACGGCGTGCTGCCCAGCCGCTCGCATTCCATCGTGCTGGTCTCCAAACTGCACCTGCCCACCCGCCGCGCCCTCGCCTACGCCCGCGCCACCCGCCCGGACACGCTGGAGGCGATCACCGTCAACGTCGACGAGGCCGACACCAGGGCGCTGGTGCGCGAGTGGGAAAAGAGCGACGTCACCGTGCCGCTCAAGGTGATCGAATCGCCCTACCGCGAAATCACCAAGCCCGTCCTGGATTACGTGAAGCGCGTGCGCAAGGACTCACCGCGCGACGTGGTCACCGTGTTCATTCCCGAGTACGTGGTCGGGCACTGGTGGGAACAGGTGCTGCACAACCAGAGTGCGCTGCGGCTCAAGGGCCGGCTGCTCTTCGAACCGGGCGTGATGGTGACAAGCGTTCCGTGGCAGTTGAGTTCGTCCACCCGCGCCCGCACCCCCGGCATGGTCAACGCTCCGGGTGCGGTGCGCCGCGGATACGACGACCGCTCATGAGGGCGCGGACGATATCTCGGCACATCCCGGCCGATGCGCTCCCCGCGATTCGTGTTCGACTGGAAGGCATCCCGTTGGACGAGCCGGGTGCAGGCCGGGCCGCAGCGGGCGGGCTGGACGTGAACACTGACCGTGCCGCAGCGGTCATTGCGGGCGGAGCAGAGCAGGCGACGAAGCAAAGCATGTCGCAACGCCCGTTGTTCGGGTCCGAGCCCAGCGTCGGCGAGGTGTGGGTATGACCGACTGGCGCGGAACGACTTTCGAGCCGCGACTGGGCCTGCCGCGGTCAGGTGGGTTGCGCGGTGCGCGGGCTGTCTTCTGTGCGCCGAGTGCTGGCGAGCTGGGTATGACGGGCGTGGCACCGTTTCAGAGGTGTGGCGGGTTTCGTCTGGGATTTGCCGGGTGCGGGTTGTATTCCATGGGTCGAGTGTCGTCGAGGTATGGGCATGACCGATTGGCGCGATACGACTTTCGGGGGGCACGTGGTGTGCCTAAGCGCAATGGATTGTGCGTGGCGCGGGCAGTCTTCCTCGAGGCGAGTGCTGGTGGGTGGGGTATGACACGACTGTCGTGGCACCGTTTTCGAGGTGTGTCGGGTTCCGCGCGGGTGCGGCGGTTATGCAGGGGGCGGATCGCTGTCCGCGCGTCGAGTGTCGGCGAGGTGTGGGTATGACTGGTTGGTGCGGTATAGCTTTCGAGGGGCACGTGGGTTTGCCGAAGCACGGGGGGTTGTGCAGGGCGCGGGCTGTCTTCCTCGAGTCGACAGCCGGTGAGGTGCGGGTATGACCGATTGGCGCGATACGACTTTCGAGGTGCGTCTGGGGGCGCCGGGGCATGGGGGGTTCTGTGTCGGCAGGCATGAGGGGCGCGTGGTGTTCGTCCGGCACGGGTTGCCGGGGGAGCTGGTTCGGGTGCGGGTCACCGAGGATCGGGGTGGATCGTTCTGCCGTGCCGACGCGATCGAGATTCTCGAACCGTCGCCCGACCGCGTCCCCGCTACCTGCCCCGTCTCCGGTCCCGGCGGTGCGGGCTGCTGCGACTTCTCCTACGCCACCCCGAAAGCGCAACGCGCACTGAAAGCCTCGGTCGTCGCCGAACAACTCCGTCGCCTGGCCGGCATCGATCGCGAGGTCGTCGTCGAACCGATCACCGGCGCCGGCGACACCACCACCGGCTGGCGCACGCGCATCAGGTTGGCCGTCGACGCGCAAGGCCGCGCGGGCGTCCATGGCTACCGCAGCACCGAGGTCATCACCGATCTCCGCTGCCCCCAACCGGTTCCCGGCGCTCTCGACGGCATCGCGGACCGATTGTGGACGCCCGGAGCCGATTTGGTCATCGCGGTCGACGGCGGCGGCGTCCGCCACATCGTCGAACTGGCCCCGGCGGTTGACGGCGAACGCCGGAAGTCCCGCGGCGACCGCGAATGGCAACGAGCCGAACCCCCCGGCCAGCGCGGCCGGGACCGCCGCGGTCGCGCCGACCGAACCGATCGCCGCCGCCCCGGTACCGACCTCGGCGGCCGCGACGACGACCACGGCCGCCAGACTCGCGCCGAAGACCAGGGAGTCCGCGGACGAGACGACCGCACCGGCGCCGGCCGCAGCAGCGATCCGCGCAGCGGCACGGGCCGTGACAACCGCCGCCCGAGCGGCAAACCCGGCACCGACGACGCGCCCGGCGTCACCGATCGTGCCCACCGTCGCCGGCCAGGCGAGATCGGCGGGGTCTGGCGTGGTGGCAGTGCAGAACAGAGCGATGGCCGCAGTTCAGATGAGCGCGCGCAGCCGCGTTACGACGACAACGGCCGGCTGGAGGCACCGCAGGCCGGGGAGCGTCGCCATGCCTCTGCTCGCCGGGCAGCGACGCACGCGGCCCGAGACGAGTGGGTGATTTCCGGAACCGGCCGCGCGGTCGAGTATGTCGCGGGCCGCCGCTGGGAGGTCTCGGCCACCGGCTTCTGGCAGGCCCACCACGGTGCCGCGCAATGCTATTCGGACCTGATCGCCGAATGGGCCGGCCTGCATCCTGGAGCGCTGGCCTGGGACTTGTACAGCGGCGCAGGCGTTTTCGCGGCCCGCCTGGCCGACCAGGTGGGCCAGACCGGCGCGGTACTGGCGGTGGAATCCGCCCGCCCCGCGGTCGCCGACGGCACCGCCGCCCTGCACGACCTCCCCTGGCTCGATCTGCACGCCCAACGAGTAGAACGTTGGGTCACCGAACGCGTAGGCGGCGCGGCGCCCGACACCATCGTCCTCGACCCCCCACGAGCCGGCGCAGGCAAAGAGGTAATAGCCGCGATCACCACCACCGGCCCCCTCCGCATCATCCACATAGGCTGTGACCCAGCCGCTTTCGCCCGAGACCTAGGCCTCTACCAATCCGCCGGCTACCACCTAACCACCCTCCGAGCCTTCGACGCCTTCCCCGCCACCCACCACGTCGAATGCATAGCCCTCCTCGAACCCACCACCCCCGAGTAGTCCCTCGCCGACGTCCGTTCGGCAGCGTGTCGTTCGGCGAGAAGGACATGGGGGAGCCGGTGTGCGAGCGAGCCCCGCGATGTCCCATCCAGCGACGTGGTGTTCAGCGAGGGGGACATGCGGGAGCCGATGTGCGAGTGAGTCCCCGGCGATGTCCCGTTCGGCGGCGTGTTGTTCGGCGAGGGGGACATGTGGGGCCGATGTGCGAGTGAGTCCTCGGCTATGTCCCGTTCGGCGACGTGGTGTTCGGCGAGCGGGTCGTCAGGGTGTGGAACGCGAGTGGGTGTTTCGTCGTGTCCCGGTTGGCGGGTAGGAGGGTTCCTGAGGTTGGCTGTGCGGGGCGGTCGTCAGGTGGGCCGGGTGCGTGGGGAAGCTGCACAACTTTTGATTTGCCGCGTACCGAATTGCATGCGATTCGATCTGCGGGAAAACACGGCGTGTGCGGGTGTTGTGCTTCGCGTGGTCGACTGGCGGGGGTCAGTCTTCGTAGGTTGGGGGGCGGCGGTCTCGGCGGGCGCGGATGGCTTCGTCGAAGTTCTCGGTGGTCAGGCGGACGTAGAGTTGGGCGGTTCCTTCGTGTTGCATGTGGGATTCGAAGCCGCCGGCTTCCATGCCGCTCCAGAGCATGCGTTTGGTGAGTTCGGTGCCGACGCGGCTGAAGCTGATGATGCGGTCGGCGATGTCGTAGCAGGTGTCGAGGAGTTTGGCGGCGGGGACGGTGCGGGAGACGAGGCCGATGCGTTCGGCTTCGAGGGCGTCGACGTCGCGGCCGGAGAGCATGATCTCGAAGGCACGGGAGGAGCCGATGGCGCGGGGCAGCAGGTAGCTGATGCCGAGTTCGGCGGAGGTGAGGCCGTTGTTGATGCCGGCCGCGCGAAAGTAGGCTTCCTCGGCCGCGATTCGCATGTCGGTGACCATGCTGAGGCAGAAGCCGCCGCCGATCGCGGCGCCGTTGATCGCGCCGATCACCGGTTGGTTCATCCGCCGCAGGGCGAGCATCACGTCGTTGAGCAGGTCCATGGAGCGGCGGGCGATGCTGGTGGTGGTGAGTCCCTCGACATTCGGCACCTTGCCCGCGTTCTGCAGGTCGGCGCCGGAGCAGAAACCCTGCCCCGCGCCGGTCAGCACCACGACCCGAATGTCGTTGTCGGCGCTGACTTCTTCGAGCGCCTCGCGCAACGGGATCATCACATCGAAGGCCATGGCGTTCATCCGCTCGGGGCGATTGAGCGTGACCAGCGCGATGTGCGGTCGCGGCGTGTCGACAAGCACGAACGACATACGAAACCCCTAACCGGCGACTGCGCTGCCACCGACTTCTCAATATAAGTGCTGAGCGGGCCACACTCGCCGGATCACGAGATCGGACGTTACCGCTCGCGCTCGATTCCTCGGCATCGCGCGCCATGAATCCGCTACGCCAGATGCCTTGGCACAAGGGTGTTTCAGCCGAACACACGTTCGTCGCTGAAGGGCAGCCGCCCGGTGAGTAACTCCCACAGGACAACCGCGAGCGCGTAGAGATCGCTGCGCGTGTCGAGGTCGGCGGCGGTCGTGGCCATGTTGGGGTGGCAGGCCTCGAGCTGTTCGGCTCCGACGTGAGATCACCCTCCCGCAACGGCTTGCGACAACTCACCCGAACGATGGCCGCGAGTGTGCCGGTGGGACAAATGATTCCGTCTTCGCCCGCACCCGGCGGACCGGAAACCAGGTGAACAGCAACGCGGCCACGACGGTGAACACACCCCAGCCGACGAATCCGTACCCGGCATACAGCGGATTCGCTTCGTGCTCAGCCGAGTTGAACAGCCCGAACAGCATCGCGCTCCCGTTGAACGCGGCATGCGCGACGGCACACGGCCACACGCTCCCGGTATACATCCGCAACCATCCGAGGACCGCCCCGAACGGCACACAGAACCCGATGAACGCCACGACCGCCCAGGCCCCGAGATTCGGATAGTTGTACCCGAGCAACGTCAGCGGCGCATGCCACAAACCCCAGATCACCCCGGTGGCAACGATTCCGCCGGTAACCCCGAGCCGATTGTTGAGCTGCGGCAGCAACCAGCCACGCCACCCGAGCTCCTCGCCGAGCGCGAACGGCAGGGTACCGAGGGTGGCCACGGTGACCGCGTCGACGATGACCGCCGCCACGGTCTCCCCACTCTGGAACTCGAAGACATACACACCGAACACCACACTCAATCCGAACGCCAGCCACAGAACCAGCGGCGTCCCTACCCAGGCGGCCACCATGAACCACACGGTCTGCCGGGGTCGCGCACCGAGCCGTAACCCGTTCTGCGCCAACAGCGCAGACCAGGTCAGTCGCCGATACCGCCACACCGCCAGCACCCCGAGCGCGGGGGAGAGCATCATCAACGCGGCCCCCGTATGCAGCCACAGAGCGGACTGCAACCCCTCCCCGTCGATCCACGGCCCCGACGCCAGCGCCCAGGCCGCGACGACCGCGACGAACAGGAACAGAACGAAATCGTTGCGACGAGCGATCATCCGACATCCTTAGGACGGCGTGCTGCCTTACCTATTCGGACGCAGGACGTGCCCCTCCGGTTCCATCGGGGCCGAAAGTTCTCGCCTAATCCATCTGCCAGGTAACCCGGATCCCCGCCGAGATCTCACTCTCACCCAACTCGACCGGAACCGGTGCCGCTCCGTACGCATCCATCGCGATCGACATCGCCTTGACCCGCGGAATGGAAGGCGGTGCGCTGGAGGTGTTCTCGGTGATCTCCAATACCGACCCGAGTGTGCGCCCGGCCCGCGCCGCGAACTGCTCGGCTTTCGCCACCGCGTTCTCCCACGCCGCGTCCCGCGCTTCGACGAGCAGCGACTCCTGGTCGGCGAACGTGAGATTCAACCCACCGAGCCGCACATCGTCACCGCCCGCGTCGACCGCGTTCGCGATGATCGTCGCGGGCCCCGGATCCGCATCGTCGGCGAGGTTCCGCAATGCGATGGTCAGCGACGTGCTGGCGAGGTACCCGGTGATCCGATTGCCCTGACCCTCGGTCCAGACGGTTTCGGTATGCACAGACAATCCGCTGGTGGCGATATCTTTGCTCGCGACCCCATCGGAGCGCAGCGAACGCGTGACGGCGGCAACTCGCTCGCCCGCCTTGCTGTAGGCCAGCGCGACCTTGCCCGCGCGGCACTCGACCGAAATCGTGACGCGCATCAGGTCCGGCGTAGCGCGTGCGGTACCGCTGCCGAAAATAGTGACGGTGCCCGCGGCGGCGGACTCGGACTTCTCGTTCACGGCTACTCCTGAATCGGTCGATGGGGTGAGTCTCATGTGGTCAACGGCGGACAGCGAGGAATCGTCCCCGTGCGACGAAGTTGTGCGAGACGCGCCGTCGATCTCACAATCCCCGCCGATCCGAGCACCCGGACGCCGAGGGATTCGCTCAGATGACCACGGGCGAGCCACTCAGTAGTCACCCCCGCGCACCGCGATCGCGCGCACCGCCGCGTCCATCTGCGCGTACGCCCCCGCCGCCAATCGCTCGAGCAACGCCAGCTTCAACTGTGGCGCCCGCGACGTCAGCTGATCGAAACGCGCAGGTTTCAACACCGCCACCCGCACCCCCGACTCCGCCCGCGCCTCGTTCACGAACGGCGTCCCCACCAGCATCGGAATCTCCCCGAACGACATCCCCGAGGACAAACTCACCAGCCGATGCGTCCGCCGGTCGCTGCCCTCGAAGGTGATCCGCACCCGCCCCTCGAGGATCAGATACAGCCCCGAACGCGCACTCCCGCGCCGTGCGATCACCTCACCGCGCGCGAACGTGCGCACTTCGAACTCCTTGGCCAGCTCGACCCGGTCACCGTCCTCGAGCGCGGCGAGCGCCGGATGATCCTCGATCGCGATCGACGTGCACACCGGCTCGTCCCCAGCGCGATGCCGCTCGAGCACGATGTCCTCACACCATTCGGTCGCGGTGTCACGATCGATGAACACCCGCCCCCGCGGATCGTCCGGATCCAGGCTGGACACCACATGCCCGAGCTTGGCATCGGGATCGACCAGCGCCACCCGCACGCCGATCGCGGCGAGCTCGGTCTGCAAATCATCGATCATCCGCACCGCGATCGCGCTCACCTCGCCGACCCGGCGCAGATCGACCACGAGCGCTTCCAGCTCGCCGGCCTGCGCCTCGATGGTCCGCACCGCGCTCTCCGCGCCCGCGAACAGCAGGTCACCGTGCAGTTCGTAGACTCGCGCCCGATGCCCGTGCTCGGCCAGCACCGCGATCTCGTCGGTCGTCCGGCGTAACCGCGACGGCACCTCGGCCACCGAGTACCCGGCCCGGATCGCCGTCCGCGCCGCCCGCGTGACGTGCAGGAAGTGCAGCTCCAGCCGCTGTGACAGCTCACGGCAGGCCGCGACGCCGCGCACGCTGTTGCCGTGCGCGTCCAGGCGCGGGGAGTAGACCGCGATGCCGATCTGCCCGGGCAGCACCGCGACGATGCCGCCGCCCACCCCGCTTTTCGCGGGCAGCCCGACGCTGGTCACCCAGTCGCCGGCCGCGTTGTACATGCCGCAGGTGGTCATCACGCTGAGCACCCGCTCGGTCAGCGCCGCCGACAGCGCGCGTTCCCCGGTCACCGGGTTGCGGCCGTTGTTGGCCAGCGTCGCCGCCATGAGCGCGAGGTCGCGGCAGGTCACGTCGAGCGAGCACTGCCGGAAGTAGCGATCGACCGCCTCGTCCGGGTCGGAGTCGATGATGCCGAACGAGCGCAGCATGTAACCGATCGCGCGATTGCGGAACCCGGTGCGTGCCTCGGACGCGTACACCGCCTCGTTCATGCTCAGTTCGCGCCCGGCGAAGCGCGAATAGCAGCGCCGGATGCGCTCGAATCGCTCGGCCGGGTCGCCGCCGGTGATCATCGACGCCGCCGTGATCGCGCCGGCGTTGATCATCGGGTTGCGCGGTCGCTCGGTCACCGGATCCAGGCTGATCTCGTTGAACGCCTCCCCGGAGGGCTCCACATCGATGCGCGCGTCGACGAACTCGGTGCCGCGGTCGGCGAGCGCGAGTGCGTAGGTGAACGGCTTGGAGATCGACTGGATGGTGAACGAGACGTCCAGGTCGCCGGTGCCGTAGATCCGCCCGTCCGCGGTCGCCAGGCACAGGGCGAACGAATCCGGCTGCGCCGCAGCGAGTTCCGGAATGTAGTCGGCGAGTGTACCGGAATCGTCCGGCCGGCACAGCTGATAGACGTCGTTGACGATCCTGGACACGACGCCCGATTCGATTGTCCGCTCGATCGCCTCTCCGGCCTGGGCCACACGATCACTCTAGGCCGAGTACGGTATGCCGAGGCTCACATTTCGGCCTGATGTCGGCTGGTGGTGGTCATTGTCGGGTGCGGCAGTTCGGTTCTCGTTCGTAGGCACCGACCGCCGCTCCGTAGACTGATCGGATCAGATGCGCTATCCGGAGGGAGCGAGTTCAGGTGGGAGTGCTTTCCCGGGTCGACACGCCCGAAGATCTTCGACCGCTCACCGCGCGGCAACTGCGTGAGCTGGCGGACGAGATCCGCGAATTCCTCGTGCAGAAGGTCGCCGTGACCGGCGGGCACCTCGGCCCGAATCTCGGCGTGGTCGAGCTGACCATCGCCCTGCACCGGATCTTCGACTCGCCGGCCGACCCGTTGATCTTCGACACCGGCCACCAGGCCTACGTGCACAAGATCCTGACCGGTCGCAAGGACGAGTTCGACACGCTACGCAGGCAGGGTGGCCTGTCCGGCTACCCGAGCCGCGCCGAGAGCGCGCACGACTGGGTGGAGTCCTCGCACGCCTCCGCGTCGCTGTCCTACGCCGACGGGCTGGCCAAGGCGTTCGCGCTCACCGGCCAGGACCGGCACGTGGTCGCGGTGGTCGGCGACGGCGCGCTCACCGGCGGCATGTGCTGGGAGGCGCTCAACAACATCGCGGGCGCCCCGGACCGGCCGGTGGTGATCGTGGTCAACGACAACGGCCGCTCCTACGCGCCGACCATCGGCGGCTTGGCCGACCGGCTGACCGCGCTGCGCACCCAGCCCGCCTACGAGCACGCGCTCGACGCCGGGAAGCGGATCCTGAAGAGCATCCCGCGGGTCGGCGAGTCGGCGTACTCGATGATGCACGCGGTGAAGGCCGGGATAAAGGACGCGGTGAGCCCGCAGGAGCTGTTCAGCGACCTCGGGATGAAGTACGTTGGCCCCGTCGACGGGCACGACATCGTCGCGCTGGAATCGGCGCTGCGCCGAGCCAAGGACTTCGGCGGGCCGGTCGTAGTGCACGCGGTGACGCAGAAGGGCCACGGGTACGCGCCGGCGGAGAACCACATCGCCGACCAGATGCATGCCTGCGATCCGATCGATCCGCTCACCGGCGTTCCCGTCGGTGGCCCGAAGGCGCTCGGCTGGACGTCGGTGTTCTCCCAGGAGTTGATCGCGCAGGCCGAGAAGCGGGACGACATCGTCGCGATCACCGCGGCCATGCCGGGACCGACCGGGCTCGCGGCGTTCGGGGAGCGGTTTCCGGAGCGGATGTTCGACGTCGGGATCGCCGAGCAGCATGCGATGACGTCGGCGGCCGGGCTCGCGCTCGGCGGGATGCATCCGGTCGTGGCGATCTACTCGACGTTCCTCAATCGGGCGTTCGATCAGTTGCTGATGGATGTCGCGCTGCTGAAGCAGCCGGTGACCGTGGTGCTGGACCGGTCCGGCATCACCGGGCCGGACGGGGCCAGCCACAACGGCATGTGGGATCTGTCTGTGCTCGGGATCATTCCCGGGATCCGGGTGGCGGCGCCGCGGGATGCGGCGACGTTGCGGGAGGAACTGGCCGAGGCGCTTGCCGTCAACGACGGGCCGACCGCGATCAGGTTCCCCAAAGGCAGTGTCGCCGACGATATTTCGGCGGTCGAGCGGCTCGACGGGGTGGATGTGCTGCGGCTGGCCGCGAGCGCCGGTGCGGATCCGGTGCTCGACGGTGGCGATTCGGTGCAGGCGGTGCGCGGTGACGTGCTGCTGGTCGCCGTCGGCTCGTTCGCCGAGGTTGCCCTGCAGGCCGCGGATCTGCTGGAGACCGAAGGGGTTTCGGTCACCGTGATCGATCCTCGCTGGGTGCTTCCGGTCTCCGACACCCTGGTCAAGCTTGCCGAAAACTACCGGCTCGTAGTGACTGTGGAAGACGGCGGACTGCACGGCGGCATCGGTTCGACGGTATCCGCAAGACTGCGGAACTCCGGACTGGACATCCCGACCCGCGATCTCGGTGTGCCGCAGCAGTTCCTGGATCACGCCTCGCGCGGTGCGGTGCACACGGAACTCGGATTGACCGCGCCGGACATCGCCCGCCGGATCGGTGGTTGGCTCGCGGCGCGGTGAGCTCCGGGGTGCCGCGAGATCACTGGGTGACCAGTGCCCGCTGAACTCGTCCACCGACTTCGACCAGTCCGTCGGTCCGCGGACGAGTCATCATCTGTGAGCCGCGCCCCCGCGAAACATCTAGCGGGCGACCGAGACCGGCGGTGAGCAGCAGTGCCGCCGCTCCGCTCGATCGGCGAATCCACATTCAGTGGCACATGGTGGCGGCAAAACGCGAGAAGGGTCCGCCATGGTGTGCCACTGAATGTGGATTCAGGTCCGTGTTGCCGTTGGGGCCGGCGCTTGCTTCTTGTGCTCACGCTTTGAAGGGGCGGTGTCCGGTCGCCTGTTTCGGCAATAATGGCAAGGATGGACGAGCATACGGTCGAGAATCTGTTCGCCGGACGCCCGGACGCGCTGCGCCTGTTCCGTCGTCTGGCACCGCGGATCGAAGCGCTCGGCGCGATCAGCACCGCGGTCGGCAAGAGTCAGGTGTCCTTCGGCGCCGACCGGAAGTTCGCGTGGTTATGGCCGACTCCGCGGGCTGAGAAGATCCCGGAAGATGTCCTCATGCTCACCCTGGACCTGCGTAAACCGGTGGCGGACCCGCTGATTCTCGGTGTGCAGGAAACGTATCCGGGCAAGTGGACGCACCAGATCCGGGTATTGGACGAGTCGGTCATCGAACACGTGGCCAACGAGGGCTGGCTCGAAGCCGCCTACGACTTCGGCGTCACCCAGGCGAAGTAGGGCGAAAATACCGTCCGCCGAACGTCTTCGGCTAGCGCGCGGTCCGTCTCCGTTGCGAGGCACGGACTTTCACCCGGTTACCGCACACATTCATCGAGCACCAGGTGCGACCGTGGTTGCGTGACTGGTCGTAGAACGCCCAGCGGCAGCTCGGTTCCCGGCACGCTTTGAGGCGTGGCCAGGTGCCGGCGTGGACGGCGGTCGCGACGTCGGCGAGCAGAGTGGTCAGTGCGTGATCGATCGGCTCGGGCGACTGGGGAACCAGGCGCGGCGGGATGCCGCTCACGTCGAGGCGCAGTGGGAGCGCGGCGGTGAGCGTCGCGAGTTGTGTTCGCGCAGTGGGGTCCAGGCCGTCCGGGCGCGGGCTGGTGACGGGTTCGGCATTGTTCTCGGCGAGCAGTGCGCGCAGGCCTTCCCGCAGCCAGACGGCGCGCTCGCGATCCTCGGCATCGGCGTGCGCGAGATCGGGGAGTAGGTCGTGCGCGTGCAGCCAGTTCGTCAGCTGTTCGGGGGTGCCCAGCTCGTCCCCGTCCGCGCGGCGCGTGTTGACGAAGTCCACGATGCGCTGCAAGTCGGTGGATCCGGTATCTCTGGGCACCGCACCATCATAACTATCTATTGACGTTGGACAGTTAGCTAACTATCGTTCAGCTCACACTAGTTAGTCACTGAATCCCGCAGTACAAGGAGCCTCCTGATGGCAACGGTCAAGAAAGAGCTCATCATCGAGGTCCCCGTCGAGCGCGTCTGGGCGATCATCCGCGACTTCGAGGCCGGCCCGGTCCGCATGGCGCCCGGTTACGCCGTCTCGAGCGATCTCGTCGCCCCGGACACCCGCGTGGTCGAGTTCGCCAGCGGATCGACGCTGCGCGAACGACTCGTCACGATCGACGACGACGAACGCCGCTTCGTCTACTCGATCATCGGCGGCAGCGTGACCCCCGAGCACAACAACGCCACCATGCAGGTCTACCCGCACGGCGACGGGCACAGTCGTTTCGTCTGGATCCACGACGTGCTGCCCGCGCAGCTCGCGGACGCGTTCGGCGCGGGCATGGACGAGGGCCTGCGCACCTTCAAGCAGACGCAGGAAAACGCGGCCGCCTGAGCTATTCGGCGGGCGCCGGCGTGAGTGCCACGGTCAGCCGCGGCACGGCCAGCTCACGCTGCCAAGGCCGGGCGCCGCCCGACTTCAGGAAGCCGTCGATCGCGGCGGCCAGGTCGTCGGGGGAGTCGGGGACGCGGTCGTAATCCGGCAGTCCGTCCCAGCACAGGCGGCGGACCAGATCGGGGGAGAGCAGGTTCTCGACGGGGATCGAATGCTCGGTGGACAGCTCGCCCATCGCGGTGCGCGCGCGGGTCAACCGGGCGGCGGCGGCCGGATCGCGGCGTTCCCACCGGTTCACCGGGGGCGGTCCGTCGAACGGCTGGGTCAGCGGAGGCAGTTCACTGTCCGGCAGGGTGCGGCCGCGGTCGACGGCGGCCAGCCATTCCCGCGAGTAGCGGCGCTGGCGAGGCCCGCCGAACACCGGCAGGGCGCGCAACTGCGCGATGGTCTTCGGGTCGGCGGTCACGGCCGCGATGATCGCGGCGTCCGGCAGAATTCGCGCGGGCGCGACATCGCGGGCGCGGGCCAGGGAGTCGCGGGTGGTCCATAGTTCGCGAACCACGGCTAGCTGCCTGGTCCGGCGTAGATTGTGGATGCCCGAGGTGCGCCGCCACCGGTCCGCTTTCGGGGCGGGCGGCTCGGCGGTCCGGACGTGCTCGAATTCCTGTGCCGCCCAATCGGTTTTGCCTTGCGCCTCGAGGTCGGCGGCGACCGCGTCGCGCAACTCCAGCAGCAATTCGACGTCCAGCGCCGCGTAATTCAGCCATTCGTCGGGCAGCGGGCGGGTCGACCAGTCGGCCGCACCGTGCCCCTTGCGTAGTGCGTGACCCAGCAGATTCTCCACCATCGCGGCCAGGCCTACGCGTTCGAAACCGGCCAGCCGACCGCCCAATTCGGTATCGAACAGGCGCTTCGGCCGGAGCCCGAGCTCGGCCAGGCCCGGCAGATCCTGGTCCGCCGAATGCAATACCCACTCGAGGTCGTTGATCGCCTCGGCCAATGGTTCGAGCGCGTCCGAGACCGGAATCGGATCGATCAGGAACGTGCCCGCTCCGTTGCGGCGCAGCTGAATCAGGTAGGCGCGCGCCGAATACCGGAAACCCGAGGCGCGTTCGGCGTCGACGGCGAGCGGGCCGGTGCCCGCGGCGAGACGAGCGGCGGCCGCGGCGACTTCAGCGGCGGTGTCCAGTACCGGAGGCACGCCATCCACGGGCGCGAGCAGGGGTGGCGCGCCGGGGGGTTCGGATTCGTCGGGTACGGACATGTTGTTGAACTTTACGTGCAGTGCCGGGGCGGTCGTCGTCCTATCGGGCTTCCGTGTGTCGGGAGACCGCCGATCCGGCTATCGCTGATCGTTCGACAGGTCCGGGCGCCTTTGCAATTCGGTGATACCGGCCGGTGGGAGACCCGCGGCATAGGCGAGGACCTCGCAGAAACCCTCCACGTGCGGGCGCATGTCGTCGGTGATCGCGGTCCAGGACGCACGTAATTCGAGCTGGTGGGCGTGTGGCGGACCGGCGATGTCGCCGTAGCGCACCGAACTGGTCGAGGTCACAGTGCCGCCGAGCGCGGTGAACGGTTCCGACCGCGACTCCAGCGCGTCGACCAGCCAGCTCCACGCCACCTCCGGTAGCAGCGGGTCGGTGGCCAGTGCGGCATCGATGTCGGCCTGGATGTAGGCGACCAGCCGCAGGGTGCCATGCCAGGCGTCGTCACCGTCCGGATCGTGCAGCAGGATCAGCCTGCCGAACGCGTCGCCTTCCGAATCGACCGGCACGACACCGGTTTCCGGATGCTTTACCTCGGCACCGAGTGCGTATGAGTAGGGCGCCAGACGTTGCGGCGGCCGGATCGGCGCCAGCTCGATCCGAGGGTGCACGGTTGCGGTGCCCATCGCCTCGACCGCGGCGCGAAATTGAGCTGGCTCGCCATGGGGTCCCTCGGTCGCTGCGGCGCCGTCGCGGAAGTCGAGCGGTGTCACGAAGGGGACGGTAGACCTTGTGCACCCGGCACAGTCGGAGGCGCGCCGCTGTATTGCGGCCGCGTCCGCGGGCCTTCGCACTATTGCGCGCGTTGCGCACATCGGCGTGTCGCGGTCTCCGACCGTCGGCCGTCGAGCGGCGAATCGGGACTGTGCGCAGGCCCACGGGTTGCGAGGTGGTCGGGACGGTCCAACTGGGCCATCGACCGACAGAGCGAACGGGTCGGTAGCCGGACGTAACGCGAAGCAACCCGCTGATCCAGAGGCTTGACAGCGCGTCGAACACGGAGCGCGGCCGTATGAAGCCGGCGTCACGCGGCCGAGCGAGCACAGTGTTGGCTGTGGGGCCGGCACTGGTTTGGTGCTACCGGCGGCGCCAACTCGCGGCTTCCGTCCGGATTGGCCCCAGGAGTAGTAACGCGATGACCGCGGTAGTCCCGCCGCTCCGAACACCGCGGCCAGAGCCGATGCCTGGCGCAATCGTGCGCTGCGGGCGTTCGCTGAGCAACGGCCGTCGGTGCCGCCGACCATCTCGATGCGCCGGATCCGGTGCCGCGTTCCAAGGCAGGGGCCGGATGGGTGGGCACAGTCGTTTGGAGGGTGTGGTGTCGGTCGGGCGCGGTGTGTCGGCTCGGATCGGGTGCCGGCCCGGGGCGGGGGCCGTGGCACGGGTCGGATGGTGGGCGCGGCCGTTCGGAAGGTGTGGTGTTGGTCGGGCTGGTGGTGTCGGCATGGGTCGGGTGCCGGCCCTGCGGCGGGGCGTGGCAGGAGTGGGATCGGTGGACACGGCTGTATGAAGAGCGCGCCGTAGGGCTGTAGGTCGGGCGGTCGGCGCGACGGTGCGGATCGGGTGTAGTCGGCGGGCGAGGATGGTCGGACATCGTCAGCGGCTATTGATCCAGCGGGCAGGCCGGCATGACACCCGAGCGTTCGGGCGGCGCTCGTGGACGGCCTGGTGAGGGCTGGGTGGCGGTCCCTTTACGATGGGCAGCGATGAGCACAAATACGCGCCGCCGCCTGACCGATGCCCCGTTCTTGGCCGCCGCCACCGGCGCGACGCCGAGCCGGCGTCCGGTGTGGTTCATGCGGCAGGCCGGACGGTCGCTGCCCGAGTACCGCGAGCTGCGCAAGGGCGTGGGCATGCTGGAGTCGTGCTTCGATCCGGAGCTGGTGTGCGAGATCACGCTGCAACCGATCCGCAGGCACGGGGTGGACGCGGCGATCCTGTTCTCCGACATCGTCGTTCCGTTGAAGGCGGCGGGGATCGACCTCGATATCGTGCCCGGCGTCGGGCCGGTCATCGCGTCGCCGGTGCGCACGGTCGACGACGTGCGCGCCCTGCCGCGGCTGCGGCCGGAGGAAGTGGGCGCGGTCACCGACGGCGTGCGACTGCTGGTCGACGCGCTCGGCGAGACGCCGCTGATCGGGTTCGCGGGCGCGCCGTTCACCCTCGCGTCGTACCTGGTCGAGGGCGGACCGAGCAAGAACCACGAGCGCACCAAGGCGATGATGTACGCCGATCCGCAGACCTGGCACGCGTTGCTCGGCGCGCTCACCGACATCACCATCGCCTTCCTCCAGGCGCAGCTCGACGCCGGCGTCGACGCCGTGCAGCTGTTCGACTCGTGGGCAGGCGCGCTGTCCCTCGCCGACTACCGGCGATTCGTCCTGCCGCACTCCGAACGGGTCTTCGCCGAGGTCGCCGCCGCGGGCGTGCCGCGCATCCACTTCGGGGTCGGCACCGGCGAACTGCTCGGCGCGATGGGCGAGGCAGGCGCCGACGTGGTCGGCGTGGACTGGCGGGTGCCGCTCACCGACGCCGTGCGCCGGGTCGGGCCCGGAAAAGCGTTGCAGGGCAACCTCGATCCCGCCGTGCTCTTCGCCGGCTCGGCCGCGGTCGAAGCCGAAGCGCGACGGATCGCCGCCGAGGCGGACGAGGCAATCACGCTGGGCGCCAAGGGACATATCTTCAACCTGGGCCACGGCGTGCTGCCCGACACCGACCCCGGCGTGCTGACCGCACTGGTCGAATTGGTGCACGAGCTGTAGTGCTCGCGGAGATCGTCGCTCGCGTATCGGCGAGCGAGCCGCGGCTCGGTTCGACCAGGCTGGTCGCGATCGCCCCGGCGGTGCCGGAAAGTCAACGCTCGCCGCGCAACTCGCGCGCGAGCTCGACGCCTCCGTGGTGCCGACCGACAGCTTCGCTTCCTGGGACAACACCCTGAACTGGTGGCCGCGACTGGAAACCGAGGTACTCGAACCCCTCGGTCGCGACACGCACGCTCGATACCGGCGCTACGACTGGGATCTGCGAGCGCTCGCCGAATGGCACGAGATCGTCCCGGGTGGTGTCGTGATTCTCGAGGGCGTCTCCTCTTCCCGCGCCGCCGTCCGCTCGCGCCTGTCCCTCGCCATCTGGGTCGACACCTCACGAGCGCTCCGCCTGACCCGCGGCCTCGAACGCGACGGCGCCGCCGCCCTGCCGCTGTGGGAACAGTGGATGGCCGACGAAGACACCCACTTCACCGCCGACAACACCCGCGCCCACGCGGACCTCATCATCGACGGCACAACCTGACGCCGCAGACGCACTCGTGACCGGTGGCGGTCAGCAACCGGGTGCGAGCGACCACTCCAGATGGGAACCGCCGTAGCGCGAGGCAGTCGTCATCGGCGCGTTGCCCTATCCGGTCATCCTGGGGAGTCGAAAACCCCAGGGCCGCACATCCGAGACTCCCGAGTGCCTGCCTCGCTGGCAATTGCACGGCCGGGAGGCCGATTCCCTGCGGCCCGAGTCGTGTGTGCGGCGGAGTGTCGTCGCAGGCCAATGGCCTGCCCGCACCGCTCGTTGCTCGTCGCAAGTCCAGTGATTCGCCTCGGCTGTCCCCGTGGCGCCGCGCACGCTTGTGCGATCCGCGCACGAACCCGCCGGCGATTGCCTGCGCGCGAAGCGAATCCACGCGCGGCGGCGAGTCGTCGTAGGCCAATGGCCTGTCCGCACCGCGCGTCGCGCGTCGCACGTCCAGTTGCTCGCGTCGGCTGTCCCGGTGGCACTGCGCACGCTTGTGCGATCCGCGCACGAACCTGCTGGCGATTGCCTGCGCGAGGCGAACTCACCCGCGGCTCCGAGTCGTGCGGTGGCCGGGAGTCGTCGTAGGCCACTCGCCTGCCCGCACCGCGCGTCGCGCGTCCAGATATTTGCGTCGGCTGTCCCCGTGGCACTGCGCACGCTTGTGCGATCCGCACACGAACCCGCCGATAATTGCCTGCGCGCGAAGCGAACTCACGCGGGCAGCGAGAAATCATGGCCGCCGACAACTGGACGATTGATCACCGGGAACTGGTGCAGGTTGCTTCTCGGCGGATGCCTGCACCAGTTCCCGGTGATCTTGGTCGCGCCATCGAAGGCGGCTCGATCGATGCGATCGTGTCGAGTTCGGTGGTCGGCGGGCGGGACAGAAGCGGACCGGTCGCGGGGCGGGTGGGGGTGGGGGATACCGTCGATGGCATGAGGATCGCGGTGGTCGGTGGCGGGATCAGCGGGCTGGTTGCCGCGTATCGGTTGCGAGTGTTGCTGGGGTCCGAGGCGGACATTCTCGTGTTGGATCGGGCCGAGCGGGTGGGTGGGATTCTGTATACCGGTGAAGTCGCCGGGGAGCCTTTGGATCTCGGGGCGGAGGCGTTCGTGGGGCGGCGGCCCGAGGTGCCGCAGTTGCTGCGGGAGGTGGGGCTGGAGTCGCAGTTGGTGACGCCGGCGGGGTTGCGGCCGCTGGTGTGGTCGGGCGGGGTGGCGCACGCGTTGCCGGAGCGGACGTTGATGGGGATTCCGGCGGATGCCGAGTCGATGCGCGGGCTGGTCGACGCGGAGACGGTCGAGCGGATCGCGGGGGAGTCGCGGCGGCCGCTGGCCTGGGAACCCGGCGCGGACGTCGACGTGTATCGGCTGATCGCGGACCGGTTCGGGGCGCAGGTCGCCGAGCGGAGTGTGGATCCGTTGCTCGGCGGGGTGTACGCGGGGAGTTCGCGCTCGATCGGGGTGCGCGCGGCGCTGCCGACGTTGGCCGCCGCGTTGGACGACGGGGCGCCGAGTCTTACACACGCGGTGTCCGTCGCGCTGCCGCCGCCGTCGAGCGCGCCGGTATTCGGTGGGCTCCGGGACGGATATCAGGTGCTGCTGGAAGTGTTGGCCGCGCGCTCCGGTGCGAAGTTCGTCACCGCGACCCCGGCCACCCGCCTCGCCCGCGGCCTGCGCGGCTGGGTCGTCGACCCGATCGGCGCCGTCGACGCGGTGGTGCTCGCCACGCCCGCACCGGTGACCGCCCGGCTGCTCGTCACCGTCGCCCCGGACGCCGCCGCGGCGCTGGCCGGAATCGAGCTGTCCTCGTCCGTCGTTGTCGCGCTTGCCCTTCCGCGTGACACCGCCCTTCCGCAGAACTCGGGCGTCCTGGTGGCCACCGGAGAACCCTTGCGCGCCAAGGCGTTCACGCTGTCCAGTCGCAAGTGGACCCACCTTGCCGAACGTGAAACAGCCTTGGTCCGTGCCTCATTCGGAAAGTTCGGCGATGACTCCACGCTGTCCTGGTCCGACGCCGACCTGATCACCGCCGCCGCCGAAGACCTGTCCACCGTCACCGGCGTCCCCATCGAGCCGGTCTCCGCCGTCGTCCAACGCTGGCGTGGCGGCTTGGCGCAATACGCACCCGGCCACATCGACCGCGTTGCCGCCATCGAACAAGCCGTCGCCCCATTGGACGGCCTGGCCCTCACCGGCGCCTACCTGCACGGCGTCGGAGTCCCCGCGTGCGTAGCCTCCGCCACCACCGCCGCCCACCACATCGCCACCACCGCAACCTGATTCGGCGAGCCCGCGCCGACTCCGCTCGATATCGCCGAGTCGGGCATGAGGCCCGCGAACCGGGCCCGACCGTCATCGGCGCGTTCGCGTCAGCGGAAGGTGCTCATACCTCGATCGTCCGGGGAGAGGCACGCCACCCACACCGCGACGCATTCACCTTCCCTCGAGTGGCACGATAGGACGCATGGCGCGACTCGATTATCAGGAACTCAACTCGACCATTCGCTACCTGATGTTCTCGGTGTTCCAGGTGCAGCCGGGGGTACTGGGTGAGGACCGGGCGGCGGCGATCAAGGAGGCGCGGGCGTTCTTCGAGGGGCTCGCGGATCGTGACGTGGTGGTTCGCGGCGTGTACGACGTGGCGGGCATGCGCGCCGACGCCGACTTCATGATCTGGACGCACGCCGAACGGGTCGAGGATCTGCAGGCCGCCTATGCGGACTTCCGGCGCACCACCGAGCTGGGCCGGGCGAGCGCCCCGGTGTGGAGCAACGTGGCGCTGCACCGTCCCGCGGAGTTCAACAAGAGCCACGTGCCCGCGTTCCTGGCCGGCGAGGACCCGGGCAACTACATCTGCGTGTACCCGTTCGTCCGCTCGTACGAGTGGTATCTGCTGCCCGACGAGGAGCGGCGCAAGATGCTCGCCGATCACGGCAAGGCCGCCCGCGGGTACCCGGACGTGCGCGCGAACACGGTCAGCTCGTTCGCCCTCGGCGACTACGAATGGATCCTCGCCTTCGAGGCCCCCGAACTGCACCGCATCGTCGACCTCATGCGTGACCTGCGCGCCACCGAGGCCCGCCTGCACGTCCGCGAAGAGGTCCCCTTCTTCACCGGCCCCCGCGTCGAGCTCGACAAGCTCATCAACGCCCTGCCCTGAGAGCTGGTTGGTGAAACGTCACTTCGGTATGCTGGCATACCATGAGGCGAACGACGGTGAAGCTACCCGAAGAGCTGGATGAGCGGCTCCGGCACGAGGCAGAGCGCCGTGGGGTCACCGTCTCCGAATTGACTCGGGAAGCGATCACTGAATTTCTCGATGCTCCGAGCGGTGGTCGTCGCCGGTTCGGCGCGGCGGCCGCGGGACGCAGTGGCCAGTCCGATATTTCCGGCCGGATCCATGAGATCTTGAGCAAGGAGTGGGGCCGATAGCCGCGTTGGTGGTCGACGCCGGGCCGCTGTACGCCTACGTCGACGCCGATGATGCGCATCACGCCGATTGTCTGGATCTTCTGCAGACATATCGCGGGCCGCTGGTCGTTCCGACCTTGGTCATCACCGAGGCCGCGTATCTGATCGGCACTCGGTTGAGTACCGAAGCCGAAGTGCGGTTCTTGGGCGACTTCGCCGAAGGGCTGTTCGCTGTCGAGCCGGTACATGCTGCGGACTGGTTGCGTATCGCGGAGTTGGTCGCGAAGTATCAAGATCTGCCGTTGGGCACGGCGGACGCGTCTGTGATCGCCCTGGCTGAGCGGCGTGGGCTGGAAACCATCGCCACCACTGATCGGCGGCACTTCTCGGTAGTTCGACCAACCCACGTTTCGCATTTTACGTTGTTGCCCTGACCGTCTCGGCTAGCAACCGGCCGGCAAGCCCCGGGATTTCGGGGCGTGCGGGTCGGACCAGGGAAACGTACCCTTCGGTCCAGTGTTTATCGTGGATTGCTCCGCTGCGCTGTCCGAGGGGTGCTGGCGCAGGGAGGTCCCCTCTTTGGATGCTGATGCGAAAGGTTCTGTTGCCGCAGACCGTCAACGCGTCGCAGCCTTCAACCTGCGGAGACCCCGGCTGAGCAATGCGTAATCCCACAGGCGCGGCGGGGTGCGTTCGGGATCCATCAGCTCGTTCTCGGCCAGCGGACTGTCCTCGTTCTCGACGGTGGCCGGCTCGAATCGCACCAGGGTCCGGCCCTCGCCGCGCAAGGCCTCGACGGTGCGGAGCAGCGAAGAGGTCTCGGTTAGGGTGGCGTCGAACTTCGCGGGGTCGGCGTCGAGGTGTTCGCAGATCAGCCTGCGCCGGATGCCGAGGATGGTTTCCCGCAATTGGTCGCCGTCCGCGGTGGCGGGCGTGACCTCGACGGCCAGATCACATTCGGTGTCGAAGCCCATCGAGCGGTTGTTGAGGTTCGACGAGCCGACCCGCAGCAGGCGATCGTCCATCACCAGCACCTTGGCGTGCACGTAGATCGGCGCGCCGGCCTCGGTGACGGGGTAGTACACGCCGAGCCGGTTCTCGGTGTCGGCCTGCCACAGCAGATGCAGTAGCCGGCGGCGCGCGCCGTCCATCGCCTGTTGCTCGAGCCAGCCGTCGGCGTGTCGCGGCAGCACCAGCACGATCTCCGGGCCGTCCGGCTCACGCAGCCGGGCCGCGATCGCCTCGGCCAAGGTGCGCGAGGCCAGGTACTGGCTCTCGATGTACAGCGACCTCGTGGCGCCCGCGATCGCCGCCAGATACAGCGCCTCGATCTCCCGGACCTCCGCGCGGTCGGCGAGTTCGGGGAAGGTCCGCGCGATACCGACGTCCACGGACCGCATCGTCGGCTCCAGGCCTTCGGGCCACGGTGTGTCCCCGGCGATCTCGTCGACCGGCGCCAGTTGCTGTCCGGTCGCCGCCTTCCACCGAGCCCTGGCCAGTTCGCCGATCGCCTTGGCCGCGTCGCCGTCGACGGCGGTGGTCGCGTCGTGCCACGGTCCGTACCGATTGCCGTTGGGCTCGGTGCGGTAGTGGTTGGCGTCGCGGTGATCGCTGGTATCCCACCGGTCGACGGTCATGTCGATGCCGCCGCAGAACGCGAGCGCGTCATCGATCACCACGATCTTCTGATGGTGCGCCGAACCGATCGGATGCGCGCCGTCCATTTCGAAGTGCAGGCGCCGGTCGGTCATCCAGTTGACCACGAAGATCGGCGTCATTCCCCGGCCGATCGCCGCGAACGCGCCGACATTCCACTTCAGCAGATAGATGTCGAGATCCGGGCGCTGCTTCGGCAGCCAGGACAGGAACTTGCCCAGCCGATTCGGCCCGTCGAGGGTCTTGTCCTGCGGTTCGAACTTGATCCGGGTATCGAAGTCCCAGCCGATCAGCACGATCCGCTTGCGTGCCTGCAACATCGCGGACTTGGCGTACCGGAAATAGTCCGCGGCGTCGATGATGCACGCCAGCCGATCGGCCCGCGCGATCTGCCAGCAGGTTTCGCCGGGAGTGAGGATGTGTTGCTCGTCGCTCATGTCCAGTCAGTTCTCTCGTCCGCCCGACACCAGTGCTCGCCGGTGAACGATCCACATTACTGAAGGTGCGGTCACGGACCGGCCACCGGTGCGGTGGCCGGGCGGGTCGATCCGCCGCATCGTGCGGTGCGCGACGGTAGCGGCGAGTGGTACGACGAGTCGTGCCTGATTCGAACGATCGCGACGTCGCGCGGTCGCCGCAGCCCGATCTCGAAACGGACTCTGCTGGAACGGATCTCGTCCGTGAACTAGTCGTGGCGGAAATTGCCGACGGCGGATCCGTAATGGCCGGGCGTCACGTCGACACCCGCGTGGTCTTGGCCACACGGGTGGTCGGGGACGCCGGCTACGGCCGAGGTGAACGGGCCAATCACGTATCCGGAAGTGAGGGATACACCACGCCGATCCGGGCTCGGATCGCATCCATGGTCCGCAGGACGTCGAGAGTTTCCGCCCAGGGGACCAGTGGGCTCTCGAGCAGACCCTGGCGCAGGCAGCGATGCACCTCTATGGCCTCGTGGGCCATGCCGCGGCCGATCAGCGGGGCTTCGATGTACTCGACCGGATCCGCGCCGCGGTAGATGTGAAAACCGTTGGGGGCGAAGAAGTCCCGGCGCATCTCGATTCGGCCACCGGTACCGGAAAGGGTAGCGGTGCACGGCCCGTCCACCGCGATGGAGCTGGTGAGGACGGCGAGGGCGCCGGTGCTGTGGGTGAGCGTGACCGCGGTGGTTTCGTCCACCCCCTCCGGTGTCAGCACGGCGCGGGCATCGACGGAATCCGGTGCGCCGAGGGCGATTCGGGCGATGGTCAGGGGATAGATCCCCACATCCAGGAGGCTCCCGCCGCCCATGGCCGGGTTGCGGACGCGGTGGCCGGGGCCGGCGTCGAAGTCGACACTGAAATCCGCGCTGACCAGGCGGGGTTCGCCGATCGCCCCGGCGGCGAGGAGCTCGCGCAGGCGCACGATCGCCGGGACGCACCGCGTCCACATCGCTTCCATCAGGAATACCCCCGCCGCTCGGGCCCGTTCGAACAGGTCCATGGCCTGAACGGCATCGAGAGTGAGGGGCTTCTCGCAGAGTACGGCCTTGCCTGCGTCGAGGCACAGCGCGGTGGCGGCGTGATGGGCCGCGTGCGGCGTGGCCACGTAGACCACATCGACGTCCGAGTCGTCGACGAGTTCCTCCCATTGTCCATAGGCGCGCGGAATACCGTGCTCCGCGGCGAAGGCACGCGCGGCTGTCCCGGTACGCGAAGCCACAGCAACGACTTCGGCGTCCGGCAGCAACGTCAGATCGCCGACGAACGTCTTCGCGATATTTCCCGTGGCCAGGATGCCCCAGCGAATCTTCCGTTCCGTCACCGGCTCACAGTATTCGTGCCCGGATGAGTCGCACGCGACGGTAACGCGCATTCCACAGCAAGTGGCCGATGAAGTGGCCTGCTTCAAGTTCGCGATCAAACGTTTCAGCTGTGCTGCTAGCCGTCGGCGGCCAGGTCACCTCGGTACGTCGGGGTTGCTGTGGTCGATCACCTGGCATCGGTCGATCTCGAACTCTGGTACTCGGTCGATGCGGTATTTGGCGTATCGCAGTGACTGCTGGATGTTGCGCTGGAAGCGGTGGGGGGTGAGTGGGGCGCGGGTGGAGGCGAGCAGGTCCTGAGTTGCGGGGCAGTTCATGGCGGTTCGGATGCGGGTGACCCAGCCTTCGTCGATGAACCAGGGCAGCCCGGGATATTCGTTCGCCATGCCCGCGTCTACGACCGCCCAATCCGAGTCGAGGTTTTTGTCGTGGCCGATGCGGGCGTTCGGGAACCGGAACGTGTGTGCGGCAAGCGGATACGACAGGCCCATAGGATCTAGGACCCGGACGTCGAGGGGCACGTTCATGCTGATCATGCCGAGGTTGATGAAGTAGACGGTATGCCCGGCGCCACCGTCCGGGACGGGCGTCGGCGGCGGGACGAGCTGCCAGTTCCAGGACGGCGAATTGATGAGCAGGCCGCCGTTCGGATTTCGGGTGAGATCGCCGATCATGGCGCGCATCCGCGGATAGTCCAGGTAGTCCTCGGCGCGCAGCGGGTGCTCGTGACCGGTGCTCTGCACGTAGTAGAGGCGCTCGTCCGCGATACCGGCCGTGCTGATCGAGCGGCCGTGCTCGAGGGCGGTGGCGTTCGCCGCCAACAGCGCCCAGCCGGCGGTCACGGCCAACGCCGTTGCCCCGACCCGAAATGCGCGGTCGGCGCGGAGCGAATCCGCACGCGCGGCCGGCAATTTCAGCGGCAGCACCATGACTGGCAGCAGCACGCAGAACAGTGGCGGCAGCAGCATGCGACCGTGCATGAAGTCACCGCCGACCCGGATCTCGTAGACGGTCAGCAAGGCGCCGCTGCCGAGCATGAGGGCGACGACCGCGGCCGGTGTTCGCAGCCACTCGCTGAACCGGAGAAGGCGTTCGCGCACATCCGGTTTCGTCTCGAACTCAGACAGCGTGGCGGCCTGACCGGCGATCCGCCGGGACCGCACCGCCAGCACAGCCGCAACGCCCAACGCCATCAGCGGCACCCACAGCCAGTACGGCCCAACCAGATTCCACAGATAGGCCAAACCCTGCCGCCATTTCGCGCCGCCCGCGTCTTTGGCAACGGCCGTATTCGGATACGGCAGCGCGTAATAGCCCATGCGCCAGATCTGATAGGCCACCGGCACCAGCCCGGCCGTCGCCATGATCAGCGCGCGGAAAACCCACGGCCGCAACCATATTCCCGGCTGCGGTGCACCGCAGAGCATGAGCAACGCCAGCGTGCCGATCAGCGTGAGCTCCGGCCGGATCAACGGCGCCAAACCCGCGACGAAGGACAGGCGGAGAATGCTGGCGAAGCGCGGCTTTTCGGTGCGACTCCACCGGATCAGCGCCCACCACAACACCGCAATCCAGCAGATGACCAGGCTCGACTCCAAGCCCGAGGTGGCATAGTCGCGGGCCGGAGGCACCGCGATATAGACGAAAGCGCCTGCCGGAAGCAGCAATTGCGCCCCGCCACCCCACAACCGGGCGGTGCCCAGCATCGCGAAAACGATGGCCGTCACCGACAACGTCAGCGAGATACCCAGCACCACATACTCCAGCCGCGCCTGCGTCAGCCAGCTGAAGAACCAGATGAGGTAGGTCCAGGCGGTACTGGTATTGACCTCGACGCGCTCTCCCGCGTTGAACACCGGACCATTGCCCGCCAGCAGGTTGCGCACCGTACGCAACACGGTCAAACCGTCGTCGGCGATCCAGCGCCGCTGCCAGCCGCCGATCGCGAAAAGCGCAGCGGTGAACACCATTCCGCTGACGAAAACAGTGCGGGAGGGTCGTCGCTTCGGCGCAGCAACAAGTTCTTCGCCCACCACCGGGTCGGGCGAGATGGTCAGCGTCACCTACGTGAGCCGAACGCCACAATGCGCATAAACCGCTGTGGACAGCCGGATTCCGACCGATTCCACGCTCAGCGGGCGGCCGTCGGGCACGAGACCGCCACGCTGTCCCACCCGCTCGAAAAGATAACTCACTGGACCCCCTCATCTGGTACGGGCGAACCATACCGCGTGAGCCGATGAGCGACGACCCGGCAATCTTGGGGTCTCAGGCCCGATTACGTCGAGTTCGGCCGACTACGTTCGAGATCTGTCCCGCCGAAGCAAAGCGGGATCGGGAGGAAATCACCTGCTGACTCGCCCTCACCGACCACCTACGCCATCCAGCAGAGCCGAAAAAACAACCCACCGATGAGCCGCGAACCGACTGATCGGCGACCCAGCCGCGCGGTAAAGGGAGACCCCAGCCGACCGAGCGGTAAAGTCGGGCGAGTGACCGGTTGGTGCGCCTGGCTCGGGCAACTCCTGGGCGCGGCCTACCGGATTGTGGCGGCCGCGACCGAGGTGCGTGCCAGGCGACCATGATCACGCGACGGAGCTTCTCGTCCAGCAGCGAACTTTCGTTGCGCGTTCCGGGGATCGTACTGATCCTGGCATGTGCGTTCGTGCCGATGATGGACACCTTCATCGCCGGAGTCGCGCTGCCGGGCATCCGGCGCGACTTCGGCATCGAGCAGGGCTCTGCCCTGCTGAGTCTGGTGCTGGTGGGGTATCTCGCGGGTTTCGGTTCGCTGCTGATCGTCGGCGGACGGGCCGGTGACCGTTTCGGGCGGCGCCGGATCCTGTATTACGCGGCGGCAGGATTCGTGGCGGCGTCGGGAATCTGTGCTGCGGCACCGGTTTTCGAGGTGCTGGTCGGCGGGCGCATCGTGCAGGGCGTCACCGCGGGGTTCGTGATGCCGCAGGTGCTCGGGCTGGTCACCGCGCACGCGGGCGCGCGCCGCGACCGAGCGATCAGCTGGTACTCATCCATGAGCGGTGTATCGGCACTGGTCGGTCTCATCGGCGGCAGCGCGCTGCTCGATCTGGTCGGTGGGCCGGACGCGTGGCGGTGGCTGTTTCTGATCAACATCCCGCTCGGCGTGCTCGGGCTGATTCTGCTGCCGCGGCTGGTACCCGATACCGAACCGAACATCGACCAGTACATCGACGGTCGCGGCGGAGTCCTGCTGTCGCTCACTGTGCTCGGGTTCCTGCTGACCACGGCGATGTCGACGGTTCTCGGCCCCTTCACCATCGCCTTCGCGGTACTCACCGTCGCTGTGGGACTGGCCTGGATGGCGCATCAACGGCGCTGTGCCGCAACGGGAAAGCCCACCGTGCTGCCGCCGGGGATGTTCGCCGACCCCGAGCTGCGGTGGGCATTGGCACTGATGCTGCCCTTCTTCGCGGGCGCGGGCGGATTTCTCTACGCGCTGCCGCAGACCCTGCAGGAGGGCCTCGGGCATGCGCCGCTGATCGCCGGTCTGCTGACCGCGCCGATGGCGGTGGGCTTCCTGCTCTCCTCGTTCGCGGTGCCGCGCATCCGCACCAAGCTGGGGGTCGGCGCCATCGCGCTGGGCGCGTCGATCCAGGGCGTCGGACTGATAAGCATGGCGGTCGGCGTGCACGGTGCGTCCATCCCGCTGATGTGCGTGGCGATGCTGTTGATCGGTACCGGACAGGGGATCACGCTGGGCACGATGAACGCGCACATGCTGTCGCTGGTGCCCGCGGGGTTCGCCGGAGTCGGGGGCGGCGTGCTGCTCACCGCGCAGCAGGTGTCGATCGCGACCGGCGCGGCCGTGCTGGGGACGGTGTTCGGGGTCGTGGTCCGCACGTCCGGTGAACCCGCCGGGATGGTGACGGTGCTGATCGTGCAGATCGGACTGGCGATACTGGTGATCGCGGCGGCGGTGCGGTCAGCTCGACGCGTCGGCGGGCGCTAGCGCGGAGATCTCGGCGAGGCTGTGACCCATTTCCTCATGCAGGAACCGCACCATGGTCCACCACTGGCCGCCCTCGGCGTCGAACTCGCCGAATCGGGCGCAGTACAACGGAATCCAGCGCAGGAACTGTTCGATCATCGCCTCGCGGGACGGCTGTCGCTGCCCGTAGGCGTCGTAGGAGGTGGACCGATGATCGATGAAATGCCCACCGGGCAAACGGTTCTCGCATAGATCGGCGTACTCGCGGGTCTGCAGGATGAGATAGTGCCATACCTCGTCGATCGCCTGCTCGACGGGCAGGAACAGCCCGGTGAGTTCCTCGCGGTGCGCGGAGACCAGGATCAGATAGCGCACCGCCTCACGCACCTGGATGCGGGCGGTGGGCTCGTCCACCTGGTTGTGCTCGCGCACATAGCGGACCGTTTCTTCGTACAGATCGCCGAGGACGTCGTGATCGTTCATCGCGTGCTCCTTCCGTGGACCAGCCAGGCGTACTTGCCCGACTTGCCGATCGGTATGTGCTTGCGGTGTTGAACGGTGACCGGTATTCCGGTCAATCGTGTTGTGGCGGTAGCGAGTTCGTCGGACGCCTGCCGGTCGAGCGGTGTGCCGTCGAAGGTCGTGTAGGCGAGTTCGGCGGACGCGCGTTCCACCGAGAGCTGGTAGACGAATACCTCGTGGCTGATCGTCGCGATCACGTCGTCGAGTTCGGCCTGCGAGGTGATCGCGGTGTCGGTGACCAGCAGCTCCTTCTCGCGCCCGCAGAAGCGCACGATGCCGCTCGGGTCGGCCGAACCGTCGCTGGTGTGCACGCAGTCGCCGGTGTTGTAGCGCAGTAACGGCATGTACGGGTTACGGATACTGGAGACGACGAGGCTGTGGATGCCGCGGGTGCCCGGTATCGGTTCGAGTTCGACCGTCATCTGATCCAGGTGCGGATGGTAGCGGCCGTGCCGATCGCCGTAGTACAGGTAGCCCAGTTCGGTGCTGCCGAACAGTTCTACGACGGGGCAGTCGAGTCGCTCATCGAGGAAACGGCGCACGTTGCGCGGGGTGAACTCGTAGCCGTGAATCGCACTGGCCGGCTGCGGGAATCGTTGCCCCGCGGCCAGGAGCAGATGGGCGGCGTGGTAGGACGAGCAATCGAGATGGTAACCGCGGTAATCGGTTTCGCTCTGCACGGTGGCGATCTCGGTGAGCATGGTGGTGACGGCGTCCGGTGACCAGAGCGCGGGATCCAGGTGCCGGTTGACATAGACGGTGCGGTCATCGAGCCTGCGGCGCGCGAGATCGCCCGGCTCGCCGCCTTTGGCCTCGTTGATCCGGGTTACGTGATCGGTGGCCAGTCGCGTGGTGACCGAAACACGCGGCGCGCCGGCCGCGAAGGTGTCGCCGATCTCCGGATGATCGCGCCAGACCGTGTAATAGGACTTCAGCAGGAACAGCGGGGGCCGGATGAGCGGCATCCGGGCATGATTGGTACCGGTGGACCAGACATATTGTGCGGCACCGGATGTCAACGCTTCGGTGACCTGGGGAGTCATGAAGGAATCCGGAAACGTCTCGGCCAGATCGGCTTTGGTGATGATCGGGTAAGCGTTCGCCGCCGCGTAGTCCCGATAGAACGGGATGTCGCGGGTCGCTTCGACGAAATCGGCGGGCAACGGACGGGTCGCGGCGGTATCGGTCATGGTGGTCCTGAGTCGGACGGGGCCGAGCCGGAATCCTGCCCGGCCCCGCGACCGCGACTAGGAGATGCAGCCCGCCTTGGAAATACAACCCGCCTTGGAGATGCAGCCGTCCTTGCTTCCGGATTCGGAGTTGACGGCCACCCACCTGTCCCAGTTGGCGTCCTGCGCGAGGGTCTTGATCAGATCGTTCATTGGGAGCATCCTTCGATCGACGTAATCTGCCTGCCTTCTTAGAGTAAAGCAACAGTAAAGTCGAGGCGGGGGATATGAGCGGACTCACATCGGCGGGATGCTCGGTGTCGCAAGCCGACACCAACGGTTGTTAGCCGGCAGAACCCTCAGCAGGTTGCAACCGCAACGAGATGGAGTTGATGCAGTAGCGCTTGTCGGTGGGGGTGTTGTAGCCCTCGCCCTCGAAGACGTGGCCGAGGTGGCTGTGGCAGTTGGCGCACAGGACCTCGACGCGGTGCATGCCGAGGGTGTCGTCGGATTTGAGGATCACCGCGTCGGAGTCGGCCGGGTCGAAGAACGACGGCCAGCCGCAGTGGGAGTCGAATTTCTCGGTGCTGCGGAACAATTCGGCGCCGCAGGCCCGGCATGCGTAGACGCCCTCGGTCTTGGTGTCGGTGTATTCGCCGACGAAGGGACGTTCGGTCGCGGCCTCGCGCAGCACCGCGTACTCCTCGGGGTTCAGCTTGAGGCGCCACTCCTGGGGCGTCAGCTGGATCCGCGGCGCGGGCAGGGACGTATCGGCTTCGGAACTCATCACTCCACGCTAATAGGTTTCGCCCCCGCCGGCGCGGAACCGTTCGCCGAGCTGGGCGAATCCGCCGCGGCCGGGACCGGCTTGAACCAGGTCGGGTCGATGCCGTACTGGAGACGCCCTTCGCGCTTGGCGGCCAGGTACCGGTCGCCGAGGACGCAGAAGACGACGACCAGCAGCAGCCCCCAGCCGAAGGTGATGCGCAGGTACTCGACGTCGCGGCCGATGTGCTGCCAGCGATCCGAGAGCCACTTGTCATAGCTCATGAACCCGAACACCGCCAGCCAGGCCGGCCAGTTGCGCAACACCGAATTGCGCAGCACCACCGTCATCAGGAACGGGAACAGCATCATCGAGTAGTACATCTGGCCCAGCGAGGGCAGCAGGAACATCGCGGTGAGCAGCACGCCGGAGGAGGTGCAGACGAAGAACAGCTCGTCCTCGCGGTAGTAGCGCCACAGCAACCACAGCGAGATGGCGACCAGCACGCCCATGCCCAGCCGCATGAACCAGATCAGCCAGGGCGCCACCCCGTAGTACTCGCCGTTGCCCGCGATCGCGCTGTTGAAGTAGTCCCGCGTCTCGAACAGGTAGGGCGCGGTGTGGCTGAAGAACTTCTCCGGGTCTTTCGACAGTGGCCAGGCGATCGCGGTCAGCAGGATCGGCACGCCGAGGGCGGTGATGAACACCTTCCACTGCCCGCGCACCAGCGCGATCAGCAGCAGCGGCACCAGCGTCGGTTTCACCGCGATACTCAACCCGAGCGCCACGCCCGCCCAGAGGTCTCGGCGTTTGAGCAGCAGATGCAGGAACAGCAGTTCGGCCAGCAGGATGCACCCGTTGACGTTGGTGAAGACCAGCGTGTTGGTGACCGTCTCGGACATGAACATCGCGAACAGCAGCACCGGCGCGACCACCGAATTCACGGTGAACCGGAACAGCCGCAGCAGCAGGTACCAGGCCAGGATGATCGCGGCCGCGTTCAGCAGGATGAACAGCCAGCGGGCTTTTTCGTAGTCGTGCACCCACGCCACCGGCGCGATGAGCAGCGTGCCGCTGGGGTAGTAGAGGTAGTGCGGGTCGACCGAGTCGAAGTTGGCCGTGTAGACCGGTCGCCCGTTGAGAAAATCGAGCGAGGCCTGGTACACGGGCCGGAAGTCGTCGGTGATGAAACCATTGACAGCCTTGATGAAAACCCGGTTCAGCACGGTCATGACCGCGAAGGGCCAGAGTGCGAACTTGATCACCTCGGCGGTGGTGCGAGCAGTGCGGGGCTCGAGCTGTCGAAGTAACACTGGGGCACGGTACACCGGATCACGTTCTCGCGGTTGTCCGGACCTGTTCGACGCGCCGCTAGAAGCACTATTCGGACGGCCGGATCAGGCCGGGCAGACCGTCCCGTCGGCGGGCAGCTTCGCGTCCTTCAGATAGTCGACCACGGCGCGCTGCGCACACGTCGAATGCGTGGACACCGGATGCCCCCAGCCCTGCCAGGTGAGTCCGGCATGCCGCGCGCCCGCCGAGCCGAGCGCGCCGGCGACCGAGGCCTGCCCGGCATTGCCGACCACCGGATCGGCGATGCCGCCGAGCACCAGCACCGGAATGCCGAGCTTGTCCGGCATCGGCGGCGCGGTGGACACCGGCCAGGCCGCGCACTCCATCAGGCCGATCGCCGTGTTCTTGCCGAACACCGGGTACTTCGCGCCCCAGGTGCCCATCAGTTCCTTGGCCTTCGTCGGCGTGGGCGGCTGCTGAGTGTCGGTGCAGCGGTTGACGAATTGACCGTCGCCACCCACGGCCGCGGACTCGCGCTGGATCAGGTTGCCGAGCGCGCCGCGATCGCCGCGCCCGGCCGCCGACAGCGCGTCGGCCAGTTCACGAACCCGGTTGGCCTGGTCGGCCCGCGGACTGCCGAGGAACCCGGACACCGCGGTGAGTAGCGCGTTGGCCGAGATCTCGCCCAGCCCACCGGAACCGGCGCGGGTCACCAGTTCGGTGATCGCGGCGCGCGGATCCGGGCCGAGCGAGCAGTTGACCGCGGTGCAGCGCTGGGCGTACGCGGTGAGCGCCGCCTCCGCGCCCTCCAATTGCTGCTCGGCCCTGGTGATCGCGTCGGCGCCGACCGCCTCGGGGGAGTCGACGACGAGCCGGGCCAGGTGGTCGTTGTATTTGCGCGCGTAACTGAGCGCGACCTTCGCGCCGTTGCCCGAACCGAGCAGCGCGACGTGCTCGACCTGCCACTGCCTGCGCAGCTGTTCGATGTCGTCGGCGGCGTGCTGGGCGTCGAACGCGCCCTCGTAGGGCTGCAGGAAGTCGCGGCACGCGATGGTGCCGTCCTGGCTGAACCCGGTCATCGCCTCGACGGGATCGTTTGCGCCGGGACCGAATTGGGCGTTGTCGGCCAGACCCCTGCGCACCTCGGGCGGCAGGCAGTCGATCGGCTGCGAGCTGCCGATGCCGCGCCTGTCCACCGCGACGATCGGGCGCGCGGCCAGCAGCGCGCTCGCCGGTCCGGCGGCCAGCCCGGCGAGGGTGGCGGTGGAGGAGCGGTCGGTGCCGGAGGTGAGGATCATCGGCGCGGCGTCCGCGGGGGTCTGCGGCAGCCGGGCCCGCATCGCCGCGGCGCGGAAGTTGCCGAGCACGCCGCCGCTCGCGTCGATCGGCGTGGTGTATTCCGCGCAGTCGAGCACCAGGCCGGCGGGGGCCGGGCCGAGGCCGAGCAGATCCAGCGTCGGCGTCGTGCAGTCCTTCCACGCCAGATCCGTCTTCGGCAGTTCGGCGGCCGGCGGTGGGGCCGGAGCAACCGAGGTCGGGGCGATGCCGCCGGCCGGTTGGCGCTCGACGGCCACGCCGGGACGGTCGGAGGGGCCTGCCCCGCATCCGGCGATCATGATCGAGAGTGTCGCGGCCAGCACGACGGCCCGAGTCCAGCGCATGCGCTACAGCCTGCCAGGTTCGGGCGGTTGTTTCATGCACGGGCCCATCGGGTCAGCATCGTGCCGTCGTCGTCGAGCAAGATATGCGCGCGGGACATGGGGCGGTGGAACTCGTGCGCGGACAGCGAAATTCGCCGGGCCGTGCCGCCGACCAGCAGGGGTGCGGTGGTCAGGCACAGCTCGTCGACCGCGTCGGCGGCCAGCAGTTCGCCGAACAGGTGGGGTCCGCCCTCGCACAGCACGCGGAGCAAGCCGCGCTCGCCGAGCACGCGCAGCAGGGCCTTCGGGGTCACCGCGACGTCGCCCGCCTCGATCACGTCCGCGCCCGCGTCGGCCAGTTGCCGCTTGCGATCGGCGGGGGCGGTGGTCGTGGTGATAATCAACGGCGGGACCGTCGTGTCGGTGAGCAGCCGGGCGCTCAGGTCGATCGCCGCGCTCGCGGTGACCACGGCGATCGGCGGTGCGGCGCCGTCCGGATGCCCGCCGCGGCCGCGCTCGTGCAGCGCGCGCCGGTACTGCGGATCGGCCCGGGCGCCGCCGTAGTTCTCCGAGCGGACCGTGCCCGCGCCGACGAGCACCACATCGGCGAGTTCGCGCAGCATCAGGAACACGGCTTTGTCGGCGGGCGTGCCGAGGCCCGCGGACTGACCGTCGCTGGTCGCGCCGCCGTCGATGCTGGACACGAAATTCGCCCGGACGAACGGTTCGCGCAGTTCGGCCGGGTACGCGTACAACTCGGCCAGCTCGTCCGGCTTCAGGTCTGTGAGCTGGATCGCATTGTGGATACGCTGCATGAACGTAGATCTCACCACGTCATAGGCTCTGTCCATGCAAGAACGCCTCGTCGACCGCCACCCTGAGGTTCCGGCCGACCAGCTCGTCGCCCAGATGGTGCCCCCGCCGATGTTCGACGAGGTCAGCTTCGGCTCTTACATTCCCGACCCCAAGGAACCGAGCCAGGCGGCGGCGGTGCAGAAGGCGGAACAGTTCGCCGGCGAGGTCGCCAAGATCCATCAGGCGGTGAACAAGAAGAGCCTGTTCGGCAAGAAGAAGCAGGTGTCCGGGGCGGGGCTGTACCTGGACGGCGGGTTCGGCGTCGGCAAGACCCACCTGCTCGCCTCCATCTTCCACAGCGCGCCCGCGCCGAAGTCGTTCGGCACGTTCGGCGAGGTGACCAATCTCGTTGGTGCCCTTGGCTTCACCAACGCCGTGGAACGGTTGTCGGCGAACAGCGTGCTGTGCATCGACGAGTTCGAGCTCGACGATCCCGGCGACACCATGCTGGTCTCGCGGCTGCTGACCGAGCTGTCCGCGAAGGGCGTGTCGATCGCGGCGACGTCCAACACGCTGCCGGGTCAGTTGGGCGAAGGTCGTTTCGCCGCACAGGATTTCCTGCGCGAGATCAAGAAGCTCGGCTCGATCTTCGAGCCGGTGCGGGTGGACGGCCCGGACTACCGGCACCGCGATCTGCCGCCCGCGCCGGAGCCGGCCTCGTCGGCGGTGCTGACCGAACGGGCCGCTGCCACAACGGGTTCCACACTCGACGACTTCGACGCCTTGCTGAAGCACCTGAGCACCTTGCATCCGTCGAAGTTCGGCGCGCTGATCGCCGGGGTGTCGGCGGTGTTCATCGCGAACGTGCATCCGGTCACCGATCAGGCCGTGGCGTTGCGCGTGGTCGTGCTGGCCGACCGGCTCTACGACGCGAGCATCCCGGTCACCGTCTCCGGCGCCAAGCTGGACCAGATCTTCTCCCAGGAGATGCTCGACGGCGGGTACCGCAAGAAGTATCTGCGGGCGATCTCGCGCCTGCTCGCGCTGTCCCGGTTCGAGGTCCCCGCGTAAACCCCCCTGGTTTGAACCGCTGATGTTTCATTTGGTTTGCTGGGGTCTCGGGGGACCGATGATTGGAGCACTCGCATGACCCGCACGCTTCGCACCCCGATCGCGCTGGCCGCCGGGTTGGCCGTCGCCTTCGGGCCCGTGGCCGGCACCGCGCCGGCCGAGCCGCCGGCCGCCTCGGCGGTCGCGTTCGACCGTTCGCTGAACTTGCAGGGCGTGCAGAATGCTCGTGACCTCGGCGGATACCGGACCGGCACGGGCAAGACGGTCCGCACCGGGCTCGTCTACCGCACCGGCCAGTTGAACAACGCGACCCCCGCCGACCTCGCCGAACTGGCCGGCCGCCAGGTCCGCGTCGTCGACGATCTGCGCACGATCTACGAACGCGCGCTGGGCCCGGACAAGGTGCCCGCCGGCGCGACCGCGAACTGGGACGACGTCATCGGCCAGGCCCCGCCCGAGGTCATGGCCACCACCCTGACCGGCGGTGCCGGCCTCTACCGTGCGTTCATCACCGCCCCCGGCGCCAACCAGGCATTCGCCTCGGTGCTGCACGACATCATCGATTCCGATGGAGCGGTCCTGTTTCACTGCACCGCGGGCAAGGACCGCACCGGCTGGACCGCCGCCGTCCTGCTCACCCTGCTCGGCGTCGACCGCGACACGGTCGACCAGGATTACCTGCTGTCCAACCAGTACCGCAACGCCAATCCGAACGATCCGATCAACGGCGTCCAGCAGCCCTGGCTCGACGCCGCCTTCGACCAGGCGAACCAGACCTACGGCAGCTTCGACAACTACGTCCGCGACGGCCTGAAGCTCACCGACGCCGACCTCGCCGCCCTGCGGACCAAGCTGCTCGCCTGATTCAGCCGCGCTGCTCGGCGTACCAGCGGTCGATCAGGGCGGGGAGTTCCTTGCCCATCCAGACGAAGAATTCGTGCATCTCGCGGACGCGGGCGGCTTCGGGGGCTTCGGGGTCGTCGAAGAGGGCCAGGCCGCGGGAGGTCATGACGGTGAGGTCGTCGTACATGCCGCTTTGCTGGCGGGTGAGTTCGGGCAGGATGCCGGGACGGATGGAGTAGTAGTCCTTGCGGTCGCCCGGCTTGGAGATCTTGTCCACCCAGCGCATGGTGACGAGCGCCTTGAGCGCACTGGAGATGGAGCCCTTGGACGCTTGCAGCGCGTCGGCGATCTGGCCGAAGGTCTGTTCCGGCGGCTCGGCGACGAGCAGCCAGCCCGCGGCGCGGCCGGTCATCCGGACCAGGCCCATGCGTTCCAGGACCAGCGCGAAATCCTCCACGAAGGCCAGCTGTTCCGGGGTGGGGGCGATGTCGTCCGTGGAACTCATGGACCGAGTATCCCTTCAGTAGTAAGGATTACGGCAAACCGGGCGGAGGCCGTTTCCGTCACACCGCGAGATCGCGACGTTCGAACGCGCCCAGCGCGAGGCCGAAAGCCACGGCGGCGAGCACGATCAGGACGGCCAAATGCACGCCGTTCCACCCGTTCACCAGCGGCGAACTCCCGTTCGCGTAGTAGAACGGCGACAGCTTGCGCAACCACGCGCCGCCGTCGAACATGCCGCCGAGATTGTTCGCCAGATAGCCCGCCACCGCCACCAGCGACGCGAGTCCCAGTGTCAGCGAGCGCTTTCCGGTGATCGCGCCGAGCAGCAGCGTGATGGTGCCGACGGCCAGCACCAGCAGCCCGAGCCCGGTGCTCGCGGCCAGGATGTGCCCGGTGGGGACGTCCATCTTGCCCGCGTTCGTCCCGGCCAGCACGCTGAGCGTGAGCACGGCGGTGACCACCGCGGTCTGCACGGTGAGCGCGGCAAAACGCTGGGCCAGCAGGTTCGTTCGGCCGATCGGCTGGGCCAGCAGCAGATCCAGCATGCCGTTCTCCTCCTGGGTCACCGACCGGGTGGCGAACGTCACCGCGAAGATGAGCAGCAGCGACAGGCCCATCAGCGAGAAGATCGTCGAATTGAGATAGCCTGCGGCACTGGCGAAGTCGCTCAGGCCCATCGCCTCGTACATCCGGTTCTGCTTGATATCGAGCGACCCTTGCTCCTTGAGCGTCTGGTAGGACGGCAGATACATCAGCGGCACCACGGCCATGCCGATCGACCAGCCGATCAGGCCGCGCCGCTGTTCCTTCAGGGTCTGGGTGAAAACCGAGCGGGTCATGACGAGTTCTCCTGTGCGGATGAGTGATTCGAGTGCGGTCAGCGGCCGTAGAGGCTGAAGAAGATCTGTTCGAGGTCCGGCTCGGTCGAGAGCACGCTCACCAGCTGGTACTTGGCCGCGGTCTTGAACAGCTCGTCGACCTCGCCTTCGGTGGTGCAGCGCAACGTCTTTCCGTCCACCCGCAGGTCCCGCACGCCGGGCAGCCGGGTGAAGTCGTCGGGGAACACATCGGCGCCGAACACCAGCTCGACCGAGCGCGGTGACCGGCGGCGCAGATCGTCCACGTTCTCGGTGCCGAGCAGCTTCCCGGCGCGCATGATGACCGCGCGGTCGGCGGTCTGCTGCACCTCGCTGAGCACATGCGAGGACATGAACACGGTCTGCCCGTTGCCCTTGGCCTCGAGCACCAGATCCATGAACCGTTGCTGCAGTAGCGGATCCAGGCCGGAGGTGGGTTCGTCCAGGATCAGCAGTTCGGGCCGGTGCATGAACGCGGCGACGATGCCGACCTTCTGCTTGTTGCCCTTGGACATCGCGCCGACCTTCCGGGACAGGTCCAGGTCGAGCAGCTCGGCCAGCTCGTTGATCCGCCCGGCCGGCACGGTGCCGCGCTGATCGGCGAGAAAGCGCAACAGGTCTCGCGCGGTGTTGCGTCCTTCGATCGCCAATTCGCCTGGCAGATAACCGATCCGCTGGCGCAGCTCGGGCCCGCCGGCTCGCGGATCGACGCCGAGCACCTCGACGCGGCCCGCGGTGGGGCGGATCAGATCGAGCAGGATGCGGATGGTGGTGGACTTGCCCGCGCCATTGGGGCCGAGGAAGCCGAACACCTCACCCGGCCGCACCTCTAGGTCGAGGTCGGTGATCGCTACGTGCTTGCCGTAGTGCTTGGTCAGTCCTTCGGTGCGGATCGCGGCGGTCATAACGGCTCCTGAGTGCTGTTTGTTCTGCAAGGAACGATATGTTCAGTAAATACTGAACAAGCAGAACATGTCAATCCGCGGCCGCGCACTACGATCCGGTCATGACGAAGTTCAAGACGTGGGACGGCCTGGAACTCAACTATCGGGTGTGGGAGGGCGAGGGCGTTCCGGTCGTGCTGCAGCACGGCGTGGTCGCGGACACCAACGCGAACTGGATGAGCACCGGCGTGGTGGGCGCCCTACAGGCGGCCGGGCGCACCGTCGTTTCGCTCGACGCACGCGGGCACGGGCGTTCGGCCAAGCCGCACGACGCGGCGCGGTACTCGTGGGAGTTCATGGCGAAAGACGTGCGCGCGCTGTACGACGAGCTGGGCTTCGATCGGGTTGTGCAGGTGGGGTATTCGATGGGCGCGATCATCTCGCTGCTGGTCGCCGCGTCGGACGAACGGGTCGAGCGGCTGGTCGTCGGCGGGGTGGGTTCGGGCGTGCTGGACTGCGGCGGCGTCGATCGCCGGGTCGTCGAGCTGACCGACCTGCAGACCGCGATGAGTGACGACAACGAGGGCGCGCCCTCGACCGCGATGATGTTCCGGATTCTCGCGGACGCGGTGCACGCGGACCGGCAGGCGATTCAGGCGGTGGCGACCGGGCTCGATTCCCGGCCGATCAGCGGCCTGTCCGAGGTGACGGTGCCCGCGCTGGTGCTGGCCGGCGACAACGATCCCTTCGCCGCCGAGCCCGAGCGGCTCGCCGACGCGCTGCCCGACGGAACGCTGCACGTGGTGCCCGGCGATCACCTGATGGCCGTGATCGCGCCTAGTTTCCACAGCGCGCTGGTGGACTTCGTCAAGTGAGCTAGAAAACCAACCGCATCAGGTAGTCGTCGTGCTGTCGGCTACCGACGGTGTTCGTCTTGGTGCCGACCGTGCTGAACCCGTGTTTGCGGTAGAACCGCACAGCCCGCGAGTTCTCCTGGTTGACCCCCAGCCACACTCCGGCAAACGCGCTCTCGCGAGCACGTTCCAGGCAGGCGTGCATCAACGCGGTCGACACTCCGGTGCCGTGGTGCCCTGGCACCACATACATCTTGTTGATCTCCACCACCGGCCGCAGCGCCACCGCCTCGGTCACGGCCGGATCCGCCGGGTCGCCCTCGATGAGCATCGCGTAGCCGACGATCTCGTCGCCCGCAACGGCTTTGAGTACGGTCGTGGCCGGGTCGCTCAGGTATTCGCCGAACCGTTCCCCGGATAACGCCTCGGTGATGAAGATGTCGATGTCGTCGGCGGTCGCCTCCGGCGGGCAGGCGAGCGGAAAGGTCGCCGCCGCAACGTCACTGAGTTCTTCGGCGTCCCATAGACCGGCCCGGTCGACGGTGACTGGGATGTTGCTCATGAATCCAGTAGAGCATGACCACCGGGAGAGATGGGATGTTTGTCCGCATCGGGCCGGGTGTGGAACACCCGCGCCAACCCGATCAGCGCCGCCGCGAACAGCAGCGGGATGACGAAGCCGATCCGGTGCCCGAAGCCCGCCGCGACCGCGCCGACTACTCCGCCACCGACCAGAGTGCCCGCGTAGTTGAACAGATTCAGCCGGGCGATGAGCGCGTCCAGCCCGCGCCCACTGGTCAGCTGCCCGGCCTCGCTGAAGCACAGCGGCGCGATCACCGGCATGCCGATGCCCGCGATCAGGAAGCCGACGATCGCCACGATCGGTCCGGGCGCGGCGATCACGATCGCCAGGCCGGTCACGCCGATCGCCGCGGCTGTTCGCACCACGCGCCGCGGCCTGAACCGTCGCACGAACAGATCACCGGTCAGTCGTGCGACGAGCGACGTGCCCTGGTACGCGGCCAGGGCGAGCGCCGCGGTCGCCGAACTGGCCAGCAGGTCGTCGGTCAGATACAGCGCGGACCAGTTGCCGACGGCCAGGTCGATCGCGAACACCAACGCCATCGCGATGCCGAACACCAGATACGCCCGGAACGCGACCGGCGGCGGTTCCACGACCTCTTCGGCCGGACCGGCCTCGGCCTCCTGCGGTCCCAGCAGCCGCGGCCCGAGGATCAGTCCGATGACCAGCACGATTCCCGCCGCCCCGAGCAACGACTCGCGCAGCGTCACATCCAGCGCCTCGCACCCCGACACGTACAGCGCGCCGATGATCGATCCCGCACTCCACGCCGCGTAAAACGACGCCAGCACGAATTTCCCGTACCCGTGCTGAATGAACACCGCCTGCATATTGGTGCTCGCGTCGACGATGCCGACCGCGATCCCATAACAACTGAGCCCGGTCATCAGCACCGCCGTATTCGGCGCGAACGCCACCGCGGTCCCGGTGATCGCGATCAGCGACAGCCCGATCCGCACCGTCACCCGGCTCGACCAGCGCAACGCCAACCGCTCCGCGGCCACACTCCCGCCGCCGGCCAGCAACGACACCAGCACCACCGACCCGACGATCAACCCGTCGGACAGCCCGAACTTGTCCTTCTGCTGCGGCAACTGGGTCAGCACCACGGCGAAGAAGAACCCCTGCAGCCCGAACGCGAACGAGTTCGCGATCCGGGCGCCCCGCAGGACAGGCGCGATCGAACTCATCTGCGCAGGGTAGCGGGGTGCACAAGGTCGCGCGCGCCGAATCAACCAGGCGCACGCACCTCTGGGCGCGCCGCAGACCTCCTGATTTCCCGCACACGGAATTGCATGCGAATCCGTGTGCGGGAAATCAGCAGGTGTGCGGTGGCGATCGGTGATCGCGATCGGGCGGACGGGGGTGGCGACGTTCCCGGTGCGCGGGTCGGGGCGCGTGTCACCATCGAAGGGGCGCAACGATACTCGCGAAACGGGGAGGCCGGCGTAGATGAGACAGCTGCCAGCGGAGTTCTTCAGCACGCCGTATCGGTTTTACCGGGAGCTGCGTTCGGCGGGGCCGGTGCACCGGATCGGCCTGCCCAACGGGGTGCGCGCCTGGCTGGTCGTCGATTACGACGCCGCCAAAGAGGTGCTGCGCCACCCCGATATCCGTAAGGATCCGAATACCGCAGCGGGCGCCGAGGCCCGGCATGCCGCCTCGGGTGACAGCGGGGTCACCTCGGCCAATCGGCGATCGAGCTACCACCTGCTCAACGCCGATCCGCCGCGGCACGCGCGGCTGCGCAAACTGGTCGCCCCGGCGTTCGCCCCGGCCAGGATGGCGGCGCTCGAGTCGCGGGTGGTGTCCATCGCGGACGAACTCCTCGATCGGATCGCCGCCGCGGGCGCCGCCCGGGTGGACCTGTTGGAGGAGTACGCCTTTCCGTTGCCCATCACCGTGATCTGCGAGCTGCTCGGCGTGCCCGTCGAGGACCGCGAGCAGTTCCGCGATTGGTCCACCGCCGTGGTCGATGTCTCGATGTCGGAGCCGGGGGCCATGCGCGCCGCGACCGACGCCCTCGTGGAGTACTTCGACCGGCTGGTGGCCCTGCGCCGCACGCGTGGTCTCGGCGACGACCTGATCTCGCACATGCTCACCGCCTCCGAGGACGGCGATCGGCTCAGCCGCGACGAACTGATCTCGATGGCGTTCCTGATCCTGGTCGCCGGGCACGAGACGACGGTCAACCTGATCGGCAACACCGTGCTCACCCTGCTGACCGACCCGCCGCGCTACCGCGCGCTGGCCGAGGACCCGGACTCCGTCACACCGTTGATCGAGGAGGTGCTGCGCCACAACGGCCCGGTGAACATCGCGACCCTGCGCTACACCGGCGCCCCGATCACCCTCGGCGGCACCGAGATCCCCGCGGGCGAACTCGTGCTGGTCGCCCTCGGCTCGGCCAATCGTGACGAACGTCATTTCACCGAGCCCACGGCCTTCGATCCGGGCCGCCCGGCCAACCACATCGCCTTCGGCCACGGCATCCACTACTGCCTCGGCGCCGGCCTGGCCCGGCTGGAGGCCCGCATCGCCCTGACCCGCCTGGTCGCGCGCTTCCCCGGCCTGCGCCTGGCCGTCGACATGGACGAACTGCGCTGGCGCGAGAGCATCCTGATCCGCGGGCTGCTCGAACTGCCGGTCGATCCGGGCGCCGGGCCGGCGCGTCCGCCCGGTGCCCCGGTGGCCTCGACCGGCACCCATGTGCTGAATCGAATCGCCGATTAGGGCAACCGACTTTGCTGTGGCCCGCAAGCGACGTAATCTCCTGCGCATGACGAGCGGAAACCGCATCGCGATCGTTGGTGCGGGTATCGCAGGTCTTGCCTGCGCGAAAGTGCTGATCCAGAAGGGTTTTCCGGTCGAGATCTTCGACCGTTCGCCCGATGTCGGTGGCGTGTGGAGTGCGACCCGCAGGTACCCGGGGCTGCGAACCCAGAATTCCAAGAACACCTATCACTTCTCCGACTTCCCGATGCCCTCGGATTACCCGAAGGTGCTCGACGGCGAACAGATGCAGGCGTATCTGGCCGCCTACGCCGACCACTTCGGCCTGCGCGAACACCTGCGGCTCAACACCGAGGTCGTCGCCGCGGATCCGGTGGACAGCGGCTGGCTGCTGGAGATTCGTGATCCGGGCGGTATCCATCGCACGTCCTGCGATCACCTGGTCATCGCCAACGGAGTGTTCAGCGAACCCGCGATCCCGGACTTCCGCGGCATCGAGCTGTTCCGCGCCGCGGGCGGACAGATGGGACACGTGTCGGAGTTCCTGGATGTCGAGGCGGTGCGCGGCAAGTCCGTCGTCGTCGTCGGCTACGGCAAGTCCGCCTGCGACATCGCCGAGGCGGTGAGCGACGTCGCGGGTTCGACCACCGTGGTGGCGCGCCGCCTGCTGTGGAAGATGCCGCGCAAGCTGGCTAAGGTCCTCGACTACGAGCGCCTGATGCTGACCCGCTTCGGGGAGGCGCACTTCCACCACATGGAACCGGGCCGGATGGACCGCTTCCTGGACGGCCCCGGAAGTTCGTTCCGGATCAGCAATCTCGACCTGATCCAGGAACTGGCCACCAAGCACATGAACCTGCGCGAGCTCGGCCTGGTGCCGGAGGGCCGGTTCGAGCAGATCGCCGAGAGCACGGTCAGCCTCGCCACCGAGAACTTCTACGAGCAGGTCGCGAACGGCCGGATCGTGGTGCAACGCGACACCACCATCACCGAGATGCGCGGCGGTGGCGGCCAGCAGCCGGCCGTGCAGCTGGCCAACGGCGAGGTCATACCGGCCGACATCGTCGTCTGCGCCACCGGGTTCCAGCAGCGGGTGCCGTTCCTGACCCCGTACGTGCAGCGCAGGCTCACCGACGAGCACGGCAACTTCCGCCTGCACCGGCAGATCCTGCCGCTCGACGTGCCGAATCTGACCTTCGCCGGCTACAACTCGTCGGTGATCAGCACGCTCAACGCCGAGGTCGGCGCGCACTGGACCGCCGCGCTGCTGGCCGGTCAAATCGATCTGCCGCCGCGCGAGGAGACGGCCGAGCAGATCGACGCCCGGTTGCGCTGGACCGACGAGCGCACCCGCGGTCACCACGCGCACGGCACCGTGATCACGCCCTTCTCCATCCGCAACATCGACGACATGCTGGCGGACTTGAAGTTCCGGCTGCCGCTGCGCACCCGGGTGGCCCAATGGTTCCGCACCGTTCGCCCGGAGTCCTACCGCGGGCTCGCCACCAAGCACGAGTCCGCCGACCCCGCGCCGCCGGCGCACCCGGTGACCCAGCACGCCGATGTCGCCGCGCCCGGCCCGAGCCTCGGCGCACCCAGGCAGCCGGACCTCGGCGTGCCCCCGTCGCACGACCTGAGCACCGGCATGCCGGGCGACCTGCTGCACGGTTCGCAAGGCAAATAAGCGAATTGACCGATAGACGCAGCCCACAGTACCGGGACTCGCCGGTGGATGATCACCAGCGAAATGCTGGCTAACTCCACTTCCGCTGGAGATAATCCAGAGGTGGAGACGCTGGACATGAATCTGCTGGTGGCATTGGACGCGCTACTGGAGACGAACAGCGTCACCCGGGCCGCCGAACGGCTGCACACCTCGGCGCCGGCCATGAGCCGGACGCTGGCCAAGCTGCGCGAGGCCCTGGACGACCCGCTGCTGGTGCGGGCAGGCCGCAATCTGGTGCCGACGCCGCGCGCGCTGGAATTGCGTTACGAGGTCGGCACTCTGGTGGAGCAGGGGCGTGCGCTGCTGACGCCGCGGGGAGCGATCGATCCCGGTGCGCTCAAGCGGAACTTCGCGGTGCAGGCGGGGGACATGGTGCTCACCGAGCTGGCCGGGCCGCTGCTGGCCGCGGTGCGCTCCGAGGCACCCGGAGTGACGTTGCGCTTCCTGCCCGACACCCTCGAAGGCACAGCCGCCCTGCGGGACGGACGCGTCGACATCGAGATCGGCGTGCTCGATCACGGCGATCCGGAGACGACCGTGCGGCGCGTGCTCGGCGATCGGATGATCGGTATCGCCGCGGCCGATCATCCACTGGTCACCGAACGGGTAACGGTCGCCCGATTCGCGGCCGCCGCACACCTGAGCATTTCGCGGAATGGACACGCACGCGGGCCGATCGACGACCGCCTCGCGCTGCACGGTCGCACCCGCCGCGTGGTCGCCACGGTGCCGAACCTGACCACCGCGTTGTTCGCGGTACACGGCAGCGACCTGATCTGCCCGGCCCCCGCCCTACTGACCCGCTCGGCGCTACCCGCACTCGGCCTGTGCGCCTTCGAGATCCCCCTCCCGCTACCCGAGGTCGCGATCGGCCTGGCCTGGCACCCGCGCAACACCGCCGACAGCGGCCATCGCTGGCTACGCGAACTGATCGCGACGATCCTGAGCCGACCGGCGGACTCCGAGTAGGAGCTGGACACAGAACGCTTCGATGCCGCGCCCCGGCCTGGCAGGTGTGCAGGGGTCTACCCGCTGACGCGCTCGAGCGGCTGGGCGCGTGGCGTTTCGGGTGCCGCGCTGGCGTATTGCCGTGCGTGCGTCGGTCGGCGGACCCTGCTCGACCGATTGGGCGCGTGATCGTGCAGCGGCTGGGTGTCGCGCTGGCCTATCGTCGGTGCGTGGGACGACAGGCGGACCCTGCACGAATGGGTGGACGCGTTGCTGCGCGGCGTTTCGGGCGCCGAGTCCGCCTTTGGTTGCAAGTCCTCGTATCCAGGGCGGGTTGATTGGCTGCCCTGCGCGTGCGGATGTGCTCGTTGCCGCGTGGCGTTCGGTTGTCGCGTCCGCGTTTTCGTTGCCAAGTCCGCGTGTGCGGGGCGGGGTCGATCGGCTGACTTTGCGCGACCGCTGTGCTCGTTGCCGCGGCGTTTCGGGCTCCGAGTCCGCGTGTTGGTTGCAAGTCCGCGTGTCCGGGGAGGGGTTGATTGGCTGCCCCGCGCGAGCAGCTGTGCTCGTTGCCGCACGGCGTTCGGTTGCCGAGTCCGCGTATCGGCGGGGTGCGTGGTCGATCGGCTGGGCGCGTGATCGTGCGGCGTTTGGGTGTCGCGCCGCGTATTGGCCGTTGTGCGGCTCGATCGGCTGACGTTGCGCGAGCGGCTGGGCGCGGCGTCTCGAGTGTCGCGTCCGTGGGTTGCCGTTGTGTGGGTTTGATCCGCTGACCTTGCTCGACTGGCTAGGCCTGTTGCCTCATGGCATTTCGATGCCGCGCGTATTGCCGGTGTGTCGATCGGTTTACTTCGGCGGGCTGGACAGCCGGTAGTCGCGTGGGGTCTCGGTGCTGCGCTCGGGGGCGTAGTTGGTCGAGTTCAGGTCTGTCGCGGGCGGTCCGAAGACGTCGGAGCGGCCGAGGGGGGCCGCCGCGGTCTTCTTCAGCTCGTCGAGCATGGCCTGCAACTTGTCGACGTGGGTGTTGTCGACCGGGATCAGGTCCTCGTCGGCGCGGTGGGCCCCGGTGAGCGAGCTGCCGTTGGTTTCCGGTTTCGCGCCGTTCGTCGCGCGGCTGTACTCGGCGCTGTCCGGCGCCGAGGGAATCATGCTCTCGTACGAATTCTCGTGCGGGCTGGTGAAGTTCTGGTACGAGGACGCGACCGGTTCGCGCGGCGCGGTGAAGCTCGACTGCCGGACCGGTAGCGGTTCCCTGGGTGTCGGTGCGGTGAAGTTCGTCGACTGGGCCGGGCTCGGCTCGCGCGGGGTCGGTGCGGTGAAGTTCGGCGCGGGCGTCGGCGTCGGCTCGTACGGCACCGGCTCACGCGGGGTGCTGAAGCTGCGCTGCGGCACCGAGTTCGCCTCGTGCGCGGCGGAATCGCGGCCCGGCGCGGCGTCGCGCGGGGTGGAGTCGTAGCGCCGGGAGACGCTCTCCCTGGTCGCCGCGGCATTCTCCCTGGCCGTCGTGGTGGTGTCGCGGGCGGGCTGAACCAGGTCGTGCGAGCTGCCGACGCTCTCCCTGGCGGTGGGAGTGGTCGTGGCGGAGGCGGTTTCGCGCTGGACGACCTGTTCGGCGGGCACCGAGTTACGGCGGGCGGCGGCACGCGGCAGTGGCCGCTCGGCGGTTTCCGGCGCGGCGTGCGACGCGGCCGCGGCAGGCGCCGGTGCCGCACCGGATTCGACCTGCTCCAGCCGCCCGTCGATGCCCGAAATGTCCTGCCCGGCACGGAAAGCCCACGCCTCGAGCTTGGCCAGTCGCGCCTCGATGCTGTGGTCAGCCGGGACGATGCTGGCGGCGCTGACGGTGTCCACACCGTCGACCCGGGCCGCCACGGCGTCCAGTTTGTCGCTGACCTCACGGAGAACCGCCGCGATGCTCGACAGCATCGCGCCGATCGACTCGCCGGTCTCTTGACCGTGCTCCATCCAGTACCCACTTCCCCGTATCGGCCCAGCTCGCGCCGGGCCGGACGATTCTATCCGCCCAGTTGGAAATACGCGGTCTCCGAAACCGGCGCTGTACCGGCCTCCTTGGATCTGATCGAAGCAGCGTAGGCGGGCCGTCCCGTACCGATGCAGGCGAGGTCGGCACGATCCCGTTTGTCCGGAACAGATCTGCTTACGAATCGGCACCCAACCGAGGCGCACCCCGTCGTAGCCTAAACGTTATCGCGCTCCGGTGGCGCGCCGAGCAGCGTGCGACAGCGCACATGAGCGCGTGGCGCGGCGACGTCGCAGGATGGCGGCTACTGTCAATCCACCGACATATACGTGTCGTCGAGGCCGCCTGTCGCGGCGAATTTCCTTGTGGCGCAGCCTACACCAGGCGTTCAGCCGGAAATCTGACACTGTGGCGCACCCGGGCGCGGGGTAAAGGGGACTGGCGAGGTCGGCGCGCGTGGCGCACTCTTGATCTATGGCGTAGGTCGCCAGACCTGCGGTGGTTTGGGCAGGGGAGTGGTGGCGTGAGAACGAAGCAGCGGGCGGAGATCGCCTGCGGTCGTCAGGCGATGCTCGCCGAGCTGGGTATAGCGGACGCCGCGGGCAGGGCCCGCAGGCGCTCCGGCGGATACGGCTGCAAGTGTCCGGAATGTGACGCGGCGCAATGGGATATGCGGCGGCTGAAGTACTGGGTGTGCGGCCGGCTGCTGGCGAACGGCGCCGACGTGGCCGAGGTGGATCGGCGGGTGGACGGGCTGCCGGTCGACATCTACTGGCGCAAGGGTGAGCGCGAGTTCGTCATCGAGGTGCGCAGCGGCGCGCTGGAACGTTCGCTCGCGCAGGAACATACGGATCGGCTGCGCAAGGCAGGCATCGAGGACGTGCTGTGGCTGTGCCCGCCCGGCCACTGGGTCGATCACCTGCACGCGCTCGGCGTCGCCGATTTCGCCCCGCCCGCTTGCGATTACCAGACGGTGACCGGCGTGCTGGACACCGAGCACAGCGCGGTCGCGTCGCCGCGCAAGCGGCCGCTGGAGCTGCGTGACTTCATCGCCGGCTGGGTCACCGGCGACATCGTCTGGGGATATCGTGATGTGACGACAGGAGGTTGGGCCACCGTGGCCGACTGGGAGCACCACACGAAAACGCAGGCGATGATCATCGCCCGGCAGCGTCAGGAGCTGGTCAACCAGCGCACGACGCTGGCCCTGTCCCGGAAAACGGTGCGGGACAAGCAGAAACACCTGATGAAGCTGACCGCCCGGCTGGAGCGCGCGGAGCAGGAGGCGCAGGAGCGAGCCGATTCGCTCGCGCAGGCGCGCCGCAAGATCGACGACCACAGCCGGGTCGACACCTCACTGCGCAACACGATCAAACATCTGCAGCAGACCATCAATCACTGGCAGCTGGTGACCTGCTGCGCGATGATGCTGATCGTCACGTTCCTCGCGGGCGCGATGGTGGTGCGCTGAGCCGGAACGGACCACGGTCCCAACGCCACTCGTGACGCAGGACCAGGGCGATGAAGTCGAGCAGTTCGAGGCCGGTTTCGTCGCGGACCTGCCGGATCGCGGCCCAGGGCGCCGGCCCGTGCTCGACCAGTTCGGTCAGTTTCGCCTCGCTGTTCGCGTCGGCCTTGCGGGCGAGGAGATCGGGGAGGCCGAGCAGGCTACCGGTCCAGATGAGCCAGCCCCAGCCCTTGCCGTGTGCGTACGCGCGGCCCGCGGCGGCTTTGACCCGATTGACGTGGAAGGCAACGTGTCCGAGCGGTTGGACATCGATCAGCACGACCCGGCCGTCGGTCAGCCGGGCGGCGATGCTCGGGTAGGCGAGGTGTTCGGTGCCGTCCAGGTCGTAGCCGACGGCGGCCGGTTGTTCCTGGAACGAGTCGACGAGATCGCTCGCGTTGAGGATCCACAGCAGGCGCGCTTCCAGCCCGGAGTCGAACGGGACGTCACGGCCGACCTTGTCGAGGTAGAAGTGCCCGCGTCCGTCGTCGTCGCTGTCGACCGTGCGGGCGGAGCTGAGGGGTAGCGCGTCCGGGGCGCCCGATCCGGGCCAATCGACCTGCCCCAGCCAAGGATTCAGCTGGCTGGTCGCGCGCGGTTCGGCGTCGCGCAGCTTGGCCAGCCGCCGGTTCGTCTTCTTCTGCCAGGCGGCGATCCGTTGTGTGACGAAGCCCGCGACGCGTTTCGCGTCCTCGGCGGCATGGCCGGCCAGCCGCAACTTCAAGTACGACAACTCGTTTGCCGCGATGTCGGTGTCGGTCGCGTAGGTCTCCACCAGCAACGTCCGGACCAACTGCTGGTCGCGCGCGCCGATCGGATAGCGCTCGGCGAACGCACTCGCCGCCCGGTGCCCGCTGAGCTGGGCGTTGCGAATCAGCTGGCTCACGGCCTTGGTGTGCAGCTGCCGGATCCGGTCGCGGGACAGGTCGTAGCGCGCGCCTATCTTGGCCAGCGTCTCCGGTTGCTCGCCGGTGACGCCGAGCCGGTAGGACAGGATCTCCCCGTCCTTGGCCTTACGGTCGGCCTGCAGCGCGATCAGCTCGGCCAGCAGCTCGTTGACCTCCTCGAGCCCGAACGAGATATCGTCCTGCAGATCGAGTAGTTCGGGGTCGGTCCCGTCCGCCGCGGCGGGTGCTTCGACCTCCCGGCTAACCGTCACGCTGCGACCCCCTGGCTCGGTTTCCTGTGCGGCTCAGCCTAATGCCGACCACCGACATTTCCGCCGCACCGACCGCGTCCAGGGGGTCGCCCGGGTCAGACGCCCAACTGCTCGGCGGCCAGCCTGGTGCCTTCGAGTCGCGCCTTGATCTTGGCGAACGCGGTCTCCCGCGAGGTCGACGTGTCGTCGGCGAACGGGGAGAACCCGCAGTCGTCGCAGGTGCCCAGCCGGTCGACCGGCAGGTGCCTGGCCGCGGCCAGCACCCGATCGCGCACCTCTTCCGGCGTCTCGACCCGCGGATCGATCGGGTCGATGACGCCGACGAAGACGCGCGCGTCCGTGGGCAGGTACTCGGCGATGACCGCGAGCACCTTCTCCGGGTCCGGCTCGCTGGCCAGCTGGACGTAGAAGTTGCCCGCCTTCAGCTGCAACATCTTCGGCAGCAGCCCGGTGTAGTCGACATCGAGGCTGTGCGTGGAGTCCTGATCCCCGCCGGGGCAGGTGTGCACCCCGATCTTGGCCCGCTCCTCGGCCGAGAAACGTTCCAGCACCTGGTTGTTCAGCTCGATGAACTGGTCGAGCACGCCGCCGCTCGGATCGAGCTTCAGCGACAACCTGCCCTCGGTGAAGTCGAGCTGCACGCTCTGCGCGCCCGCGTCCAGACAACTGCGAATGTCGGCCTCGGCCTCGTTGATCAGATCCGCGAGGAAGGCTTCGCGCGGATAGCCGTCGATGGGCTCGCTCGGGTACAGCAGGCTCATCGCCGACGGCGCGATCACCGCCTGCTTCACCGGCACGGTCGCCAGCGCCTGCGCCGCCCGCAGGTAATCGACCGCGTGTGCTTGATACCGGAACGGCCCGCCGGTCAGCACCGGTAACTGCCGCTGATGTCCGTCGGCGAACGGGATCACCGCGCCGGCGGGTGCCAGCTGACTCGACCCGGCGATCGGATACGTGACAAAACTGGGTTTGCTCTGCTCGCCGTCAGTGACGACCGGCGACCCGGTCTCCTCTAACCGGCGAATGGTGTCACTGACAGCCTGTTGCTGCACCTCGGCGAACGCGGCGTCATCGATCTCGCCTGCGCCGTGGGCCGCCATCGCGGCTTGCAGCTCTGGGGGACGGGGAATGCTACCGATCAGCTCTGTGGGGATGGTCACACCGGTGAGTGTAAGTGAATAATTCCAAGTGCAAATATGAAATCAGCTGCGCCGGTGCGATATTCACGTGATTACCGCTTTTTCCGGGTTTGTTCAGGCTTTGGCGGGGACCGGTTCCCCGGCTTCGCTGCGGGCCGCGGCGATCAGGGAGTCGAGCAAGCCGGGGAACCGGGCGTCGAGGTCCTCGCGGCGCAGCGATTGGAGTGTCTCGCGGCCGGAGACACGCTGCCAGATGATCCCGGCGTCGCGCAGCACGCGGTAGTGGTGGGTCAGGTTCGACTTGGGCACGCCGTCCACGATCGAGCCGCAGGTGTGCTCACACCCGTCGGCCAGGACGCGAACGATGCACAGCCGCAGCGGGTTTCCCACCGCGGCGAGCACGTTCGCCAGCTGGATCTGCGCCCGCTCGGGGTGTGCCGTCATCACAGCGACCAGAATAGCGCGACTGTTGACAAACAGTCGAACTGTACGTAAGTCTTTGAACAGTTCAACTGTCTTGAAAGGTCGCCCCAGATGCGTGCTAGCAGTTCCCGATTCGACGACAAGATCGCCCTCATCACCGGCGGCACCAGCGGGATGGGCTTGGCCACCGCGCGTCGCCTGCTCGCCGAGGGGGGACGGGTGGTCATCACGGGGCGGGACAAGGCCCGCCTCGATGCCGCGGTCGAGGAATTGGACGGCGGGGACCGAGTGCTCGCCGTGGCCGGGGACGCCGCGAAGCTCGCGGATCTCGACGCGCTGGCGACGGCGATCAAGGAGCGGTTCGGCCGGCTGGACGTGGTGTTCGCCAACGCGGGTGTCGGCGCGTTCCAGCAGCTCGACGAGGTGACCGAGGACGAGTTCTACCGGGTGATCGACATCAACTTCAAGGCGGCGTTCTTCACGATTCAGAAGACATTGCCGCTGCTGGCCGAGCAGGGGGCGATCGTGATCAACGCGTCGTTCGCGCTGCATCGGGGGAGCCCCGGTGCGGCGCTCTACTCCGCGAGCAAGGCGGCCGTGCAGAATCTGGCGCGCACGTTGGCGGCCGAGCTGGCGCCCAGGCGAATTCGGGTCAACTCGGTGAGCCCGGGGTACACCGCGACTCCGGCGTTCGAGGCGGAGGCCTCGGCGGAGATCCAGGCGGCCGCGGTCGCCACCGTGGCCGCGGGGCGGATCGGTACGTCCGAGGAGGTCGCTGCCGCGGTCGCGTTCCTCGCCTCGGACGAGGGTGCGTACATCAACGGACAAGACCTGCTCATCGATGGAGGGCTGGTTTCTGCCACTCCGGCCGCCATGATCTAGCCCCGAACCTCGGCCTGATTCGCCCCCTTGCCTTCGACCTACGTCGGCAGGGGGGCGTTCTGCTGCGCGGAATCGTTCGCCGCCTCGGCGTCATCGCGCGCACTCCCTTTCGGATACGCAGTCTCTTCAGGGCCCGGTAGCGCGGCGGATCCCGATAGGGAGTGCGGCTGTCTCCTGTCCCTGGAGGACGTGCGCGTGCTGGTTCCGTCGGGCGTGGGCGGCTCGCCGGTGTCCGGGCTGTGTTCCCGTGCGGGCCGTTGGGTAGTGGACACGTCATAGAGCGTCATTCTCGCCAGATCGACGGATTTCTTTCTATTGATGTCTAGCGCGCTCGTGGAGCGTCTGATAGTGATTAGCGCGTAGGGGGGATCGACTTGGTCGGTTCTGATGGATCTATGGCAACTCTAGCCGTGTCGAATGGACATTCTAAGACGGCTTATGGCTATGATGGAAATGTAACTAGCGGCGAACCCTTCGGCGCGTGGCGCGTAGCACGCGCGAGGACCCGTACTTCTCGGCAACACCATCCCTGGGCCTTCTGTGTGCGCTCGCCGCTGCGTCGGAGATCGACAAGCGGGGAGGTCTACCGACCAGTGGCTACCAAAAACTCCACCTCGACCGGTTCGAGGCAGAAGCCGGACGAGCCGGTCTACGACGCCGGGTCGGTGACGGTCCTCGAGGGGCTCGAAGCGGTCCGCATGCGTCCGAGCATGTACATCGGCTCCACCAACGAACGCGGCCTGCACCACCTGATCCGGGAGATCGTGGACAACTCCGTCGACGAGGCGATGGCCGGTTACGCCACCCGGATCGACGTCACCCTGCTCGCCGACGGCGGCGTCGAAGTGGCCGACGACGGCCGCGGCATCCCGGTCGCCATGCACGAGATCGGGATACCGACCGTCGAAGTCGTGATGACCCGGCTGCATGCCGGCGGCAAGTTCGATTCGGCGACCTACGCGGTGGCCGGCGGGCTGCACGGCGTCGGGCTGTCGGTGGTGAACGCCCTGTCGACCCGGATCGAACTGGAAATCGACCGCGACGGCTACCACTGGACCCAGAACTACCTGCGCGCCAAGCCCGAGGAGCTGGTGCGTGGTGCGCCGACGAAGCGAACCGGCAACACCACGCGGTTCTGGCCGGACCCGGACATCTTCGAGACGACCACGTTCAACCTGGAGACCGTCGCCCGGCGCATGCAGGAGATGGCGTTCCTGAACAGGGGACTGACCATCGTCCTGACCGACGAGCGGGTCGAGGCGCCGGATGCCGCCGAAGACCGGACTCGCACCTTCCACTACCCCGGTGGCCTGGAAGACTTTGTGCGCCACCTCAATCGGACCAAACAGCCGATCCACAACTCGATCGTCTCGTTCACCGGCGCCGGTCCCGGCCATGACCTCGAGGTCGCCATGCAGTGGAACTCGGGCTACGCCGAGTCGGTGCACAGCTTCGCCAACACCATCAACACCCACGACGGCGGCACCCACGAGGAGGGCTTTCGCGCGGCCTTGACCTCGGTGGTCAACAGATACGCCAAGGACAAGAAACTGCTGAAGGACAAGGACGGCAACCTCACCGGTGACGACATCCGCGAGGGCCTCACCGCCATCGTCAGCGTGCGCCTCGCCGAACCGCAGTTCGAGGCCCAGACCAAAATCAAACTCGGCAACACCGAGGTCCGGTCATTCGTTCAGCGAGCCTGCAACGAGCATCTGGCCCACTGGTTCGAAGCCAATCCCGCCGACGCCAAAACCATTGTCACCAAGGCGGTCTCGTCCGCTCAGGCGCGCACCGCGGCCCGCAAGGCGCGTGAGCTCGTCCGCCGCAAGAGCGTCAACGATCTCGGCGGCCTGCCCGGCAAGCTCGCCGACTGCCGGTCCAAAGACCCACGCAAGTCCGAGATCTACATCGTCGAGGGCGATTCCGCCGGCGGCTCCGCCAAATCCGGCCGCGACTCCATGTTCCAGGCGATCCTGCCGCTGCGCGGAAAGATCATCAACGTCGAAAAGGCCCGCATAGACCGGGTTTTGAAAAACGCCGAGGTCCAGGCGATCATCACCGCCTTCGGCACCGGCATCCACGACGAGTTCGATATCACCAGGCTCCGCTACCACAAGATCGTCCTGATGGCCGACGCCGACGTCGACGGCCAGCACATCGCCACCCTGCTGCTGACCCTGCTGTTCCGATTCATGCGCCCCCTCATCGAGAACGGGCACGTCTACCTGGCCCAGCCGCCCCTCTACAAACTCAAATGGCAGCGCAGCGACCCCGACTTCGCCTACTCCGACCGCCACCGCGACACCCTCCTCGCCGACGGCCTGGCCGCAGGCAAGAAGATCAACCGCGACGACGGCGTCCAGCGCTACAAAGGACTCGGCGAAATGAACCCCAAAGAGCTCTGGGAAACCACCATGGACCCCTCCGTCCGCGTCCTCCGCCAGGTAACCCTCGACGACGCCGCCGCGGCCGACGAACTCTTCAGCATCCTCATGGGCGAAGACGTAGAAGCCCGCCGCACCTTCATCACCCACAACGCCAAGGACGTCCGCTTCCTCGACGTCTGACCCCGTCACCCGCAACAAAACGGATCATCACAGGGCCGCCCCACCTCACTCCCATACGCCCTCAGCCTGGCAACGGCCCCCAAAACCCGCTGAGCAACACCGGATTCCAGCACCGGCCCCGACTCCTCCAGCGGCCGCCCCCACCCCACCGGCAGATCATCGATATCGAACCGAACCACCCCATCGATGAACAACGTCCACAACCCATGATCCGGAAAACAATTCATCCGCAACACCCACCACCGCCCTTCCACCAGCGCGGCCACCGGAAACTTGGAGTCCCCGGTCGACCGCCACCGCGGCCGAGCATCTACCTCAGGCGTCCCCATCACCCTGTCTCCTCGATCAGTTCACCGGGTGGAGTTGCGGCTGTCTCGACCCGATGGTGGATGCGTCATAGTCCGATACCCGAATGTTGTTGCGGGTCACCGCATCGCACAAATCATCCCAGGCATCGAGCGCATCGAGCTGACGGACGAAGTCGTCGAAACGCACCGCACCCCAGCCGTTGATCGCGAAATTCATGAACATTTCCATCTGGACGGCGTAATTCTGCCGATAGCGGCCGCCGAATCGGTCGTTGTCGATAGCGATCCAGCCGCGGTCGTTGCCGGCAGTGTCTCTGAATTCGGCTCGGCGGCTGTCGAAGTCGCAGGTGACCTTGCCTCCCGCGTACTCGATCAGCGCGGCTCGATGCGCTCGGTCATCGGGAAGGTGCTTGGCCACCAAGAATGACAGATCGATGCTGCCGTGGGTGCCGGTCGCTTCGATCCAGGTCGGTGCGATCAGTTGCCCGTATTCGGCTGCCACCTGCTGGGCGCGCGGGGCGTAGCGTCCCAGCGCACACTGCTGCCACACGATCGAGCCCGGCCCGATGATGTGACGCATCATCAGCAATGGGTGGATGGTGGTCTCGATGAATGTGTGGAGCGTGCCGGGCACCTCGGTCCATAAACGACCGAATCCCGAGGGCGATCGCGAGGCTCCTTCGAGCAGTTCCACCCGTACCGACCGAACCGGTCCGAGTTCTTCGCGCAGGGAATGCAGGGCCTGGCCGCCGAGGAGTCCCGGCTCGCTCGCGGCGAGGAACGGCAGGTAGCTCGGCAGCGGATCCATCAAATAGGTGAGTGGAAGGCCCTTCTCCAGACTGTAGTAGCTCAACGCGAAACCACACGCCATGATCGAATCGCCTTGTGCCCGGAGAATTTCGCGTTCCGACCGCTGGGCGGTGATGGGCTTTTCCACGGCGAAGGGTATGCCGGCGGTCGCAAGCGTGACCAGCTGAGTGAAGTGCGCGAACGTGGGGGAGGCGATGACAGTCGGCGCGTGCTCGCGCAGCGCGGTCTCCAGCACCTTGTCCGGCTCGGTGATCTGAAGTCGGGCGTCCTTGCCGATCGCCCTTCGTGCCGCGGCGGTCTCTGGGTCGTCGAGCGAGGCGATCAGGATCTCGTCGCGAGCATAGCCGAGGGTCTTCAATGCAGGGAGGATCCGGTTGACGGTCACGTCGCCCGCGCCGATGACGGAGATATTCTGTGCCGGTCGGGTAGCGATGCCGGGGTGCGAACTGAGGACCACGGTGATTGCAGCTCCCAGATAGAGGTAGCGGAACACCGCCAGCGTAGTCCCGAAGACGCCGCCGACCGCCGGGCTCCCGGTGAAGGTTTGCAGGATGTAGATGACCCCATAGCCCGTGACATCGCTCAGCAAGAGTGTCTGGATGACCAGCGTCAACGGAAACATCAGCATGTACTCCGCCGGGTGGAAGATCGTGTAGTACCGCTCGACGAATGCCCGAAGCATCAAGTAGTACAGCATCCAAACGACGCACTCGATCAAGAGAATCCAGCCCAGTACCCGCAAGACGTCGGCGACAGGGCCGGGCAGTCGCAGCGTTGTGTTGTGTCGAACGAGGTATGCAGACAGCGCGAGCGCCAGCACTCCGAGGAAGTACCACTCCGTGTAGGCAGCCGGGAAATCCGGCCGCATGTTGGTGGTCGGCGGGTTTGCCCGCACTCGCTGTCGCACTCGGAACTTCAGCCACTGCAGCGGCGAGAGCAGTCGTACGAGAAAAAAGGTATGAAAGATCATGAAGGCCAGTGGCGATCTGCGCCCGCCCCACGTGTACGAGGACACCGTGGGTCGAGTCGAAACGCGTTGCGCCGTCGAGGAGACCGTTGCTTCCAGCGCCGAGATCCGGCGCGGCACGTCCGAAAAGGTCGCCGCCGCCTGTCGAGCTCGCTGCCATTGTCTGGCAAGAACGTTCCCCACGTGTCAACGGTAGCGATCGGCTCGGACGAACATCCCGAGTTCGTCTGATCGTGACGGTGACGATGCTACGTTCCACATTCATGAATCCCAGGGGCGCCTCTGGACCTGCAGTGGTCGCAGGACGAGCGCGTCTCCGGCGGTGATGGCGCTAGCTCTCATGCCGAGCTCGGGTGGTCCGTGCGGGCCACCTAGTTCGCCCGTAGGTCGCCTACTGGGTCCAAACGCAGATCAGCCTCGGTGAAAACCGGGGTTGATCTGGTACTACGATGGTGCGCGATACTGGGATTGAACCAGTATCGCTGCTATTCTGGCAGTGAGTGCTGACCGGCAATTTCCTGCCTCTTACCTGCTGTAATGACGAATTTGTTCGTGACAGGTATGGACACAGATGGACAGGTTTGTACTCTGATCTGGTGCAAATCTAGTGCAGGACAGGAGGGGGTGGACATGGGAAACAGCAAGGGAACCAAGCGAGGTTTCGGCACTATTCGGCAATGGCGATCCAAGCGCTGGGGAGCGTCGTATCTCGGTCCGGACGGTATCCAGTACAAGGCGCCATCGACGTTCGCAGCAAAGATTGACGCTGAGGCGTGGTTGACGGATCGGCGTCGCGAAATCGACCGTAACCTGTGGTCACCTCCGAGCCCGGATGGTGAAATGCGGGCGAAGCCAATGACGTTCCGGCAGTACGCGGAAGGCTGGATGCGACACCGGGAGCTCGCAGACCGAACGCGCGAGGATTACCAAGACTGGCTCGACAAACACATCCTGCCGACGCTCGGTGACGTGCCGATGAAGCTGTTCGAGGATCGCGAACTCATCGACAAGTGGTACAAGAAGCTGAACCCGGACACTCCGACGCTCCGTGCGCGCGTGTACAGCCTGGCGTCGACCATCTTCAACTCGGCAGTCGATGACAAGAGGAAGACCGGGCTGACGACGAACCCGTGCCGGATTCGCGGTGCGACCTCGGTCAAAGCAGCTCATAAGGTTCGGCCAGCGGATCTCGCGGAACTTGAGGTTCTGACGTTGACGATGCCTGACCGATTTCAAGCGATGGTGCTCCTCGCCGCGTGGTGTGCACTCCGTTTCGGCGAGCTGACTGAACTCAGGCGAAAGAACGTCGATCTGGTGCGCCGCAAGGTTTGGATTAACCACGGAGTCGTCAGGCTGAAGAGTAAGACGAAGGGTGTTGCCCGCCGGAAGGTGAAGAAGCCGAAGACCGAAGCCGGCGAGCGACCGGTTACGTTGCCGCCGCACCTTGTCCCGGCTCTCGAAGACCATCTTCGCGACCATGTCGAACCCGGTATGGATGCGCTGCTTTTTCCGGCAGCAGGTGGGGGACATCTCGCGCCGTCGACGTTCTACCGCCATTGGTATCGAGCTTGTCAGGCGGCGGGACGTTGGCAGTACGAAGACGAAAACGACAAGGTCGGCAAAACTGACCTCACGTTGCACGACTTGCGCCACACAGGAGCCACATTGGCCGCGGCGACGGGTGCGACACTCGCGGGCCTGATGGAACGGCTCGGTCACTCGACCCACCAAGCGGCGATGCGGTACCAGCACGCCGCTGCTAATAGCGATGAGGCTATTGCCCAAGGTCTTTCGTCCTTCGTCACGCCACCGTCGTCTCCGACGCCAGAGCCAATCAATCGAGTGAGTAGGCGCCGTAGTGTGCGACCTATCCAGCAGGTGCCGCGTCGTCGCGGTCATCCGGTCAACCGAATCAGTCGGATAACCACCCGTAGCAGCAACAGTGCGTAATCCGTCCCTAGACTTGAAGGCATGGCTGACCATCTTGTGACCTGGGCGGCCGAGCTGGCTCGTACCAAGCTCGAATCGTCGCTGCCGCGACGATGGACGCATGTTGCAGGTGTCGCGCGGCAGGCTGCTCGCGCTGCTGACCTCGTTGACGATGGTGACCTGCTCGTTGCCGCCGCGTGGCTCCATGACGTCGGCTACGCGCCCGACCTAGTCCAAATAGGATTTCATCCGGTCGACGGCGCGCGATTCTTGGAGGCTCAGGGCGTCGACAACCGGTTGTGCGCTCTGGTGGCAAACCACTCCTGTGCTTGCGTCGAGGCACGCCGTCGTGGTCTCGAACTGGATTGGCAGGACGAACAGACGCCCCTTCGCGATGCGCTGTGGTGGGCCGACATGACCACGACTCCTGATGGCCAACAAACGGGTGTTCAAGACCGCATCAACGAAGTGAATGCACGGTATGGAATAGAACATGTCGTGACGTTGTCCCTCAATGAGGCGGCACCGGAATTGATCGCTGCTGCCTCGCGAACCGAGACTCATCTGGGCATCGTGACGCACTGAGCGTGCTGTCTCATGAGATTGGTGTGTCACCACGCGTCGCGGAGGTCATGAGTCTCGAGGACTGGCCAGCGCAGAACGCCACAGACTGGCGAGATCAGTGGTACCCGACGGACGATTCACCCCTCCTTAGAACCACATCCAGTGACAATCAAGTGGTGATAGAGGGAGGGCCTGCGGGCAGGGCACGAGGGCACACACTGGAGACGATTCGTTGGCATCTTGCGCGCGAAGATCAGCTTCGAGGCGCCGTCACCGCGCGTGCAGGGGCAGTACTGAGTACCAATGCACTGGTGGTCGCTGGCACCGCATTGGCACTGTCCCTGAAAAGCGCGCAGCGGCTCAACCTGGCGGTGCTGATTTCCGCGTACAGTGCGCTCGTCGTGGTCGCTGCATCGGTCACTTGTGCGGCCACGGCGCTGATTACGCTATTCCGCGTCGACCACCGGATCTATGGCCCTCGCGACGCGGCGGCGGCTATCTACAACTACGCCGGTATCAGTGACCGTTGGCCCACCTTCGATGAGTTCCGACAAGCGATGACAGAGCAATCCCCGGAGCAACAACTCCGGGGCGCGCTTGTTGAATTGTGGAGGGCGTCGGGTCTGCACCGGTACCGCTACAAGAGACTCCGATGGGCGACACGACTACTGCTAGTCGCCATCGGTCTACTGTTGATCACCGTGGCGTTGGCCGCAGTCACCTATTAAGCGAAGTAGGGTTCAAACCAGTGATCAAGCTGCAATGAGGTCCAGCACGCCGCGGCAGGTAGCGACGAAGCAATCGCACTGGGCCTCGCGGCATCTGGTTATCTTCGTCGCCTGCGTCGCCGGAATTTGCTATGCGGCTGGGATCGCGGCGAGTTACGCGGTCCGCTCAGCAGCCCGACGGGTCGCAAGCGTCAGCCGGTAAAACTCAATCAGCCACGGTTGTCGTTGCTGTTGTGCGTGTGACCGGTATTCGGGTCGTCGCCATGCTCAAGGTAGAGTGGAACACGGCCTGCTAGTAAGGCGTTCGTTGTTTCGCTGAGTCGTCGAGCTAGGCGTGGAACGGTGTACCGGCCGAGTTCGGACAGCTCTATGTACTGAGCTTTGTCCAGCTCCTGGTCTGGAAAATTAAGACCGTCAACCTCAATGCCATTCAAATCCGGAGCGGCAAACAGAAATAGAAGTTTGTCGCCTTCCTTCTCGTTCGGCGCCCAGTCTATGGCCGCAAGTTCGAGATTGTCGACAGTTAGGCCAAGCTCTTCGTGAATCTCTCGCTGGCAAGCTGCCTTTGGAGATTCGCCCGGCTCGACGTAGCCGCCAGGGATATCCCAGTACTCCTTGTAGGTGGGGCGCACCATGAGTACCGCGCTTCCTCGAAGGACGACTGCGCCGGCGGCGACTCGGGGTGTGGCCATCGGGGGAGGTTCAACGATGCTCATGCGACCCATCGTAGGGGGCTCAGAGCAGGTTCATACGCAAAGCAAGTTCGGCGAGGGTCGAGGAAGGTTGGGTCTTGCCAACTCGAACCCACTGGACCACCAGATCTCTGCACAGGCTGAGGTGTCGGACCTGTTCCGGCGCCCTGGCTTCCGCCGACAGCAGGATACTGAGCGCCTGCTCCTTCCGGCCCCGTGCGTTATTTGCGCGCGCCATTTCGACAGAGTGCCGGATCTGCCGTTCAGTTGGCAGCGGGGAGGCGTCTATTTGCGGTCCGATTCGAAGAGCCGTCTCGACATCGCCGAGTTCCATTGCAGTCGATACTCGATGTATTTCGACATTGGTTGGGCCGAATGCTGTCCATGCGTAATTCGCATCGCGACCTAGTCGCGCGGCGACTGCTGCTGATTCATCCAGGTATTCATTAGTCAGACTGCGATCGTCAGTACGGGCGGCGGCCATCGCACCCGTAAGAAACAGTGTGCCGTAGATCGACAAGTACTCGGGTGAGGCGCTATTTGTAACGGGACCAGCATGTGATGCTAGTTGCCCAACCAGGACCGCTGCTTCCTTGTGTCGGCCAGTGGACATTGTTACATGCGCTATGGATCTAGCGAGCGATAACCATGTCATAGGTTCGTTTACTTGCTGAACGATATCGAAACCTCGTTGCGCCGCTACCCAAGCGAGATCTACCTCTCCGACTTTAGTCAAGACGGTGGCGGCCGCATGATAGGCGCTCGCAAGCAGCAGGGTTGCGCGTTCGGCGTCGAGCGATGCCAGATTGCGTGATGCGATATCGAGGTCCGCAATCAAAGTTGGCAACGAGGCGCTTACATAAGCGAACCGCGTTGACTGATATGCATCCCATACGGCTCGTAAACGTCCTTCGAGCTGTGCTATCGGCTGCGTTGCAAGAATTTCTCTTTGAGCAAATGGCATTAGATGGTTGTAGCTTAGAAGAGTTTCGCGCAATGCGGGAACAGTATGTTTACCGGAAGCCTGTGACGAGTCGACCAAGCTCGGTTCCGCTAATAAATCGCCCAAAGTGATATCGAGTTGTGTCGCAAGATTCTGAATCACCGAAATTCGATCGAGTTGAATTCGATTGTTTTCGATCTTGTTCAGCCAGTCTTCGGTTCGCCCAACAAGATCGGCAAGGACTCTCTGGGACATGCCGCGGCGTCGGCGATACCAGGAAACTCGTTCACCGATGGTCATAGCGTCCGTCATTCCGCGCATCATTCAATTGTACTCGTAACAAGAGGCTTTCGGAGGTACCCCGGAATTTTTTTCCGGGTTGAAGTTCGAAGTCGACCTTAGCTTCGTTTCAGGCTGTTCCAGCCAAGTCAGGCCAAGGGAGGACTTCGAATGACTAGAGATCACACTGATGGAGACGTCGGCCCTGTACTTAGTTTGCAGGTGGCTGCCGCTCAGCTTCACCTCAATGTCCGGACGATTCGGCGGATGATTTCCGCAGGGGTGCTGAAGGGGTACAAGGTCCGAGGGACGCGCGCAATCCGGGTGCGCCAGGACGACGTCATCGCTCTGTTGAGTCCGATTTCGGCGGGCGGTGAGTTCTGATGCGCTTCCGCACCTTGGTTCTCACGATCGCAATTGTGTCGATCGGCTTCGTCGCTGTGACGGAGCCTGCTGTGTTGCTGGGGACGCTGTTCGTGCTGGGTGTGTTTGTTCTATGGCGCACGATGCGTCGGCCGGGGGTGCGGCGATGAGCATGCTGACACCAACTGATCCATTCGAGGGCCTGGACCCCTTTGTGCGGGATGCGTTGAGCGCATGGCAGTCGCTGACGGCTGAACAGCGTGATTACGCAATGGGTTTCGTGTGCGCGTGGGCACCTGATGTGGTGCTCAGCGCGTCGAGGAAGTCTGTTGAGATTTCCCGGATCGACCACGAACTCGCGCAGATCGGGGCGGGTGTGGAAACCGAGACGCCGACTCCGTTGGATCGGCTGGTTACTTCTCGGGAGCAGTACCTGGGGTGGGATCGATGACCCGCGCCTGGAGGCATGACCCGTATCCACGGCACACCGTGATCCGTGATCGGGGTCGTAGTCACGCGTTGGAGTCGATGGCCGGCCCGGAGTTCACCGGTGTCGGTTCGGTCTACGGGTGGTTGGCGTGGCTGTCGCCGCAGCACGCGCTGATCGCGATAGCCGCGCTGGTGGTGATCGGGATGGCGGGCTGCACCGCCGCGATGGTGGCGGGTCCGAAGTATCCACCGTCGCCGAACATCTGCCGGGTCGATCAGCTGGGCTCGGTTGCCCAGCAGTCGGGTTCGTGCGTCCCCGCGACGCCGGCGAAGGCGGGGTGATCGGTCGTGATCGGGCCGAAGGACGTGCAGCGTCGTGATCTGCCGGATTTGACCGGTGAAAGGTTCGGGTTGCCGACTTATCAATGGCGTTCCGCGCCAGCGGGTTACGTGACTCGTCGGCAGTTGCGGTCGATGCAGTTGCGGCCTAACGGCCAGGACATCGCGGCCTACCTTGTGGAGCCGAAGCCGCACGGTGGGGCGCCACGCTATGCCGCATACCTGTACCGGACTGATCTGGCCGCGCCGAAGCGGGACGCGACGCCGGCGCAGTTGGTGGCGTTGGCGAAAGCGAACCGGGAACGGCAGTTGCGGGCGTGGGAGCGGCGCGGTTTCGACCGCGCCGAGGCCGGCCGGGTCGGGGATCCGGGTCCGCAGTGGGATTCGGGGTGGGAGCGATGAGTATGCACCTGCCTCATTTGAATCTGCATCTGCCCCAGCGTGATTCCGGTGCGCTGCGCCGGGAAGTGACGTTGTTGCGTGGTCAGCTCGCGGACAAGAATCAGCAGCTCACGCAGATGGCTGTCGCACTTGATGACGCGTTGGACCGCGAGCAGGTGCATTCGCTGTGTGCCTCCCACGAGCGGCTGACTCCCGCTGCGGTGATCGACCGGTACGGGCAGCCACGCGCCCACCACGCCCGCACCGACGCCGCCGATATCGGCGAGTCGACGCAGGCCGGGCTGGCGCCGGCAGCGCGGTCGCAGGGTCCGGCGATGGCCGGACTCGGTGGCTCGACTTCGCGGCAGTGGGGGTTCGAGCGATGACCGCGATGCATTCGGTTCCCTCTGCAGATGGTTCGGACGCCGACCGGGTGGTGGCGTTGGTCGCTGATCTGCGGGAGTCGTGGTCGCAGTACCAGAAGTTGACACAGCAGCTGCGCCCCGGCGGCCCGGGCGGCCCGGCCATGCAGGCGTCGGAATCGCGGTTGTTGCGGCTGGCGAAGGAGGCCGAGCGGCAGCGCCCGTACCTGCTGGGCGCGGATCAGCGGTGGGAGGACTACACCACCGTCGACCAGCACGTGGAAACGGTGCTGAGGCAGTACGACCGCACGGTCGCCCGTATGCAGCAGGCGCGTAGCGAAGGCCGCGATGGGTTCGCCGACGCCCTGGAACGTTCCCTGCCCGGGTTCCGGACCGAGATCACCCGGGCGACCGGAGACCGCGCCGACGCGGCCACCGCGGCATTCGAGGCGGCACAACAAATGTATGAGCAGGCGGGCCGGGACGGAGTGGTCACCCGCGGCCAGGTCGGCACGGCAGCGCTGGACGCCGTCGACGCTGACCACCTCGCCCGGCGGGACGCGCTGAGCGTGTTCCAGTCCGCCGAGCAGGCGCTGTTCCGGACCGGTTGGACGGTCGAGGGCCGCCACGGCCGCGACGGATTGCTGCGGCTGCGTCCTTGCCACGACCGGCAGACCGGCGCACGGTTCGCCGCCGTCGCCACAGCGCTGGCGCAGTCGGCGCAGTCGACCGAGCAACAACCGACACCGGGCGTGCTGCGTTTGCGCCCCGCGAGCGCACCGGACCGGCATCTGAACGCGGTCCCGCAGCACGAGCAGGGATGGGAGGTAGAGCGATGACAGATATGGCCCATAACCAGGCACGCGTTCCGGCGATCGGAGCGATACGCCGCTCACGCGCCCTGGTGGCGTTCGGGCACCCACACGAGAACCTCGCTCAGGAACTGGGCATTTCGTTGCCGGAGATGCAGGCGCTGACCGCGCCGGCCACCGGTGGCGCGTCGTTGTCGCGGCAGCAAATTCCGGCAGAGCTGCACCAGAGCGTCGCGGTGTTGTTCGACCGGTTGCAGATGTCGCCCGGACCCTCCGACGACGCTCGGCTGCATGCCCGGAAACGGGCGTGGCCGCTGCCGTTCCAGTGGGACGAAGACGCCATCGATGACCCGGCTGCGCAGCCGATTCGGTGTCGCCGGGTCGGGCGAGATGTCAAGGCACGCAGCGCTGAACGCGAGGCCGCGGTGCTGGCCGAGCTCCGCCACGGTGCCACAACCGAGCTCGCCGCGGAGCGGCTGCACCTCACGGCCCGCTCGGTACAACGCATCCTCGCCAAGGCAGGCGGGCGTTCAGCGGTCGAACGAGCCGACCGTGCGCAACCGGAGTGGGAGTTGTCGCGGTGAGCGCGCGACGCCGGCGCCGGTGGACCCCGCGTGACGAGCTGGTCGCCAAATTCGTCTCCGAGCAGTGGATCGCCGATTTCGCCACGCTGATGCTGCTGCTGGGTACGCGCCGGTCCCGCACCTACAAGCTGATCGAGAAGTGGCGTGACGACTTCGGTGCAGTGCATTCGGATTCGCTGCGGGCCCGCGGCCGCGACCGCGCGGTCACGTGGGTGTGGCCGACGCAAGCGACCGCGACCCGATGCCTGGGCTATGAGGCATCGGCGTGGGTTCCGCGCTCCACCAACCTGATTCACAAAGGCGAGGTGGCACGGGTCCGGGCCGCGCTGGTCGGTTTGGAGACCGGGGTGTGGGTGCCGGAGCGGCTGCTGCTGCGTGAGGCCGCCCGCAAGACCCCCGGGCTGTTCGCGGCCGGCCAAGCGACGCTGCTGTCGCAGTTCTCGGCGCGTCCGCACGTGCACGACGGCCGCTACTTCGACGGCGAACGCTGGTGGGCCGTCGAGGTCGAACTCTCACTCAAGACACCGTCCGCGCGGCTGCTGATCAGCGTTCTCGCCGCGTATCGGACCCTGCAAAACGGTCACGGCCTGCTGTACGTGTGCGCGACCGACCGGATCGGCACCGCCGTGCACAAGGCGATCAAAGAACTCATCGCCGCGAAGAAGCTGCCCCGCCAGCCGGGGATCCGGGTGCGCCGCCTCGACGCGGTGACCGCCCGCCGAAGCATCGAACTCCCTGCCAGCAGTACCGGCCCCGAGGAGGCCGTCTCATGAACCCCTACCTGTTTTCCCAGTCCCCGGCATGCACGCCGATCATCACCCCCACCGACTGCGGGCCGACCTCCGCGCCGTCCGGACCGGTCAATACCGACCCGCCGATACCGGTTGCGCCGCAACCGAACTGCACTCCCGTGCTGACCCCCACCGACTGCGCGCCGACGCAGCCGACGCCAGGACCGAACGCGCCGGCCGACACCCACCACGGAGTCGGGGAGCGGGTTCTGGAGTGGATGAATACCCACCAGCATCCAGGTCTGCGCGGCACACCCGGCACCACCGAGACCGGCGACTCACATGTGTGGGCGCAGATCGGAGAGATCCTGGCAGGGACCGCGGTCACCCTCGGCGCGATGGCGACCGTGGTCGGGGTCGCGTGGGTGAGCGCGTCGCGGTTGGGGTGGGACGCGCGCCGGGTCCGCAACTTCGCTGCCGCGTCGACGGTGTTGCCCGCGGTCGCCGTTGTCGCGCAGTGGGATTGGCGGGCGCCGGTACGGCTGTTGATCGAGGGCGCCGCCCACACCGTCGATGGTGACGTGCGTGCGGGGTTGATGGCGTTGGCGATCACGATGGTTCCTGCTGGGCTCGCTGTCGCGGCGATCCTGTGGGCACGGTACTCGGTCCGGGTCGCCACGATCGGCAAGCGCTCGGTCGCCGCGACCGAACGCGCGCAGCGGCGGCGCACCAACGCGAAACTGCGGATGGCGCGCGAGCTCGCGTCGACACCGACCCCGTTGACGGTGCTGACCGGCTGGATTCGCCCGCACCGCTGGGTGGTCTTGGGCCGCCTCGCCGAGGAGATCAGCCAGCAGGGTAAAAGCGCCGCCGCGGAACTGGTCGCGGCGTTCGACACCCTGTTCAAGCTCGCCTACGCCGACATCCGCAAACACGTGATGGTCGTCGGCGGTCCCGGCTCTGGCAAGACGACACTGCTGTCGCGGCTGGTGATCGCGGTACACGTGGCAGCGCAGCTGCGATACCTCCAGGCCGCACAGATGCGCCCCTGGTTGCGCACCGCATTGCGGGTCACCCCGAAACGTCCGTTGACGATCAACGCCTCCTGCAAGGGCGGCCACGAAGACCTGCGGGTGTGGGCCGAGCAGCGCGAGGCGATCCTGGCGACCGGGCTGCATCCCAGCAAGATCGCGATGTTCCCGGAAACAAAACTGAACCTGTTCGGGATGCCGATCGGCTCGCTGCGGTATGTGCTCGAAAAGCTGTGCCCCAGTGAGAAAGCCGCCGACGCCAGCCAAGCGTTCTTCGAGCAGATGCGTATCTCGCTGGTGCATCTGATCGTGGACGCCCCCGACCCCGACAAAGGACTGGGGCCGGGCCAGAACCCGCCGGCCAACTCCGAGGAGTTCCTGGCCCGATTCGATCAGCCCTGGCTCTGGAACGCCTGGGGCGGCAACCTCCTCGACGCCGAACCTGGCACCGAGACAGTCGAATCCGCCGAAGACACCACTAGCACCGAAGCCGCCGATACCGGCGGTGCGCCGAAGGCGTACCTGCGGGAGCTGTATGCGGTGCAGGCGATGGTGGAAGGCAAGCAGCCCGTGTTGCCGGCCGAGACCGCCCGGTTCAGCAACTTGTTCCGTGAGCTCGGGGACGCCTTCGACGGCACCACTTCTCTGCTGGACAAGCAGTACTGGTTCGTTACCGTGCCCGGCACGGCGAACAAGTCGGTGGCGTCGGCGCAGATGAACGCCTTGATCGCGATGGTCGAGCAGACCGCCGCGACCAAGCACGGCCACGTCATCACCTTCACCATCGACGAACTCTCCCGCGTCGATGCCAACGTCTACGACGCCGCCGAAGCACTGCGCTCCCAAGACGTCGCACTGATTTTGGGCTATCACTCCTTCGAGTCGATCGCCGCGACCGACCGTGAAGCCGCCCGCACCATCAAGGGCTGCGCCGGCGGGGTGATCGCGTGCCGCTCCGAAGGCGCCGACGACATCCTCAAGAACTTCGGCACCCGCCGCGCCATCGAACCCTCCCGGCACACCCTCGACGGCAAACACGGCAGCGAAGGCTCCGTGCGCATGCAGGACAGCTTCCTGGTCGACCCGAACCTGTTGCGCCGCATCGAACCCGGCGACGCCGTGCACGTCAACGCCGGTACCGCCCGCTGGGGCCGCGTCGCCCGCCTGGACCCGAAGGCGATCCCACTGCTGCCCTCCGACCCGATCAACCGCACCAACGGCGACCGCAGCGAAGGCCGCGCCCGCACCGTCTGGTCGGCCCTCATCCACGGACAAGGAGACCCCGCATGAGCATCGAAAAAGACTACGACGCACCAACTCCCGACGAACCCGACGAACAGCCCGAGCGGTTCCCGGCTCGCCGCGACGACATCAACGTCGCCACCCCAACAGCCAGTCAACTGCGCGCAATGTTCGGCGACCTCGACATCGGCCTGCCCGGCGAGCACGGCGGGACCACGGTCATCGCCGCCGGGCCCGGCGCAGTCGACCTGTACAAGAGCGCCGACCAAGTTGACACCGACGACCCTGCCGTGCGGACCGCGCTCGCGATACGCGAGTTCGTCACCACCTGGTGGCGGGCAGCGCTCACCAGTGCCGGCGTGGCCGGCGCAGTCGTCCTGGCTCTTGCCGCCGGGATCACCGTCGCAGCCGCAGTAGCGGTGTACGGGCTGGGCTGGATCGCCTACACCGTGTGGATCACTCGCGGGCGCCCCGGCATCCGCGAAATCCTCGCCGCCAGGCGCGGTGGTGCGCGGTGACCGGAATCGAGTGGACCCAAGCCACCTGGAACCCGGTCACCGGCTGCGACCGCGTCAGCGCAGGCTGCGACCACTGCTACGCCCTGTCGATGGCCAAACGGCTCAAGGCCCCATGGGCGTCGCGAAGTACCAGCACGACGGCCCAACCCGCACCTCCGGTCCGGGGTTCGGAGTGACGATTCACCCTGACGCACTACAGATTCCGTTGCGGTGGCGAACGCCGCGACTTGTGTTTGTCAATTCGATGTCGGACCTGTTCCATCACGATGTACCCGACGACTTCATTGCCCAGGTGTGGGCAGTGATGAGCAGCGCTGCTGCGCATACCTTCCAGGTGCTGACCAAGCGCCCGGCACGCATGCGCAGTCTGCTCGACAGCGAGCGGTTCTGGCAGGCCGTCGCCGCGCACAGCGAGCAGTTGATGTTCACCGCGCCGGGCCGATGGCAGTACCCGCCCGGCTACGGCCTCCGCCATCGGGTGCTACCGCATGTCTGGCTCGGTGTCTCGGTCGAGGACCAGCGTTGGGCCGACATCCGTATCCCCGCGCTGCGGCAAACCGCCGCCGCGGTGCGGTTCCTGTCGTGCGAACCACTGATCGGGCCGATCGATCTGGACAAACACCTGTTCCCCGCGGTCTGTCCCGGTGGGTGCCGATGTCGGCGACCCGACGACGGCGACCGACACGAATGCGGTTGCGGCGGCGCATGCGCCGACTGGCGACCGAGGCCGGCCCTGGACTGGGTCATCGCCGGCGGCGAGTCCGGACCGAGCGCGCGACCCATGCACCTGGACTGGGTTCGTGAACTGCGCGACCAGTGCAGCGACAGCGACGTCCCGTTCTTCTTCAAGCAATGGGGAGGCCGCACTCCCAAGATCGCAGGCCGAGAACTCGACGGCCGCAGGTGGTCACAGATGCCCACACCATCCCCCTCACCACTACCGACAAAGGAGATCTGAGCATGTCCGAACGCAGCGTCGAAGACGAATTGGTCAGTGAGGCAAGAACATTCGCGTCCGCGATGTCGGCAACCCTGCGCCGCTATGCCCAGGCCGCGAACTGGCTGGAAAAGCGCAAGATCCGCAAGGAAATCACCCAAGCCTGGCGGGCGCAGATGCGCCAAACCGAACACGACCGCGCCCATCAGCTGAGCTGGACCGCGAACTCGGTCGAGACCTTCCGGGCGCATTCGCTAGCGGTGTCCCGGCGCGCCAACGACCCGAGCGTCGATCACGACCGCCGCTACCGCGACGTCCAGGCACTGGCCCGGCATCGCAACGAGATGGCCGAGCGGGTACTGCGCAACCCACACCTGACTTTGGTGGAGCAGGGTATCGCGCTCGATGGCCTGGACAGCGCAAACGTGTTCCCCGAGTTCGCGAACAAGGGATTGTTCGACCGTGCGCACCGGGTGAAAGGCCGGGAGGCCTTGCGCTACCGCGCGCAGGTCGCGCGAGCCCGCCAAACCGCGGGCATCGAAAGGCCGGCCGTGGAGCCCATGCCCCACGTCGACCGCGCCGAGCAGCTGAGTACCACTGCACGAGCTGATCGCGTTGTGTTCCGAGATCCGGACCGCAGCGGGCAAGGCCCGGGACGCGACGGAAACGAGCAGCACCAGACCCCGGCGGACGCGGCGGACACGGGTCGATTCCGGGCTGTTGTCGGATGGACCGACCGCAACGGGGTCACCTCGACCAGGTCGCAGTCGTTCGGCAGCGAGCTTGACGCGACAGCGTGGATGCGCAGCAACCCGGGCACGATGCTCACCTTCGGCGTGACAGCGCACGCGCAGACCTGGGACAACCGCGACGATCGGGCGCCGCTCTACTCCCACAGCGGCGAACACCGCGCGGTGATGGCGTCGCTGGCCGCACGGGAGAACGCCCTGGCCCGTGAGCATGAGACCGTCCGCAACGACCATCAGCGTGAGGCGGACACAGCGCCGACCCGAGCCGAGTACGACGCACTGAACCGCAAGACCGAAGACCTGTCGACGCGATATCAGCAGGTCGATACGGAGCGGCGCACCGCGGTCGATGACCTGTCGGCGTTGCGTGCCGACCACGCCAAACTGACCACCCGGATCGGTCAACTCACTACTGAACGTGATGCGGCGGTCGCGCTGGCAGGTAAACGGACGCAGGAACGCGACGAGGCCGTCGCGAAAGTCATCGCCATGACCCCGTCCGAACAGCGGATCGGTACCCCCCGAACCGACCGCAGCGGTCCGTTGCTCTCGGTGAAGCGGCCAGCCATGGCCGACGCGCCAGGCAACGGAGCGCACCGTCCCGATATCGGCGGCGGGTTCGACCGATGACACCCGAAGCCGCCGCCGCGCTCGCGGCCAAACTCACCGCTGCGGCCGACAGCCTCACCGACGAACGCGCCGCGGCCAACTACCGCGATAAAGCCGCGGCGCTGCGCCGCAAATACCAGCTCACCGAACCCGCCCCCAGCAGCGAGGATGCGCCACCGAAACCACGCCGGGCGTCGACAGCCAAGGCCCGCAACACTTTCCGCGAAGGGACACCCCGCATGAACGTCAAGACCGCCACGCCGCGCCCTGCCCGCCGGGCCCGGGCCACCGCCAAAACGATGCACGCGGCGATGAACCCGAAGATCAAGCCTGCCTTCGCGGGCAGCGACCCGATCGGCACCGAGGTGTCCGGGTTCGTCATCCGCATCGAGGAGGAGCAGGAAAAGGACTGGGTCACCAAGAAACCCGCGGTCGACCGCCGCACCGGTGCACCGATCATGGTCCCGGTCGTGATCCTGCAAACCGATGGAACCACGCGCCGCGTCGGCCCGGGCCTGCGCAAGCTGTGGATGCGCTCCGGTGTCCGTGACGCGATCCTCGAAGCAGTCCTCGACGCCGGCGCCCGCGAACCCGCCGCAGGAGCGTTCCTGCGGATCACCTTCAGCGGCCTCGGTACCCCGGTCAATGTCAACTTCCGCCCAGCCAAGCTCTTCGACGCCACCTACACCCCGCCGGAGACCGACACCGCTGCGCCGGAATCAGTTGCTACGCAACCGAACACGACAAGCGAGGAGGTGGCTTGATGGATGCATGGGTGACCAGAGATCAGCTGGAACGTGTGGTGTTCTCCCACATCCGAGATGATCACGGCGACAACGCGATGGCGAAGGAGCCGCTGATTTCGCAGTTCACCGGCTACAACTTCGGTGACCGAGAGGTCCCCGTCAACTATCTCCACGCCATCGAGGGCGCTGAGCGCCTCAGCCGGATCGCGCAGGGCATGGTCGATGACTATGCCCGCAAGGCTCGCGGGCAGGGCCGTTCGTGGGCGGAGATCGCCGACGCCTTCGGCATCGACCGCGACGAAGTCTCCGAACCGGCCGTCGCGGCGTTCGAGCGCGTCGCACCGCCGGAACGCTGGACAGAGACCAATGCCTACTGGACGTGCACATCGTGCGAGCAACGCGTCACCGACCGCGGACCCTACGACGCCGATCCCACCGGCAACGAGACCGGACACGGCCAGGACTGCGAGCGACACCAACGCGAAATCAGCGCATACGTGAGCCGATTCGACCGTTCCGACAGCGACCCGGGATGGGAGTTCGAGCGATGAACGCAACACCTACCCGCACGGGTGTCGCGCGCTGGCGTCGCACAGGCGCAGCCCCCAACGCTGTTGCGCCGCAACGTCGCACCGCCCGTCGCACCGGGTCAAATCGCAGTAAGGGTGTTGCATCCGGCGGTGGGAGCGGTGTTGCATGGGCCGGGTTCATTTTCGGTGCCGTGCTCTCGGTCGCGGCGAACTGGCTCCACACCTGGCTGCCCGCCGCCGCGATGCCCGACGGCTGGCATCCCGGTGTTGCACCCCAAATCGGCTCAGCGGTATGGCCGATCGGACTGCTGCTGAGCGTGGAAGTCCTGTCCCGCACACGATGGCGGCGCGGACTGGGCTGGCTGATCGCCCGCTACATCGGTGCTGGCAGCGTCGCTCTGGGATCGGCGATCATCTCCTACGGCCACGTCCACGACGTCCTCACCAACTGGGGATACGGCCAACTCGGCGCCGCGGTCGGACCGATCGTCCTCGACGGACTGATGGTCATCTCCGGGTTCGCACTGCTCTCGGAGTCCATACCTGCCGACACCACCGCAACACCCGCGCCGAGTGCAACACCAGGACGCGACACCACCGCAACCGGCCGCGACACCACCGCGACACCGCCCGACACCCTGCGCGACGGCGCAGAGGACACCGACCGCAACGACCGCATCCGCGCGATGTACCGGCAAGTGAAGTCCACCCGTGAAGTCGGCGAGGCATTCGGACTGCACTACTCGACTGTCTCGCGGATCGTCGCCGAAGCCGACAGCACCGATACCGATCGCAACAGCCGCAACGCAACACGCAACGACCGCGACGGCGCAAGCGACGACGAGCACAACGGGTTCCGGCTGATCGCCGGTGGAACCACCCCAACTACCACGAAGGAGAAGTAGCCCATGCCGGCCCCGGGGCACGACGACACGCCGCACGACGACATCGACCGCAGCCACTACCCCGATGCGGCCGGAGTCGATGAGCGAGCCATGCGCGCCGACTTCGCTCGCATGATCCGGCTCAGCGAAGCCCAATTCCATGCACGCACCGACCACGAGATCGACCAGTTGGCTACCCGCACAAAAGAACTCATGCAACAGTGGACCACCGGGCGAGCCGAGGAAGCGAGCAACTGGCGCTACCTGTCCGACGCCCACTACGACTGGCGACATGCCCCCGGCACGATGCAGCGCATGCTCGACAACATCGAGCACGCCCAGGCCGGCGGATTCGACCCCGGGCTCACCGACGTCGAACTGCGCAGCCAACGCCAAGCACACGACCTGAACCTCAGCCTCGCCGCCGAACGCAGCCAGGGCCGGCCGCCACTAACCCAGGCGGAGTTGGAAAATGAACTTGCCCAGAATATTCGGCCATCGGTCGAGATGGGATTCGACCGATGAGCAGCAACGATGCGGCCGAACCTGTGCGAGCCACCCAGCCCGACCCAGGTAGGGACTGTTCCGGTATCGAGGAGCAGTCCATGCGCGAGGACTTCGCCCGCGTCGAAGAACTGCGGCGAATCGCCTGGCACGCCGAAACCGAGAAGGAAAAGTATCTGCTGTTGGACGAGGCCCGCGAGCTCGAGGCGCGGTGGTTCGACCGCAAGGACGAGCTGGGCGAAGCCTGGCATTACTTGAATTTCGCGTACCACGATTGGCTGTGCGAACCGGAATACATGGCCCGATTGCACGAGCAGATCCGCCGCGACCAGGCCGCCGGCGCGTCCGGACTCACCGATACCGAGTGGCGTAGCCAATGCCAAGCCCAAGACATGCGCGCCGCGGCCATCACCAGACAGGGCCAGGGCCGGCCGCAGCTCGATGTCCACGAGCTGATCGAACGGGAAGGATTCGAGCGATGACGACCTACACCCGCCGAACGCATCCATTGCGGAACGGCCGGGATGCCGTGCACGGCACCGTGCACGACCCCGATCAAGATGTCCCGCACGCAGGGGGCGAGTACCAGCGATGACGCGGATGCGACCCGCGACACCACTCCCAACCCCATCGACAACTCCATAGCACCACCCGTCACGGCCCCGCGAACCCTACGATTCGCGGGGCCGTTTGATGTGCGGAGCGCCCCCGATATCGCCCAAAAGTATGGACTGTTCAGGTATGGACAGCAGTCCATACCTTGCTGTCCATACCCAAAACCCTCCTTGAACTGGGCAAATGGGGTCGGCCCCTGGTCCTGTTCCCGGGGCACACTTCATACACCCTGCGGGCGCATGAAGTGTGCCCCGGGAACAGGACCAGGAACCTAAGTAAGTAGTAGAGGCGAGGAGGGTTTGGGTACGGAAGTAGAAGAGAAAAAGATCAAAAGAGAGTTGGGTGGGTGGCTAGGTGGGGAGCGGAAGTCGCGTTGAGTACGCAGTCGGGTGGGTGGTGAGGTGAGGCGAAGCGGCGGCGGTTGGGTAGACGTGGCCGCAGAGCGGTGATGTCACGGTCAACAATCTGAGATGCCGCGCCGCGTTCAGTTTGGGGTGACCGGCGTGGCTGGAGTGGCTACGAAAACGGGCGGTAATCCCTGTGCGGCATCGCACAGTGCCGACGTATGTTTGGGCTACCTCGATCACAGGCCGGGGATAGTCGCAAGGGGGTGCAGCGGTAGTGAGTCTCAGCGACAAGGGATGGTCGGGCGCGGTCGGCCGCTATCGCGTGATCGGGGCGAGCAGTCGGGAGGATCTGCCCGACTGCATACTCATCGACACCAATGTCGCCATCGATATTGAGCGCTTCTACTTCGGCACGCTCCGGAATTCGGGTCATCGCTCCGACCTGTGTGCCCTGCTCTTGACCTTCCCGTGGCGAGATACCGCCGCGAAAACTGTGGATGTGGAGTACGGTTCCGCGATCTGTGAAGCAGCCTGGCGGCGTGACGGCACATTCAACGCACCGGGGACGCGAGCGCTGCGCCACGCTCTCGACCGCGTTCTGCGAGATTGGACGATCGAGGACACGAAAACCGCCTTCGCCCATCGGTATCCACCGGAACGGCGGGATAAGGCGTGGCGGCGCGGAGTTCCGCTGCCAGACCCGACAATAGAAGCCACCTACCCATTGGGTCTGCTGTTGGGGCCTTACGCCACACTGCTGTACACGTGCTACCTGGACCGCACTCGTAGCCGGTGGCGGTCGCGCGGACAGATGTGGCCGATGCGGCGCTTGGTCTCCTGGTCGAGGGATGAGTTCGGCGCTGTGTGTGGCTACGAGATCACCTTGGCCAGAGATATCTTTCTAGCCGGCGGAGCCCGGACAGACGCAGCCCGAAAGATGTTGAAGATCAGCGGTGGCGAGTCCCCTGACGAGATTGCCGACAAAGCATGGAATGCCGCGTGGGACTTCTACTTCTTACGGCGCGCCGAGCGCCGGTCCTATGCGCTCGACGTCTCCGGGCGTCGCACGAGCATCACACACCTGGTCACCCGTAACGTTGATCCGTGGCTGATCCGCGAGACGTCGAGAATCGCAGCGATCATCGACGCCGGCAGGTACGGAACCATGTCTTTCCTCGCGAGCGATGTCACCGACATCCGCGAGGACTATGCCGACGAACTCGAGGACTTGCTGCATATGGACGGAGAGACCATGTTCGACCGCCATCAGCGCCTTCCCGAAGAAACCGTTGAGCAGGGCCTCGCGGCACTCGAACGGCTGGAAACTGAGATGTGCGTGACAGCGTCGACCGTGGATGCCTACCGCCGCAATCGCGCCAATCTGGACGCCAGGAAAACCAGCAGCGCCCAGGTGAGGGCGCAGTCGTTCAAGCTGATTCCCGGTTGGCGCACCGAGCGAGAGCCGACGACTATCGCCAGTGTCGCGGGCACTGTGACGATCGAGCGAGTGACCGCGAACGATCTTGTCCGCCACTACCTCGATCGTGCAGCAACGTTCGACCTGACTATTACCGACGAGTGGGCTTCTGCCCTTTCTCACGCCAATTTCCGCGGCAGCCTGTCCACGGCTCTTGATCTCGACTATCCCGCCGCCCGAGCACGAATCCTGAACGCGCTCGCCGACGCCGGTCTGATCGGTGTCGTGCACTCACGAACCCTCGTGCTGGTCGCGCGCATCGACAGAACGGTCGTCGGAACGCTCGTTGCAGGGCCGAAACTCCGGCTACTAACTGCGACGGCGGAAGCCGCGGCAGCCATCGACAACACCCATCAGCTACCGCATGCCGACATCCGCGAACCTCTCTGCGCCGTCGCCCTCCGAGTCGCTGCCATGCATCTGGTCGTCGTCGAACCCGAGCACCGGCGCGCAGGAATCGGGACTCTCTTGGTGCGACACGCCATCGACACGCTCCGACGCGCGGGCGTGCACCTTCTCTACGACCAGGTTGACCTTGGCACGCAGCTCGACTCGTTCGTGACAGCTGCCGGATTCACGATGCACGACTCCGGCACTGTCATCGATCTGGAAGAGATGGTCGGTCTGCCGATCGCTCTGGCGGTGCCTGACAACAAGCAGCTGGTCACCTGCGCATTGAGCGACCGCTATCGGGCGAGCCCCATGGACATCGGCAACCGTCCGCTCCTTTGGTATCGATAGCTGCTTACACGCGTACGAGGGACCGAGAAGGGTCGTAGAGGGCTCTGTGCCACTTGACGACCGAACACTCTTCGGACGCAATCGAATCCAGCCCGTGCAGACCACGCCGCTCGATCTCCTCCCGCAGCCCTGGATCATCATTCGTGTCGAATTGGCCTGCGCCGCAGCCGACACAACCTCCCGCAAAACGCTCACCGTGATCGGCCGGGTGCGGTCTCAAGCGGATCGTCGCGGCAATATCGCTGGCGACCCGAGAGCGGTCCAGCAGATGCTTTGCGAGCTTCCACGCGTTATCGGTCGATGTCAGGACTAGCAGCCGGAACTCCGGTGCCGGAAATACCGGATAAACGCCGACAACACGGACGGGCGCGGCGTCGCACGAAACACATGGACGGCGAATCCCGTAGGCGCGCAGCCAAATCGGGCCTTTCACAGCATTGCCTGGAGGTTTGTCGATCTGAATCTCTCCCAACCGCTGATGGGCATGAGCATGGATTCCGGTCCGCCGCGCAATGTCCTCGCAACGGCCACATGTCACCGTCCAGGCACCAGGTTCGCCGCCAAGCTGGCCACGCCCGTCGACAACCGGCACCGAGCACATGGCGCATTTCTTCCCCCAACGCGCTCTTCCATCGGTCCTAGCCATTGTGCTCCCGCCCAGGTCTACCGTTTCAGTATCGCGACCGCGATGATGTCAGTGTCCAGCAAGGCACCGACCAACCTAGGTGTGTCGTCTCACGAGGTTGGTTCCACGTATCGATCGACCGCGCCGAGTGCGTCATCCGCAAGCCGATCCCGGGACAATCCACTCTCTGAGCACGGTCGAGCATGTTCCTCCGGTTGTCCAGAGGCGCGCGGTACGAGGAGTTGGTTCTGGTCGCCAATCTCAGTATCACCGGGGTCGCGAATTCAAGCACCGCTCGATCAGGTGTTCGTGAGTTCGACAGCACCCGGCGCCTCGTAGGGCGATGAAGCGCACACGACGGACAGAACCACGCAACCGGACGCGACAGCTATTGCCGTGCCAGAGGGCCTTACGGGTGCCCAACTCCGCGTGAGGGCCGGTAGGCAGGTCAAATCCATTCTCGGCAGCATCGCCTGCCCGATACGCTTCTCCGCATGTCTACGCTGGGCGAGCAGTTTCGTCGGCAAGTCCGATACTTGGAGACCTCTGCCCGCCTGTTCGATGACGGCGACGAGGACGAAGCCATCCGGCTTGCCGTCACGCTCCGAGTCCTGCTGCACGACACGGCAAAGAGCCACTCGCTGCTCAAGCTGGCGGGATTGAAGTCGGGGATGGAATTTCTGGACACCGCGATCGTCGGCGGCACCGAAATCCACGCGGGCCCCATCGTGCTCCAGATCGAGTATGTGACCGTCGACGGGGAGACAGGCACCCTTCCGTCCGGACAGGACGGATTGGTCGAGGTGGTGCCGGCGCCGGATGGGGGCGGCAGGATCTGTGCCCCTCGCCGGCGGCGCGGCCACGAGACGCTCAAGCCGTTTCAGGAATGGTGGACGACGTGCGTGATCGACACAGCATCAGGTAGCAAGCTGTCGCGGAAGCAACTCGTCTGGCTGATGGCGAACAAGGACGGAGGAGCCCACGTCGACCCGAATGGTCCCGGAGATGTCTACATCGGATTCGTCAAGCGCGGACACGGCCACCTGTACAGCGAGGACCCAAACGCCGTATTCACCGCGCCCGACAGTATGCACCCTTTCGCGGGAAACGCCGCAGCTGAATCTGTGCGCCAAATAGCCTGGGAGGTCTTGGAGACCTTCGACAATGACGCGGCAACGCAAGCATGGCTTGGAATGAACTGACCACCTACCGTGAGCGGCGGTATGCTCGACGGTATGGCCGGTCGGAAAACGTCTGTGAGCTTCGACGACGCAACGTTGGAAATCCTCGCGCGCCGCGCGCGCGAGGAAGGCATGGACCGGTCCGCCTACCTTGCCGAGTTGGTCCGCCGCGACGACCTACGCCGCCGCCTCGCCGTCGACACGGCCACGCTCTCCGCGGCCGGCCACACGCTCGAACGCGCCAGCGCACTCACCGCTGCCCTGATCGCCCAACGCCGCGCCGCCAACTGATGACTCTTCCCCGGTTCGGCGAGGTCTGGAACGCCCCGTCGGGTTCGGTGCTACCCGGCGGAATGCTGTGCCTGATCGTGTCCAGCGACGACTACAACCGCATCCGCCGCCAATACATCATCGTCGAAGTCCTCGCGGAACCATTGACCGGCGACGCGATAATCTGCGACCTCGGACCAGTCGGTATCGCGCTCACCGGCGCACCTTTCACGGTCGGCCCAGGGTGGTTCGCCGGGGCGAACGAGCCCATGGCGATCCTCGACGATCTGACCGCTCGGCGCGCCACAGACCAAATCAAAGCCATCCTCGGCCCGTAAGTCGCGGTGGCCTGGAAACATTCGTGCGATGCCGACAAACCACGAGATCGATCCCGCCTGGCTGGAACGTCAACTCGCCCGGTTCCAGCCAGAGGACATGGTTGAAGCTGTTCGGTTGATGCGGGGATACGACCGCGCAGACCGGCAAGCAGCCAAATGCGTGGAACACGCACACCGAGGCCTCGTCCCAGAAGTGGCCCGTCGCGGGTAGGTGCGCGGTCGTAGACGAACTCGGGAAGTTCGTCGTCGCCACCGTGGCCCATGTAGAACGTCCCAGATCCGCGACACGAACTACTCGGTGGGGACGCCACGCCGGTAGCCGACACCTAAAGCCAGGCAGGCGTAGTTCGACGAAAGATGAACGGGGAGAGATCATCTCAATAATCGCGAATCGCCTACTCTTGCTGTTCAACTCAGTACCCTTGTCGTGCGTCGCATCCCATAGATGGCATGAGCCGAACTCCTAAGCGTGACGCAGAGAGGGCAGCGGTATGCCCAAGAAGTACCCCTACACGCTCCCGCGACATGACGTCGTGTACGACGTCATCATCCCGGTTGAAGAGCTCAAGATTGACGACAAGGCTCAGCGCACCCTGAACACGGCCCGTGCTGTGGGTATTGCAAATAACATGGTGCCGGAGGCAATCGGGACCATCGTCGTTTCCCAACGCGCGAACGGCGATCGCTTCATCGTCGACGGGATGCACCGCTGGCATGCAGCGAAGCTCACTGGCATTCCGACTCTCGTGGCCGAGGTACACCACGACCTCGATCAGCAGGCCGAGGCGGTTCTGTTCCTGATCAAGAATCGCGAATCGAGCAAGCCAAGGCCCCTCGACGAGTACAAGATCGGCTTGACAGCCGGTCTGCCGTTGTTCGTAGACACCGAATCGGCATTGGTGGCCCGCAAGCTCGCCATGGGTTCGTCCGGGACGAACACTGTGGGCGCAGTTGCGGGTGTTCTCCGCATCACCGATCAGTACGGCCCTGGGATACTTGAGCGCACGCTCAAGGTCGCTGAGGATGCTTGGGGGCGAACGAAAGACACCTGGGATGGAATGTTGCTCGGCGGCATCGGGATGTTCCTGGGCAGGCATGGCGACCATATCGATGACGGCGTGCTCGCCGAGAAGCTGGGCAGGAAGGAGCCCGCGTTCCGGTGGCGCGGAAAAATCACTTCGCTCGCGTCCGACGGCGGTACGCAGCACAGCGGCACGGGGTCGAGAGTAAGCACCGCTTATCAGCTCATCCTTGCCGAGTGGAACAAGGGCAAGAAGGAAAAGAACCGCATCGCCGCCTGACCGACACGCCGAAGGCCCGGAAACCGGGCCTTCGGCGTGAGCTGTAGCCCATCTCTAGATATCCGGAGATACCTGCTCAAGCGAGCGTGTGAGTTACCAGGTTGAGGTGACTTCGGCATGGTGATCAGCGAGCGGGTTGACGTATGTGCCGTCAGCGATCGAGACCGCCGGTCCGGCCGCAGTGTGTAGAGAAAATCGAGCGGAGAGCGCAATCTCTAGGTTTTAGAGTGTGCTCCACATTATGCAATCGTATTCGGTTCCTATTTGCGGCATAACGCCACCAGGCGACGATCCCACGCGAGCATCTCTGGCATTAGCTGCTTCACCTCGCGGGAGACATCCCAAACTGCGGTGGCAGTGCGGGGCCTCGTCACACCTGGAGTCCAGATCGCGCAGCTAACTTTGCTGCCCAAAGAAACCGAACTGCGGTGATAGGGCGAAGTCGGCCGCCCATGTGCGGTGTCACCGCGCGACTGTCCGAATGAGTCCATGGCATTCATCCACACACTATCAAAATCAGACTCTACAAATCCTAAAGGGTATAGCAACGCCCTCAAATTGCTCTTCTTCACGCCATTATTCTTATCCACCCTCGCCGTATACCACTTCACTGCGGCAGAAATTCTCTCGGTCTCGCCGGGGCTCCATGCGCTGCTATCATCTCGAGGGAGTGACGCAACTCGTGAATAGAAATGCGCGTTGGCGACGTTTGCCAAAAGCGATACGGAACGGCCACTGAATTTGTATCTATACAGTGCTGAGTAGAGTGAACGCCTGCATAATTCCTCAAAAAAATACTCAAACGCGGCGTGCGCCATTACAAGATATGCGTCGCCACTTCTAAGGTCTGCGTCATCAGGCGAGGCCTTCTGTGGTCTCATGAAAGTAGATGATATTTCGTCTATTGTATTTTTAAGTTCCAAATAGGCGAGCAGGCTGCGGCCCATGCCTATCCTTGTGGGATTTGTGGAAGGCTTACGCCAGTTGCTTCGTGCAGAATGCTTCCCCACACGCTAAGGCGTGTTAGTACCGATGGCAACGTTTTAGTCGTGCTTGTCAACGAACTCTGAAACTCGGGGATATCCATGCATGCCCGCTCGAAACCGAACTTCACTTGTACTGAGTTCTCAAGGGCAGCCTCTCTGAGCGTCGTATGCTGAAGGTAGAATCCGACGCAGTCGAGAACTGCTCGGTTCTTTCGAGTTTCATATCGGTCATTTACGTACTTTTTAAAAGCGTCCTTGCCAAAAATCGTGTATGCCGCATCCATGGCCTTGTCGAGCCCTTCTGCTGTCTCCACAACACGTGATGCGACGGTATCCCAGTTCTTATTCATAATCTCGCAAGTGGTGTCCAGGAACTTTCGCAAGTTTCCCGAGTATTCTTGCAGCCTCATCGTCATTGCCACGTGTCTTATCAAAATCTCGGCATCGCGCATCCTGAAGTCCGGATTCTTGGCGCGATTACCCAGAAAATTGCGCAACTGTTCGCTCTCCGCTGAAGTTTGCATGATGTATTCCATAAAGGGACCACGATGCAGGGCGCGCCTCAATTCCTGGGGTGAGAGACCTACCACATTTGAATTGAGGCGCAGGAAAGTTAGGTATAGCAAGCTCTCGCTCTGCCAGCCACGAATGACAACTGCGCGAATGGCCTGGTTCTCAAAGGCGGCCAGATACTGATCTAGGTTGGCGTCATTCCTTAGACTGTCATAGGTTTTACCGTTTAGATCCTTAAGTACTTCAAGGCCGGTGAGCCGCATCTTGGGTCCGTCTATGCCTGCAAACCGCTGGAGGCTCCTGAGTCGCTGTTTTCCATCTAAGACAATGAACTGTCCGCGAGCTTTATTGCGCTCTGCAAGTATTACTTGCGGTACGGGAATGCCTAGAATGAGGGATTCAATAAATCGAGATCTCTTTGTGTCAGACCAGACATCGCGGCGCTGGAATGCAGGTTCGAGGTCGAATCGGTCGCGTGTAAGTTGATCGATAATGGTTGTGACTGTCCAGTCCGTGCCCCAGGTCACCGCTGCATCCGGGGAAACCTCTTCAGCGATGTCGTCTTCGGAAACATCGAGCGATAAGGTTTCGTCGCTGTCGATCATCGGATCGAACCCCTCTGTTTGCCTAGTTATGAAACATCCGCCGTCATCTTCGACCTGCTGATCGTCCATCCTCACACCGCACGCGGAGGATACCCTGACGGCCCTGTAGGGCGTCGCCCGGCGCAGCCGACGCGTCGGCGACGACCCACAGGACCGAAATCCACTGATCTCGATGAGTCTCAATCGGCCGGCACTGCCAGCGCCCCGGACCAGCTCCGCAGACAACTTCTCATCTGCTGATCGCCGTGGCTGAGCCGGTGCCCGCCTCCTCACGGGCCCCGTGCTCTGACTTCAGTCCGGGGGAGTAAAGGGCTTCGCGTCGCTACGCGGTGACCTTCGGCCACCCTTGACTATCCCTCCCTCAGCACCTGGCGGCCAGTATGAGGAAGTAGGGAAGTAGGTGCTGACGCTCGATCAATTCCGTTACTAGTCAACTTTTGGGCTTCGTTCAATGTCAAGTGAGGTACGGTCAACGTAAGCGTTGACGCCGGGCAGACAACGACGGCTGAAGGATGAGGCAGCACCGTTGCAGCGGATACCGCCCCACCCCTCAGTTCAGTGCAGTAGTAGCACTAGAACCACCATCAACAGCAGACCTGGGCATCGCGCTGAGACCTCGGCAGACACGTAAAACCATGCCGGGGTCTCGTCATTTCTATGACGCCTTCTGGTCATCCCTCTCCTTTCAGAGCGCAACGTCAGGCCGTCCGAGTGACGGGCTGCACGTTGCGCTCCAGCAAGGAGAACGACGAGTACAGGCTATCGGCCGGCGACCCGGACCAAGGCGCTTTGATACGAATCGCCGGGCAGTACCGCAGGGACTCTCGCACCCCAACGTCCAGCTTCCGATGCGCGGATCGTACGCAGCGTCAACCACGAAGACGCTTACCCAGGCGGCGCCAGACACGCTCCACACCGATATCTCGGAGCGGGGCATCCCAACTCACTACCAGGCCACGCGTCTCCAAAAGCTCTAGTGCCCGAACCAATTCGAGCGACTCGTCCTCGGATACGGGTTCGGCCGCGTCGTCGTCGCCGAAGGTCGGAGGGCCTAGCTCAAACAACGTCATCGGCCAATCAGCCGCGTCGAGGACTTCCAGGACCCGCCTCGCGAGAACTTCGAGCTCGGGCTCGCCTGGTCGCGCCGCTTCGCTCTGGGCATCATCCACGGTGTTCGGTCCAATGCAGGGCGAACCAATCCCGTTGCGCGCTACTCGTCTTCACAGTGAGCTGCTGCTCGTGCAAGTCGCCATAAGTTGTGTATCGGCGATAAGCGGCGGCGACGTCAATGCGATCGTCGCTGTCGACGGCGATGATCCCGCGGTCGAACAGCGTATGTAGATCGCGGCGCAATAACACCCCGCCGTGCTCGTGGTGCTTGCCGACCTTGGCGTAGCTGTAGAGGTGGCACGCGTCCAATGCCGCCTCCGGGAGCACTCCGGTGAACGCGCAGGTTGGCCCGTACTGTCCGAGGAGCATCGCTCGGAACTGCCGCTGTCCGATCCGAACCCGAGTGGGCTTGGTTGTGTGTCCATGCTGCAACTGCGCGGTGGTCGTGTCCAGTGGCCGCAGAACCTCGCTACCGAGGCGCGTATTGATCGCTTGGCGCGTCTCGGGCCAGCGCAACGGCCGAAAACTGTTCTGTCCCTTCGGCTTAACACATAGATTTCGCAGTTCCGTCGCGGTGAATTCGCCGAGCAAGTCGATCCAGCCCTGCTCATGGCTGGAACGGTAGGTCGTCAGCCCGGAAAGCTCCTCGTACGCCGGGTCATCGAACACGTGCTTGCAGTTCTGGCATCGGTAGATCGGCCGCACGGTCGTCCGATCCTCGAAGTTGACGCTGTTGCAGCTGGGGCATCGTGCACGGCGTTTGTCCGCGGTACCGAGGGTGATGTTGTCGATGACCGAGACCCCGAGCGATTCGGTCTGGTTCCACAGCAGCACGACGTCCCCGATCGCGACATTCGCGTGGTTCGGCACTGTGCTGTCCCAGCTGTAATGACTTGCCGGGTCGTCGTCGTACTTCGCCGCGCCGCCCAGGCGCCGGTATGCCGCCTTTGTCAGTACCAGCCATGCCTGACCAGGCTGCTCATCCGTCGACGACAGTGCGCTGCTAGTCAATCTATGCTCCCTCGCGCCAGAACCCCGGTACCCGCTGCGCCGAGACGAAGGCGAGTATGCCCGAGGCCATAGACACGAGCTGGAAGGATATGACGCCTTCCGGGTCTAACCAGTCTTGTCCGGCGGTGAGAGAAGAGTGTGCTGATGGACGACCTTGTAGGCCACGTAGGCGACTCGAAGTCCGGCGGCGAGCGCGGCACGACCGCGGGTAGAAGGCCGATCTGCTGAGCCTCACGCTCGATTGCCGTGTTGTTCTTGCTGATCCGCGCCCGCTGCGGTTGTCGTCTTGCGTATCTACGCACGATAGCCCTCACCCACCCCCGGACATCGCTCGATTCTGATCGCGCCCGCGCAAGCGCGCGTCGAGATGACGGAGTTAACGAGATCCCCCTGCGGCTGTATCGCTGCCAGTTGAGGTTGTAGGGCCGGGAGGTGGCCAGGCATCGGTCCGTGCTTCTGCCCGTCGCTGATGAGCAAGCCATGGGCGCAATGGCGCCCCGAAGAGGGTGTGTGGGTGGACGTATCCCACGCCGGCGGTGGTAGGGCAGTCTGGCAACAGGGCAGGGGCGTCGTTCACCGCGAGCTAGTGCTGCGCAGAGTATCTGGTGCATATCTAGTGCACAACAAGAAAGGCCCCCTCGAAAGGAGGCCTGACCTGGTACTACGGTGGTGCGCGATACTGGGATTGAACCAGTGACCTCTTCCGTGTCAGGGAAGCGCTCTCCCGCTGAGCTAATCGCGCGAGGTGGAGACGGGAATCGAACCCGTGTGCACGGCTTTGCAGGCCGTTGCCTCACCACTCGGCCACTCCACCGTGCGAAGGGGGACGGCTAAACTAATTTGCCTGGCCCTACCTCTTCCGAGCGGATGACGGGATTTGAACCCGCGACCCTCACCTTGGCAAGGTGATGCGCTACCACTGCGCTACATCCGCATTCTGCATCTCGGTGGCCGTTGTGGGCTCCGTGGTGCGAGACAGAACATTAGCGGACGCCGGGTGAAAGCTACAAATCCGCTGGTAGAACGGGGGAAATCGGCGAGGTTGCCAGTGTGGCGGAGGTGGCCGGTGTGGTTGGCGAGGATTTCGGGCTCGCGCGGCGAGGCCGGCGGGGAAGCGAACCACCCTACGTCCCTCCCGCTGAGGCAGCCTGCCGCCCACCACGTTCCACCCCTGTCCTGGTGGCGATTTGGTGAACCGCCGGTGCCGCATGCTAATGTTCCATCTCGTTCGGAGGGCACCAACCCGCCGGACCGCCACCATGTGGCATGAGTTCAGGTCCCATAGCTCAGCGGGAGAGCGTCCGCCTCACACGCGGAAGGTCGCTGGTTCGAAACCAGCTGGGACCACACAAAAATAACCCCTGACCTGCATTGCAAGGTCAGGGGTTGTTTCATTTCACGTGTCCGCGACGGTATCCACGTCACATTTCCAACCATCATCACCGCGGAGCCCTCCTCCATTAGGCTCGCGGTCACCCATGCCGCGCGGTTGGCGCCCTTGGCCCACGTCGCCTGCAACACCGTCGTCACTTAGGCCGCCCTCGCGAACGCCACCCCGAGGTTTCGGAACAGCTGGAGCACAGCTAGCCAACCCACACCGAAACGCCAATCCGGACAGGAACACCAACGGGCACACGATAAACATGGCGATCCACGTTACCGAGATCGTGTGCCCAATGGCCTGCGAGACCGCGCCCGGTGCCAGGCGTCGGCCAAATTCAGCCGAGATGGTCCGGCAGCGTGACGCCGTCAGGGGCGCCGATGCCGAAGGCGGCGACCATGGTCCGTCCGGCCAGGGCTTGGCGCGCGAGATCTTCGTTTTAGGAGACGATCAGGATGCGGGTGCGTTGAAGCAGCCGCAGCACCGCCGACACCGCGACCGGGGTGCCTGTGGTGGGCGGGGTGATCGATAGGCGCGCGCCGCGGCTCGTGGTCGCGCGCGCTCCAAGCGCCCGGCCATCAACCGACAGCTGGGGTGATTCGGAACGGGTGTAGCGATTAGAGACGCGAAGCGCTGCTCGGCTCACGGATTCGGCCGTGAGTCGCGGACTCTCTCACTAGTCGTGCCTGATCTGGGGGACATTCTTGCCCTGATTTTGGGCCGTTTCCAACTTGTCGACGGTCTCCTCGACTGCATGATGGAACTGTTCGCGGGTCATACCCGGACCATATTTCTCATAAAGATCGATCCCGGCTTGCACGGTGATTTCATCTCCTTGATCGTTTTGACCGGCCTCGCCGCCGCGCGCCGCACCCCACAGCAGTGTTGATCCCTCGATTCCGGCAGCACGACCGACATATCCGTAGTGGAGGTTGGAATAGATGTCGTAGTTGACCTGTCGTTTGGTGCCGGGCTGCTGAAAAAAGAAGTCAGGCTCCATGCCTTCGCCCTTCAGGTCTAGCAGCTGCTTCAACTGCGGTTTGTGATCCCAGGGCCCGTTTGTTTTGACCTGTACCCGCCACGCATTCAATCCTTCGGCCCAAAGACCGAAGCTCTGCTTTCCGTCAATTGGATGGAGCATGCCGTGAATCCATTTGACGGGATTGGAGTCTATATTGCGTTTCATCTCATCGAAGATGAAATCCTCGGCACGTACGTAACGCTGTTCGTTCTGGCTAGTCTGACTACCGCCGACCGCCTCGAACTCCACCTTCAACGCTGCGGAGACACTGGTCAGGTCCTGTTGCACGCGTTTGTCCTCGGCCTCCACGGCGCTGGCAGCGCTCAGGATCTGGCGCTCCCATTCCGCGCGCGCGGATTCCAGTTCAGCAGTCTGTTCGCTGCCCGGCGGGTAGTGCACAGCCAGGCTGCCCGCTACGGGCGGGCCGAGCGGGATCGGCATGCCGGTGTCTCGGACAGGAAATCCGGCGGCTTCAGCAGAGGTGATGAGGCCGCGTACCTTGCTCAAAAGCGTGCTGATGTCCCAATAGCCTTGATCGAGTCGGCCCGCTGCCTTATCCAGGGAGTCGACTAGCAGATACGCCGTCTTGCGATCAGCAACAGCACGATTGTGCGCGGCTTCAGCGGCGACACCTTGCCAACCGGGCACGCTCACGTGTGTGACGTAACGTTCGAACAGGCCCTCGATTCTCAGGCCGAGACCTTTGAGGCCGGCAGCGATGTCCCATAGGGGAACTGGGTCGTAGGAGTCGAGTTGGCTTCGGGTCAATGTCATTTCGGTATACCCCAGTCACCGGAAGCCGTGGTGTACGTTTCTGCCAGCGCTGCCTCATTGGCGCCCTCCATCGTCCCGAAATGGACGGTTGCCGCGTGCATGAGATTCCCGATCTCGTCCAGCCGCGCAGACATCGCCGGTATCAGGTTGTCTTGCACCACGGACGTCAGCTTGCTCGCCTCGATGACCGACGGCAGCGCCATCGAGTCGAAACCGGGCAACGAAGACCACGGAACCCCCTCCCGTGCATATAGCTGGGACGCCTCGCCACTCAAGTCATGCAGGGTGCGCGATAGCGCACCGAGCTTTTCCAGATCGACCTGCAACGTCATTGGTACCCCCGGTTCCCGCCACTCCGCCGAAGGACCTCCCTGTCCGGGCCGGGTAGCGCTGCATCTCACAGTTGCGCATTATTTTGCCAATGGATGCCAGGCGTTTCAATGCCTAGGTCCGCTGAACGAACCTCGGGAGGACATGCATAGCAAGATCAGAATGAATGCGAAGCCGACTCGGTTCGCGCGCATTTTCCGGGATACCGCGTTGCGGAAGTTCGGGTGGAGAAGGGCGAGGATGAATCCTGCACCTGCACGCCGAGGACCGCGCGAAAGCCCGCGCTGACATCCACCGGCACGTCGAGACCTTCATCCGGCTGGTCTTCCGGGCCGGGGATGCCGTCCATGATCGGTAACGCCCGCCGGATGGCGGAGGGTCGCGAACGTCCTCGAAAACCCTTCTGGGTAGCGCGGATTCGAGAACACAAGCTGAACCTGCTTGTTAGGATCGCGTGATGTACAGAGCGTGGGGGGTTTCGCGCGTTGGTGGCGGCGGTTGTCGCTTGTTGTACCGCTGAGGGATCGACGCGATGATCGTGGTCAGGAGTGGGGCGGAGCTTCGGCGTGCGTTGGGGGAGGCGCGGGGGAGCTCTGTCGGGTATGTGCCGACGATGGGGGCGTTGCATGACGGGCATCTTGCGTTGGTCCGGGCGGCCAGGGGGCTGGACGACGTGGTGGTGGCCTCGGTTTTCGTGAATCCGTTGCAGTTCGGGGCGGACGAGGACTTCGAGACGTACCCCCGGGACGAGGAGCGGGATCTGGGGCTCCTGGAGCAGGCGGAGGCGGACATTGCCTGGTTGCCTTCGGCGGAGGAGCTGTTTCCGGCGGGGTTCGGGCTGACGATCGCGGTGCCGCGGCTGTCGAATGTGCTGTGCGGGGTGGGGCGGCCTACGCATTTCGCGGGCGTCACCACCGAGATGGGCAAGATTTTGATCTTTCTGGCGCCCACTGCGGTTTATCTGGGGGAGAAGGACTTTCAGCAGTTGGTGGTGATGCGGGCGCTGGTCCGGGATCTGGGATTGCCGCTGGAGGTGCGGGCGGTACCGACGGTGCGAGAGCCGGACGGGCTGGCCCTCTCGTCCAGGAATGCCTACCTGACCGTTGATCAGCGCCCGGTCGCCGCATCGATTTCCCGGATCCTGGCCGAGCTCACGACACGGCTCCGGGGCGGGGCGCCGGTCGACGCGGTGCTCGCCGCGGGGCGTCAGGCGTTAACGACGGCGGGCGTGCAGCGGATCGAATATCTAGAGCTGGTGGACAGCGAGACGCTCGACCCGGTGCGCGAAGCCGAACGTGGCAACCGTCTCGTGGTCGCCGTGTGGGTTGGGAGTACCCGCCTGATCGACAACATGGCGGTCTAGCCCACGGCTGGAGGCACCGGGGGCGCGGGAGGCGACGATGGACATGATTACCGAGCTGCTGAAGGCCGTGTCGGCCGACGTGGAAGCGCGCCGGATGCCGGGCGTGGTGGTCGCGGTGACGGCCGCCGGGTCGCTGATCGATCTGCAGGCGATCGGTGACCTCGACGCGAGTGGCGCGCGTCCGATGCCGACCGACGCCATTTTTCGGATCTACTCCATGACAAAGGTATTCACCGCGCTGGCGACGCTCACGATGGTGGCCGAGGACCGGCTCCGGCTGGACGATCCGGTCGCCGAATGGCTGCCTTGCTTCGCGGACACGACCGTCCACGACGGCACATTGCGACCGCCGAGCCGCCCGCTGACGGTCCGGGACCTGATGCGCCAGACCGCGGGCATCGGCGGCGGCTACCACTCCTCGGAGAACATCAAGCCGTACTACGCGGCGTCGAACGTCCAGAAGTACGAACACCGTACCGGCACATACACACTCGACGATGCCGTGCGCGACCTCGCGCGGCAACCCCTCGCCGCCGACCCCGGAACCGTGTGGGAATACGGCATGTCCATGGACGTCCTCGGCCGCATTCTCGAAACAGCGGACCACCGCCCCCTCGACGCGATCATCGATCAGCGAGTTTGCCGCCCACTCGGACTGCGCGACACCGGATTCAGCGTCCGGACACCGGGCCGTGTCGCCCAACCGCTCGCCGACGGAACACCGAACGGGCTTGTGGCACATCAGGAAACCCCCGCGTGGCTGTCCGCCGGTTCGGGCGCCTACTCGACCGTCGGCGACTTCGCCGAGCTGCTGTGCGCGATCACCCCTGACCGTGACGGCCAACTCTCGATCCCGGCGCTGGGCCCGATCACCAAGGAACTCTTCATCGATCAGATCGGCCCGCTGGCCGGCACCGGCCCGGACTACATCCCCGGCAAGGGCTACGGCTTCTCCTACGGGCTCCACGTCCCGAGCAGCGACCAGGCCTGGGCGGCCCTCGACCCGAACGCACGCACCGTCGGCTGGCTCGGCCGCGCCGCGACAAGTTTCGTCTACCACGTCCCCAGCGGTGTCGGCGCGGTCCTGATGACCCAGCGCTACGGCCGGGCGGTTCACTACCGCGATCTGGTCCGCTCGATCGTGGAAAGACAGTCATGGACATAACTCCCGACGAACCGGTCGTCTCGGTGGACGGCCTGGGCAAGCGATACGGCTCGGTGCGCGCCTTGAACGAGCTGAGCCTGGCGATCGGCCGCGGCGAGATCTTCGGCCTCCTCGGCCGCAACGGCGCCGGCAAATCCACTGCGCTGGACATCATTTGCGGTCTGGTCAAACCGACCGCGGGCCGCGTGCAGGTATTCGGCACCGACGTGCGCAAGCACGGCCGGAGGGTCCGTCGCCACATCGGCTATGTGCCGCAGGACAATACGGTCTACTTGGCCATGACGGTCTGGCAGAACCTCCGCTTCTCCGCGATCATCCGCGGCCTGTCCCGCGCCACCGCGCAGCACAGAGCGGCCGAGGTGATGGAACGCCTGGGCTTGAGCCAGATCGCCGACCGGGGCGGCGCGCACCTGTCCGGCGGTGAGCGCCGCCGGCTCTCGATCGGCATGGGCATCGTCCACTCGCCACCCCTGATGGTCCTCGACGAGCCGAGCACCGGCGTCGACATCGATTCCCGGCACGCCATCCACAATCTGCTCCGGGAGATGCGCGGCGAAGGCTCGACGATCCTCTACACCACGCATCACCTGGAGGAAGCCGAGATCCTGTGCGACCGGATAGGCGTGCTCGATGCCGGGTCGATCATCGTCACCGCCGACGTGAAAAGCTTTGTCGCCGAATACGGTAGCCCCTACTGCGAGATCGTCAGCGACGAGACCGCGGCGGTGACCACACTGCTGCACGACGCGCTGCCCGGCACCGGGATAACGGTGCACGGCAGGCGGGTTCGGGTAGCGGCGCCGGAAGCGGAGATTCTTCCCGCCGTGGTCCGCGTCCTCGACGAGAGCCACGTTCCGATCAAGGACGTGCGCTTGGTCCCAACCTCCCTGGAAAACGCGTTCCTGCACGCCATCGAGCAGTCCAGATCGGCGAAACCATGACGATCACCTGGGCTTTCGCCCGAAAAGAGCTGGCGGCCTGGCGTCAGGACCCCACCCTGTTCGTTTTTCTCTTCGCCGCACCGCTGTTGATGCAGGCGTTGCTCAGCGACGCCTTCTCCGGAATCACCGGCAGCACGGGCGCGAACCAGACGGTCCCCGGCTTCACCATCATGTTCGGCTTCTACGTCATGATGTTCATGGGCACCTCGCACTACCGCGAACATGCCTCGGGCGCTTGGAGTTCGGTGCGGACCAGCGGACTGTCCCGGGGCACGATGGCGATTCAACTCGCGATCCCGTACTTCGTGCTCTCGGCGGCGCAAATGGCGCTGTTGATCGGCACCGGACGATTCCTGTTCGGCGGCACGATCAGCGGCTCACTGCTCGCGCTGACCGTCCTCATTCTGGCCATCGCCTGGACCGCCATCTCTCTCGGCCTGGTGCTGGTCTCCCTGACGCGAAACGTCTCCGCCATGCAAAACCTTTGCCAGCTGGTGGTTCTCGGCATGGGCGCGGTCGGCGGCGCCGTCGTGCCGGTCCATCTGATGCCGGCCTGGGACCGCCCGCTCGCCCCGCTGACCCCGCAGTACTGGGCGGTGGACGGCATGAAGCGAGTGCTGGCGGACAACGGCGGGCTGTCCAGCATCGCGCCGAACATCGTCGTGCTGTCCGGTTGGGCCTGCGTCCTATCGATCATCGCGACCTTCGCCTTCGACCCGGGTACGCAGCGTCGCGTCGCCATTCGCTGAGGTCGAAATCGAGTAGTACCAAGGTAATTCGGGAGGTGTCTCGCCAATGGCAGAGTCAAGCGGGCGGGTAATACAGTCATGGTCGCGCCAGGGGGTGCAACCGCCGCCGCGGATCGTCGGCGGCGACGGCTGCCGATTCTTCGATGCCGCCGGACATTCCTACCTGGACTTCGGTTCGCAGCTGGTCAACGCGAACCTGGGGCACAGCCGCACCGAGGTCCAGGAGGCGGTGCAGAAGCAGGTGGCCACCATGGCGACCCTCGGCCGTCCCTGGGATGTCGCGATCGTCGAGGAGCTGGCGGACCGGTTGGCCGAAGTCACGCCGGGCGACCTCAACTCGTTCTTCTTCGCGTGCAGTGGAACCGAGGCGAACGAGGCCGCGATCCGGCTGGCCCGTGCCTACACCGGCCGGAGCAAGGTCATCGCCCGGTACCGCTCGTATCACGGCAGTACGGCGGGCGCCCTCACGCTGACCGGTGAGCCGCGCCGCTGGGTGGGCGAGCCGGGTATGCCCGGCGTGGTCCGCATGCTCGACCCCTACACATACCGTTGTCCCGCAGGGCATCCCACACCGTGCCCGGTGTGCACGGGCGCGCCCCATCTGCGCGAGCTGCTCCAGTACGAGGGTGCCGAGAACGTGGCCGCCGTGATCATCGAGCCGATCACCGGCATCAACGGCGTGATCGTCCCGCCCGACGGATATCTTGAGGCGATTCGCGAGGTCTGCGCCGAACACGGCATCCTGCTGATCTTCGACGAGGTGATGACCGGATTCGGCCGCACCGGCAGCTGGTTCGCCTGCGACCGGTGGGGCGTCGTGCCCGACATCATCACGTGCGCAAAGGGTCTCACCGCCGGCTACGTGCCACTGGCCGCCGTCGCGGTGAGCGATCGGCTCTCCGGCTGGCTTCAGGACTCGGTCTTCCCCTACGGCCTGACCCACAGCGCCCATCCCGTCGGCTGCGCGGCGGCCGTCGCGGTGCTGAGCGTCTATCAGAAGGAACGGCTGATCGAACGCGCGAATCAGCTGGGCCCACTGATCGAAGCGGAACTCCGCGAGCTGGCCGAACGGCACCCGTCGATCGGCGATATCCGTGGCAGCGGCTGTTTCTGGGGCATCGAACTGGTCACCGACCGCGAGACCAAGCAACCGCTGGTCCCGTACAACCCCGATGCCGCTGCGTCCGAACCGATGTCGAAGCTGACGGCCGCGGCATTCCGCAAGGGTCTGTACCTGCTCACCCACTGGAACATCATCCTGATCTGCCCGCCGCTGATCATCGAGGAGGCGGAGATCCACGAGGGAATGGCCCTGCTCGACGAAACCCTGTCCATCGCCGACGAATACGTCCGCACCGAGGGATGAGCGCATGACCGTCTCGATCTGTGAACTGGTGGCGCGCACTGCCAGGGACCGGCCGCAGGAAGCCGCCGTCGCGGTACGCGGCTTCACCGCCGCCGAGGAGATCACCTGGCACGACCTGGTGATCGCCTCGCGTGAACTAGCGGAAGCTTACCGGCACAACGGTTTACGCGCGGGCGACATCGTCGCGGTGGCCCTGCCGCCGGGAATCGGTCACGTCGTCGCGACGCTCGCGCTGTGGGAGGCCGGCGTCGCCGTCCTACCGGTGGACTACCGCTGGTCGGAGACCGTGAAATCGGGCATTGTCGAACGCTATTCCCGCGGCTGGGTCGTCGAAGGAGACGACCTGGCGCTGAGCGCCGCACACGCCATGGCCGTCCCGACGGAGCTACCGGCAGACGGTATCCCGCGATCGATATCGCTGTCCGGCGGCACAACCGGCGTCGCCAAGCTCATCATCCGCAACCGTCCGTGGGTGTACCCGGACTCCGGGCCGCTCAGCGGCAAGGAGAAGGAGCGGGGGATGGCCTACGGCCAGACCCAGATCGTCGGACTCCCGCTCTATCACGCGGGTTTCGGCGCGCTCTATCACGGCCTCGCCCTCGGACACCGCATCGTTATTCCCGCCAACGCCTCACCCAAGCTGTTCCTCGATCTGCTGGAAGCCGAACGGGTAGAGGTACTTCGGACCGTACCCGCCCAGATGGGCACGCTCATCGAAGCGAGTCGCATGAACAGGCAGCGATTCTCGTCGCTGCGGCTGGTCGTGCACACCGCGGCGAGGTGCCCGGAGACGGTGAAACGCCGCTGGCTGGAACTGATCGAACCGTCCAGGGTGTACGAGGAGTACGGCAGCGTCGAACGGATCGGCGTGCTCAGCATCCGCGGTGACGAGTGGCTGAAACACCCCGGCTCCGTAGGCCGTCCGCTGCACTGCTCGGTGCGAATCCTGGACGAATACCTCCAGGAGGTGCCGGTCGGCCGGACCGGCGAGCTGTTCATGACCGACGACAACGCCACCCAGCCGGCCTATATCGGCGGCGGCCCGAAACTGGCGGAGGTGGACGGGCATTTCAGCGTCGGTGACCTCGCCTACATGGACGCCGAGGGCTACGTCACGCTCGTGAGCCGCAAGGACGACGCCATCAACGTCGGCGGCGTCATGGTCTTCCCCCGCGACGTCGAACGGGTGCTGGAACGCAATCCCGCCGTCCGCGACGTCCGGGTCCGCGCCGTGCCCGACCCGGCGCTCGGCGAGGTCGTGCATGTCGCGGTCAGTCTGTACCGCGGTGACCCGGAGCGAATCTCGGCCGAACTGTGGCAGAGCTGTCGCGCCGAACTGACCAGAGCCCAGACACCGCGAGTGATCGAGATCGTGGCCGACGTGCGCCGGACCGCCGCCGGCAAGCTGCGCCGAACAGACTAGGAGAGCGGTTGTGCGGGAACGTATCTGGGCCATCGTCGGGCGGGTGTGCGGCACCGGCTACACCGAACCGGCCGCCAACTTCTACGAACTGGGCGGCGACTCCCTCCTGGCCGGCGAACTGATGTCTGCGCTCCGCACGGAATTCGGCGTCGAGATCCCGATGAACCTGTTGTTCGAGGCGCCGGACATGGGGACATTCGTGAACGACGCGGTCCTGCTGGTCGATTCACCGCCCGCCTAGCGCGGCGGTTCGTAGCGCCCGTCGACGGCGGTCCATCCGCCGTCGACGGTCAGCATCGTCCCGGTGACGAAACTGGACGCGTCGGAGGCCAGAAACGCGACCGCCCCGGCGATTTCGCTCGGCTGCGCCCACCGCCCGAGCGCGCTCTTGTTCGCGTAGGCCTGCTGCCACTGCGGCACCTCGAAGATCGGATCGGTGAGCGGAGTGCGGACCACGCCCGGCGCGACCGCGTTCACCCGGACCCCGGCCGGACCGAACTCCGCGGCGGCCCCGCGGATCAGCTGGAGCAGACCGGCTTTCGTCGCCGCGTACACGGCCTGCCCCGGCTCCACGGTGATCGCCCGGATCGACGACATCCCCACGATCGAGCCGCTCCCGCGCGCCACCATGCCCCGGCCGAACGCCCGCAGCAGGTGGAACGCGCCGCGCAGATTCAGGTCGACGACGGCGTCGAATTCGTCCACCGCGTAGTCGAGCAGCCGCTTGCGGACATTGCGCCCGGTGGTGAACACGAGCACGTCCAGCTCCGGCAGCGCCGCGGCGGCCGCGTCCACGGCCGCCGCGTCCCGCACATCCAGTTGGATTGCCACCGCCAGCGGCCCGGCCAGCTTCGCGGTCTCCTCGGCCGTCGGGAGATCGATGTCGGCACACGTCACCTCGGCGCCGAGCGCCCCGACGGCGAGCGCCGATTCGCGGCCGATGCCGCTGCCCGCGCCGATCACGAGGGTGCGTTTCCCGTCGAGCCGGAACATGGCCTGGTAGTCGGGAGCAGCGGGTTCTGCGGTCATGGGTCGTCCTAACCTCGAGGTAGTGGGTAGGGCAGCGTGATGGTCTTGATGGTGCTCATCTCCCGGATCGAGTAGGGGATGCCCTCGCGGCCGATCCCGCTGGACTTCACCCCGCCGAACGGGATGTGTGGTGAGTCGAAATGTGGTCCCGCGTTGAGGTTTACGGCACCGACCCGCAGTGCGGCGGCGATCTCGGTGAATTCGGCCACGTCCGAGGTGATCACCCCGGCCTGCAATCCGTAGCGCGTGCTGTTCGCGACCCGGATCGCCGCCGCGGTGTCGGTCACCCGGATGACCGGGGCGACCGGACCGAACGTCTCCTCGACCACCAATTCGGCGTCGGCAGGCACGTTATCAAGGACGGCGGGAGTGATGAGCGGACCGCGCCGATCGCCGCCGAGCAGAAGTTTCGCGTCCGCGGCGACCGCGTCACCGATGCGTCGTTCGACGGTTTTCGCCGCTTCCTCGCTGATCAGCGGCCCGACGTCGGTGGCAGGATCGAGGGGATCCCCCGCTTGTTTGCGCCGGGTCGCCTCGGTCAGTCCCTCGACCAGGTCGTCGGCCACCGAGCCGACGACGATCACCCGCTTGATCCCTCGGCACGATTGCCCGGCGGTGGCGAAGGCGCCCTGGCCCGCCAATTGCACCGCGAGCGCGAGATCGGCGTCCGGCAACACGATCAGCGGATCGTTTCCGCCCAACTCCAGCAGGATCTTCTTGCCCGCCGCCGCCGCGGATACGGCCCGCCCGGTCTGCACGGAGCCGGTGAAGGTGACCATGTCGATGTCCGGATGCCCGGCCAGCGCCGGACCTAGCACACCGGGCTCACCCGTTGTGACGACAAGGTTTTCGGCCGGAAGTCCCGCTTCGAGCAGCATCTCGGCGAAGGCGAGGGCCGTAAGTGGTGTCTTCTCCGATGGTTTCAGCACCACCGCACAACCGGCGGCGACCGCGGGCGCCACCTTCACGACCACCTGGTTGAGCGGCCGGTTGAACGGCGTGATCGCCGCGACCAGGCCGACCGGCTCGAACTTGGTGAGCGCCAGCCGATCCTGACCCGGCACCGGAATGCTCTCCCCGCGCAACCGCTCGGTCTCGGTCGCGGCAACGACGAGGTTGGCCGCGGCTCGTTCGGTCTCCTTGCGGGTTTCGGCGATACACACGCCGGACTCCCGGGAAATCAGTTCGGCCAGTTCGCCGGATCGCTCGCGGATCAGTTCGGCGGTCCGGCCGAGGATCGCCGCCCGCTGGTCCGCGCGTAACGGCCGCCATCCGGCTCGAACGCCCTGAATCGCCTCGTCCAGCTGAGCGACGGTGTCGCGCGCGACCGTCCCGACGCTCTCGCCGTTCCACGGATTGCGCACGGTGAGTTGGCCGGACGAGGGTTGTACCGCGCCGTCACGAAACATGATCGCCTCCTGTCACGAAATCCCGGAACCGCCTTGCCACCTCGGCCGGCGAAACCGCCGGCCTGCCCAGCCCGGCGATCGAGCCCGGTCGAATCGCCAGATAGACGAACGTCGGCCCGCTCTCGACCTGCGCTACCTTGATGGCCTCGGTGAATTCGGCGAGATCCGCGCAGTCGTATACCCGGGTGTAGCCGCAGGCCCGCGCGACGGCCGGGAAGTCGACCTGTGCCGCGAGGCTCTGCTGACCGCCGGTGGAATCGTGAACCCCGTTGTCCAGCAGCACATGTATCAGGTTCGGCCCGCCGTGGGCGCCGACGGTCGCCAACGTGCCGAGCCGCATGAGCGCCGCGCCGTCGCCATCGATCACGACCACGGTCCGGCGGGCATGCCGCGCTACCCCGAGCCCGACGGCGCTCGCCGACCCCATCGCGCCGACCAGATAGAAGTGCTGCGGCCGATCGGCGATCGTGTAGAGCTCACGACTGGCCTTGCCCGTGGTCGAGACCACCGCGGCGGAATCGTCGAGCGATCCGATCAGCGACTCCAGCGCCGCCGAACGCGTTGGCGCAGTACGACTCTTGGGAGATCGGCTCACCGCCGGAGTCGCCGCGCCGGGAAGCGACGGCTCCTCGAGCTTCTGCGCGGCCATCACCCCATCGCGCAGAATGAACGCGAAAGGCTGCTGCTCCCGGTCCATTTCGGCCCAGCCGCCGGTCAGACACGCGTCGACCGCCGCAGGCTCGGCGGGTATCACCGCATGACCCACCCGCATCAGCTCCAACAGTCCGGGCATGATCGCCCCCATCAGCTCGTGCTGCGGCTCGTCCGGGCGCCCCGGTTCCCCACGCCAACTGATGATCAGCGGCACCGGAATTCGGCCGGGATAGGTGAGCGAGGTCAGCGGATTGACCATATTGCCGAGCCCCGAGTTCTGCCCCATGACGCACGCCGTGGTACCGGCCAGCCAGCACCCCGCGGCGATCGCCACCGCCTCACCCTCGTGCGTGACCGGCAGATACCCCGCCGCCGAACCGGACGCCACCCGGTTGATGATCGGCGTCAGATACGAGCACGGCACCCCGACCACGTCGACCACGCCACGCGCGATCAGCCCGCCGAGCAGATCGTCGGCGTCGATCACGAATCCGCCCACTTCCGCGCCAGTTCGAGATAGTGCGCCTCGTCGGCTTCGAGCTCCGGATATCCCATGAGCGCGAACACCTCCGCGAGCGGGGCGATGGTCGGCTCCACCGCGGCCGCGCTGTCGAGCAGTAGCGCCCGGCACACCTGCCGCATCGCGGCCACCGCGGCACGCATTGCCTGATTCGCCCAGATCACCGCGGCGATGCCGAGTTCGGCGAAGGTTTCCCGGCGGACCGTGTGATAGGTCGTCGGCGCGATCACCAGCGGCAGCCGCGCCGCCCATTCGTGGGTGAACTCGGCGATCTCGTCGATGGTCTGCTTGCGCGAGTGAATGAAGATGGCATCGGCGCCGGCCTGCCGATACGCCTCGGCCCGGCGCAGGGCCTCGGCCAGCCCGGCCCCGGCGATCAGCGCCTCGGTCCGGGCGACGAGCACGAACTCGGCGCCGACCCGGTCCCGGCAGGCCGCGATCTTGGCGCACATGTCACCGATCGGCGCCAGCGGGTGACTGTCGCCGAAGTAGGAGTTCATCTTCGGAAAGACCTTGTCCTCCATGGAGATCCCGGCCGCGCCGATCTGCTCGGCGCGGGCGGCGAAGCGCCGGGCGGTGTTGAAGTTGCCGTAGCCGGTGTCGCCGTCGACGAGGACCGGCAGGCCGCCGTCGACCACCCGCGCGGCGAGGTCGAGGAGCTCGCCCCAGGACACCTCGTCGCTGTCCCGGGCGCCCAGGGCGGTCGACATACAGAGTCCGGATGCCCAGAGGCCGGTGAATCCGGCGTCGGCCGCGATGCGGGCGCTGAGGCCGTCATGCGCGCCCATCAGGTATGTCGGTTCGGGCTCGGCGAGTAGCCCGCGCAACCGCGTTCCGGCGGAAAACTCGGTCGGTGATCCCGTCTGAACGGGGAAGTTCTCTATCACGCGTACTGCCTCTCGGATCAAGTCACTCTGCCTGCGGCGGGCGGTGGACCGCCGGCCAGGACACTGGCGACGCCCTCGGCGACCCGGCGCCGGCAGCTGCGTTCGGATTCGATCGAGAGGAACGCGCGGTGTGCGGACACCACCACGTCCTCCCGGGTGAGCAGCTTGCGGGCGGTCGGATCGTCATTGGGGTCCTCGGGCGTGAACACGTCCGAGCCGAAGCCGCCGAGCCGGCCGGATTCGAGCGCTTCGAGGACGGCGACCGGGTCGACCAGCCGGCCTCTGGCGGTGTTGACCAGCAACGCACCCGGCCGGACGTCGGCGAGGGCGGCGGCGTCGACGAGCCGGTCCGTCTCGCCGGTCAGGGCCGCGTGGATCACGACCGCGTCCGCGGCGCCGAACAGTTCGGCCAAATCCGTTGCGGCGGTGACGCCGTAACCCGCCATGAGATCGGCCGAGACGTAGGGGTCGTAGGCGATGATCGTCCGGTAGAACGCCTGTAGTTTGCGCGCGGTCGCCCGGCCGATGCGGCCGAATCCGATGATGCCCGCGGTACAGGCCGATACTCGCCGTGGCACCCCGCCCGCGTGGATGTTCCACTGGCCGGCCTTGACCAGGCGGTCCTGGGTGCAGACCTTGCGTTCCAGCGCGAGCAGCAGGGCCAGCGTATGGGTGCTGACCTCGTCGACGCAGTAGTCGGGGACGTTGAACGAGATGATCCCGGTTCCGTCGAGCAGCGGTGCGTTCAGGTTGTCGATGCCGACGCCGCTGCGGGCGATCACCCGGCAGGTCGGCCCGATCGCCTCGAGGAGTTCCGGGGTCACCTGGCAGCGATAGATCACCAGGGCGTCGGCGCCACGGACATGGTCGTGAAAGTCGTTACCCTGCAACCGGTATCGACCGTCGAACAGGCCCAAGCGCAGATCGATGCCGGTGCCGAACACCGAGCGTTCGATGTCGGCGCGGGCGAGGTCCGGCTGGCCCTGTTCGTTCAGTGCCCAGGCGGGATCGGTGTAGACGACGCGCAATCTTGTCTCCCGTTGTGACGCAGAGTGTTTCTCAAGAGTCGTAACCCCAGCCGCGACGGTCGCGGCGGCCGCGCCGCACAGTCGACGCCGCGGCATAGGTATTGGTGAGCTCGTACAGGTCGAGGTAGCCGAGATGCCGGCCGGAACCGAGCTTGATCAACGCGCCGTCGCCGGACCATCGATGGGTCACGAACGGCGCGACCCAGGCCGACGCGTCGACCTCCAGCTTCGAATGTCGTTCCCGCCCTGCGGCATCGGTCCAGTGCAGCGTGGGCGACCCGGCGGTCACCAGGTAGTGGGACTCGGCCGGTTCGCGGAGGTCCGTGCCGGCCTGACCGGCCACGAGCAGGAAGAGCCCGGTGAGATCGGGCAGATGCGGGGCGGACGCCAGCGAGCTGACGGTGTAACCCCGGAAGTCACGAATTTCCTTGCGGCACTCCGCGATGTCCTTGAAGGTCTTGCCCACGGCGTCGTGTCTGGTCGCCGGGCGGAGCAGCAGCCGGTAGTCGAAGCCGAGAGTTGTGCCCAGGTCCCGCAGTAGCTCGAGCCGACCCTCGTCGAGTGCCGCGATCAGGTCGCTCGCCCGTTTACCCAGTGCTTCGGCGGCCGATTCGAGCGTGTGCCCGCGGCGGGCCAGCAGCAGGGTCGCCACCTGCTGCGGCGCCGGGCTTTCGTCGAGCCAGCCGAGCAAGGCGTTCGCGGCGGGATCGGACCAGTCGTTGAAGTCTTCGATGAGCCCGGCGAGGGAGGATTGACCGGTGTAGGAAACGATGCGCGCCGAGGCGGCCGAGGCCAGTGAGTAGGTGTGCGGGCAATAGGACGGTTCGACATAGGAGTCGCCGACGATCCACCTGTCCTCGTCCGGATTGGCGCTGATCACCTGCCAGGTCGCCGCGCCGAGTTCCGCGCCCCACCGTCCGTGGATATCGCCGGGTCCGAGATTGATGGTGATGGCGGGTTCCAGGTGCCCATTGTTCAAGGCGGGTAATCGATCCGCCGGGCAGAGGATGTCGAGAATGACCGGTGCGACCGCGCCCTGCGGCGCCGCCATTGTGTAGTAGTTGTAGAAATGAATGCCGTCGCGCTGAATGGGCCGCCGGGTATCGCGCAGTTCCTCGGCCGTGCGGACCAGCACGGTCAGGTCGGAGCGACCGCTGGCGACCAGCTGCTCGGGAGTGATCTCGAGTGCCCGGGCCAGCGCGCCGGCGATCTCGTCCGGGCATTCGTCGCTGACCGACAGCAGTTTCTCGACCTGCTCGTGGTCCAGGCCGACGGCTTCGGCGACCTGGCCGGTCGTCATCTTCCGGGTGTTCAGCCAGTGCATGAGCTTGTAATTGTCAACGCGCATAGTCTCTCTCCGCGGTCCCGGCCAACAGGCGTGACAGGCCCTCGCCGTCGACGCGGCGCGGATTGTTTCCCGCGCGGTCGTAAGCGAGTGCCTCGGTGGCGATCCGAGTTGCCTCGTGGCGAAGATCGGGGGCCGGCGGTAATGCGGGCGATCGCACCAGCGCCTCGATCTTCCGGGCCAGCTCGTCGACGGTGCGGACACCGGCCGCCCGCACCACCTGGGCGATCGCGCCGCGCACCCGATCGGCGCCGCGCGGGTCGGCGCAGTCGTCGCCGACGAGTGCGTTGTAGCGCAGCACCGACGCCAGCGTGAGCCCGCAGGCATGGCCGTGGCTCAGCCCGTAGCGCAGCGTCAGCGGGTACGAGAGCGCATGGCACACAGTGGTTCCCGCGATGGCGATCGCGCGCCCGGCGAAGTGCCCGGCGAGCAGGGCCGCGTGCCGTTGCGCCGAGCCCAAGTCCGCGTGCGGCTCGTCGAGCAATTCGGCCAGCAGGGACCACGCGGTCGCGCCCAGCCATTCGGACCGCTCGTCGGCCCGGATCGACCAGGCGCCCTCCAGGCCCTGCGCGAGGGTGTCCAGCAGGCAGCTGATCAGATGGGCTTCCGGAAGCCCGACGAGCAGATCGGGGTCGAGAATCGCGGTCGCCGGCTGGAGCGCGGACCCGCGCAGGGAGAGCTTGCGGCCTTGGTCGCGATGCCAGATGGTGGCGAACGGGGTCGCTTCCGCGCCGGTCCCCGGTGTCGTCGGCAGGGCGATGATCGGCGGTACGCCCTCGGCGCCCGCTTCTTCCGCACACGTCCGCACCACCAACTGGGGAGTGGGATCGGGGCTGACCGACAGGGCCGCAGCGGCTTTGCCCGCGTCCATGATGCTGCCGCCGCCGACCGTGACCACCACGTCGGCGCGATGGGCGCGCACGTCGTGCGCGAGCCGCGCCACGGATTCGGGTGTGGGCAAACCGGATTGGGTCACCAGGTGCAACGGGAACGTCCGCAATGCCGTCAGCAGCGGTTCGGACCAGCCGCGGACCGCGAAGCCACTGCCCGCGATCACCAGCACGCGCGGGACCCTCGTCCGGGCGGCGGCGGCCACGACGTCGGCGGCGACCTCGGCGGCGCGCATTCCGACGATCGTGCGCGGCGAGTCGAGCAACAGGGTGCTGACCCGGGCCTGGGCGGCGTCCATCGACCACCTGCCTCCAATGAACGACGAGATCTACCGCAGGGCACCGAGATACGGACTCCGGCAACATCTCGGGCACCGCCGGCCGGTCGCCGTGGCGACCACGAACCGGGCAGTCCCGATGATGTCCCCCCGGTGTACGGACGCGGCTTTTTGCGTGAATACACGGTACCGTAGGGCGGTTGAATATCGGCGAATATCCGAGTTCGCCGTCCCACCAGTTCCGTGACATCGCCGGAACTCACGCCGCCGAAGGTGCGACAGATGACCGATGGCTACCGCGAGCAGGTTTCCCGAAACCAGTTGAGATTCGCGACAATTGCGCAGGCGTACGCGGGCGGGCAGGCGCGCCGCCTCGACGTGGAACTGCTGGCCCAGATGATCCGCCCGCTGACCTTCGAATGCGCCCTCGATGTCGCCACCGGGACCGCCGCCGCGGCGGCCGTGGTCGCCGACGTGGGTGTGCGGGCGAAGGTCGTCGGCGTCGACTCGTCGGTGCAGATGCTCGAACAGGCGCGCGCCCGCGACGGGGTCAACGGTGTGCGCCTGGTGGTCGCCATGGTCGAGGAACTGCCGTTCGCGGACCGCACTTTCGATCTCGTCCTGTGTACCCGCGCGCTGCACCACGTCAGGCGTCCCGACCTCGTCGTCGCCGAGATGGCGCGAGTGGTCCGGCCGGGCGGGCACGTCATCATCGCGGACAACGTCACCGGCCTGTCCGGCGCCGCACACACCAGGTTCGAGGATCTACAGCGCCTGCGCGACCCGGGACACGCGTGCACGCTCACCGAGCGCCAGCTCATCGACCTGCTGCTGGACAACTCGCTCGACATCGTCGAAGGCCATCGCACCACCAGTTTCCGGCCGCTGGACGAGTGGCTCGACGACGGCGGCGCGGGCGCGCGGGAGGCGGCCGAGATCCGGCGCCAGTTGCCGGCGTTCGGGCAGATGGCCGACGACGGCTCCTTCGGCACCACCGTTGTGGTCGAGTCGGGCGAGGTCACCGGACTGCGGCAGGCGATGTCGTGGATCAAGACACAACGGACCCGGATCTGACCCGGAGACACCGGCCGCGCCGTAGCATGGACCAACCTGACTTCTGGGGGTCACACCGTGGACATCGCTTCGCTGGATGCCGGAATCGTCGAGCCGGAACTCATCGAGTTCACACAGCAGCTCGTACGGACCCATGCCTTACACGAGGAAGGCCGCGGCGAGCGTGCCGTAGCCGCCTACCTGCTCGCCAAGATCGAGGAATGGGGTTGGCGCGCTGAACTTTTCGACGCCGACGGCCGCCCGAATATCGTGGTGACGCTGACCGGCGGCGGTGGTGCCGGCCCGACGCTGGCCTTCGAGGGTCACCTGGATGTGGTGACCGAGGGCGACCCCGATCAGTGGACCGTGGACCCGTACGGCGGCGAGATCCGCGACGGAAAGCTCTACGGGCGCGGTTCCGCCGACATGAAATCCGGTGTCGCGGCGATGCTTTACGGCGCACGGGCGGTGCAGCAGGCCGGTCCGTTCCCCGGCCGGATCCGGCTGCTCCTGCTGTGCGACGAAGAAGGCATGATGACCGGCGCCAAAGCGGCGGTGGCCCAGGGCTTCGTCCGCGACGTCGACGGGGTGATCTGCTGTGAGCCGGAAGGCGATGAGGTGTGCCCGATCTCGAAGGGCGCGATCCGGGTGCGGGTGGAGTTCACCGGGGTGATGAGCCACGGCGCGATGCCGCTGCAGGGCCGGAACACGTTGCCCGCCATGGCCAGGGTGGTGCTCGGCCTGGAGGCGCTCGAGCGCAAGCTGATCGAGGAGGCGGGTACCACGCCGGCGCTCGGCGCACCGTCGATCACCCCGACCGTGGCGCAGGCCGGAACCGCGGATCAGATGAACGTGATCTGCGGGACGAGCGCGCTGTACCTGGATGTGCGCACCGTCCCCGGGGTGGATCACGAGATGTTGCTCAAGCGGATCGGGGAGTGTGTCGACACCGCCGCCCGCGAGTGCGAGATCGGCTGCGCGATCACCGTGATCGACGACCGGCCATGGGTCGAAACCGGTTCGGACACTCCACTTGTCACGTCGGTGGTCGGCGCGCACGAACTGGTCAACGGCGTCCGTCCGGTACTCGGCGGCGTGCCCGGCACCACCGACGGCACCATCCTGACCCACTTCGGCAACGTCCCGAGCGTGGTGTACGGACCGGGGGACAAGTGGATCGCGCACAAGGCCGACGAGTACGTGGAAGTGCGCGACCTCAAGCGCTATGCCTTGGCCTATGCCGTTGCCGCGCAGCTGTTTCTCCATCAAGGCGCGCAATGAGCCCGACGGAATCGATCGAGCGGCTGCCCTTGACGCCGGGGCAGCATCTGCTGGACTTCCTCGAATCGATCCGCCCCGGCGGAGCGGCGGAGGCGTTCAACATCTCCTTCCGGCTCACCATCGACGGTGTGCTGGACCGGAATCGGCTGTTCGCGGCGATCGCCCGGACCGTCGAACGGCACGACGCGCTGCGCACGGCCATCGTGCGTGGCCGCGGCATGGACGAACAGGTCGTCGGCTCCGGCATCGAACCCGAGACGACGGTCGAGCGGGTCCGCGCCGCGTCCTGGGACGCACCGGAGATCGCGGGAAAGCTGGTCGAGCACAACAACTCTCCCTTCGATCTCGCCCGCCCGCCGCTGCTCCGCGTGCTGCTGCTCGAACGCGAATCCGATCGGCGGCTACTGCAGGTGACGGTGCACCACAGCGTCGCCGACGCGTGGTCGCTGGAAGTGCTGAAACGGGATATCGGACGGTTCTATCGCGCCGCCGCCGGACTGGAACCGACACCGGAACCGCCGGCGGTGCGCTATGGCCGGCTCGTGCTCGACGAACTGGCCGCGCTGGAGACCCCGGAGGCGGACGCGGCCCGCGCGTTCTGGCCGGAATACCTCGGCTCCCTGGACATTCTGCAGATCGCCGCGCAGGCCTCGCCCGACGACCGGGCGATCACCTGCCGCGGCGATCGCCGATGGGAGCCCGCGGAACTCGCCGCGGTGCGCGGCCTGTCCGGAAAGCTGCGCGCGACACCGTTCATGGTGATCGCCGCGGCGTACGGCTTCGTCCTCGGCCAGCTCAGCGGCTCCGCCGCGTACCTCATGCCGACCTTCAGTCACGGTCGCCGGGATCCGCGGTTCCACGAGTCGGTGGCGATGCTGTTCAACCCGTTCATGGTCGCGTTCCGCTGGTCGCCGGAGCTGTCGTTCGCCGATCTGGTCGCGTCGTTCAAGCAGAACTGCCTGTCGGCCTACCGATTTCAGTGGTATCCCTTCATCGAGGTGCTGGAGGACTGCCCGGACCTGTCCGTCGCACTGATCGATCCGCACAGCGCCCTGTTCCCGGTGCAGATGCTGAACGTGCCGAAGGCGTCGGTGGGGGAGGGATTGTTCGGACCCGACTGCGTCGCCGCGGAGCACGCGCTGCGCGGGACCTCGGTGGGCAACGTGCTGCCGATCGACGGCATGCTCACGATCAAGGGAACCCAGGCGGCGATGGCGATGACTTTCAATGCGGCACAGCGCTTGTGGAACGACGAACTGGCCGCCGCCATGTGCGCGAGCGTGGTCGACCTGTGCGTCGAGGCCGCCCGCGACCCCGGCGTCGCCCTGCATCGGCTGTCCGGCGCCGTCGACCGCCGCTTCGACCGCGATATGTGGAGCGTCTGATGGGGCATTCGAGAATGGCCGTGGTGGACGGCGCGAACGGCTACGTGGCCAGCAATACGATCTGCGCGATGCTCGACCGCGGCATCCGGGTGAAAGCGCTGGCCAGGGGTGCGCGGACGCGAGTGCCCGAGGCGCTGGCATCCGCGACGATCGTCGACGGCCAGACCCCGCCCGACCTCACCGGGCTCGAGACCTACGACTGCGAACTGACCCAGGAACACCTGGGCGTCAACGACTTCGAAGCGGCCGCGATCTTCTCCGAGCCCTGCGATTTCTGGCATTTCGCTGCCGCGGTGGACCTTTCGCCCAATCGGCCCGCGCTGCTCCAGGAGGTCAACACCCGCGGAACCGAGCGGGCGCTGCGACTGTTCGTCGAACACAGCCGGCCGGGCTCCAGGTTCTTCCTGATCAGCACCGCCTACGTCGGCGGCGTATCGGACACGCCCAGCGCGGAAATCTGGCTGCCGCCCACCAGCACCACGCAGTATCGAACGGTCTACGAGGCGACCAAATGCGGCGGCGAGCTGGTCTTGCGCGATTTCATCCACGAGCACGGCGTCGACGGTGCCGTGTTCCGCCTGGGCCAGGTGGTCGGTTCGGCCAAAACCGCCCACACCACTTCGGATTTCGGCATCTACAACTTCATGTCGAACATGAAACGGGTCATCCGCCGCTTTCCCGGTGGCGACGCGGCCGTGCAGGTAGCCGAGGGGGCGACGCTCAACCTGGTCCCGATCGACACGACGGTGGAGTGGTTGCTGGGACTCGCCGAGGCCGAGCAGCTGCCGCAGATCGTCAACCTGACCGACCGAATCGGCGTTCCCGCGGACGAGACGGTCCGCATGATCGGCGCCGGCCTCGGCATGACCCTGCGTCCCGTCGCCCCGGGCGAATGGGACGACGGCAAGCTCACCGCGCTGGACCGGGCGGTCGCCACCCGCATGGCCTACACCGGTAAGTACCTGCTGGAACGGATCGAGTTCGACCGCAGCAACCTCGAGTCGGTGCTCACCGTCCCGGACGAGGCCTGCGATCTCGGTCTGCTCGAACGCCTGATCGCGTGGTACCTGAAGTAGACGACCCTTGCCGGCAGGCAGTGATATAGATCACAATTCGGTGACGGTTGCACCGATTTCACCTGAAACCTTTCCAAATGCTTTGCGAAGTCTTTACTATTAGCCAGACCTTCGCGTCAACCGGGTCGCCGCTCTCGAGCGGTTGAGCTACGCCCGCCGCTCGCTTTCGATGCCAGTACATGTTCCACCGATGAACCGGGACGGCTCACGTCCGCTCGGCGAAGGAGAAATATGTCCACCGACACCGATTCCGCACCACGGACGTCGCTGCGCCACTTCGCTTTACCCGAACGCCTGGCCGGTATCGGCCGTCACGATCTGCCCGCCTCGATCGTGGTTTTCCTGGTCGCGCTGCCCCTGTCGCTCGGCGTCGCGGTCGCCTCCGGCGCGCCCGTCGCCGCCGGCCTGATCGCCGCGGTGGCCGGCGGCGTGGTCGCGGGGCTGGTCGGCGGGTCGGCGGTGCAGGTGACCGGCCCGACCGCGAGCCTCACCGTGGTCGTCGCCGCGAGCGTGCACCAATTCGGCTGGGCCGCGACGTGTTTCATCACCGTCTGCGCCGGCGCCGTACAGATCCTGTTCGGGCTGAGCCGGATCGCGCGCGGTGCGCTGGCGATCGCCCCCGTGGTGGTGCATGGCCTGCTGGCCGGGATCGGCGTGATCATCGCGCTGCAACAGGTGCATGTGCTGCTCGGCGGCACGTCGCAGAGCTCCTCGTTCGACAGCCTCGTCCAGTTGCCACGTCAGCTGATGTCGGTGCATCGCGGCGACCTGCTGATCGGTCTCGTGGTGATCGTCATCCTGATCGCCTGGAAGTTCCTGCCGCGCCGGGTCCGCGCGGTGCCGGGACCGCTAGTCGCGGTGGTGATCGCGACGGTGCTGTCGCTGGCGCTGCCGACCCACGTCGAGCGGCTGGTGCTGAACGGCTCGCCGCTCGACTCGATCGGGCTGCCCTCGATTCCGGCCGGCGGCTGGACCGCGATCGTGATCACCGTGGTGACCATCGCGCTGATCGGCAGCGTGGAGACCCTGCTCTCCGCGGTCGCGGTGGACAAGCTGCGCCCGGGGACCTCGACCGACCTCGATCGCGAACTGATCGGTCAGGGCTCGGCCAACATGGTCTCGGGCCTGCTCGGCGGCCTGCCGGTGGCGGCGGTGATCGTGCGCAGCATCACCAACGCGCAGGCGGGCGCGCGGTCCAAGGCGTCGACCATCATGCACGGTATCTGGGTGCTGCTGTTCGCGGTGGCACTGGCCGGTCTGGTGCAGCAGATCCCGAAGGCGGCGCTGGCCGGGCTGCTCATCCTGATCGGCGTGCAGCTGGTGAAGCTGGCGCACATCCGGCTCGCCCGGCGCACCGGCGATCTGTACGTCTATGTCGCGACCGTGTTGAGCGTGGTGTTCCTGAACCTGTTGGTGGGCATGGTGATCGGGCTCGCGCTGTCGTTCGCGCTGCTGCTGTGGCGGGTGGTCCGGGTGACCATCACCGCCGAACCGGTCGCGAGCGCACGGCGCTGGGTGGTGTCCATCGACGGCACCTGCACCTTCCTCGCGCTGCCCCGGCTGTCCGCGGAACTGGCGAAAGTTCCTGCGGGCGTGGCGGTCACGATGGAGATGACGGTCGATTTCCTCGATCACGCGTCCTACGAGCGGATCACCGAATGGGCGGCGCACCACGAATCCGAAGGCGGCACCGTCGAATTCGTGGAGATCGGCAGCGCGCGGATGGCCCGTGCGATGGCAGGCCCGCCGGAGCGGGGACACTCCAGGCAGGTTCTCGACCAGGCGATCGGCCCGTGGCGGCGCACCGGCATCCGGGAGGACCCGATCGCGGCGGGCATCGCCGCCTACCACCGCAGCCACGCGCACCTGATGCGTCCGCACCTGGACGGCCTGCGGCACCGGCCCGACGCCGATTCGTTCTTCCTGACCTGCGCCGACGCCCGCATCGTGCCGAACGTCATCACCAACAGCGGGCCCGGCGACCTGTTCACCGTCCGCAACGTGGGCAATCTGGTCCCCACCGCGGGCGGCGACGTGTCGGTCGAGGCCGCGCTGATCTACGCGCTGGAAAAGCTGGACGTGCGCGCGGTCGTGGTGTGCGGCCACTCCGGCTGCGGCGCGATGGAGGCGCTCTACCGCGAGGTGCGGACCGGCCCGGGTCTGGGCGACTGGCTGGCCCACGCGCGACCCAGCCTCGACCGGTTCCGGCTCGGGCACCCGGTCGCCGCGGCCGCCGCGCTGGCCGGCTTCGGCGAGGTGGACCAGCTGGGCATGGTGAATGTGGCGCTGCAATTGGAGACCCTGCACGCGCACCCGGCGGTGCGGCAGGGGATCGAGGAGCGGGGCGTCGCGGTGTCCGGGCTGTTCTTCGACATCGCCACGGCCAGGGTGATCGAGGTGACCGTGGACGGCATCGCGGAATTCGACGACGAGGGCCGCCGTGTCGCCGCAGAGCCGGTTTAACCGCCGCGACGGTCCCCGGCGCGTCGGCGCCGCGACAGGCTGGCCTGACGTCGTGTTAACGCGCAGTTAGCACGATTCTCAGGCTTTGCTTAGTCTTTACTAATAGCCTTGCTGAGGTTTACAACTCGACCCGCTGGTGCGTCGAGTCCTGCTTCACCGCGAGATGCCGGTTCGCGGTCGTGTGCCCTGCTGGACATTTGATCGTCAACCGACCTCGGCCGCTGTGCCGAGTTCGGCGAAGGAGATAGTCATGGTCGTCGAGAACGATTTGGCCCCACCGATTACACCCCCGGGTTCGGCGGGCAAGGGTCCTGGTCCCGGACCCCTGTCCGATCGTCTGCAAGCAATCCTCCGTCACGATGTGCCCGCTTCCATCGTGGTCTTCCTGGTCGCGCTGCCGCTGTCCCTCGGCATCGCCCTCGCCTCCGGTGCGCCCGTCGCCGCCGGTCTCATCGCCGCCGTGATCGGTGGCATCGTCGCCGGCCTGCTGGGCGGCTCCGTTCTTCAGGTGAGCGGTCCGGCGGCCGGTCTCACCGTTGTCGTGGCCGAGTCCATCAACCAATTCGGTTGGAAAGTAACCTGTTTCATCGCCGTCGCCGCCGGCGTGCTGCAAATCCTGTTCGGGCTGAGCCGGATCGCACGCGCCGCGCTGGCGGTCGCGCCGGTGGTGGTGCACGCGATGCTGGCCGGTATCGGCATCACCATTGCGCTGCAACAGATTCACGTGCTGCTGGGCGGTTCGTCGCACAGTTCGGCGTGGAAGAACCTCACCCAGCTGCCCCAGCAGCTGGTGTCGCTGCACGGCGGCGACGCGTTCCTCGGCGCGGTGGTGATCGCCATCATGCTCGGCTGGAAGTACGTGCCCGCCAAGGCGCGGGCCGTTCCCGGTCCGCTGGTCGCGGTGTTCGTGGCCACGATCCTCGCCATGGTGCTGCCGACCGGCGCCGAGCGAATCGTGTTGAACGGCTCGTTGTTCGACGCGATCGGCCTGCCGGAGCTGCCGCGCGGCGACTGGTCGGCGGTGGTCATCATGATCATCACCATCGCGCTGATCGCCAGTGTCGAGAGCCTGCTGTCCGCGGTGGCCGTGGACAAGATGCACTCGGGCCGGCGCACCAACTTCGACCGCGAGCTGATCGGTCAGGGCTCGGCCAACGTGCTCTCCGGCCTGCTCGGCGGCCTGCCGGTGACCGGTGTGATCGTGCGCAGCGCGACCAACGTGCAGGCGGGCGCGCGCAGCCGCGCGTCGGCGGTGCTGCACGGCGTCTGGATCCTGGTGTTCTCGGTGGCGCTGGCCGGTGTGGTGCAACAGATTCCGAAGGCGGCGCTGGCCGGCCTGCTGATCGTGATCGGCATCCAGCTGGTCAAGCTGGCGCACATCCGGATGGCCCGGCGCACCGGCGATCTGCTGGTCTACGCCGTCACCGTGGCGTCGGTGGTGTTCCTGAACCTGCTGGAGGGCGTGCTGATCGGCCTCGCGCTGGCCTTCGCGCTGCTGCTGTGGCGGGTGGTGCGAGTTGCCATCAGCGCCAGGCAGATTCCGGGCTCGCAGCGGTGGATGATCACCATCGACGGCTCTTGCACGTTCCTCGCACTGCCCAAGCTGTCCGCCGAGTTCGCGAAGGTGCCCGCCGACGCCGACGTCACCGTCGAGATGACCGTCGACTTCCTCGACCACGCCGCCTTCGAGGCCATCGAGGAGTGGGTGCGCCAGCAGGAAAGCGGCGGCGGCAGCGTCGATTTCGTGGAGATCGGCAGCGCCAGGATGGCCTACGCGACGGCGGGCCCGCCGTCCCGCAGCTTCGGGCGCGCGGTGTGGACCGACATCCTCGGCCCGTGGCGGCGCGACGAACACGCCGACCCGATCGCGGCCGGCGTGGCCGCCTACCATCGCAGCCACGCGCACGTCGTCCGGCCGCACCTGGACGAGCTGCGCGACAGCCAGGATCCGGATTCGTTCTTCCTCACCTGCGCGGACTCCCGGATCGTGCCGAACATGATCACCAACAGCGGGCCCGGCGACCTGTTCACGGTGCGCAATGTGGGCAATCTGGTTCCGGCCGTCGGTGATCCGTCGGTGGACGCCGCGCTGGTGTTCGCCCTGGAGGAGCTGAACGTGCGTTCCATCGTGGTCTGCGGTCACTCCTCGTGCGGCGCCATGAAGGCGTTGCACTCGGGCGCCCAGGCCGGTCCGGAAATCGACAAGTGGCTCGCGCACGCCCATCCGAGCCTGGACCGGGTCCAGCGCGGACACCCGGTGGCCATTGCCGCCGCCAGGGCGGGCTTCGGCGAGGTCGACCAGTTGAGCATGGTGAACGTGGCCGTGCAGCTGGAAAACCTGCAACGGCATCCCGCGGTCCGGGCGGCGGTCGCCGAACGCGGCGTGACCGTGTCGGGCCTGTTCTTCGATATCGCCAGCGCGCGGGTCATCGAGATCACCGAGGACGGTCTGGCCCACATCGACGACGAGGCCGGACACCGGGTCACGCCCGAACTCGTCTGAGCGGTGACCGCCGGCCCGCTCGAACTGTCCGGTTCGGGCGGGCTCGGGGCGGTTGCGACCCCGGGCTGGACCGGTCGGTCTCGTACGCTGGGATAGGTGACGGCTGACCTGGAGACTCGAACGGGCTGGCGCGCCTTCCGGGCACGCATCGCCGCGCGCCCTACGCTGAACTTCGCCTATCGGGTCGGGGTCGCGTCGGTCGGCACCGCGGTGCTCGCCGCCGGCATCGTCGCGATTCCCTACCCCGGACCCGGTTGGGCGATCGTCTTCGCCGGACTGGGCATCCTGGCCACCGAATTCGCCTGGGCGCAACGGGCACTCGGCTGGCTGCGGGACAAGTACCGGCAGGGTATGGCGTGGTATTCCGCACGGGGTACCGCCATGCGCGTGTTCGCGGCGGGCGCTACCTTTGCGCTGGTTGTCGCGACACTATGGATATTGGGCACGTTCGGGATGGTCGGCAGCTGGATCGGAGTCGAGTGGCAATGGTTACGCAGTCCCCTGAAGTGGTGAACACGGTTCCCGGGCGCACGTTGACCCAACCGGACTGGCTGGCGGCACGGATCGCCGAGATGGGCCATTCCTGGGGGACGACGTCTCCGCGCATCGCGGGCACGCTGTGGTGGTGCATGGTCGCCTCCGCGCTGGTCGAGCAGATCGCGCGCGCCTACGCCCGCGACGAGCGGGCCGTCGAACCGGTGCTCGACCACATCGACTGCGAGGTCCGGCCCGACGGTGGGGTGGAACGCATCCACGTGCTGGCCGAACCCGACGACGTCACGGAGCCGGGCACGGCCCTGCGGGAAACCCTTGCGGCCGTGATCGGTCCGGTAGCCGAGGTCTCCGGGGCCGGTGTGCCGGCGCTGTGGGCGATCGTCGCCGACGCCGTCGGTAACCGCGCCCTCGACGCGGGCTCCCCGGACGCGGGCGCCCGGCTGGCGACCGAGATCGGCGGCAAACTCCCCACTCCCCGTTTCGTCGAGGTCGGCGGCCGCACCTTCGTCAAACGCATCTCCTGCTGCCTCGTCTACGAGGTCCCCAACTGCGACATGTGCACGAGCTGCCCGAAACGCCCCTCCGCCGAACGCGAGGCAATGCTGGAAAAACTGGCTGCGGACACCTGACCGACAACCGTATGTTCCTCTGTTAACAACTGATTTCGTACGTACATGGGTAACTCGCCGGGAACCGGCTGAGTCCTGGATCACCCAACCGCCGGCCGCCGACGTCACCCGCCACGCACCTGAGCCTGGCCTGAATACGCGGAGAGGCGGAGGAGCTAGCATGGTCGCGCCGGGGCAGTCGCTGCACCGGCCATGATCCGCGGGGAATGCCCCGCACCCGAGAAACTCCAAGGAGAGCACCGCCGTGACCACCTCAGCCCGCAAGAACCCTGCCGCCCTCGTCCGGGTGCCGGCCGGGACGACGGCGGGTGCCGCGGTGCGCGAGGCCGGGCTGCCGACCAAAGGCCCGGACACCATCGTCGTCGTGCGCGACGCCGAGGGGCTCAAGGATCTGTCCTGGACCCCGGACACCGACGTCGAGGTGGAGGCGGTCGCCGCCGACACCGAGGACGGGCGCAGCGTCATCCGGCATTCCGCCGCGCACGTGCTCGCTCAAGCGGTGCAGCAGGAGTTCCCGGAGGCCAAGCTCGGCATCGGCCCGCCGATCAAGGACGGCTTCTACTACGACTTCCAGGTCGACAAGCCGTTCACCCCGGAGGACCTGGCCAAGCTGGAATCCCGGATGAAGAAGATCGTCAAAGGCGCGCAGCGCTTTGCGCGCCGGGTGGTCGAGGTCGAGGAGGCCAGGGTCGAGCTGGCCAAGGAGCCGTTCAAGCTGGAGCTGATCGGCGACAAGTCCGGTATCGACGATCCGGAGGTCATGGAGGTCGGCGGCAAAGAGCTGACCATCTACGACAACCTGGATCCGCGCACCGGCGACCGGCTCTGGGGCGACCTGTGCCGCGGCCCGCACATTCCGACCACCAAGTTCATCCCCGCGTTCAAGCTGACCCGCAGCTCGGCCGCCTACTGGCGCGGCGATCAGAACCGCGAGGACCTGCAGCGCGTCTACGGCACCGCCTGGGAGTCGCAGGAGGCGCTCGACGAGTACCTGCACCTGCTGGCCGAGGCCGAACGCCGCGACCACCGCAAGCTCGGCCTCGAACTGGACCTGTTCAGCTTCCCCGACGAGCTCGGCTCCGGCCTGCCGGTGTTCCACCCGAAGGGCGGCATCATCCGCAAGGAGATGGAGGAGTACTCGCGGCGCAGGCACGTGGCCGCGGGCTACGAGTTCGTCAACACCCCGCACATCACCAAGGGGCACCTGTTCGAGGTCTCCGGTCACCTGGACTGGTACCAGGACGGCATGTTCCCGGCCATGCACCTGGACGCGGAGCTGAACGAGGACGGCACCGTCCGCAAGCCCGGCCAGGACTACTACGTCAAGCCGATGAACTGCCCGATGCACAACCTGATCTTCCGGGCGCGCGGCCGGTCCTACCGGGAACTGCCGTTGCGCCTGTTCGAGTTCGGCTCGGTGTACCGGTACGAGAAGTCCGGCGTGGTGCACGGCCTGACCCGGGTGCGCGGCATGACCCAGGACGACGCGCACATCTACTGCACCAAAGAGCAGATGCACGCCGAGCTCACCAGCACCCTGCAATTCGTGCTGGCGCTGCTGAAGGACTACGGCCTCGACGACTTCTACCTGGAGCTGTCGACCAAGGACCCGGTCAAGTTCGTCGGCTCGGACGAGCTGTGGGAAGAGGCGACCGAGACCCTGTCCAAGGTGGCCTCCGCCTCCGGCCTCGAGCTGGTGCCGGATCCGGGCGGCGCCGCGTTCTACGGGCCGAAGATCTCCGTGCAGGTCAAGGACGCGCTCGGCCGCACCTGGCAGATGTCGACCATCCAGCTGGACTTCAACCTGCCGGAACGGTTCAACCTCGAATACACCGCCTCCGACGGCACCAAGCAGCGGCCGGTGATGATCCACCGCGCGCTGTTCGGCTCCATCGAGCGCTTCTTCGGCGTGCTCACCGAGCACTACGCCGGCGCCTTCCCGGCCTGGCTCTCGCCGGTCCAGGCGGTCGGCATCCCGGTCGCGGAAGCCTTTGCGCCGCACCTGGATCGGGTGATCGAGCTGCTGCACGACGCGGGCGTGCGGGCACACGTGGACCGCAGCGACGACCGGATGCAGAAGAAGATCTTCAACAACACCGCACAGAAGGTTCCGTTCATGCTGCTGGCCGGCGAGCGGGACGTGAACGCCGACGCGGTGAGCTTCCGGTTCCGCGACGGCACCCAGGTGAACGGGGTGCCGGTCGCGGACGCGGTCGCCACCATTGTGGAATGGATCGCGAATCGGGAGAACGCTTCGCCGACCGCGGAGGGCTTCGAGATCAAGGGTGCGCAATGAGTGATCGCACGGCGCCGGACGGACTCTCCGAGCTGAACGACGCCGATCAGGGCCGCATCGTCGATCGTGGCGCGGGCGAACCCGATCGGCTGCAACGGCTGTGGACGCCGTACCGGATGTCCTACATCGCGGAGGCGGCCTCGACCGATCCCGCGTCGACCGGGCATCCGTTCACCGACATCCCGAAGATGTCCGACGAGGACGGCCTGGTCATCGCCCGCGGTGAGCTGGTGTACGCGGTGCTGAACCTGTACCCCTACAACCCGGGCCACATGATGGTGGTGCCCTACCGCAAGGTGGCCAACCTGGAGGACCTCACGCTGGCCGAGGGCACCGAACTGATGGCGTTCACCCAGCAGGCCATCCGGGTGATGAAGCGGGTGTCGCGGCCACACGGCTTCAACGTCGGCCTGAATCTCGGTGGCGTGGCCGGTGGTTCGCTCGCCGACCATCTGCACCAGCACATCGTCCCGCGCTGGGGCGGCGACGCGAACTTCATCACCGTGGTCGGCGGCGCGAAGGTCATGCCCCAGTTGCTACGCGAGACTAGGGCGCTGCTGGCGGCAGCCTGGAAGGAAGTCGACTAGAAGTGCTGAGCTTCTTCGGCCGCGATACGTTTGCCAAAGCGACTGCGCCGCTGGGCAAAGCGCTGGTGAGCACCGGGCTCACGCCGGATGCGGTGACGGTCATCGGCACCACCGCGTCGATCGCCGCCGCGGTCACCCTGTTCCCGTCCGGACATCTGTTCTGGGGGACCATGGTGATCTGGTTGTTCGTCATGTTCGACATGCTCGACGGCGCGATGGCCCGGGCGCGCGGCGGCGGCACGAAGTACGGCGCGGTGCTCGACGCCACCTGCGACCGGATGGCCGATGGGGCGATCTTCGGCGGATTGGCTTGGTGGGCGGTCTATCACGAGCAGCACAAGCCGCTGTTCGCGGCGACGCTGGTGGTGTTGGTCACCTCGCAGGTGATCTCGTACGCGAAGGCCCGGGCGGAGGCGAGCGGGCTGTCCGCCGACGGCGGGATCATCGAGCGGCCGGATCGATTGATCATCGTGCTGGTCGGGGCGGGGTTCACCGGGATCGGCGGGTACTGGGGCCTGGACTGGCTGACCTACGCGGTGCATGTCGCGATGTGGATTCTCGCGGTGCTCAGCATCATCACGGTGGGTCAGCGGGTGCTGGCGGTGCGCAGGTCGCCGGGCGCGCGCGACGTGATCCCGCTGGCCACGTCGACCGCACCCGAAAACCCTACGGCAGGAACGGCGAACGCGACGTGAGACCGCCATATCGTGGTGGTGTGGTGCGGGAAACGGGGCAGTGGTCATGAGTATCGGGGAGCGGTTGAGCGACGCCGGTTACGCGGCGGGCTGGCGGTTGGTGCGGGCGCTGCCCGAGGCGACGGCGCTGCGGCTGTTCGACACGGGCGCGGATCGGGTAGCGGGCAAGGCGAACCGTGCGTTCCGGGCCGGCGGCGAGCCGAATCAGCTGCGGCGCAATCTCGCTCGGGTGATCGGCGGCACGCCCGCGGACGTGCCGGACGAGCTGATCCAGGCGAGCGTCCGGTCCTACGCGCGGTATTGGCGTGAGGCGTTCCGGCTGCCGTCGATGGACCACGCGGCGATCGGTGAGCTTGCCTTGGAAGGGAAGTCGCATCTGGACGCGGCGCTGGCGGCCGGCCGCGGCGCGGTCCTGGTGCTGCCGCACTCCGGGAACTGGGACATGGCGGGGGTGTGGCTGGTGCAGAACCACGGCACCTTCGCCACCGTCGCCGAGCGGTTGAAGCCGGAGTCGCTGTACAAGCGGTTCGTCGCCTACCGGGAAAGTCTCGGCTTCGAGGTCGTGCCGCTGACCGGCGCCGATCAGCCGCCGTTCGTGCAGTTGGCGAAGCGATTGCGAGAGAACAGGGCGATCTGCCTGATGGGGGAGCGTGACCTGACCGGTCGCGGGGTGCCGGTCACCTTCTTCGGCGAACGCACCTGGCTGCCCGCCGGTGCGGCCAAGCTGGCCATCGAGACCGGGGCGCCGCTGCTGCCGGTGCACACCTGGTTCACCGCCGACGGCGGCGAGGGCTGGGGGATGAAAGTCGAACCGCCCATTGATGTGTCGAGCGGGGTCGCGGCGGCCACGCAGGAGCTGGCGGACCGGTTCGCGGCGAATATCGCCGCGCATCCGGCGGATTGGCACATGCTGCAACCGATGTGGGAAAGCGATCTGTCCGCGGAGCGGCTGGCCCGGATCGCCGCCGCGCAGCCCCACCGGCCGGAGCCCGTCGCCCCGGCCGGCCCGGATTCGGTTGACCCGACGGCACATTCGGACGGCGCCCGATGAAGATCGGCATGGTCTGTCCCTACTCGTTCGACGTCCCCGGCGGTGTGCAGGCCCATGTGGTCGAGCTGGCCAGGGTGTTCATCGAACGCGGACACCGGGTGAGCGTGCTCGCGCCCGCCTCGGAGGACACACCGCTGCCCGATTTCGTGGTGTCGGCCGGTCGCGCGGTCGCGATTCCCTACAACGGTTCGGTGGCGCGGCTGTCCTTCGGGCCCATGGCCTACACCAGGATTCGGCGCTGGATCGACGGCAACGACTTCGACGTGCTGCACATCCACGAGCCCAACGCACCGAGCCTGTCGATGCTCGCGCTGAAGATCGCCGAGGGGCCGATCGTCGCCACCTTCCACACCTCGACCACGAAGTCGTTGGTGCTCAGCACTTTTCAGGGTGTGCTGCGGCCCTATCACGAGAAGATCAGCGGCCGGATCGCCGTCTCCGAGCTGGCCCGGCGCTGGCAGGTGGAGGCGCTCGGGTCCGACGCGGTGGAGATTCCCAACGGGGTCGACGTGCCCGCGTTCGCGCGCGCTCCGATGCTGCCCGGGTATCCGCGGGCGGGCAAGACCGTGCTGTTCCTCGGCCGCTACGACGAGCCGCGCAAGGGAATGGACGTGCTGCTCGGCGCGCTGCCCGAACTGGTGCGCAAGCACAGGGAGCTGGAGGTGCTCATCGTCGGGCGCGGCGACGAGGACCGGTTGCGCCGGGAAGCGGGTCCGCTCGCCGGGCATCTGCGCTTCCTCGGGCAGGTCTCGGACGCGGAGAAGGCCTCGGCGATGCGCAGCGCGGACGTGTACGTCGCGCCCAATCTCGGCGGCGAGAGCTTCGGCATCATCCTGATCGAGGCGATGGCGGCCGGAACCGCCGTGGTGGCAAGCGAATTGGACGCGTTCCGGCGGGTGCTGCGCGACGGAGCCGCGGGCGCCCTTGTGCCGGTGGGTGATTCGGCGGCGCTGGCGCGGGCGATCGACGAGGTGCTCACCGACGACGGTCGCCGGGCCGCGCTGGTGGACACCGCGACCCAGGTGGTCGGCGAGTACGACTGGCCGGTGGTGGCCGAGCAGATCCTGCGCGTCTACGAGACGGTGACCGTCGGCGACACCAGGGTGCGAGCCGCCGGATGATCACCTTCTCCGCCACCACGGTGCTCGTTCTCGCGCTGATCGCGGCGGTCATCGTCGCGATCGGTATCTGGGCCTACTCGACCGCCAACCGGCTCGATCGGCTGCACGTGCGCTCGGATCAGTCCTGGCAGGCGCTGGACGCGGCGCTGGCCCGGCGGGCGGTGGTCGCTCGCTCGGTCGCGCTGGCGATCTCGGGTCCGGTGGCCGATCCGGAGCTGGCCGATCGGGGCAAAGTGCTTGCGCTGCTGGCGGATCGGGCCGAACGCGTCTCCAGGGCCGATCGGGAGACGGTGGAGAACCAGCTCTCCGCGGCGCTGTCGACGATCGACATCGAGAAGCTGCGGCCGCAGATGGTGGCCGAGCTGGCCGACGCGGAGGCGCGAGTGCTCATCGCGCGCCGCTTCCACAACGACGCCGTCCGCGACACCCTCGCGCTGCGCACCCGGCGATCGGTGCGCATCCTGCACCTCGGCGGCACCGCGCCGCTGCCCACCTACTTCGAGATCACCGAGCGGGCCAATCCGGCCGCGTCCACCGGGCTCACCGTCGACACCACCCGCACCACGGCGCGCATCGTGCTGTTCGACGAACAGGGCCGCACCCTGCTCATGCGCGGCAACGACCCGAAGACGCCGGATATCTCGTTCTGGTTCACCGTCGGCGGCGGCGTGGACCCCGGGGAGTCGCTGCGCGACGCCGCCGTCCGCGAGCTGTACGAGGAGACCGGGCACAAGGCCGACCCGGACAGCCTGCGCGGGCCGATCTGGCGTCGCGTCGCGGTGTTTCCGTTCGACGGCGACCTGATCCGCTCCGAAGAGCTGTTCTTCGCCCTGCGCGTGCCCGCCTACGAACCGCAGGCCGCAAACCTGACCACCATCGAACGCCGCTCGATCACCGGTAGCAAATGGTGCACCGCCGACGACATCGTCCGACTGGATCGCTCGGGCGAAACCGTCTACCCCTACAACCTCGATCAGCTGCTGCCCGAAGCCGCGGCCGCCGCGGCCGGCGTCGCAGATCCCGAGGTCCGCTCGATCCGCTGACGCGGATGTGATGTGTTTCACGATCGTGCTACGGTCGCGACTGGATCGACGCGGGCTGGGTAGTGCTTGTCGCAAGGCACGGTGATTTCGGTGCCGCGTCCCCCACGCGTCGTGGGGAAAGCGCTCGGTGTGCGGAGGTACGTAGTACATGTCCTACCTGTTGTTCGATTTCCTGCTGCCCCTCATCGGTCCCGCCGCCGCCGAGTATTGGGCACAGTTGCTGGTGGTCGGCCCGCTCTGAGTCGCCGCCGGAAGTTAGCGGGGACGGTGAAACCGCCCCGCCGCCCGGTGAATCCGGTTCCGTGGCCCGGCCGAGCGGTCCAGTGCGGCACGCCGACGGGCAGAGCCCCTGGTAGGTGACAAGGCCAGTCATCTCCGACTGGCTATCAAGTGGCCTGGGTGGCCCGCCTAGAATTGGGTCGATTCCATCCCTTGCGACCCCGATTGGCGCAGATGACCCAGGAGTTTGCCGTGACGACGCCCGAGACCACCCAGACCATCGGCACCGCCCGCGTGAAGCGCGGCATGGCCGAGATGCTGAAGGGCGGGGTGATCATGGACGTGGTCACCGCCGACCAGGCCAAGATCGCCGAAGACGCCGGCGCGGTCGCGGTGATGGCGCTGGAGCGGGTGCCCGCCGACATCCGCGCGCAGGGCGGCGTGTCCCGGATGAGCGACCCGGACATGATCGACGGCATCATCTCCGCCGTCTCCATCCCGGTCATGGCGAAGGCCCGCATCGGCCACTTCGTGGAGGCGCAGATCCTGCAGAGCCTCGGCGTCGACTACATCGACGAGTCCGAGGTGCTCACCCCCGCCGACTACGCCAACCACATCGAGAAGTGGAACTTCACCGTTCCCTTCGTCTGCGGCGCCACCAACCTCGGTGAGGCGCTGCGCCGAATCACCGAGGGCGCGGCCATGATTCGCTCCAAGGGCGAGGCAGGCACCGGCGACGTGTCCAACGCGACCACGCACATGCGCAAGATCCGCGGCGAGATCCGCCGGCTGTCCTCGCTGCCCGCCGACGAACTGTTCGTCGCCGCCAAGGAGTTGCAGGCGCCCTACGAGCTGGTTCGCGAGGTCGCCGAGACCGGCAAGCTGCCCGTCGTGCTGTTCACCGCCGGCGGTATCGCCACCCCCGCCGACGCCGCGATGATGATGCAGCTCGGTGCCGAGGGTGTTTTCGTCGGCTCCGGCATCTTCAAGTCGGGCAACCCGGCCGAGCGGGCGGCCGCGATCGTCAAGGCGACGACCTTCCACGACGACCCCGATGTGCTCGCGAAGGTTTCGCGGGGACTGGGTGAGGCGATGGTCGGCATCAACGTCGAGGAACTGCCGGTCGATCACCGGCTGGCCGAGCGCGGTTGGTGAATTCCCGCCCCGTGCGGGCGATTTGAGCGTTGTACGGGCAGGGACTCCGCGGAGTCCCTGCCTGTTTGTCTGTCGGGGTCGGGTTTCAAGATCAGGGGGAACTGGTGCTGGCATCCGTCGAGAAGGCACTGGCATCAGTTCCCGGTGATCATGAATTGGTTGGTGGCGGACAACCCATTGCGCCTCGTCTGGGCTCAGCGGGACTGTAGCGGGCGGGAATCCCCGGGATTGCGTGCGTTGTGGGCAGCGTTGGTTCGTGAGGCTGGAGGGGTGAAACCGGTATGCCGGTAGGAAGGTGTCGGAGCCACGGCCTGCGAAGCCTGGTTGCGCTGCGGGGCAGTAGCGTCGGTGGTATGGCGGGAATTGATGTGGGTGTCGGCTGTACGCGGCTGATCGAGGGTGCGGGGGCGTAGGCGGTCGTGGAGTTGCGGCAGTTGCGGTACTTCGTGGTGCTGGCGGAGGAGTTGCATTTCCGGCGGGCGGCGGAGCGGCTGTTCATTTCCACGCCGACGCTCAGCCAGCAGATCAAAGTGCTGGAGCGGGAGATGGGCGGGGCGCTGCTCAATCGGGATCCGCGGGTCGAATTGACGGCGGCGGGGGAGGTGCTGTTCCGGACCGGGCGCGAGGTATTGCGGTCGGTGGACGCGGTGGTGCGGGAGACCCGGCGTGCGTCCGCGGCGGGCGCGCCGGTGCTGCGGTTCGGATTGCTGAACGGCGTACCCCCTTGGCTCCCTGCACGAATCGAGGAATTGCTGCCGCCCGGCACCCGCATGGTGCTCACCGGCGGAACCACCGCGGACCAGGTCCGGCTGCTCGACGACGACGAAGTCGACCTCGCCCTCGTCCGCGCTCCGGTCGCGCTGCCCGACCGTTTCGCCCAGCAGCCGATCGCCCGCGACGAACTCGGCGTCCTGATGTCTTCGGCCCACCCGCTCACGGATCATGCCGAGATCGACCCCACCGATCTCACCGACCGCGAACTGATCCTGTTCGCCAGAGACTCCGCCCCGGGCCTGCACGACGAACTGTTGCGCACCCTCCACGCCAGGGGCGCCCGAGTCCGGCTCAGCGACAGCGCCATGGGCCACGCCCAAATGCTCGCCGTCCTCCCTTCCCGCCCCGACGTCATCGGCCTCAGCACCTCCCGCCCCGCCCACCACCCCGGCCTCACCTGGCGCCCACTCCGCGGCGGCCCCGTCGAGGTCACCTACGTGGCGATCTGGCGGGTCCCCATCCGAAATCCGGCAGTACGCGCGCTGGTCGATGTCGTGGCTACCAATCCGAACTGGCGAGCGACCGCCGACCGAACCTGAGGCCTCCGCGCCGTTGTCGACGCTGAGCGCCCGATCGAGTTCGACTACTCTGCCCGCATGTTCACGATCGAGATCACACGCGAATTCGCTGCGCGGCAAGGTCTTCCGTCGCCGGTGCGACGAGCCCGCGGGGTTGCGGTCCGATCGCCCGGGGCGCCGTTCGACGTCGAGTTGCGGGTCGGGTTCGACTTCGAGGATGACCAGCTCGGTGATCGGGGGTGGTTCATCGACACCGACGAACTCGACAGCGTGATCGACGCGGTCGTTGTCGAGTTGGCCGGCGTTGGACCGAGAAATTCTCGTTCCGGCCGACTTTCGAGTTGGTGAGTAGGTGGGTATTCGAACGGCTGGTGACTTCCGTTCCGCAGTTGTCCTATGTGCGGCTGACGAATCTCTTGCTCAGCGTTTCGACCCGGTACAGCGCGGATTGAACGCGGTCTGGGCGGACTCTTCTCCGGACCTCACCATCGTCTTATTGTTCTCACAATTGTGCTGGGTAGCTTGACGTTTCGATGCCTGTCGACCACTGCGCTGGTTGCTCGTGCCGCATCACCGTCGATGTATCAGCCGAACGTAAAGGACGAGCAGTTGAAGCTTCGTAAGACCGGACGCATGGCGATTGCCGGCTTGGCCGTGGTGGCCGCACTGGGCCTGACGGCCTGCGGTAGCGACGACAAGTCGGATCCGCCGAAGCCTTCCCGCACTTCGACCAGCGCGACTGCCACCGCGAACACGCCCGCGCCGCCGACCGTCGACGAGTTGAACGCGCTGCTGCAGAAGGCGCTGGATCCGGCGGTGCCCAGCGCGGAGAAGCTGGACCTCGTGCAGGGTATCGAGGCCGACCCGGACCTGCCCAACCGGCTGGCCGAGGCGTTCAAGCAGGCGAACGCCAAGGCCGAGATCACCGGGGTTACCGTTTTCGGTGAATCCGTGAGCGCTCAAGGGAAATTCACCGTCAACGGCCAGGAGAACGTGGTCGACGTGCCGTTCGTGCTCGACGGCGGCAAGTGGAAGGTCCAGAAGTCCTGGGCCTGCGGTGCTCTCGCCAACCTCAATCAGCAGTCCCCGGCCTGCGCTGCCTGATTCCGCCGTTTGGCACACAGCCGCACGCCTCTTGATTTCCCGCACCGAGAATTGCATGCGATTTCTGGTGCGGGAAATCAAAAGGCGTGCGGCTCACTCGTCTTCCGTGCGCACACCCTCGCTCGGTGCGGTGCCTACCTGCGGTGTTAGGTCGGCGCTAACGCGAATTCGATAGCGCGACATGGACACTCGGCCAGCGCGATGGTCGGGTGGAGGCATGACAGTTAGCACCACAACAGCGGAACGAGTCGTCATTATCGGCGGCAGCTCCGGCATGGGCGCGGCGTTGGCCGCCGCCCTTGTGGGGGAGGGCGCGGAGGTAGTCATCGCCAGTCGCTCCGCTGATCGGCTCGCCGACACGGAACGCGCGTTGCCCGAGGGGCCGGGCAAGGTGCGGTCTCTCGTCGCCGACATCACCATCGAGGCCGACATCGAGCGACTGTTCACCGAGGTCGGCCAGGTCGACCACGTGGTGACCACCGCGGTCGACGTCGAGGGCGTGTACCAGCCCGTCGCCTCGTTCGACGTAGACCTGGCCCGAAAGACCTTGGACGCCAAGCTGATCGGCCCCGCCCTCCTCGCCAAACACGCCCGCATCGCCCCCGGCGGCTCGCTCACCTTCACCTCCGGCATCGCCGCCTACCGCCCCAGCCCCGGCTCCTCGATCGTCGCCGCCGCCAACGGCGCCCTCGAATCCCTCGCCTACGCCCTGGCCGTCGAACTCGCCCCCACCCGCGTCAACGTCGTCTCGCCCGGCTGGATCGACACCCCGATCTGGGACGCCATCGCCGGTTCCGCCAAAACCGAACGCCACCAACAACTCTCCGCCCGCCTCCCCGTAGGCCGCATCGGCCACCCCGCCGAAATAGCCCAAGCCATGCTCGCCCTCATGCACAACCCCTTCATCACCGGGACCGTCCTGCACGCCGACGGCGGCCACCGCCTCGTCTAGCCCCACATCGAGTGGCACAGGGTGGCGGCAAACGCCGAGAGCGGCCCGCCGTGGTGTGCCACTCAAAAGCCGGTGAAATGGTTGGAGAGGCGGGTGCACAAGGGTTTCAGGGCGGTGGGGGTGGTTCGGGGGGAGTCAGGCCAGGAGTCGACGTCGGTCCAGGGGGTGGTCGGTGGGGTGCCGTGCGGGCGGGCGAAGACGTGTTGGTGGAAGTGCGGGACCGAGCGACCGGTGATGGCGGAGAAAACGTGCTCAGGGGCCAGTTCTTCGTGCAGGGCTCGGGCCGCGCGAGTCACCGCCATGCCTACGGCCGCGGCTTCGGGGTCGGTCAGGGTGGCGACCGTAGGGGTGTGGCGGCGGGTTTCTACGAACAGGTAGCCCGGGACGGGGGAGGCCTGGTCGAGGGGGCGATGGGTGACCACGATCAGATCGTTTTCGAAGATCACCGGCCCGACAAGTGGCCCGACCCCTTGATGTTTCGCGCAGATGGCGCATTCACTCCCCATCGGGCCACACTAGCGAGCGCTGGCGGGGGATGTGGCTGCGGCAAAGTACGAGTGGCCCCGCCGCTGTGCCCGCTCGGCGGCAAAGGACGACTGCTGTGGCACACCAAGTCGTGAGCTGGAGCTCGATCGTAGGCATAGACACATCTGGTTACGTGGATATGCGCATCTATCTATTCAACCGGTCACGAGATTCCGGGAAACGCCGCGAGACAAGAGATAAAAGAAGCAAGGAGGCAAAGGGGCAGCAGGCAAGGAGGCGATTCTTTGGTGGGATCCTGGCGGGGTCGGAGGTTAGTCGGTGAGGCGCAGGGCTGGGCGGTCGGGGTGGTCCCAGCGGGCGAAGAAGGTTGGGGTGGGGGAGGTTTGGAGTAGGGCGGGGATGGTCCAGTGGTCTTCGGGTGGAGTGGTTCGGCGGAGGGCTTGTTCGGACATGTGGAGATGCAGGGTCAGGTCGAAGTCGAGGTAGTGGTCGAGCAGCATGGGGCCGGCGATGAAGAGGACGGTGTCGGCGGCGGCGGGGCGGATGGTGGCGCGGGCGGAGCGGTCGGTGGCTTCGTCCCAGAGGGCGGGGAGCCAGCGGCCCTCTTTGTGCACTGCGTCGATGACCTCGCGGCGGAGCGCTTCATAGTCGAACCAGGCGGTCCGATAGGAAATGTCGTCGCGGCCGAACTCCACCCGCAGCGATGCCGGACGGACGTAGTCGTGCAGCGAGACCACCTCGGCAGATCTGCCGGTGTCACGCAACGCGGCGGCGGTGCGGTGGGCGAAATCGAGGGGACGGGCCGCATCGGCGCCGTCGATGGCGATCACCCGACGGCCGGGCAGAGTGCGGACCCGCTCGACGAGACGTTCGACGAGTGCGTCCTGAGTGATCGGAACGAACTGTGGCACCGGTCAATCAGAGCAAACCAAGCGGACGTGCCGAGTCGGCGGCACCCGCAAACGGAGATGGCGCCGCATGCTCGCTCAGTTCGAAGGGAACTGACGGGCCGAACCCGCGCGGTAGCTCGGCCCGGTCATCTCGCCGCACGACCCGACCGGGGACCGGAACCTCATTGCTGGCGGATCACCCGACGGCCGAGGACGACCGTGACGACGTGGCGAGTTAATCTCAGCCCATGGCGACAATCGAAGAGGCGCTGGAGATAGAGCGGCTCGAGCGCGACATCTTCCGTGGGGCGTCCACGAAGACTCAGCTTCCGCGCACGTTCGGCGGACAGGTTGCCGGCCAGGCGCTGGTGTCGGCGGTGCGCACGGTCGAGGAGCGGTATCAGGTGCATTCGCTGCACGGATACTTCCTGCGTCCGGGTAACCCGGACCAGCCGACGGTGTATCTCGTCGAACGGATCAGGGACGGACGCTCGTTCTGCACCCGCCGGGTCACCGGTGTGCAGGACGGTCAGGCGATCTTCACGATGTCGGCGTCGTTCCACACCGGCGACCAGGGCCCGGAGCATCAGGACGAGATGCCGCCGGTGCAGCCGCCGGACGAGCTCCCGGACGCGAGCATCACGATGAGCCCGGAACGCCTGTGGGCGATGCGCGAGTGGGAACACTGGGACATCCGCACGGTCCCGCAGGACCAGGTGACCCGCCGCGACGGCGTGGTCTCCCAGCAGCAGGTGTGGTTCCGCTACCGGCACCCGCTGCCCGACGACCCGCTGTTCCACGTCTGCACGCTGGCTTACATGAGCGATATGACGTTGCTCGGTTCGTCGAAGGTGACCCACCCCGACGAGCAGACCCAGAACGCGTCCCTCGATCACGCGATGTGGTTCCTGCGCCCGTTCCGCGCCGACGACTGGCTGCTCTACGACCAATCGTCGCCGTCGGCCGGCTTCGGCCGAGCGCTCACCGGCGGCAAGATCTTCAACCGCGAAGGGCAGATGGTCGCAGCGGTGGTCCAGGAAGGCCTCATCCGTAACCTCCGCGACTGACCGCCGGCCGCCGCGCGTGTCATGGCACGCGGCGGCAGGAATTGCCACCAAACAGCTGCTGAGCGGCAGGTGAATCGATGCGCACCGGCCCGGTCCGTGGCGGCAGGAGTCCCTGGCAAGCAGCTCCGCGGCAGGTGAATTGGTGCGCGCCTGCCTGGCCCGTGGCGGCAGGAATCGCTGGCAAACAGCTGCGCGGCGGGTGAATTGGTGCGCATCGGCCTGGCCGGCAATCTCGGCGTACCGAACCGCGAGCGATTTGTCGACCGCAGTGGTGTGCGTGTGGCCGACGCACACCACCGCGGCCGCCTGAATTCACTCAGGCTCTATCCCACCTGGACGCGCAGGTGGCAGACCACTGTGTCGGTCATACGGCGCAGCACGCGTTCGAGTTCATCGCTGCGATGGCTGGGCAGGACGCGGTTCCAGCCGACCGGCGGGTCGACCTCGGCGATGACGACGACCTTGCGCCGCCCCTCGAAGTTGTCCCGCACATAGCGCGCGACCGGCCCGCCGACGGTGGCGTCGCTGTCCTCGAGCAGCACCAGCCGCACCTCGGGATGCCATGCCTCCCACGCCTTGGTGAACGCCTTGATCGACTCGCCGGGCAGGCAAACATGCACCGCGACAACGTCCTTGCCGATCGAGAGCGCCGCGGACAGCGCCTCGCAGCTCAGGTCGGACACCTCGGACACCGGCACGACGATGACGGCGTCGCGCGGTCGCGGCGGCGGCGGTACCTCGTCGGAGCGCCGGAACGCGCCGATCTTGCCATAGGTGTCGCGAATTCGCTCCATCCCGACCACCAGTACCGGCAGGATCAACACGATCAACCACGCGCCCTCGGTGAATTTCATTGCGGTGGTGACGATTGCGGCGATGAAGGTGAGCAGCGCCCCGAATCCGTTGAGCGCCATCCGCCATCGCCAACCCGACGTCTTGTGCAGCAGCCAATGCCGCACCATGCCGACCTGCGCGATGGTGAACCCGACGAACACCCCGATCGCGAACAGCGGGACCAGCGCGTTCATCTTGCCGTTCGCGCCGATCAGCAGCACGCCCGCCGCGATGGCCAGGGTCAGCACGCCATATCGGTACACCTGCCGTGGCGAGCTGACCGCGAATCGATGCGGCAGGCAGTTGTCGTCGGCGAGAATCTTGGTGAGCGTAGGCAGCCCGCCATAGGAGGTGTTGGCGGCCAGCGCCAGCAACACGACCGTCGCGAATTGCACTACGTAGTAACCGATTCCATGTCCGAGTGCGGCCTCGGTCAACTGCGACAACACCGTGGTGCCCTCGATCGGACGTACCTCGAACTTCTCGATCAGCACCGCGAGCCCGATCAGCATGACCCCGAGCAGGGCCCCCAGCGCCACCTCGGCCCGTTGCGCGCGAACAACTTTCGGCGCCTCGAAGCTCGGCACCGCGTTCGCGATCGCCTCCACGCCGGTCAACGCGGCACACCCACTGGAGAAAGCCTTGAGCAGCAACAGAACTCCGACGGTGTGCGCGTCCAGCACCGTCGCGGCGCCCTGGCTGAGACTCGCGGGCTCGGACCGCAGCAACCCCGCGACGATCACCGTGCAGATCCCTGCGACGAACACCACGGTCGGCACCATGAACGCCCGAGCACTCTCGGTGATCCCGAGCAGATTCAACCCCGTGATGCCCACCAGAATCGCCACGCACAACCACACCGTGTACGGCAGCAACGCCGGAAAGGCGGAGGTCAGCGCCGCGACACCGGCCGCGATCGACACCGCGACGTTCAGCACGTAGTCGATGATCAACGAGGCCGCGGCGGTCAAACTGGTCCGATGCCCGAGATGGGCCTTGGCCACCGCGTACGCCCCACCACCGTTCGGGAACGCCGCGATCACCTGCCGATACGAGGCGACCAGCACCGCGAGCAGGGCCGCGATCGCCAACGTCACCGGCAGCGTCAGCCCGAGCCCCGCCCCGCCCGCCGCGGCCAGCACCAGCACGATCGCCTCGGGACCGTAGGACACCGACGCCATCGCGTCGAGGGAAAGCCCCGCCAATCCGGTCGGCACGGTCAGCCCCTTGCGGGCCCGGACACCCTTCGCCCCTCCGCGCGGCGCGGGGACCTTGCGCGGCAACACAGCTATCACCCTGAGAGTGTCGACCCGTTTCGCGCGCACAGCCCCTGCCGTTGACGGAACCCTGACGGAGACCGTGAGCAGGCCCACACCGCGACGGCTCGTAAACTTTCCGACGTGAACGCTTCCCCGGTCGCCGCCCCTGCCGCCGCCGACCTCGCGCAGGCCCCCACCATCGGCGTGCTGGCCCTGCAGGGTGACGTGCGTGAGCACATCGCGGCCCTCGCGCACTGCGGCGCCGAGCCCGTGCTGGTCCGCCGCGCCGCCGAGCTGGCCGCGGTCGACGCGCTGGTCCTGCCCGGCGGCGAATCGACCGCCATCAGCAAGCTCCTGGAAGTCTTCGAACTGCTCGAACCGCTGCGCGCGCGACTGCGAGATGGCATGCCCGCCTTCGGTTCCTGCGCGGGCATGATCCTGCTGGCGGACGAGGTGCTCGACACCCGGCCGGACGCGCAGCACCTGTCCGGCATCGATATGACGGTGCGCCGCAACGCCTTCGGCCGTCAGGTCGACTCCTTCGAGGTGGACCTGGACTTCACCGGACTCGACGACGGACCGATGCGCGCGGTATTCATCCGGGCGCCCTGGGTGGAACGGGCGGGCGACGGCGTGGAGGTGCTCGCGACCGTGCCCGACGGGCCGTTCGCCGGCCGCATTGTGGCAGTGCGCCAAGGCAACGTGCTGGCGACGTCGTTCCACCCGGAGGTCACCGGCGATCTGCGCGTGCACCGGATGTTCGTGGACCTGGTCCGGGACGCGTAGTTCACGCGCTGTTCAGACCGCCGCGACCGGCCGAGTAGGCTGGAGAAGTTGTTCGTCCGGCCAGGCCGGTACGGTACACACCACCGAACGTGCCATCGACCTGAAGGAAGTAGGGAATGAGCGGCCACTCCAAATGGGCCACCACCAAGCACAAGAAGGCGGGGATCGACGCCAAGCGTGGCAAGCTCTTCGCCAAGTTGATCAAGAACATCGAGGTGGCGGCCCGCACGGGTGGCAGTGACCCCGGCGGCAACCCGACGCTCTACGACGCCATCCAGAAGGCGAAGAAGTCGTCGGTGCCCAACGACAACATCGAGCGTGCCCGCAAGCGCGGCGGTGGTGAAGAGGCCGGCGGCGCCGACTGGCAGACCATCATGTACGAGGGCTACGGCCCCAATGGTGTCGCGGTGCTGATCGAGTGCTTGACCGACAACCGCAACCGTGCCGCGGGCGAGGTCCGGGTCGCGATGACCCGCAACGGCGGCAACATGGCCGACCCGGGTTCGGTGTCGTACCTGTTCCACCGCAAGGGCGTCGTGACGCTGGAGAAGAACGGCCTGTCCGAGGACGACGTGCTGATGGCCGTGCTCGACGCGGGCGCCGAGGAGGTCAACGACCTCGGTGATTCGTTCGAGATCATCAGCGAACCGGGCGACCTGATCCCGGTGCGCAAGGCGTTGCAGGCCGCCGAAATCGATTACGACTCCGCCGAATCCGGCTTCCAGCCGTCGGTGTCGGTCGAGGTCGACGCCGACGGCGCGCGCAAGGTGATCAAGTTGGTCGACGCGCTCGAGGACAGCGACGACGTGCAGAACGTGTACACCAACGTCGACATCTCCGACGAGATCCTGGCGCAGCTGGACGACTAGTCCGGCAGCGATTCGTAGTACTCCCTCATGAAGGGGTAGTAGTCGTCCCACTCGGGGCGGTCCGTGCCTGCGCGGGCCGCCCCGAGTGCGTCCAGGTAGTACTCCCAGCCTGGGCCGACCTCGGCGATCTTCGCCTCGGGCTCGAGGTGGTGGGTGAAGACGAGTTCGGTGACGCCGTCGGTTTCGGTGAGCACTGCTTCGAGGTGCCAGCTGCCGTAGCTGTCGGTGGTGGTGAGCGCGAGCCGGTGCGGTGGTTCGCACGCGTCGATGCGGGCGTCGCACCAGGGGGCGCCCTCCTCGTGCGCCATCTGCACCTTGATGTTCTGTCCGGTGCCCGGCTCGCCCTCCCATGGGCCGAACCAGCGTGCGGTGCGGTCGGATTCGGTGATGCTGGCCCACACGTCCGCGATCGGCGCGCGGTAGGTCCGGGTCAGGATCAGGTCGCGCTTGCCGTCGGCGCGGTCCAGGCGTCCGGTGGGTCGCAGGGTCATCCCGTGTTCTCCTTGGGGTTTCGGTCGGCCGGTGCGGCGCGGTGCTCGCGGCGCGTCCGGTAGACCTCGGTGCCGAGTGCGTCGAGCCGGTGCTCCCACGCAGTGCTGGTGTCGAAGTGTGCGATCCAGTCGGCGAGTTGGTTCAACGGTTCCGGGTCGAGCACGTAATACCGCTGTCTGCCGATGAGTTCGTCATGGACCAGCCCGCTTTCGCGCAGCACCCGCAGGTGCCGGCTTATCGCGGGCCTGCTGATCTCGAACTGCCCCGCGATCTCACCCGCGGTGAGCCGGGTCCCGCGCAACAGCGTCAGGATCTCCCGCCGCACCGGATCGGCGATCGCGCTCGCCACTTCGTCCACCGCAAAAGCGTAACCAATTGGTTACGCTTTTGTCCAGAGGTTGCCCGTGGTTGCCTGGGCGGTCCAGGGGAAGGCGGCCGGTCGATGATCCGACCGGCCGCACAGGACGATTATTCGCGCGTCACTTCGGGAGCTCGGTCCGGCTGGACCACTCGTAAACACGCAACCGCCCCTCCGGGGTGTCCTTCTCCTTACCGGTCACCTTGAAGTGCTCGTAACCACCCTTGAACGGGACTTTCAGCTCGATTCCCGGCGGGGTGATGGGAACGATACGTGCGGGCATGTCTTTCGGCCCGCCCTCGAGGACAGCCTTCACAACAGTGCTCATCATCGGATGGTAGAAGCGTGACCGTCCCGATTTCGTGGATTCACCGAAGCGCCGCGCGGAAAAAGTTTCGGTGTCAGGGGACAGTGACAACCAGTTTGCCGACGGTGCGGCCCGTCTCGCCCAACGCGTGTGCCTTCGCGGCGTCGGTCAGTGGGAACGTGCCCGCGATCGTCGGACGCAACCGGCCGGAGTCCACCAGCCCGGCCAGCGCGACCATGCCCGCGTGGTCGTCCTCCACCAGCATGCGCAGCGCGCGCACGCCGAGCTTGCTCGCCTCGGCCGCGAGATCGACGTCGCCGATCGGGCGCAACGTGACCAGCACGCCACCCGGACGCAGCGTGCGCAGTGAGCGGACGCTGTTGTCGTCGGTGACCGAATCCAGCACCACGTCCACGTCGCGAACCGCCTCGGCGATATCGGTCGTGCGGTAGTCGATCGCCTCGTCCGCGCCGATGCCGTGCAGGAATTCGTGATTGGGCGCGCTGGCCGTGCCGATGACGTAGGCGCCACGGGCCTTGGCGATCTGGACGGCGAAGTGCCCGACGCCGCCTGCCGCCGCGTGAATCAGCACCCGCTGTCCGGCCTGCAGATCGGCGGTGTCGACCAGCGCCTGCCACGCGGTCAGTGCGGCCAGCGGGATCGCGGCGGCCTGTACGTGATCCAGGCTCGCGGGTTTGCGGGCGAAGGCGCGGGCCGGGCCGACGACGTATTCGGCCAGTGCGCCATGGCCGTTCGGGTAGGGCAGCATGCCGAAGACCTCGTCGCCCGGTTGGAACAGGGTCACGCCGACGCCGGTCGCGGCGACCTCTCCGGACGCGTCCCAGCCGAGGACGAACGGCGGTGCCGGGAGGAAGGCGACGTTGGCCCGGTGCTTCCAGTCGGTCGGGTTGAGGCCGGCCGCGCGCACCCTGACCAGGATCTCGCCCGGACCGGGAACGGGGCGGGGGAGTCGCACCTCGGTGAGGACCTCCGGGCCGCCGAGGGTGTTCTGACTGATCGCACGCATGGTTTCGTTCATGGCATCGAGTTTTCTCGGTTGGCCCCGGCGGGAAAATGGCACGATTGCCATTCTTCGATATGATCGTGCCATGAAGCCTTCGGCGCATCGGATCGTCGTGCTGGCGCTGGACGGGGTCTATCCGTTCGAGCTCGGCATCCCCACCCGGGTGTTCGGCAGTGCCGACGGACGCTATGAGATCCGCACCTGTTCGCTCGACGGTCAGCCGGTGCGAACCGTCGCGGATTACTCGATCGCCGTCGCACACGACAGCAGCATTCTCGACACCGCCGACACGGTGATCCTGCCTGCCTGCGACATCCGGATGACCCTCGGCGGCGATCTGCCCCGACCAGTGCGCGACGCGCTCGCCCGGATCCGGCCCGGCGCGCGGCTCGTCGCCATCTGCACCGGGTCGTTCGTGGCGGCGGCCGCGGGTCTGCTCGACGGTCGTCCCGCGACCACCCACTGGCGCGAGGCCGAGCTGTTCCGGCGCACGTTCCCGCGCGTCCGGCTCGATCCCGACGTGCTCTACGTCGACGACGATGACGTACTCACCTCCGCGGGCGCGGCGGCGGGCATCGACGTGTGCCTGCATCTCGTGCGCCGCGATCACGGCAGTGCGGTGGCCAACGCGGTCGCCCGGCGTTGCGTCATGCCGCCCTGGCGCGAGGGTGGCCAGGCTCAGTACATCGAGCAGCCCGTTCCGCCGCCCACCTCTGCGGGCACCGCCGCCGCCCGGCAATGGGCACTGGAAAACCTCCACCTGCCGCTCACCGTCGACGAACTCGCCGCCACCGCGCGCATGAGCAAGCGCACCTTCGCCCGCCGCTTCAGCGAGGAGGTCGGTATGAGCCCCGGCCGCTGGCTCATCCAGCAGCGACTCTTCCGCGCTCGCCACCTCCTCGAATCCACCGACATGACCGTCGACCGCATCGCCGGCGAGGTCGGCTTCGCCACCGGCACCTCCCTGCGCCAGCACCTGCACGAGGCCATCGGCGTCTCCCCCCAGGCCTACCGCCGCACCTTCACCCGCACCCTCGCCCCCGCCTGAGGCCGGGCTTCAATCGCGTTGTCGTCGCGCGAGTTTCGTCAGGCCAACGCCCGCACGCAATTCCACTGGTCGAACGAAATCTAGGCGACGCTCGGCGGATTGGATCGGCAGTCCGCTCGGCACACCATGATCAACGGGACATGATGGTGGCAAAGTGCGAGTAGGCACACCCTCATGTCCCGTTGGTCTGGAGTGGTGGGTGTCGAAGGGCGGCAGTCGGATTGGCGAGGTCTGAGTGTGCGGCGGGTGGTCGACGGGTGATGGCCGTGGCTGAGGGCGAGTGGGGGCACTGTGCGGTGGGGGTCAGGTGGGGTTGGGAGTTGGGAGGCCTAGGCGGGCGGTGATCCAGGGGAGGGAGGAGGTGAAGGCGGCCGAGGCGAATTGCCAGGTGTGGCCGCCCTGGGTGGTGTGGATGGTGCAGTCGATGCCTACCTCGCGGCCCTGGTCGCAGAGCTTTTCGGCGGCGCCGACCTCGCCGGTGTCCATGATGCCGTCGTGGCCGCCCATGCCTGCGGTGTCGTCGTCCTCGACCGGGGGACGGTTGGCGCGCGGGGTGGCGTTGCCGTTCGGGTGGCGCTGGGGCGGGGTGAGGTCGTCGAAAAGCCCTGCGGTGCCGGTGTATCGGCCGTGCTTGGCCATGACCGTCATCGGGTCGAAGGCGGCCCACTGGTCGGCGTTGCCGCCGAAGAGGCGGGCGATGGTCTGGTCCTTGGTGCCGGAGACGGGGCCGATGTCGCCGGCGATGTCGACGAAGGTGCGGATCAGTTCGGGGTGCATGACGGCCAGGTCGACGGCGCAGGTGCCGCCCATGGACCAGCCGACCACCGCCCACTGCGCGGGATCGGCGGACGCGCCGAACTCGGATTCGAGGTAGCCCGGCACATCTCGGGTCAGGTGGTCGGCGGCGTCGCCGCGTGGGCCGTTCACGCATTCGGTGTCGTTGTTGAAACTGCCGCTGGAGTCGACGAAGACGAGGATCGGCGCGCGGCCACCGTTGGCGGCGGTGAACTGGTCGACGGCGGGCATGATCTGCCCGCTGCGCATCCAGTCCGCGGGCGTGTTGAACTCGCCGCCGATCATCATGACCACCGGCAACGTGGGCGGCTTCGGCCCGGCGAACCAGGCCGGCGGCAGGTAGACGTATTCGGTGCGATGCGGAAAACCGCTGCCCGAGTCGGGAATTCGGACCGGTACGACCTTGCCCGTCTGGACGTCGGTGTCGCGCAGGCCGTCCAGCGCGTCGAGATCGGTCTGGTGCGGCAGCGGACCGGCGGTCACCGCGCCCCACGCGGCCTGCACGGTGGGGTAGTAGCCGACCCATTGATTGAGCACGATCCCGGTACTGATCAGCGCCAGCGGAATGGCGAGCAGAGCCACTCCGCGCCGCCACCACCGCGCGCCGGGCCAGCCGAGCACCGCGACGGCCAGTGCACTCGCCGTCGCGCCGATGCACGCCCACAGCAACGCGGGCGCCGGATCGGACGCCAGCCCCTGATTCGACACATACCACCGCGCGACCAGCGCCCCGGCCACGCCGATCAGCACGCACACCGGCACCTGGATCACCCACCACCGCCGCGTTCTCCGCGCGACGGCGAGCAGCAGCAACGCCACCGCGACGAGTTCGACGGTCAGCGGCAGCCATCCGTGCAGCAGCGAAATTCCGTGGTGAAAGGTGTTCTGGTAGTTCGGATTCAGATTCGCCGACGGCAGCTGCGGGGGCGGCGGTGGCGCCGGGATCGCGGGCGCGGCAAACGGCACTCCAGGGGCAGACACGTACGGCATTGTCGACACCGTTCCTCGAGACACCCTGTGAATCGGCTCCAGGCAACCTGGGTGCCCGAACTTGTCGGTGGGTGCTGGCATAGTCGGCCACGTGCCCTTCAGTACGCGTATCGAAGTTCGTGTGTCCGATCTGGATCCGCAGTTGCATGTCACCGGCGCCGCGTATCACCAGTTCGCCGACCACTCCCGTTTCGCCTGCGTGCAGGCCGCGGGCATCTCGGTCGACGAGCTGATCGCGGACGGGTTCGGACCGGTCAACCTCGAGACGACGATCAAATTCCACAAGGAACTACGCGGCGGCGACGCGGTCGACGTGTCCTGCCACTGGTTGTGGGGAACCGGCAAGACCTACCGCGTCGAACAAATCCTCACCCGCATGGACGGCGAAGTCGCCGCCACCGTCACCAACGTCAGCGGTCTACTGGACCTCCGCGCCCGCCGCCTCGTCACCGACCCGGCCCGCGAATGGGCCACCCGCGCCAAGAACCCGGAGCTACTCGGATTTTCCGGCTCGGCATGAACCGTCGGACAGGCCGCCTCGCGGGCCGGCACTAACCGTCGAATCTGAATGCGGTGCACCGCACAGCGTGACCGCGAAGCATTGATCCTGCGGGTGTACCGCCTCGTCCCGGATCCAGTGGACGAGTGAGCTGCACGCCTTACGAATCCGGAGCTGCTCGGATTTCCAGCACGCAATGAAACGCGCGGGCATACGGCACGGCGTGACGGCGGCGGCGACGCGCACCGCGCAGCATTTTCTGCGGATCCCGCTTCGTCCGGCGTTATTGCGGCGTACCTCCGGGCGGGAGGAGCGGGCATCCGTGTCGCTGGACTGCGCGACCCCTTCCCTCGGCTAAACTCTCGAACAGTTGTTCGTGTCTGCGAGAGGGGTTTTCGTGCGGGTGATGGGTGTCGACCCGGGTCTCACCCGATGCGGCCTCAGCATCGTCGAGGGCGGTATCGGCCGGAAGGTGACCGCCATCGCCGTCGATGTCGTCCGCACTCCACCCGACATGGACCTCGCGCGGCGACTACTCCAGGTTTCCGATGCCGCCGAATTGTGGCTGGACACGCACAAACCGGGGGCCGTCGCGATCGAACGGGTCTTCGCCCAGCACAATGTGCGTACCGCGATGGGCACCGCGCAGGCCGGCGGAGTGATTGCGCTGGCGGCCGCGCGCCGCGGCATACCGGTCGCGTTCCACACGCCCAGCGAGGTGAAGGCCGCGGTCACCGGCAACGGCACCGCGGACAAGGCGCAGGTCACGGCCATGGTTACCCGAATACTAGGACTGCAGGTCGCGCCGAAACCGGCCGACGCGGCGGATGCGCTCGCCCTGGCCATCTGCCATTGTTGGCGGGCGCCGCTGATCGAGCGGATGGCCAAGGCCGAAGCCCAAGCGGCCGAGGCGCAACGCAAGTACGCGGAACGGCTTGCCGAACAACGGAAGGCGGTAAAGAGGTGATCGCGTCGGTTCGCGGTGAGGTGCTGGAAATCGCCCTCGACCACACGGTGATCGAGGCGGCCGGCATCGGTTACCGGCTCAATGTCACCCCTGCGACGCTGTCCACGCTGACCCGCGGCGAGGAAACCCGGCTCTACACCGCGATGATCGTCCGCGAGGACTCGATGACGCTGTTCGGCTTCGCCGATACCGAGGCGCGCGACCTGTTCGGTCTGCTGCAAACGGTGTCCGGCGTCGGCCCGCGCCTGGCCATGGCGGTGCTCGCGGTGCTCGAACCCGAGGCGCTGCGCAAGGCGCTCGCCGAAAGCAATGTCGCGGCGCTCACCCGGGTGCCCGGCATCGGCAAGCGCGGCGCCGAACGCATGGTGGTCGAGTTGCGCGACAAGGTGAATCTCGTTCCGGTGCAATCCGGTCCGCCCGGCAGCACGCCCACCCCGGTCATCACCCCGGTGCGCGAGCAGGTGGTGGAGGCGCTCACCGGCCTCGGATTCCCGCTCAAACAGGCCGAGCAGGCCATCGACTCTGTGCTGGCCGAACAGCCAGCCGCCGACACCTCGGTCGGGTTGCGCGCCGCGCTCAACCTGCTCGGCCGGAATCGGTAGTCCGGCATGGAATATGACGAGGAACCGGACGAATCCCAGGTCACGCCAAGCCTTTTGAAGTCCGACGGGGAGATCGAGGCCAGTCTGCGGCCGAAGTCGCTGGACGATTTCATCGGCCAGCCGCGGGTGCGCGAACAGCTGGCGCTGGTGCTGCGCGGCGCCAAACAGCGCGGCGGCACCCCGGATCACGTGCTGCTGTCCGGCCCGCCCGGCCTCGGCAAGACCAGCATGGCGATGATCATCGCGGGCGAACTGGGCACCGCGCTGCGCATCACCTCCGGCCCCGCGCTGGAACGCGCCGGCGATCTCGCGGCCATGCTCAGCAACCTGGTCGACGGCGACGTGCTGTTCATCGATGAGATCCACCGCATCGCGCGACCCGCCGAAGAGATGCTCTACCTCGCGATGGAGGACTTCCGCGTCGACGTAGTCGTCGGCAAAGGTCCTGGCGCGACCTCGATTCCGCTCGATATCGCCCCGTTCACCCTGGTCGGCGCGACGACCAGGTCCGGCGCGCTCACCGGCCCGCTGCGTGACCGCTTCGGCTTCACCGGCCACATGGACTTCTACGATCCCGCCGAACTGCTGCGGATCATCCTGCGCTCGGCCCAGATCCTCGGCGTGCAGATCGATCGCGCCGCCGCCGCCGAGATCGCCGGTCGCTCCCGCGGCACGCCGCGTATCGCGAACCGGCTGCTCCGCCGCGTCCGCGACTACGCCGAGGTCCGCGCCGACGGCATGATCACCCTGCCCATCGCGCAGGCCGCGCTCGAGGTGTACGACGTCGACGTGCTCGGCCTCGACCGTCTCGACCGTTCCGTGCTCGCCGCGCTGGTCCGCAGCTTCGGCGGCGGCCCCGTCGGCGTCTCCACTCTCGCGGTCGCGGTAGGGGAGGAGGCCGCCACCGTCGAGGAGGTCTGCGAACCATTCCTCGTCCGCGCCGGCATGGTCGCCCGCACCCCCCGCGGCCGCGTGGCCACCGCCGCCGCCTGGGAACACCTAGGCCTGGTCCCCCCACCCGACCTCGTCTTCGGCTCCATCGAAGTCCGCACCCACAACCCCCAACCCACCCTCGACCTGTTCGAGTAACCATCGAACCGAGTCAAAAGGTCGCTGTCAGAGATCAACTAGCAACCTTTTGACTCGACTCGATCGAGCTGCCGTTGCGCCGCACACCTTTTGGCATACGCACGCGTGTTAGTACGGCGAGTCGGTGTGCGGGGAATAAGAAGGTGTGCGGCTGTCGGTCCTGACGCCGAGTGGAGCTGGGTGCCGTGGCAGGTTGGGTGTGTTGAGTCAAGTGGCGGCTCTCTGTGCAGGCGTGCCTCTCGCCGAGTCGAGTCGAAAGGTGGCCGTCAAAGATCAACGAGCGACCTTTTGACTCGACTCGATTGAGTTGCACCAGCGCCGCACACCCTTTGACATACGTACGGGTGTTGGTGCGGCGAGTTGGTGTGCGAGGCGTCGGGAGGTGTGCGGGTGTTGGTGGCGCTCACTTCTGGGCGGCTGGAGCGATACAGGCAGTGCGAATTGCTCAGCGGTGCGGCGCTACTCGCCGGCGTCTCGATGCAGTGTCCAGCGGTGGTGTTGGTGTTCGGCGTGTTGCAACGCGGCGACCACCAGGTCCATGAAGGCGTCTACCTCGTCGCCCTGGTAGCCGCGGGTGCCCATGCGGGCTCCGCTGAAGCGCACCGAGCGCACGTCCGCGACGGTCAGGCTGCCCGGGCCGCCGTGGGCGAGGGTCGCCGCGACCAGGTCGAGGAAGGCGTCGACCTCGTCTTCGTGATACCCGCGACGGCCGACCGGCGCGTAGGTGAATCGCATGCGCTGCACATCATCCGGCGTCAGGATGGAATGCCCGTTGCCCGACGGCGCCGGCCGCGCCCCACGCTGCCGGCTCTCCAGCTCGACCCGCACCTGATCCAGATACTCGTCGACCTGATCCGCCCGATACCCGCGCGCACCGGCCCGCGGCGCGTCGAAGGTGACATGCCGCAAATCGTCGGCCGCGAGCGAACCCCGCCCGGCCATCGTCGCGGCGACGAGGTCGAGGAAGGCGTCCACCTCGTCGGCGTGATAACCACGCTGCCCGAATGGTGGTGTCGCGAAACTGATTCGGCTCACATCCTCGGGGGTCACGGGCGACATTCTGTCAGGCCCGACGCGCCGGGCCGGCGGAATGTGCGTTTTTCGTACTCCCTGGTCTCGTGCGACCACGAGCGCCCCCTGGCGGACTCGTCGGAACTGTTCTCACACCATAACGCCGCCGACGCCGTCAGGGGGCCTATCGATTTGCTCAATCCTTGCGGACACCGTCGATCAGCAGCCGCCGAATGGCCTCGTTGAGTCCCTGGATGGAACCCTCGTCGGTATCGCGCAGGCCGTGCACGATGCCGGCCAGCAGCATGCCGGTGACCGCCCGCGCGGTGTTGACCGTGTCCAGATCCGCTCGCAGATAACCGAGTTCGACACCGTGGTCGAGATATCCCGCGGTGAGCGCGTCGGCCATGTCGAGCAGTCCGTAGAGGCGCGCGGTGAGTTCGTCGTCGATGCCGGGCGCGTGCACCAGCAGCAGCTGCGCGACCCGGCGGTCGTCCATCAGGATGTGCGTCAGCGCCTGGCCGATCCGGTCGGTCTGCGCCCGGTATTCGTCCAGCGTGGTGGCCGCGTCGGGCGCGTTCTCGGTGCCGAGGGCGTCGATGATCTTGGCGGACAGGTCGTCGATGACGTGGTCGATGATGTCGCGCTTGTTGCTGAAGTACCGGTAGAAGGTGCCGTGCCCGATGCCGAGGTGACCGGCGATATCGGCGATGCCGGTGCCGTGATAGCCCTTCTCCGAAAAGCAGACGAAGGCGGTGTCGATGATTTCCTGGCGGAGCTCGGCTTTGCGCCGCTCGGCACGCGTCAATGGCTTCGTCACGCCACCGATGATACAGTCGTCACAAACGGAATGATGTGTCATTCTGTGATAAACGGTTCACATACCTGGAGGTTCGGAGTGGCGCCTCAGTACGACGCGGTCGTGGTCGGTGCGGGATTCGGTGGCATGGGGGCGGGCATCGAGCTCGATCGGCTCGGCCTGAGCAACTACGTCATCCTCGATCGCGAGGATGATCTCGGCGGCACCTGGCACGTCAACCATTACCCCGGCCTCGCGGTCGACATCGCCTCGGTCACGTACTCGTACTCCTTCGAGCCCAACCCGTACTGGACGCGCCTGTTCGCGCCGGGCGCGGAGCTGAAGAAGTACGCCGGGCACGTCGCGGACAAGTACGGCCTGCGCCGCCGCATGCGCTTCGGCACCGTGGTCGACGGCGCCCGCTGGGACGAGGAGCACCAGCAGTGGGTGGTGTCGATCGCGGGCGGTGAAACCCTCACGGGCCGTTACCTGCTCACTGCGACGGGCTTCCTGTCCCAGCCTTACACCCCGCCGTTCCCCGGCATCGACTCGTTCGCCGGCAAGATCATCCACACCACCGCGTGGGAGGACGATTTCGACCTGACCGGTCGCAAGGCGGCGATCATCGGCACCGGCGCCACCGCCGTGCAGCTGGTACCCGAGGTGGCCAAGAAGGCGCAGGCGCTCACCGTCTTCCAGCGCACCCCGATCTGGGTGGTGCCGAAGATCGACACCGCGATCCCGAAGCCGGTGCAGAAGCTGTTCGACCGGGTGCCCGCCACCCAGAAGGCGGCGCGGCTGTTCAACACCAGCCTGCTCGAGGCGCTCATGGTGGTCGGCGTGCTGCACTACACCCAGGCCAAGCCGCTGAACCGGGCCGCGGGCCTGCTCGCCAAGGCGCATCTGCGGACCTCGGTGCGGGATAAGGAAACGCGCAAGCAGCTCACCCCGCACTACGACTTCGGCTGCAAGCGCCCCACCTTCTCCAACACCTACTTCCGCTCGTTCAACCAGCCGAACGTGCGTCTGGAGACGAACTCGATCGACCACATCGAGGCCGACGGCATCGTCACCGCCGACGGGCACAAGACCGAGATCGACACCCTGATCCTGGCCACCGGCTTCAACCTGTGGGACGTGAACTTCCCGGCCATCGAGATCATCGGCCGCGACGGGGTCAACCTCGGAAAGTTCTGGCGGGACAACCGTTTCCAGGCCTACGAGGGCATCACCGTGCCGAAGTTCCCCAACTTCCTCAGCCTCAACAGCCCGTACTCCTACAGCGGCCTGTCCTACTTCACCACCATCGAGGCGCAGATGAAGCACATGGGGCGGCTGTTCACCGAGCTGTTCCGCCGCGGCGAGCACACCTTCGAGGTGACCGAGCAGGCCAACGCCGGCTTCCTCGATCGGGTCACCGATAAGCTCGGCACCTCCGTGTTCTACGGCGGTGACTGCTCCACCGCGCGCAGCTACTACTTCAACCCGCACGGCGAGGCCGCGCTGCTGCGCCCGACCAGCACGCTCAACGCGCACCGTGAGGCGGTCAGCTTCCCGCTCGACGACTACGTCTACGGCAAGTCCGCCTGATCTCGTTGCGTCGAGCCCCGCCGGAATACGATCCGGCGGGGCTCGCGTCGCTACTTGGCGATCTTGCGCAGCACCCAGTCCGCGAGCGTCGGAGTCACCACCGAGTGCTCGGTATTGGTTGCGTTACAACAGAATTCGGTGAGCGCCGTGTGCTCGGCGGTCACCTTGCGCAGATCCTTGTCCAGCTCGACCGCCCAGGTCATCGGGTCGAAGTCCAGCGCGATCGCGCTGACCGACGGGACGAAACAGCCCCAGCGCTTCGCCTCCGCCAGCTCGATCCCGAGCGTGTTCGCCACCTGGCCGAACGAATCGAGCAGGCCGCCGGGTGCGCCGTCGAACGGCGCCACCGCGGTGGTCGTCGAGGTGCGCGCGGTCAGCCCGAGATGCATGCCGCCGATCGGCTGCTTGTCCCCGAACGCCGGCTGATACCGCGCGGTGGCGCTACCGACCAGCCCGCCGAGGAACTTCTTGTCGAACACGACCTCCCCGGCGGGTAGCTCGGGACCCTGCCCGTCCCCGCGCCCGTTCGCCACGCCGAGCCGCACCGGACGCTGCGGGAATCCGCCCAGATCGGCCAGCTCCTGGACGAATTGGGCACGCAGCGGCGACGCGGTCGCGACCGGACCCGAATATCGCGCGTCCGCCACCCAGGCCCACAGCAGTTGCTGCGCCGCAGGGCTGCGAATCAGGCTGGCTTTGCTCGCTTTCCCGGGCGTGAGCGTCTCGAAGAACTCGAAGAAGTAGGCCATCTGCTGCAGGATCAGCGGAATCCACGCCCCGTTGTGCGGGGAATCCCAGGACAGATAGGTCCCGGTCCGGTGGTCTTGCCCGGCCTTCTCCATCGCGGCGAGCGCGTACCGGGTGATCAGCCCGCCCATGCTCACCCCGCCCGTGATCAGCGGCGTCGTGCCCTGCTGTTCGGCCATCACCTTGCCGATGCAGGCCCGCGCCACCCCGGCGTTGACCTGGATGTAGTCGTGCCGGGCATCGAAGCCGAGCAACACGATGTCGATGCCGGCGGCGAGCAACTGGTCGAACAGGCGCTCACCCGCGTCGGAATACGGATGGTTGAACCACTGCCACAGGCCGTCCAAGTCGCTCGGACCGTAGTTGAACCCGTCGGCGAAGATCATCGGATTCACCAAGCGCTCGTGCCCGTTCCCCAGATGCACCGCCGCCGTGCCCTTACCGTATTTCCCCAGGTAGGGATGTTCGGAAACGAGCGGCCACTCGAACTCCGGCCGCCGCGCCGGTTCACCGTCGCGGGCCTCCGGCGTGCCGAACCACGGTCCCGATTCGGCGCTGCGCGCCAGGTCATAGAGCTCCGGTGCGGCAAGATCCCCCGCTGCCTTCCGCATGAGCGTTTTGACGTCGATCCGAGCTTCCTCGGCCATCATCGTCCCCTTTGTGAAGGCACAGAAGGTCCCGGGACACGGCTCGAAGAGTGCTGAGTTCGTGCGTAGATCAGGCTCCCCGGCCACGCCGTCGGGACGTCCTGCGCTGATGAATTCCCTGCGATTTCTACTGTAAGGCAACGGAATTCGTTACGTACGGGTTTCTCGCCGGAGAATTTCCGGGCAAACCGACCGGGTCTTTCGGGCTCCGGTGGGCGCCTACGATTCGCGATGCGATATGGCTCGCGGGCACATCGGCGCTCCCCAGCAGGTGTGCCGGTGTGGCGGCGGAGACATGAACTGGCAGACTGTCTGGGTACATACCCATCCCACCCACAAGACTAGGGACTGACTTCGACGATGGAACTTCTGTTTCCGCTGCTGCTGGTAGCCCTGCTCGTGCCGATGTTCCTCGGCGTCCGCCGCCAGAAGCGGGAAGCCGCCAAGGTCACGGAGATGCAGGACACCCTCAAGGCGGGCGATCAGGTCATCACCACGTCGGGGCTGTACGGCACCGTCGTCGATCTCGACGACACCACGGTTGATCTCGAGATCGCCGAGGAGGTCGTCACGACCTGGCTGCGCGCGGCCATCCGCGAGGTGCGCACCGACACCGACGATGCCGACACGATCGACGCCGACGCCGATACGATCGCCGTCGAGCCGGCCGCCGCGGACGCCAACGGCGCGCACGCGGCCGACGCGGTCGAGGAATCCCCCGCGCAGACCGAGACCCGGCTCACCAAGGACTGATCGTCCCCCGGTGCGCCCGCGCGCCGGATGCCGCCGCGACCACGGCCCCCGGCCGACGCGCGACGGTGTCCGATCCGCGGGCCCCGTGGCTCCTGCCACTACTGCCCGCACCGGCGTCGCCGGTGTGTGCCTGCCTGTTCCATGTTCGACTTCCCGCCTAGGAGATGACGTACTGTGCCACCTTCCCAGGGATCGGCGCATCCGCTCCGGCTGCTCGGCGTCTACGCCGCGCTGCTGGCCGTGATCTATGCGCTGGTGTTCTTCACCGGTGACAAATCCTCGACCCCACGGCTCGGCATCGACCTCCAGGGTGGTACCCGGGTCACGCTGACCGCCCGAACGCCGGACGGCGGCAAGCCGAACCAGGACAGCCTGAAAAAGGCGCAGGACATCATCGAGAACCGGGTCAACGGTCTCGGCGTGGCCGGGTCCGAGGTCATCATCGACGGCGACAACCTGGTGATCACGGTCCCCGGTGACGACGGGCAGCAGGCGCGCGCGCTGGCGACCACCGCCAAGCTGTACATCCGTCCGGTGCTCAATGCCGTGCCCGCCGCCCAGCGCGGTCAGCAACCCGCGCCGGGCGCGACGCCGCCGGGCGCGCCGGGTGCGGTTCCGCCCGCTCCGCCGGGCGAGACACCGCCGCCCGCGACAGGTCAGCCCTCGGTCGGCGCCCCCGCCTCGGGTGGCGAGACCGTCGATCCGGCTCCGCAGCAGCGTGTGTTCCCGGCACAGGGACCGACACAGCCGCCCGCGGACCCGAACCTCACGCCGCAGGAGCAGGCGACCAAGGACATCCAGGACGCCAAGGCGATTCGGCAGAGCGCCGACCCGACCGTCCAGCAGGCCGCGATGGCGACGCTGGACTGCAACAAGCCGGACCCGTTGCAGGGCAACGACGATCCGAACCTGCCGCTGGTCGCCTGCTCCACCGACGGCCAGGAGATCCTGCTGCTGGACAAGAGCCGCATCGACGGCCAGGAGATCAAGTCCGCCAGCTCGGGCCTGAACACCCAGCAGGCGCGGCACGAGGTCTACCTCGAGTTCAAGTCCGGCGGTAGCGACGCGTGGGCCCAGCTCACCGGCGAATACGTGTACAAGCGGGTCGCCTTCGTGCTCGACACCAAGGTGGTCAGCGCGCCGACCGTGCAGCAGGGACCGCAGCAGGGCGGCCGCACCCAGATCTCCGGCAACTTCACCGCCGCGTCGGCGAAGGAACTGGCGAACACGCTCAAGTACGGTTCGCTGCCGCTGTCGTTCCAGACCTCCGAGGCCGAGACGGTCTCGGCGACGCTGGGACTGTCCTCGCTGAAGGCGGGTCTGCTCGCCGGTGCGGTCGGCCTGGCCGTGGTCTTGCTCTACTGCCTCGCCTACTACCGGATGCTCGGGTTCGTCACCGGATTGTCTTTGGTGGCTTCGGGTTTCGCGGTCTACGGGATCATGGTGCTGCTCGGCAGATGGATCGGGTTCACTCTCGACCTGGCCGGTATCGCCGGTCTGATCATCGGTATCGGCATGACCGCCGACTCGTTCGTGGTGTTCTTCGAACGGATCAAGGACGAGATGCGGGAGGGCCGCAGCTTCCGGTCCGCCGCCCCGCGCGGCTGGCAGCGGGCTCGCCGGACGATTCTGTCCGGCAACGCGGTCAGCTTCATCGCCGCCGCGGTGCTCTACATCCTCGCGGTCGGCCAGGTGAAGGGCTTCGCGTTCACCCTCGGTCTCACCACCATCCTCGACGTCGTCGTGGTGTTCCTGGTGACCTCGCCGCTGGTGTTGCTCGCCTCGCGCACGAACTACTGGGCCAAGCCGTCGGTCAACGGGCTCGGTGCGATCCAGCAGGTCGCGCGCGAGCGGAAGGCGGCCGAGGCCGCACTCGGGAAGGCGTGAACGAGATGACCAACCCCACCAGCACGTCGCGCACCCCGAACCCGGCCGAGACCACGGACGTGTTCGCCGCGGTGCCCGAGCAGCCCAAGCACGGCTTCTTCAATCGCCTCTACACCGGCACCGGCGCCATCGACGTCATCGGCAAGCGCCGGATGTGGTACCTGATCACCGCCGCGATCGTCCTGATCTCGTTGGGCAGCATGATCTTCCGCGGCTTCAACTTCGGCATCGACTTCGAGGGCGGCTCGCGAATCCAGTTCCCGGCGCAGGGGGCGAGCACCAGTCAGGTCGAGGAGGTCTACCGGTCCGCGATCGGCAGCGATCCGGTCTCGGTGCAGACCGTCGGCAGCGGCGGCAACGCCACCATCCTGATCCGCTCCGAGGCGCTGAACAAGGATCAGGTGGACACGCTGAACAATGCGCTGTTCACCAAGTTCCAGCCCAAGGGCAAGGACGGCAACCCGAGCCGGGCCGCGATCAGCGCCTCGGACGTCAGCGAGACCTGGGGCAGCCAGATCACCCGCAAGGCGCTCATCGCGCTGGCGGTGTTCCTGGTCCTGGTCGCGGTCTACATCGCCGTACGCTTCGAACCGCACATGGCGATCGCCGCGCTGGCCGCGCTGGTCTTCGACGTCACCGTGACGGCGGGCGTGTACTCGCTCGTCGGCTTCGAGGTGAGCCCGGCGACCGTGATCGGAATCTTGACCATCCTCGGCTTCTCGCTCTACGACTCGGTGGTCGTGTTCGACAAGGTCGAGGAAAACACCAGGGGCATCCTGCATTTGAACCGCCGCACCTACGGCGAGCAGGCCAACCTCGCGGTGAACCAGACCCTGATGCGCTCGATCAACACCGCCCTCATCGGCATCCTGCCGATCGTCGGCCTGATGGTGATCGCGGTCTGGATGCTCGGCGTCGGCACGCTCAAGGACCTGGCGCTGGTGCAGCTGGTCGGCCTGCTGGTCGGCACCTACTCCTCGATCTTCTTCGCGACGCCGCTGCTGGTGTCGATCAAGGAGCGGTGGGGACCGGTGGCCCGGCACACCGACAAGATCAAAGCGAAGCGGGCCGGCGTGGCCAGCGCGCGGGCGGGAGTCGAGGCCGAGCGCCGGGCGACCGCCGCGACCGGTCGCGGCTACGGCGACGAACCGCGCCGGTCGCGGGAACCGGGGCAGGCGCCCCGGCCGGGCGCGCGCCCCAGCGGGAAACGGCAGAAGCGGCGGAACTGACACACAGGCAAGGGGTTTCATGCGCAAGCCGGATAGCCGAGCGATACGTCTGATCGGAGTGCTGGCCGCGAGCACCCTGGCCGCCGGGTTGGTGGTGGGGTGCTCTAGCAAGAACCAGGTGCCGTCCATCGGCTACGCCGTCGATGCCACCATCGCCAGCTACAACGGCGGCAGCACGCTCGGCGCGAGCACCGGATCGAACGTGGTGTTCAGCCGGGTGGTCACCGGGTTCTACTACACCGGGCCGGACGGTCAGCAGGTCGCCGACACCGACTTCGGCACCGCCAAAGAGGTTCCCGGCGAGGTGCAGACCATCCAGTACCGGCTCAACCCGGACGGTGTGTACTCCGACGGGGTGCCGACCGCGTGCGACGATCTGGTGCTCGCCTGGGCCGCGCGCAGCGGCCGGTTCACCAAACCCGGTGACCGAGGCCAGGTTCCGCTGTTCGACGCGGCCAGTACGGCGGGCTACGCCGATATCGAGCGGGTGGACTGCCAGCCCGGTTCGCGCGACGCCACCGTGGTGTTCCGGCCGGACCGGCACTACTCGGCGTGGCGCAATCTGTTCACCGCCGGCGAGCTGATGCCCGCGCACGTCGTCGCGCGGGTGGCTAACGTGCCGAATGTGGTGTCCGCCTTGCAAACCGGCGACCCGAGCGGGCTCGGCCGGATCGCCGACTTCTGGAACACCGGCTGGAACTTCGCCGGGGGCAACCTCGACCTGACCAAGTTCCCGTCGTCCGGGCCGTACCGGATCGAATCCTTCAGCGACAAGGACGGTTTGGTCCTGGTCGCGAACGAGCGGTGGTGGGGGAACAAGCCCGCGACCGGACGGATCATGGTGTGGCCCAAGACCGTCGATCTCAAGTCCAAGGTCAGGGACAGTGCCGCCGGCGTCGTCGACCTCGGCACCGGATCGGTGAAAGACCTGAACCTGGACGGGTTCCAGGTGCGCACCGTGGCGGGCCGTGGCGTCGAGCAGCTGGTGCTGGCGACCGGGGGAGTGTTCGGCTCGGTGGACATGCGCCGGGCGCTCGCGCTGTGCGTGCCGCGCCAGGCACTGTTCGACAAGCTCGGCAAGGTGCCGGACGCGCCGAAGGAGGGGCTCGGTTCGGGTCCGTTGAACGCGCATATCGTGCAACAGGATTCGCTGTACTACCCGTCGGTGATCGGTGCGGCGGGCAAGTTCAAGGGCGGGGACGCCGGCGGTGCCACCCAGGCGGTCGCCGCGGCGCGGGCGAACAATCCGACCGTGCGCATCGGCTATCTGCGTCCTGATGACCGGCGCGCGCAGACCGTGGCGATGATCACGGAAGCCTGTAAACCCGCGGGCATCAACATCGTTGACGCCGGGGCCGCCGATTTCACGCCGTCGCAGCTCACCGAGGGCAAAGTCGACGCCATCCTGGGCAGCACCGCGTCCGCGCCGGGTCCGGCCGGATCGCTGTCCGGTGTCGCGGCGACGAGTGCGTTGCGCGGTAGTAGCGGGATCAATTTCGGCCGATTCGGTAACGGCCGCTACGATGCGATCACCGATCAGCTTGCGGCCGACGACAACTCGACCACACAGCTGAATCTGCTCACCGAGGCCGAAAACCTGCTGTGGGCGGAGTTGCCGAGCATCCCACTGTTCGCCTCGCCGCGCACCATCGCGTTCGGCGCCGGTCTGCAGAACGGGATAGCTGCGCCGAACCAGGCGGGGTCAGGGTGGAACATGGACCGCTGGGTGTTGAAGCGGTGACAGGTGCTTGTGGTGTGATGATGGAGAGGTGTCGATGAGTAAGCACGCGGCGATCGAATCCGACGAGCTAGCCGCCGATCGGACCGGCCGGGCGGCCGAGGCGGTCGAGCGGTTGACCCGCTGGCGCGACGACTTCCCCACTCCCGGAGTCCGTTTCGCCGACCTCACGCCCGTCTTCGCCGATGCCGAAGGCTTCCGCACAGTCGTCGACTGCCTCGCCTCCTGCGGCCCCGACGCCGACCTGGTCGCCGGCGTGGACGCCCGCGGCTTCCTCATCGGCGCCGCGGTGGCCGCCAGCCTCGGCACCGGCGTCCTCGCGGTCCGCAAGGCGGGCAAGCTGCCCCCGCCCGTCATCACCCGCGAATATCAGCTCGAATACGGCACCGCCGCCCTGGAGATCCCGGCCGACGGAGTCCCCCTCGCCGGCAAACGCATCCTCCTGCTCGACGACGTCCTCGCCACCGGCGGCACCCTGGCCGCCGCGGCCGACCTGTTCACCCAGGCCGGCGCCGAGGTAATCGCCGCGGCGGTAGTCCTCGAACTCACCTTCCTGAACGGCCGCGACCACCAGGGCAACTACCCCCTGACCTCCATCGTCAAGGTCTGACCGTTCGCAGGTTTGTCGCGATCCTTTAATGCGATGACCAGGTATCCAAGTTTGATACCTGATCCTTTGACGGTCGGTTCGAGGGCTCAGTTGCAGTTCTGGTGCTCGCGATCTATTCGAGACTGTCCACCCCTTTGCAGACGGCAGCCGGTGGCGTCGGTCGCGCGCTGATCAGCACAGCTCTCGCACGGCGCGGTATCGCGCCCCGTGAGTCAGTCAGTGATCGTGCCAGCGCTCGACTACCTGGACCATTTGGTTGCCTAGGTAGTCGAGGTATTGGGCTATGTGGTGGAGGCGGGCACCGGCGGGGGTGGTGGGGCCTAGGAGCTGGGCGCCGAGGCGGGCGGCTTCTACCTTTGCTTGGGCGGCTTGGGCGAGGTTGAGGGTGGTGCGGTGCCAGGTGTTGTCGTCGATGTAGTAGTGGTCGCGGCGGTGGGTGGCGCGGTCGCGGCGGATCAGGTCTCGTTTCTCCAGGGCGTTGACGGCGGTGGAGATGGAGGCGGGGCTGACCGCCAGTTGGTGGGCCAGGTCGGCGGCGGTGAGCCTGCCGGAGTCGGTGAGATGCAGTGCGGTCAGGACGCGGGCTTGCATCCGGGGCATGCCGTCGTAGACGAGCAGGTCGGTGAAGCGGGTGGCGAAATCGCGGAGGGCCTCGTTGCCGGCGGGGAAGCCTGCCGAGGCCGTCGGCTGGGTGGCGGCTTTGCTCCGGCGGGCGCGGGCGGCGGTCGCACGGTGGGCTCGGTCGGCGCGATAGCGGCCCGGGCCGCCGTTGCGGGTCACCTCGCGGCTGACCGTCGAGGCGGGGCGGTCGAGCTGGCGGGCGATCTGGGTGTAGCCGAGTCCTTCGGCCAGCGCGGCGGCGATGCATTCTCGCTCGTGCAGGGTGAGTCGGCCTCCCGGCATCGTGCGGTTCTCCTTCGGTCTGCGTTCAGCGGCATCTCATTGCACGCCGGGTGTCGTGCGTGTGCGTTCGGCGGCAAGGTCATTGCACGGATGAAATCGAATCTACTTGCCAAAATCGGATATTGCTGCGCTCCCTCTGTTGAGTGATCGCTGAACGCAACCTAGCGTTCGGCTCCTACTGAAACTCGCGCGTCAGAAGGAACACCATGACCGAGCCGCAGACCTCCCTCTCGTCGCTGCCCGCCACCCGTCCCGCCGGTTGCCCGTTCGATCCGCCGGCCGAATTCGCCCGGATCCGCGGGCGAAACCCCCTGACCCGCATGGTGTTTCCGGACGGCCATCACGGCTGGCTGGCGACCGGGCACGCCGTGGTGCGCGCGGTCGCCGACCCCCGCTTCAGTGCGCGCACCGAACTCCTGCACTCCCCGCTGGCGGATCTGGGTCCGCTCCCGCCGGCGCCGCCCGGCAACTTCCTCAATCTCGACGCGCCCGAGCACACCCGCTATCGAAAGCTGTTGGCGGGCAAGTTCACTGTCCGGCGGATGCGGCTGCTCACCGACCGGGTGGCGCGGATCAGCACCGACCGTCTCGATGCGATCGAACGGGTCGGTGGCCCGGTGGATTTGGTGACGTCGTTCGCCTATCCGGTTCCGGCGCTGACGATTTGCGAGCTGCTCGGTGTGCCCGGACCCGACCGGGATCGGTTTCGGCGTCTGATCGCCGATTTGGTCACCAAGTTCAACGATCCCGCGCTGGCGCCGGACGAGCGTCTCGAACAGGGCCTCAGCGCCTTCGAGGCGGCACAGGAATACGTGCGCGACCTGGTTGCCGCCAAACGCGGCGCGCCGACCGACGACCTGCTCAGTGACCTGACCGGCACCGATCTCACCGATCTCGAACTGGCCGGTGTGGGTGTGCTGCTGCTGATCGCCGGCTTCGACACCACCGCGAACATGCTCGCCCTCGGCGCCTTCGCGCTGCTGTGCCACCCGGACCAGCTGACCGCGTGGCACGCCGACCCCGACCGGGCGATCGAGGAACTGCTGCGCTACCTGACCATCGCCCACACCGCGACCCGTTCCGCCATGACGGACGTCGAACTGGCCGGCCACGAGATCAAAGCCGGTGAGACGGTGGCGCTTTCGCTCCAATCCGCCGATCGCGACCCTGCCGTATTCGACCACCCGGACATTCTCGACCTGCGGCGTAATGCGGTGGGGCACCTGGGTTTCGGCTACGGCCCACACCAGTGCCTCGGTCAGCAGCTGGCGAGGGTGGAAATACGCACGGCGCTGACTGCGTTGGCGACCCGGTTTCCTACCTTGCGTCTCGCGGTACCGGCGAGCGAGATCCGCACGCGCGCGAACATCATCGGTGTCTACGGTCTACAGCACCTTCCGGTCACCTGGTGACGGTGGTCAGCCGTCCTACCTGCATCGATAGGTAGATCTGTGCAGCACCGCGCGGTAATCGAGTAGTCCGCTACGTATGACCGATCCCGTGCCAGGCGTCACGCTTACCGAATCATCCGCAATCACGGAAACGAGGTGGAGTAAGTGGACGGACAAGCACTACGTCAGACCTGGGCCTGGACCACCGGCTCGGACAATTTCTCGCACTCGGGGGAACACCGATTCCCGCCGACGTCGACGCGACCCACGTCTTCGGCCGGAACAAGCTGACCGGCGCATCCTGGGAAATGCGGGTCTCCAACATCAGCGCGGCCGTCACCTTCAACTACTGCTTCTGGGGGCGAGTGTCATGAACGAAACACAGTGGCTGAGCGCCGGATCGGCGCCTCCGGTCGAGTCGACGCTGGTGGTGGCGCTGTATGAACCGGAGACCGGCAAGATCCGGCACCTGCATTCGGTCACGGTCTTCCGCGGGGCGCGGGGCACCGACGAGGCCGAAGCCATCGCCGTGGCCAGGCAGAGTGCGGTGAAGTATCACGACGACGCGGCGAACCTCGCGGTGGCGACCACCGACGATCCGCGCTGTCTGTCGCCGCACAGAATAGATCCGTCCACCGGACGCTTCGTCCCACTGACCCATCCCGCCACCATGGCGGGCCGGCACCGACGGTAGGCGGCATGGCACTCCCAGACCTCGACGCCATGGCCGGTAGTTCGTTCGCCCTGGAACTCGACGGCGTCGTGATCGAACGGATCACGGAGGTGCAGGGCCTCGTGCTCGGACCGGACGCGGTCGAACTGAAGGCGAACACGCCGGACGGCAAGTACATCGTGCAGCAGCTGTCCGGGCGTCCGAAGGCAGGGGAGGTGACCTTCATCCGTGACAGCACCGACGACGGAACCTTCGAAAAATGGCTCGGCAGTAGCCGATTCGGCGATGCCCGGAAGAACGGCGCGGTCATCGTGTACGACCGTGGGGGTCAGGTCGTGCGGCGGTACGAGCTGACCGGCATGCGGCCGAAGTCACGCGAGCTCGGTTCCCCGGATGCCGGGGATGCCGGTGTGCTCACCGAGAAGCTGGTCGTCACCTACGAGAACCTCGAGGTCGAGTAACGCGATCAGGCGTCCGGGCGCGCGGAGCCCGGCCCACGCTGGCGTTCGCCCTCCGTCACCGTGGTCTTGGGCGGCACCCGGCGGGCCAGCGTCGGGTACACCAGGACCAGGCCGTCCTCGTCGATGTGCAGGTCGCTGGTGAAACTTCCGGAGGCGTAACGGATATCGGACCCGTCCTCGGCCAGGCTCAGATGGGTGTAGGTCTGCCGGGACGGGACCACGCGCAGGGTCGGGACCTCGACGAAGGCCATCAAGAACTCGGCGGTCCCCGGATGCCGGTGCAGTCCGGTGCGAATGATGGGCATGGTGTTGGTCAGCGGTGAGCAGGCGAGATCGCAGTCGCGTGCGTCGGCGAGGTCCGGTCGCGGTTCCCCGTCGACAGTCCAGACGCCGTCTTCGCGACGCAGATCCAGCTGCCGATGGTCGGTCGCGGTGACACAGGTGACCTGTAGTCGCTCGGTGACGGCCTCCGCGTCGGTGTCGAGGGTGTAGGTCAGCCAATACGGCTCCGGGAGTTGACCGACGGCCCGTCCCGTCCCGCGTAGTCGCAGCCCGTCCAGGTCGATCCAGGACGATTCGAATCCCGCGGTCTCCTGGACCTGCCAGAGGACCTGGCGTCCGGTCAGCACTTCCGTCTTTTCGATCATGCGACAGCATCGTATTGCCCGCGCGCCGATTAGGTGTCACGAGTTTCCGCGCAGCCAGTCCATGGCGTCCGAGCAGGCGTGCAAGACGGAGACATGCCCGTCGTCCGGCCGACTCCACAACTGTGCCTTGGGAAGTCGTTGCCGCAGCCAGTCGGCGTGCGCGGGCGGGACCACACGATCCTGTCCGCCTTGGACCAGCAGCACCGGCGCGGCGATCGCACTCGGTTCGATGCCCCACGGATTGACGAACGCGACGTCGTCATCGACCAGCCCGGCACTGCCCGCCTCCCCGGCGCGCTGCGCATCCGCACCGAGGCTCGCCCACTCGCCGGCCAGCGCCTCGAAATCCGCGGAAGTGAAACTGTCCCTGTCGAATTCGTCGGTCTCCGCGAATTCCGCCCTGGCCTCGGCCCCGTTCATCGCGGCTTTGAGCCCGCCCGGCGCCACCATGCCCGCGAACCAGTCGAATTCCTCGGTGAACGGGGCGATTCCGGCCAGGCAGACCACCCCGGTGACCCGGTCCGGTAGTCCGGCCGCGCAGGCGAGGGCATGCGGTCCGCCACCGGACGCGCCCATCACCGCGAATCGCTCGATCCCCAGCGCGTCGGCGATCTGCTCGACGTCGTGCGCCGCCGCCGCGACCGCGCGCCCTGGAAGCCGGGTGGAACCCCCGTAACCGGGCCGGCCGTAGGACACCAGCCGGATTCCGCGCGCGTTCGCCGCCGCCAGCAACGGGTCGAGCAGCGCGCCGGTCTGCGGCGAACCATGTTGCCACACAAGCACTCCCGCGCCGCCACCGTCCTCGCTGTCGTAGGCGCGCAAGATCCGCCCGTCACTCGTCCGAATGTCCCGAGATGCGACCATGGCGCCACGCTATCCCCACCCACCGACACATTCCCGGGACCGTGTGCTTTCCGATAGCTACAAGATCATCGCTTGACATGGAGTGCGCTCCAACTCCTAGCGTTGTCCGTAGCAAGTTCGGATCTCAGGAGGCACAACATGATCAACGTCCCCACCCGGCACCTCGGTGAGCTCGCGGTTTCCGCGCAGGGCCTGGGCTGCATGGGCATGAGTCACGGATACGGGGATGCGGACGACGCGCAGTCGATCGAGACGCTGCGGCACGCCCTGGACCTCGGCGTGCGTTTGCTGGACACCGCCGACTTCTACGGCGCCGGGCACAACGAGGAACTGCTCGGTAAGGCCATTGCCGGCCGGCGCGACGAGGTCGTGCTGGCCACGAAGTTCGGTTTCGCCAACAAGCTGGGGGAGCCGACGCGCATCCGTGGCGACGCCGCCTACGTGCACCAGGCCTGCGACGCGTCGCTGCGCCGCCTCGGCGTCGACCACATCGACCTCTACTACCAGCACCGAGTCGACCCGCAGGTGCCGATCGAGGAGACCGTCGGCGCGATGGCCGAACTGGTGCAGGCGGGCAAGGTCCGCCACCTCGGACTGTCCGAGGCCGGCGCGCCCACCATCCGCCGCGCGCACGCCGTGCACCCGATCGCCGCGTTGCAGAGCGAGTGGTCGCTGTGGACCCGCGACCTGGAGACCGAGATCGCCGCGGTCTGCCGTGAACTCGGCATCGGCATCGTCCCGTTCTCCCCGCTCGGCCGCGGCTTCCTGACCGGTAAGTACAACTCGGTCGAGGGCTTGGCCGACAACGACGTGCGCCGCACCCAGCCGCGGTTCGCCGACGGCAATCTCGAACGCAACCTGGCGATCGTCGCGAAGCTGAACGAGCTGGCCGAGGCCAAGGGCGTCACCGCGGGCCAGCTCGCCCTCGCCTGGGTCCAGCACCGCGGCGACGATGTCGTGCCGATCCCCGGCACCCGCCGCAAGCAGTACCTGGAGGAGAACCTCGCGGCCCTCGCCATCGAGCTGTCCGCCGATGACCTCGCCGCCATCGAGGCCGCCGCCCCGCGCGAACAGATCGCCGGCACCCGCTACGACGCCACCAGCCTCACCTTCACCAACGGCTGAGCCGGACGTTTTCCGGAGCGTCGTCCGGATAGCGCGAATCCCGTTGGCAGGCGGCGATCGGACTGCAAGGATCTGCGCGTGAGTGTTGCGCCGCCACTGCGGCAGGTCAGGGCTGACTACGACACGGCGACCGTGGTTGTCTATCAGGCATATCCGGCAGAGATCGCCGAAGCGGCCGTTGCCGCAGGAACTTTCGTCGACCCGTTCAAGCGGGACCGGATGACATGGATCAAGCCTTCGTTCCTATGGATGATGTATCGCTGTGGGTGGGCGACGAAACCGGGGCAGGAGCGGGTGCTCGCGGTGTCCATCACGCGCAGCGGATTCGAGTGGGCGCTGTGGCAGTCCTGCCTGAGTCACTATGTGCCGGAGATGTATTCGGATCGGCAGGTATGGATGGACCGGTTGCGGGTGAGTCCGGTCCGGATTCAATGGGATCCGGAGCGCGACCTGCATCACCGGCCGCTGGCGCATCGATCGCTCCAGGTCGGGCTCGGTGGTCCGGCGGTGGGGTTGTACGTCGATCGGTGGGTCACCGGCATCCGCGATATCACCGCCGAGGCGCAGCGGATCGGGCGGTTGGTGGCCGACGGGAAGCTCGACGCCGCCGCCCGAGCGCTCCCGGTGGAACGGCCGTACCCGCTGACCCCGGAGATCGCCAGGGTGATCGGCGCCGGGTAGCCAGGAAAGCGGTTGTGAGCTGGTGTGATCCAAATATCACTGGCGACTTCGGCGCGGGTGTGGTTAATCTAGACGGGTCTTGTTCCCGTTGATCGGAGCCCTAACGTTGATTTCATGAGGTAGCCACTCGGGCGGCCCGCTGTCGCGCGCCGCGTTTTCCTGAGCGACCTCTGGAGTCATCATGGCAAATCTGTCATTTTCCGATCTCACCTTCGCCTGGCCCGACGGCACACCTGTGTTCGAGGGACTCGACGGCGTCCTCGGTCCCGGGCATGTCGGCCTGGTCGGCAGCAACGGTGCGGGCAAGTCCACCCTGCTCCGGCTGATCGCCGGCGAGCTCACCCCCGCCCTCGGTTCGATCACGGTCACCGGTCATCTCGGCTACCTGCGTCAAGACCTCGGTCTCGCCGCGGGACAGCGGGTCGATGCCGTGCTCGGCATCGCCGATATCCGGAAAGCTTTGCACCGCATCGAATCCGGCGGCGCCGACGAGTCCGATTTCGAACTCGTCGGTCACCGCTGGGACGTCGAGGAACGAGCCATCGCACTGCTCGGCCGGCTCGGCCTGCACTATGTCGCCGACTCAGCCGACCAGCTGGATCGCCGACTGGAGACCCTCTCCGGCGGCGAGACCACGCTGCTCGGACTGGTCGCCGAACTGCTGGCCGAACCGGACATCCTGCTGCTGGACGAACCGACGAACAACCTGGATCAGCTTGCCCGCGAACGGCTTTACGAGGTGGTCGCGCAATTCTCCGGCACCGTGCTCACGGTCAGTCACGACCGTGAGCTGCTGGAGCGGATGAGCGCCATCGCGGAGCTGCGCCAAGGCGAACTGCGTATGTTCGGCGGCAATTTCAGCGAGTACGAGCGGATCATCGAGGCCGAGCAGGCGGCGGCCAAGGCGGCCATCCGCGACGCGCGCAGCGATGTACGCAAGCAGGCGCGCGAACTCGTCGAGACGCGGATCAAGCTGGACCGCAGGCAGCGGTACGGGCAGAAGATGTGGGACACCAAGCGGGAGCCGAAAATCATTATGGCCCAGCGCAAACGGCAGGCCCAGGTGGCCGCGGGCAAGTTGCGCAACAATCACATCGGCAAGCTGGAGACGGCCAAGGACCAGCTCCAGCAGGCCCAGGAATTGCTGCGCGACGATCGGGAGATCCGCGTCGATCTGCCCGATACCCGGCTCTACCCCGGCCAGGACGTCATCGACCTGGATGAGGTCGAGTTGGCCTGCGGGCCAACGGTTTCGCTGCGGATCAGCGGACCGGAACGGATCGCCCTGACCGGACGCAACGGCATCGGCAAAACGACGCTGCTGCGGCGGATCTCGGCGGCCGGCCCGAAGGTGCCGTGGCGGATGCTGCCGCAACGCCTCGACATCTTCGACGAACAGCGGTCGGTGTTCGAGAACGTGGCGTCGACGGCGCCGCACGCGTCGCTGGAACAGATCCGAGCCCAGTTGGCCCGCTTCCTGTTTCGGGGCAGTGACGCCGACGTGGCGGTCACGGCGCTGTCCGGCGGCGAACGACTGCGTGCCGCACTGGCCATGCTGCTCCTGGCCGACCCGGCGCCGAAGTTGTTGCTGCTCGACGAGCCGACCAACAACCTCGACCTGCCGAGTCTCGAGCACCTCACGCAGGCGCTGGCCAGCTTCGAGGGGGCCTTGGTCGTGGTGAGCCACGACCCGCGCTTCCTCGACGACATCGGGCTGACCCGGCGAGTCGAGCTGACCGCCGACGGGTTGACCGAGACGTTGACCGGGTAAAGACGCACACCCCTTGATCTCCCGCACACGCAATCGCAGGCGATTCGATGTGCGGCAGGTCAGGTGGTGTGCGGCTGTCGGTGATCGAGTTCGGCGACCAGCTTTTTCGGGGCGACCTTGCGGTAGGCGTCGTGGATGATCGCGGCGAACTCGGTCCAGTCCGGGTCGGCGTCCAGGCGGACGCCGATCCATCCGCTGTGGCCGACGTAGGGCGGGACGAAGAATCGCGCGGGCTCGGCGTCGACCAGCTCGGCCTGCACGCCTTCGGGGGCGGGGCACCAGAGGGTCGGGCCGGGTTCGTTGTATCCGACGGGGATGTATTTGACGAACGAGGTCTTCTGGCGCACGAAAAAGGTCGGGCAGCCGTGGCTGAGCCGTTCGCTGCACTCCGGGAGATCCAGGCAGATCGCGCGGATCCGCGTCAACGGGTCCATGGGCGCAGTTTACGACGCGACGGCTCCGCGCATTGCCCTACGGAGCACGCCCGGGTGCCTGATCAGGCGCGGAGCGAGCCAGATCGCGAGCGCGGTGAGGGTGAGCCACGGGCGCAGGTGCGGGTTCAGCGCGCGGATCCGGCCGTCGTCGGCGAGTTCGAGGACCAGTGCCTCGGTCAGGCGGAATGGTCCGACGGTGGCCTCGGCGAGCAGTACGCGGCGCGGGCCGTCGCCGATCTGTTCGGTCCAGCGCAGGTCGGAGAGTCCGCCGTAGGCGGCGGTGAGCAGGATGCGCAGATCGTCCTTGCCGCGGAAGACCAATCGGCCGGACAGCGGGGAGGTCAATGCGGCGTCGGGGGTGAGGGTTTCCATCAATGCGTCGAAGTCGGCGGCCGTGGTCGCCGCGCAGAACTCGGCTACCGAGTCGGTGGTTTGCATAGCCTGAACCTTGCCGGAGTCACTTGCAAAAAGCAATGGACTACGATGGGTCCGTGCCCAAAGCTGCTTTGTCCGACATCGTCTGCTCGATCGCGCGCACACTGGACGCGGTCGGGGAGCGGTGGACGCCGCTCATCCTGCGCGATCTGTTCGTCGGATTGACCCGGTTCGAGGACCTCCGGCGCGATCTCGGTATCGCCTCGAATGTGCTCACCGCCCGGCTGGCCGCGTTGCAGGCGCACGGCATCGTGGAAACCCGTGTGTACCAGTCGAATCCGGTACGGCACGAGTATCTGCTCACGGCCAAGGGGCGAGACCTGTATCCGGTTCTGACCATGCTCGTCGCCTGGGGGGACACCTGGCTCGCCGCGCCCGAGGGGCCGCCTGCGTTGGTCGTGCACGAGGACTGCGGGAAGGTCACCGCGGGCGTGGTCGTCTGCCGGGAGTGCGGGTCCGCCCTGACCGCGGACAATGTGCGGTTTCATCAGGGGCCGGGTGGGCAACGCGGACCGGGGACGATGCTGGTCGGCGATCACATGGTGGCACCGAGCTGAGTTCGTCAGCGGCACATCGGCCTTGCCGCCTCGGCGTAGCGCGTTATCGAAGCGTTACGTCGCGGCGTGCGCCGACTGGTAGGTGCCACGTCAGTTGACTGAAACGGGCTCGGCGCCGGTCGCGGCGACCAGCTCCGAAAAGGTGGTCGGGAACACGGTGTGCGGGTGCCCGGCCGCCGCCCAGATCTCCGGCTGACTGGCCAGGGTTTCGTCGATCAGCGTCCGGATCGGCGCCGGATGTCCGAGCGGGGCGACACCGCCGATGGCCTGGCCGGTGTGCGTGCGGACGAACGCGGCGCTTGCCCGCGACAGCCCGGCGATCCCGAGATGCGCGGCGACCTTGCCGGTATCCACCCGATGCGCGCCGCTGGTGAGGACCAGCAGCGGCGCGCCAGCGGCGTCGAAGACGAGACTGTTGGCGATCGCGGCAACCGGGCAGCCGAGTTGTTCGGCCGCGGCGATTGCCGTCGGGGCGGTCTCCGGGAGGACGCGGACCCGCGGGGTGACTCCGGCGGCGCGCAGGGCGGCCTCGACGGCGAGCACGGTCGGCCTCTGGGAGATGTCGTCCATGGCCGCGATCCTAAACCGCGGTCAACGATGCGAGCGCGTGAATTTCCGGCCTAGCTTTCGTTGATCTCCAGCCGATCGAGATGCACGGGGAGCAGGGCGCGTAGCACTTCGCCCGGTGCCCCGATCTGGCCTGCGGTGACGAGTCCGGAGTAGGTCCCGGACGTGATGTGCGCCAGCGCTTCCACCGCGATCGGCGCGCTGACCGCGTAGATGTCGCGGCCGGCGACGACGGCGCGGCGCTCGGTGGAGCCGGACCGAATCACCACCTCGATCAGGAATTGCTGGGCCGAACGGCCGAGTTCGTCGGCGGGTTGGGCGGCGAGGTCAGCGGTGGAGGCGAGGTCTGCCAGCGGGGCCGCGGTCATATAGGTATGCAGGGCAGCGGTTTTCACGTGGCGGGGGATGGTAATGCTGTCCGCGGTGGTGAAATCGCCTACGACAGTTTGCTTTCCGAACGGAGCCGGGAAGGTCCAGTCGGTGGTCGGGGCCTCGTCGTCGCGCAGGGTGAGTTCACCGTCGGCGTAGACGAGGCGTTTCCCGTTGCGGCGGCCGCGAGACGCACGGCCCGCAGCGCGGGTGCCCTCGGTGGGGATCCAGCTGTCGAGGGCGAAGGCCAGCTGGATTTCGTCGGCCGCCGGGAGATCGCCCAGCGCGGCGGTGGCGAGCAGATCGCCGAGTCCGCCGTAGAAGGCGACGGCGGGTGCGACCACCACTCCGGCGGCTTTGGCTCGATCGTGGTAGGCGGCAACGGTTTTCGCGACGACCTCGACCTCGGCGGAGACGTCCACGTAGTGAAGGCGCGCGCGCAGGGCCGCTTCGACGAGCGCGGGCGCGGTGTCGCCGAACGGTCCTGCCGCATTGATCACCGCGACGCTGCCCGCGACCGCACGATCCAGGGCCTCGGGATCATCGATCGCCGCCGGCCGGACCGCCGCTCCCGGGTGGTCGGCGGCGACGTCGTGTAGCCGAGTTTCGTTGCGGCCGGACAGGATCGGCGTCCAGCCGCGCCGGACCAGTTCGGCCACGATGAAGCGGCCGGTGTGGCCGTAGGCGCCGTAAACGGTCACGGTCGGCGGCATGGAACTCTCCTCGGCGTTCGATGATGTCGAGTCGAACCAACGCCGGTGGCCCGCGCCGCATTCCCGGCTCAGCCTGCGGCGACGACCTCGATCTCGACCAGCCAGTCGTTGTCCAGGGTCTGCGCCACGATCGCGGTGGTCGGCACGGCCCGCCCGCCCAGCGCCGCCATCCTGGCCGCGGCGTTCGCCTCGGCGTCGGAGGCGTCGCGCAGATAGCTGGTGAGCCGGACGATGTTGTCGACGGTCATGTTCGCCGACGCGAGGATGGCGCGCAGGTTCGACCAGATCAGTTCGAGTTGTTCGGTCAGGGTCGCGGCCGGCTTGCCGTCCGAATCGAGACCCATTGTGCCCGAGACGAATAGCAGCCGTTCGGCGCCTCGGACCTCCATTGCGTGCACATAGTCGTCGGTGGCGGCGTAGACGCCTTCGGTCGGATTGCGCTGTAGGAGCTCCACCGCTCCGATCTTGCCAGGGAAGCGGGTTCACCGAGGGAGTTCCTTGACCGTCGTAGTTTTAGTCGCATACACTAAAACTAGATTCACGAGAGGAAGTGATCCCATGGGATACGGAAATTGGGACGACACCGCCTACCGGGCGGCGAAGACCTTCCGCGCCAGTCGTGGCCTCGACGATTTCGGCTACACCGCCGAAATGCGGGCCGTGCCGTACGAGGACTGGCAGGCGCACCCGACCCTCGATCCGCTGGGCGTCGACGTGCGCGAATGCCGGGATTCGGCCGATCACGGCAACTCGCTGCCCATCGCGGTGTTGTTCGACGTCACCGGCTCGATGGGGCGGGTGCCGCGGATCATGCAGCAGAAGCTGGGCAAGCTGCACGGGCTGCTGCAGCGCAAGGGTTACGCCGACGATCCGCAGATCCTGTTCGGCGCCATCGGGGACGCCGACACCGACCGAGTTCCGTTGCAGGTCGGGCAATTCGAGTCCGACAATCGGATGGACGAGCAGTTGCGCGCCATCCTGCTCGAAGGCGGCGGGGGTGGGCAGAAGTCCGAAAGTTATGAGCTGGCCGCCTATTTCATGGCGACCCACATCGTCACCGACGCGTGGGAGAAGCGGAACAAGAAGGGCTACCTGTTCCTGATCGGCGACGAGCTGAACAAGCCGAAGCTCGCCTCGCGGCACATTCGCAGTGTCATCGGCGATCCGGTGCGGCGCGATGTCTCGGTGGAATCGATCTACCGCGAACTCGCCGAACGCTGGCACGTCTACTACATCCTGCCGAACCAGTCGAGCTACTACAACGATCCGGAGATCGCCGATCACTGGCGCGAGCTGCTGGGGCAGAGCTTCCTGAAACTCGACGATCCCGCTGCTGTCTGCGAACTCATCGCGCTGACAGTCGGTTTGGAAGAAGGGCGGGTGGATGTGGACGCCGGGCTCGCGGATCTGCGTGATGTGGGATCGGCGGCCGAGGCGAAGTCTGTGGGTAAAGCGCTGGGAGTCAAGGGCCGCCGGATGCGGGCGCTGCCCAGCGGTCGTAGCTGACCGTGCGGTGGCCTGTCGGTCTCGGACGGGCGGCTGGGAGGGATGCGGCGGCCGAGGCGAAGTCCGTGGGTAAGGCGTTGGGGGTCAAGGGCCGGCGGTTGCGGGCGCTGCTCAGCGGTCGTAGCTGACGGTGCGGTGGCCTGTCGGTTTCGGACAGGCCGCCGAGATGCCGGTCGCGGGCATGCTGCCGGGGCGAGGGTGTGGCGCGTAGTGAGATTTCAGCCGCCTTGGCGTGAGGTAGGCGGGGGATCGAGACAGGAAGGAGCGCATGGTGTTTCAGTCGCACATCGTGGTGGTCGACCTCGGTTTCGGGGATGCGGGGAAGGGGGCGACGGTCGATTGGCTGTGCTCCGCGGCGGCGGGGCTGGGCGTCTCGGCCGTGGTGCGGTTCAACGGGGGTGCGCAGGCGGCGCACAACGTGATCGCGGACGGCAGGCATCACACCTTCGCGCAGTTCGGGTCGGGGACCTTTTCCGGTGTGCCGACACTGCTTTCGCGGCACGTGCTGGTGGAGCCGATCGCGCTGGCGGGGGAGGCGCGGCAGCTGGCCGTGCTCGGGGTGCCGGATCCGTTGGCGTTGTTGCACATCGACGGCCTGGCGCTGCTCACCACGCCGATCCACATCGCGGCGAACCGGGCCCGCGAGGACGCGAGGGGTTCCTCGCGGCACGGTTCCTGCGGACGGGGGATCGGCGAGACAGCCTGGTACGCGCTGGAGCACGACGCGCCGACCGTGTCGGATTGCCTGCGCCCCAACGTCCTTCGGGACAAGCTCCAGGCGCTCGCCGCCCACTACGGTGCGCTGATCGCCCCGAGCGAGCATCGCTACGAGCCGATCGACGTTCTGATCGACATGTACCGGGAGTTCGCCGCCGCCGTCCGCATCGTCGGTGGCGAACAGCTCGCCCGGTTCGCCCGGCGCGGCCGCCTGGTCTTCGAGGGAGCCCAGGGCGTGCTGCTGGACGAATGGCGCGGGTTCCATCCGCACACCACCTGGTCCACCGTGGAACCGCGCAACGCCCGCGCTCTGCTCGCCGAAATCGGCACGACCGGTTACGTTCTCGGCGTCACCCGCACCTATATGACTCGGCACGGCGCAGGACCGCTGCCCACCGAGGATCCCGACCTCACCTATGTGGAGCTACACAACACCACTGGCCGCTACCAAGGCGACTTCCGCCGAGGCCACCTGGACCCGATCCTCCTGCGCTACGCCATCGAGGTTTCGGGCGGCATCGACGGCCTGGCCCTGAACCACCTGGACGGTCCCAGAACCCGTTACGCAACAACGGCATACGCCACCAACGACGGCTTGATCGATCATCTGTCCCCAGGCGCATGGCAGGACCTCGCCCACCAGCAACACCTCACCGACCTACTCGCCACCGCCCGCCCGCTGCTTGCCGAAATGCCGGACGACGTAGCCCCATGGCTGGCCCGAACCCTCGACGTACCAGTCGTTCTGACCTCGAACGGCCCAACTCGAACCCACCGCACCCCAACCGCAACAAGCATCGCCGCCGCGTGAACTGACTACGTCCCCATCGGCCATGGCTGGGCACGACGATCGATGCGGTGGAAACCGGCCCGCAACGCTTTCGCTGTCACCTTCGAAGGCCGGATCCACCCACCGAGACCCCAACCTCGCCGAGGTCGGATCCACCCGAAAACCCCGGCGGGTCCAAGCAGACTCCGGCGAACGGGACCTGACCGTGCAAAAGGCCGAGATGGAACTCCATGGCGTCCCGTTGGCCGTGTGGTTGTCCGGCGAACGGGACCGGGCTGTGTGAAAGGTCGAGTGGAGACTCGATGGTGTCCCGTTGGCCGTGTGGTTGTCCGGCGGGTGGGACTTGGCTGTGTGAAATGTCGGGATAGAGCTCGGTGATGCTCCGTCCGGCGAGTGGGACCTGACCGTGCGAAAGGCCGAGATGGAACTCCATGGCGTCCCGTTGGCCATGTGGTTGTCCGGCGAACGGGACCGGGCTGTGTGAAAGGTCGAGTGGAGACTCGATGGTGTCCCGTTGGCCATGTGGTTGTCCGGCGAACGGGACCAGGCTGTGTGAAAGGTTGAGTGGAGACTCGATGTGTCCCGTTGGCCGAGTGGTTGTCCGGCGGGTGGGACCTGCTTGGGAGGATTGTCGAGATGGAGGGTCGGGGTGGATGGGTCGATGGGGGTTGTTGGGGTCCGGCGGTTCGTGGCGGGCGGAGTGGGGATGTCTCGATCGGGATGGAGTGCGGTGGGGTGGGTGCCGGTGGGTGGGAGCGAGGGGCGGGTGCGGCAGGATTGGTGCGCGTGGAGCAATCCGTTGTGTCGGTGGATGTGGTGGCGTTGCGGTTCTGGGGGGACGACGCCGGGGTGAGCGTGGGGATCGCGCCGCGTGCGCTGGCGCCGTTCACCGGGCAGCTGGCGCTGCCGGGTGTGCTGCTCGGGCGGGGGGAGCGGCTGGTCGGGGCGACGCGGCGGGCGGTGCATACGAAACTCGGGGTGCCCGAGGCGGCGATCGGCGCGGTCGGGCAGCTGGTGACCTTCGACGAGCCCAATCGCGATCCGCGCGGGCCGACGCTGTCGATCGCGATGTGGGCGGTGGTCGGGCCGCACGAGGGGCCCGCGCAGTGGGTGGGCTTCGACGAGGTCCCCGAGCTGGCCTTCGACCACAACCGCATCATCGACGCGTCCCGCGGTCTGCTCGCCGGACTGCTCTGGAAGGACCTCGCCTTCACCCGAGCCCTGCTCGGCGACGAATTCCCGGCCACCAGAGCGGTCGCGGCCACGACAACCCTCGCAGGCACCCGCCCCGACCCCGCCAACCTCAACCGCACCCTCGCCGCCCTTCCCGGCCTGGCCCGCACCACCGAACGCCGTCGCGTGAAAGCCACCGGCAGACCCGCCGCGGTATGGGCCTTCGGCGCGGACGGCTAGCCGAAAAGCGTTGCGCCACAGCCGATACTTTCTCGGGCGCAGAAGGCGGCGCATATCCGAGACCAGTCTATTCGCCGGTCCGCGGTTCCAACGCGCTGCGAGACCCTGTGCGCGCTAGCGGAGCTGATTTCGTGGAAACCACTGTGCCACGCACCGTTTTGTGAGACCGCACCTGCTGAATTACGCGATGGGTGCGGACTCGGTGCGTACGAGGGTCGTGAGTCAGCGGGTGAAGAGGGATTGGACTGTGCCGAAGTCGAGGGCGGTTTCCAGGGACGCGTAGGTGCCGTGTTCGAGGAGTTCGGTGGTTGCGGTTTCGGCCAGTTTGTAGGCGGCTTGGGCGACGGCAGAGCCGACGCTCACTCGGCGGACGCCGGTTGCGGCGAGGGCGGCGACGGAAGGTGCTCCCGCGCCGGCCATTACGTTGATCGGCAGGGGGGATTTGCCGGCCAGGTCGGTGAGGGTGGGCAGGTCGAGCAGGCCGGGGACGAAGAGGCTGTCGGCACCGGCCTCGGCGTAGGCGGCGGCACGGGTGAGGACGTCGTCGAAACGGTTTTCCGGTGCGCCGATGCCGAACAGGTAGACGTCGGTGCGGGCGTTGATGACCAGTTCCGGCAGGCCGGATTCCTGCGCGGCGGCACGGGCCGCGCGCAGCCGGTCGGCCTGGGCGTCGACCTCGAATAGTGGGCCGCCGGGCGCGGTCGAATCTTCGAGGTTCACCCCGATCGCCCCGGCGGCGACCACAGCGCGGACGGTGGTCGCGACATCGTCGGGAGCGGCCCCATAACCGCCCTCGATGTCCGCCGTCACCGGCACGTCGACGGCGGCGACGATCCGGCGGATGACGCCGATCGCGTCCTCCCTGGTGAGCTGCTCGCCGTCACCGGTGCCGAGCGACCAGGCCACGGCCGCGCTGGTCGTCGCGATCGCCGGAGCGCCCGCCGCCGCGATCACCGCCGCACTGACCGCGTCCCACGCGTTCGGCAACACGAAGATGCCTTGCTCGTGCAGCGCCCGGAAGGCGGCTGCCGCGCTCCGCTGGGTGTCGGTGATGGGCTGGCTGTCCTGTGCCACGATGGCTCCTCGCGAGATTGCTCGATGACGGTAGTGATGAAGGTAACGCCGGGAACCGCGTCAGCCATCCCGATTTCGGTCCGAATCTCGATGCGGGAGAACGCTATCGCTCGGCTTGCCCGGAAGCGTGCTCAGAGATGGCGGCCGGGTGTTCGGCGAGGTGCGCTCGGACACGGTGGCCGGGTACGCGGTGAGGTGCGCT
>NZ_JBIAID010000001.1:1805409-2329353 GCF_042871115.1 Nocardia sp. NPDC006044
CTCGGACTGGGCGGCTGCGTGTTCGGCGGGGTGTGCTCGGACTGGGCGGCTGCGTGTTCGGCGGGGTGTGCTCGGACTGGGCGGCTGCGTGTTCGGCGGGGTGTGCTCGGACTGGGCGGCTGCGTGTTCGGCGGGGTGTGCTCGGACTGGGTGACCGGGTATTCGGCAAGGCGCGCTCAGACAGAGCGGCCGCGTATACGCGGGGCGTGCACCCCTCGTCGCTCGGCGGGAGAAGACGCAGAGCGTCGACGCGGCGGCGTGACGCGATCATCGCTGGGCGGGTGGCACCGCCGGCCGATTCAGCGCCGCGGCGCGTACATGATGATGGCGACGCCGACGAGGCAGATGCCCGCGCCGAGATAGTCCCAGCGGTCGGGATGGAACTTGTCGACGAGCATCCCCCAGGCGAGCGAACCCGCGACGAATACACCCCCGTACGCCGCGAGGATGCGCCCGAAGTTCGGGTCCGGCTGCAAGGTCGCGACGAACCCGTAAGCCCCGAGCGCAACGACGCCCGCCGCGATCCAGACAACCCCGCGCTGCTCCCGCCAGCCCTGCCACACCAACCACGCCCCACCGATCTCGGCGACAGCGGCCAGCGCGAACAGCAGCAGCGAACGGATGACGGTCATGCCGTGAAACTACCGACCGCTTACACCCTCGCCGGGCCCGGCCGAGCCCGGCGAGCGCGCCGCCCACCCGCGCCCGCCGACCTGACCGGCTTCGCCGACCGCCCGGTCCACCTATCTCGACCCGCGCCGGTGGGTGGAGTTCGTGGAGTCCGACAATGTGGCGATCTCGGCGGCCTACCCGTGAGCGTCAGCGGCACAAACCGTTTCGGTGCCGCCTATTACTCCAGCCCGCCGCAGCTGTCCGAAGCCGATCTGCAACTGCCGGCCCTTTGGGATCGTGGACCCGCGAACCGGCCGGGTGTGAGCGAGAAAAGGACGCGCCGGCCTGATAACACCGCGTTCGGATCATTGGGCGATCTGGCGCACGTGCTCGGTCCGATGGGTTGGCGGACCCGCGATCTGGCCGGGTGCGAGCGAGGACGGACGTGCCGCGCTCGGATCGTCGGTCTGCATACAAGTCCGCAAACTTATGCGTGCCAGGCGAATTGCGGGGCCAGGCCTACTGCGGGGGCGTGATGTCGTAGAGGGCGTAGGGGCGGGCGAGCACCGGGTAGGAGACGTTGCGGACCGGCACTCCGCCTGTCGTGCAACCATTTTCGGTACCGCTGTGCGCATGACCGTGTATCGCGAGTGACGCGCGTCCCGCGTCGACGGCGTCGCCGAGTGCTTGGCAGCCGAGGCCCGGATAGATCTTCGGCGGCTCACCGGCCAGGGTGTCGACGACGGGGGAGAAGTGCATCAACGCGACCCGGATCTCGGTGTCCAAGGTGTCCAGCGCTTGACGCAGCAGCAGCGCATCGAGCGGGCCCCGCCGCATCCGTGCCCGATGCTCTTCGGTCCCTTCGTCGGGAGTTCCCGGATAGCCGGGAAACCCACCACTGCCGCCCATCACCCCGGCGATTCCGAGCCGAATCCCGTTCAGTTCCAGGGTGATCGCCGTCCCTTCGAGCATGTGCACGCCGATATCGCTCAGCTGAGCGGAGATTCGGAAACCCAGCTTGTGATCGTGATCGTGATTTCCGAGCACCGCGACGACCGGCACTGGCAGATCGGCGAGTTCGGCACAGAGCAGGTCCGCCTCGCTCATCCGGCCGCCCTCGGTGAGGTCTCCGGCCAGCAGTAGTACGTCGGCATGCTCATCTACCCGCAGGAACTCGGGTCGAAACCGCCCCGCCACAGCAGTGCGCATATGCATATCGGCGACGGCGGCGATCCGGATGCTTCGCTGCTCGGACTCGGCTGGCATGGCGTCAGCCAGCCATATCCACGCCGGGGTGTCAACCGCAATCTGCCGTTCACCCGCCCGCCATCGCGATGTGAGCTGGTCACATAGCTGATGGCTATGGAGCGTTCAGTCCCTGTTCAGCGAGGCAACGCGCGATGGCTCGACCGATGAAACGTCCATGAACACTGCCGCGACGGACTTCCGCCGGGTCGCCGCGCACCGCATGGTTCGGACTATGAGCGAGCGCGACGAGCGAGCGAGTCATCGGCACGGCGGGCGACGTGATGCGGGCGTCGCCGGCGGTAGCGCAATCGGGCGGGCAGGGGCATGAGCGGGTTCCGGATCTTCTCGAAAGCGCTTGCCGCCGTGGCGGTTACCGTCCTCCCACTGACCGTCCCGGCAGGCGGCGCACAGGCCGACGCCGGCGTCGACAAGGTGGTCCTGATCGGCCTCGACGGCCTCATGTACGACAAGGTCCTCCAGGTCAAGGCGCCGAACCTGATGCGGCTCAGCGCCGAGGGCATGCTCAGCCGCTCCTCGATCGCCCCGCACATCACCATCTCCGGTCCGTCCTGGGCGACCGTGCTGACCGGCGTCTGGGACCGCAAGCACGGGATCAAGGACAACAACTTCACCGCCGCCCCGTTCGCGCGGTACCCGACGGTCTTCACCCAGATCGAGCGCGCCGACTCGGCCCGCAAGACCCACTCCATCGCCACCTGGGACCAGATCGCCACCATGTCCGGCAGCGGCAACCCGCGCGCCGACGTGGTCGTCTCCACCCCGCCGGTCCCGCACGACCCGGACGAGGCCGAGACCGACGCGGCCACCGCCACCGCCGTGGTCGCCGCGATCGGCAAGTTCGCCCCCGACTTCCTCTTCACCCACCTCGACCAGGTCGATCACGCGGGTCACCGGGACGGCGCGGCCTCCGGCGCGTACCTCGACGCGGTCCGCCGCATCGACGAACAGGTCGGCCGTATCGCCGCCGCCGTCGACGCCAGGGTGAAGGCCAACCCGGCCGAACGCTGGACCATCCTGGTCACCGCCGACCACGGCCACCGGCCCGAGGGCGGCCATGGCGGCCAATCCCCGGACGAGACAACCAATTTCGTCATCGCCCGCGGACCCGGCTTCAGTGCGGGCGAGACCACCTCCCGCTACACCCTGGTCGATATCACCCCGACCATCGTCGATCTGCTGCACGTCCCGGCGAGCCCCGACTTCGACGGCCAGTCGATGATCACCCGCGAGCCGTCCTCGCCCGCCACCATTCGCTAGACCATCCGTTCGGTCACAACGCCTCCGAATCGACGCTTGATCTGTCACGCTGTCCTCTACGCCTCGGAAAGCCCCCAGCGAACCCAGCGCCATCCCGGCCGGAGAACCCGCAGGACGCCCGCCGCAACCGCGTGCCGGACGCCGGCGCGCGGCCGGGACTAAAGTTGGTGGTCTGGGCGGTTGCAGCGGTCGGATAGGGTGGTTCGATCGAGGCACGCGGCGCGAGCGACAGGCCCGGAGGCGGTTGCCTGCGTACCCACGACAGGGACCGTGAGCGCCGGAATCGGGCACTGAGAGGTGGTGGCATGACTCAGCACTTGGGCGAGGCGAATGTCGAGCAATCGGACGACGCCCCGCAGTCGAACGGTGCCGCCACCGGGGGAGAGCAGTCGAAGGAGAGCAAGCCGGCGAGCAATGGCACGCCGCGTCAACCGGGTACCGCCGCCGCCGTGCCGACCTCCGCCTCCCGCCGGGTCCGTGCCCGCCTCGCTCGCCGGATGACCGGTCAGCGCGGCATCGCCGCGGTCAAGCCGGTGCTCGAGCCGCTGGCCAGCGTGCACCGCGAGCTGTACCCGAAGGCGAACCTGACGCTGTTGCAGCGCGCGTTCGACGTGGCCGACGAACGGCACAAGCACCAGTTCCGCAAGTCCGGCGACCCGTACATCACGCACCCGCTCGCGGTGGCCAACATCCTGGCCGAGCTCGGCATGGACACCACCACGCTGGTCGCGGCGCTGCTGCACGACACCGTCGAGGACACCGGCTACTCGCTCGACCAGCTCACCCTGGACTTCGGCGCCGAGGTCGCGCACCTGGTCGACGGCGTGACCAAGCTGGACAAGGTCAACCTCGGCGCGGCCGCCGAGGCCGAGACCATCCGCAAGATGATCATCGCGATGGCCCGCGACCCGCGCGTGCTGGTGATCAAGGTCGCCGACCGCCTGCACAACATGCGCACCATGCGCTTCCTGCCACCGGAGAAGCAGGCGAAGAAGGCCAAGGAGACACTCGAAGTCATTGCGCCGCTTGCTCATCGGCTCGGCATGGCAACGGTCAAGTGGGAGCTCGAGGACCTCGCGTTCGCGATCCTGCACCCGAAGAAGTACGACGAGATCGTGCGCCTGGTCGCCGATCGGGCGCCGTCGCGCGACACCTACCTGGCCAAGGTGCGCGCGGAGATCGTGAATACCCTTGCGGCATCCCGGATCAACGCGATCGTCGAGGGCCGGCCGAAGCACTACTGGTCGATCTACCAGAAGATGATCGTCAAGGGTAAGGACTTCGACGACATCCACGACCTGGTCGGCATTCGTATCCTCTGTGACGAGGTGCGCGACTGCTACGCGGCCGTCGGCGTGGTGCACTCGCTGTGGCAGCCGATGGCGGGCCGGTTCAAGGACTACATCGCCCAGCCGCGCTACGGCGTCTACCAGTCGCTGCACACGACCGTCGTCGGTCCGGACGGCAAGCCGCTGGAGGTGCAGATCCGCACCCAGGACATGCACCGGACCGCCGAGTTCGGCATCGCCGCGCACTGGCGCTACAAGGAAACCCGCGGCAAGCACTCCAACGACTCCACCGAGGTCGACGACATGGCGTGGATGCGCCAGCTGCTCGACTGGCAGCGGGAGGCGGCCGACCCGGCCGAGTTCCTGGAGTCGCTGCGCTTCGACCTGAAGTCGCCGGAGATCTTCGTGTTCACCCCGAAGGGCGACGTGATCACGTTGCCGCAGAAGTCGACTCCGGTCGATTTCGCCTACGCGGTGCACACCGAGGTCGGGCACAAGTGCATCGGCGCCCGGGTGAACGGGCGGCTGGTCGCGCTGGAACGGCAGCTGGAGAACGGTGAGGTCGTCGAGGTGTTCACCTCGAAGGCACAGAACGCCGGACCCAGCCGGGACTGGCAGAACTTCGTCGTCTCGCCGCGCGCCAAGGCCAAGATCCGGCAGTGGTTCGCCAAGGAGCGCCGCGAGGAAGCCCTGGAGAACGGCAAGGAGCAGATCTCCAAGGAGGTCCGCCGGGTCGGGCTGCCGTTGCAGCGGCTGATGAGCGTGGACGCGATGACCGCGGTCGCGCACGAGCTGCACTACACCGACATCTCCACCCTGTACACCGCGGTCGGCGAGCACCAGGTCTCCGCGCACCATGTGGTGCAGCGGCTGATGGCACAGCTCGGCGGCATCGGCGACGTGGAGAACGAGCTGGCCGAGCGGTCGACCCCGTCCACCACGCCGAACCGGCAGCGCACCACCGGCGACGCCGGCGTGCTGATCCCCGGCGCGTCCGGCACCGTGGCCAAGCTGGCCAAGTGCTGCACCCCGGTGCCCGGTGACGAGATCATGGGCTTCGTGACCCGCGGCGGCGCGGTCAGCGTGCACCGCACCGACTGCACCAACGCCGGATCGCTGCGGGACCAGGCCGAACGCATCATCGAGGTGTCCTGGGCGCCGTCGCCGTCGTCGGTGTTCCTGGTGGCCATCCAGATCGAGGCGCTCGATCGCACCCGTCTGCTCTCCGATGTGACGAAGGTGCTGGCCGACGAGAAGGTGAACATCCTGTCCGCGTCCGTCGCCACGCACGGCGACCGGGTCGCGATCAGCAAGTTCACCTTCGAGATGGGCGACCCGAAGCACCTCGGGCATCTGCTCAACGTGGTCCGGAATGTGGAAGGCGTCTACGACGTCTACCGCGTCACCTCCGCGGCATAGCAGACGATTTCCGGGGTCCTCGCCTGAAATAGTCCGGCGAGGTCATCTCCCCTTGACGTGTCAATTGTCGTGCGCGTAGCAACCTCTCGGCGAACCATCCGCGAAGGCTGAGATATCTGCCCGAATGCCGAAGCCTTCGGGCGAACGGAAGTTGGAGTCCCGGTAGGGATTTGGCGTTACGGGTGGGTCGCCGAGCGATTGCTCTCGTTTTCGGACCATCGGAAAGTTGCCGGGCAAGGTTGCTCGGCACGCAGGAATGTGTGAAACCCGTTTCGGCAGTTCTTGGAAAGTTTTCGGCGACGCCCCAGCAATAGTCGGAATCTGTTACGGTCTATTGCGTTTCATGGCGTTGAGGGTAACTGCGGCAACACGGATTGATTGCGGATCGCTATGACTAGTTGTGCGGCAAGAGTCACGGGGGTGCTGACAGCACTCGCCGTGACGGTGGCTATGGCGGGCACCGCCGTGGCCGGTCCGCCGAATCCCGCGGGCCCCTCGACCGATATCGCGCTCAGCGCGTGTCCGGCATTGTACGCCTTGGGGATTCAGGGCACCGGCGAATCGTCACCGGATGCCGCGCCGTCTACCGACACCGGCATGCTGTCCACTGTTTTCCGGCCGATGCTGGCCAAGGCCACCGATCCCGGACTGGTCGATCGGGCTTACGTGCCTTACGAATCCGGCTTCGGCGGGGCGACCGCGGGCGGCGCCGCGCCGTACTCCGAATCGGTGACCGGCGGACTGGCCCGGCTGCGCACGATGGCCAAGGCCGTCGCCGACCGCTGCGCGGACACCAGGTTCGCGGTGGTCGGCTATTCGCAGGGCGCACACGTGGCTTCGATGTTCGCGCAGGAGGTCGGGCAGGGGCAGGGCGTGCTGCCTGCCGAAAAGGTCGCGGCGGTCGCACTGTTCGCCGATCCGACCCGCAACCCGGGCGCGCCGCTGTTCCCCGGCTCGCCGGGTAAGGCATCACCGGATCCGGCGCCCGGCACCGCCGGCGATCGACTCGCCGCGATCACCGCGCTGCCGCAGACCCCCGCCGACGGCGGCGGCATCGGCCCGGATCGGGACCGGGCGGCCAACTTCGGCGCGCTCACCGGCCGGGTGGCCAGCTTCTGCGCGGCCGGCGATCTCGCCTGTGACGCACCGTCGGGCGCGCCGATCCTCAAGGCGGTCACCAACGTCGTCGGCCAGTCCAAGCTGAGCGGCGGCGACCCGATCGCCTCGCTGGTCTCCATCGCGCAAGCCCTGGCATACACCTCGATCAAGACCGCGACCAAGGTCGCCAACGAGGACATCCAGGGCAACTCGCTCGCGACGCTGGCCATCTCGCCCAAGAAGTCGATCTCCGAGCGGCTCGCCGACGCCGCCGACCCGCGCACCCCGCTGGACCTCCCCGCCGCGCTACAGGCGCTGCTGAAGGTCGGCATGATCGGCCTGAACGCGGTCGTCACCGTGGTCAAGTCGGTGATCAACCCGTCGACCATCGCCGAACTGGCCACCGCGGGCCTGTCGAACCCGCCGGCCGCGCTGCTGTCGCTCGGCACCAAGCTGGTCGGCGCGGTCGCCCAGCTCGTCCCGCCGACCACCGGCGTCCGTCTGGTCACCCAGGCCTTCGACGCGGTGGTGCAGAACATCACCGACAACAGCCAATTGCTGAACACCGCCACCTGGGTGCGGTACTGGGACACCATCCAGCGGCACGGCGCGTACAACACCGCGACGGTCGCCGCCAACGGCGAAACGCCGACCGCCTTCGTCGCCGACTGGCTCGCCGCGATCGCCCGCGATATCGCCGGTGCGTTCGGCGCGAACAGCAGGCCGGCGGGCGGTCCGGACAAGCCGCCGACGGGATTCTTCGGCGAGCGATCCGGCGCGTCGACTACGCCTAATTCATCCGGTACGGGACAATTTCCGTTCGGGACAGGAGCCGAAGGCGCCTCATCCGGCGGCGCGACGTCGATTCCGCCCACCGATCGACCCGGCACACCCAACACCTACCCGTTCTCCACGAACTGATCGCCGAGAGGGTCCGACGATGAGCTATGTGCCTCGCGCAGCGGGAATGGGGGAATGTTGAAGTCGTACAAAGAACTGTCCCGATGGTATGCCGCGCTGGAGCCGGAGACCGCGCCGGTGCCGCCGAGCGCCGCGGGTGCGGTGCCGTTGGACGAAGACGGGCCGGCTCGGTATCCGCACTACATCCGCGACGAACCGCAGCCCGAGGTCCCCGCCGACCTACCGCAGCGCAGCGAGTTCACCGGCGGCTGGTCGGACTGGGTGGGCCGGGCCCCCGGCCCCGACGACGACTACACCCCGCGGGACGCGGATCTGGTGCGTTTCCCCTGGCCCGACGACGAGGACTACGACGACCCGCTGGACGAGCCGCGACCGCGCTCGGCCAGCGCGTTGCGTCTGGAGGCGCGCGCCAGGTACTCCCGGCGCAGTCGCGTGTTCGTGGTGCTCGTCATCGCCGTGCTGCTGCTCGGCGCGGCGGCCGCGGGCGTGCTGTTCCTGTTGCACACCACGAATTCGCGCGCCGCGGCCCCCCGGCCCCCGGTCAGCTGGGCCTCGATGCAGTTGCCCGCGAGCAATGCCCAGGCGGGCGTGAGCACCGACAGCCTGCGCGGCAAGTCGCAGGCCGGCGTGACCACCTACCGCACCAACGGCCCCTGCCCGACCGAGCGCACCGCGACGATCGTGCGTGGCGCCGAAACCGGCGGCACCGCAACGGGTCCCGACGCTATCCTGGCGTTCCAGTACGCGTACTACGTCGAGCGCTCCGGCGAGCAGGTCCGCCAGGTCGTCGCGCCGGACGCCAATGTCTCACCCGCGCAAACGATTCAGCGCGGCATCGATACCATCCCCGTCGGCACCACGCACTGCGTGCGGATCGTGACCATCTCGGACAATCGGTACTCGGTGGAGGTCACCGAGTACCGCCCCGGCGGCGTGCCCGCCACGTACAACAAGCAGACGGTCACCACCGCGGTGATCGACGGCCGCACCCTGATCACGGGTATCGCGGCCGGATAGAGGAGAGCAGGAAGCGATGGGAGAGGACTGGAGCCGCTGGCTCGACGAGGCGCCCGAGCAGGGTGAACCGTCGAGCCGGCCTGCGCGCTCCAAGGCTCCGGTGGTGCGATTGCGGCGCGGCAAGGGCAGCGGTTCCGGCGCGGAACAACCCTTGCAGCGGCCCATCCTGGTGGTCGGCGGCTGCGGTGGTGCGGGCACCACCACGACGGCACTGGGGATCGCGGGCGAGCTCGGCATGGCGGGTACCCCGACCGTCGCGGTGGACGCGACTGCCGCGGGCAGCGACCTCGCGCTGCGCGGCGCGGACGAACACCTGCACCCGATCAGCCTGCAATCGTGGCTGTACGGGCGCGGCGACGACGAACCGGCCCCGCTGAAGGAGTGCCTCTCCCGGGCCACCTCCGGAATCGGTTTACTGTGGCGCGATTCCGCGCCGCTGCGCAGGCGGGCGACCTACCTCACGGTGGCGCGCGCGGTGTACGACTCCGGCTTCACCGCGGTCTACGACGGCGGCAACCCGATTGCCGGACGGCAGCTGCGCCCGCTGCTCGATGACGCGGATGTTGCTCTGGTGCTTGCCATTCCGGCGCGCGCCGACGCCGCGAACCGGCTCCGGGTCACCCTGGAATGGCTCGACGACCAGTTCGGCGACTCCGCCGAGGGGCAGGGCGGCGGCATCGTCGGCGACACGACAATCGTTGTCTCACACCAGCATCCGGGTACCGAGTCCGGCGTAGCCGAGCATTTGCGCGAGCATCTGTCCGGCTGGGTCCGCGATATCCGGGAGATTCCCTACGACCCGCACCTGGCCAGGGGTGAGCTGGTCCGGCACGCGTCGCTGTCCCTCGATACGCGCCGGGCGTATGGGCGCCTGCTGGCCGGGGTGGCATCATGACGGCCGCCATGAAGTTTCGCCGTCAGTCCGAATCCGCGCCCGCGGGCGTCGTCGCCCCGCCGGAGTCGCGCCGCGCGCCGATCTGGGACCGTCCGGTGCCCGGGGTCGGCCGCGCCCCGCTGGTGTGGGTGATGGGTGTGCACGGCGGCGCCGGAGCCAGTAGCCTCGCGCATGTGCTTGCGCCGGCGGCGGATTCGAGCCGCCGCTGGCCCGGCGTCTACGACCGCGAATCCCCGTTCGTGGTGCTGGTGGCGCGTGAGACCATCGCTGGCCTCACCCGCGCGCATGACCTACTGCGCCAACATCATTCGGGGTTCGCCGGCTCGTGTGAGGTGCTCGGCCTGATCACCGTCGCCGCGCGCCCCGGCCGGCTGCCCGCGGAGATCCGCCGCTACCGCGACGTGGTCGGTTCGCTGGCCGGGCAGCTGTGGCAGGTCCCGTGGTATGAGGAATGGACGCTGGTGGAACCGGAGAAGCTGCCGGTATGGGCGCCCGGTGATCCGCTGCCGCCGAAGAAACGAAAGATCGACCCCTTGGAAGAGGTACCGCTGGATGTCCGGGAGCTCGGCGCCGACATCGTCGCGGCGGCTCGAACCGCACTGGAGGAGGCACAACTCGGCGATCCGGCGCGAGACCGGGCAAGTAGAAAGCCACCCGATCAATGAACGTCCGCATCGAATCGGCGACGACTCAACTACTTTCGAGAAAGGCACCCGATGAGCACGATTCTCCTCGCCGTGCAGGACACGTACGGCACCGTACTCGCGCAGGTCGGTAACCCGACGCCCGAGGCGCCTCCGGGCTCGGAGAAGATCCTCCAGCTGGTGCGCTACCTGACCTGGTTCGTGCTGTTGTCCGGTATCTGCGGAATCACTTACGCGGGCGGCAAGTTCGCGTGGGAGAAGTGGACGGGTGGCGGGCTCGAATCGCCGAAGATGGTGGCCGGCGCCATGATCGGTGGCGTCGTCGCGACCAGCGCCGGCACCATCATGAACGCCGTTATTGGAACCTGATGTCCGACATATCGACCGTGCGCGTGCCGGCAGCCGAGCTGCTGGCCTACAAGCAGATGCCCGCCGAGGTGCTGGAACCGCTGATGCAGCTGCTGAACTGGCTGCTGTGGTTCGTCCTGCTGGTGTGTCTGGCCTGGATGATCGTTTCCGCGGGCAAGCTGTGGATCGCTTTCCGCAGCGACCTCGCGATGAACGACGCCTCGCACGGGGTGCTGATGAGCCTGCTCGGGGCGATAGTGGCGAGCACAGCGTCGGGAATCGCGCTGGCTTTCCTGCCGACATGAGCGAGGGCAGGGGGACCGTGGGGGCGCTCGGCGCGGTGGTGCTGATCGCGGCGGTCGGTTGTGGCGGTGGCGACGGCCGCTCCGGACCCGACCTGTCGGCGGCGCCGACCGGGGTGCGGTGGCAGCCGTTCCAGGGCGTGCCGCTACCGCAGACCGACCAGGGACCGAAGTCGACAGCCGACGGCGCCGCAACGGGTTTCGAGCATTCGCCGCGCGGAGCCGGCGTCGCGGCGATCACCCATGCCCTGCGCCTAGCCGTCGCCGCGGACAGTCAATGGGCGAAAGTGGCCGCGCGGGAAGTGGTTCCGGGCGCCGCGAAGGACGAGTGGGCGGTGAACCGGATCCAGCTGTCGATCAGCGGACCGGCGAGCCCCGACTACGCGCCGCGCGTGCTCGGCTACAAGATCACCGGCTACACCGACCAGCGCAGCACCGTCGACGTGCACACCGAGTACTCGGACAACTCCAAGGCGGTGAACCACACCACCGTCGAATGGTTCGGCCAGGACTGGCGCTTACGCCTGCCCGATCCGGGCGCCACCGACAGACCTATCGACGCGATCGACGTAATACCTGATGACTCAGTGAAATTGGAGGCACCGAAGTGACCGAGAAGGGGTCGTCCGCGCGCGATCGCGTCTCCTTCGGTGCTGTCGCGTCCGCAGCCGTGCTGGCGCTCATCGTGATCGTGGGAATCGTCGTCTACATCAGCCGGGACGACAGCGGCCCGGCGGCCGGTGGACCCGCGCCCGCCGAGTCGGCCGGTGGCACCGGCTTCGCCGCCCCCGAGGTGGACATCCTCGGGCGGCGCGTCGACGTGCCCAACAACGCTGCCGGACAATCGCTTCCGCAGGATCCGACCCGCCAGCGCAAGCCCTCGGACAGCGACTGGCTGACCGCGGCGCCGGAAGGCACCACCGCGACGCACGGCTGGCAGCGGGTGTACGGCGCGTCCGTGCCGTTCTCCACCTCCGACGGTCCGACCCGAATCGAAGACGGTCTGGCCGTTGGCTATTCGCACACGCCGCAGGGCGCGGTGCTGGCCGCGGCGCAGATCACCTACCGGCTCAACGCCCGTCCCGCCGACCGCGATCTGTACGTGACGCAGGTGCGGGTCTCGGCTCAGCAGATCGCCGCCTACGACAAGGCACTCGGCAACAACAAGCTGCCCGCGCAGCAGCCGGAGCGGGTGACCAAGTACTTCGTCGCCTCGGACGCGTTCAAGGTCGACGACTACGCCGACGACCTGGCCATCGTCCGGCTCGCCTCACGCGGCCCGGTGGTCGACGGCAAACAGTTATGGGCGGCGATCCGCCTGGTGATGGTCTGGGATGCCGGCGACTGGCGACTCAAGCCATCGACGTCCAATACCGCACAAACCGAGTACGTCGAATCGCTGGGCGGGTGGACGAAATGGTGAGCACGATGGGCAGGGCACGACGCGAACATGATGGCCGACCTGCGGAGCAGCGAGGGGTGCAGACAATGGTGAGGCGACTACTCACGATCTTCGCGGTCATCTTCACGGTGATGATGGCGACGCCGACCGTGGCCTACGGCCAGCAGTACGGCTTCGACGAGACGTGCAACGAGATCCACGACACGCTCGACAATGTCGGCCTGCCCGGCATCTCCCTCGGCGATGCCGCCTCCGCCGCGTGCAAGGCGGGCAATGCCGCCTCGCATCCGGGCCAGGCGGCCACCGCGGTGAAGGACAAGGCGTGGGACTCGACCTTCGGCAAGGTGGTCGACTCGCTGATGAACGGCCTCGGCGAGGCCATCATCCTGGCGCTGACCTTCTGGATGAAGGTGCCCAACGAGGCGGCCAGCGATGGGGGTTCGCTGTTCACGAAGATCAACGAATACACCTATCAGGCACAGATATTGCTCTTGATCGCCTCGGTGATACTCTCCGGCGCGCGCTTGGCCGAGGCCAGACGCGGGGCCACGATGAACGAGGCCGCCGAATCGTTCCGGATGTTCGCCAGGGTGGTGTTCAGTTCCTGGATGCTCGGCGCGGTGATCGTCGCCGGCACCCAGGCCTCGGATCGGTTCGCCGAGTGGATCATCAACGACTCGACCAACGGCAACGCCAAGGACCTGGCCGAGCTGATGGTGAAAACCAGTAAGTTGCAGGCGTTTTCGCCGGGTCTGGTGCTGATCATCGCGATCGTCGGATTGCTCGGCGCGCTCGCGCAGATCGTGCTGGCCATCGTCCGGCAGGGGTTGCTGATCATCGCGGCCGGTGTGCTGCCGCTAGCCGCGGCCGCGTCCGGGATGAACGTCGGAAAACAGTCCTACCAGAAGCTGATCGGCTGGATCATCGCGTTCATGCTGTGGAAACCGGTGGCCGCGATCGTCTACATGATCGCGTTCACCACCGCGGGCCACGTGGACTCGATGACCGGCACCAACGGTTTGCCGGATGGTGAACAGGCGCAACGGATGCTGGTCGCGATCGTGCTGCTGTGCAGCGTCGCGTTCGTGCTGCCCGCGCTGATGCGGTTGGTCACGCCCGCGGTCGCGATCGTGGGCAGCGGCGGTTCCGGTCTGACCGCGACCGGCGGCACCTTGCTCGCGGTCGCCGGCCTGGGCGCCATGGGCACCAAAGCCGTTGGCGTGAAAGGCACTGCGGCCTCGGGCGCTCCGGGGTATGTCGGCGGCAGCGGCGCGGGTCCGCGGCCGCCGGGCGGCGCGGGCGGACGCGGCGGCGGCGCCCCACGCCCGACGCCGCCGCGCGGTGGCGGCGGTCCGGCCGGCGGTGCGGCACCGCGCGCCTCCGGGCCCCAGGGCGCGGCGGGAGTACCGTCCGGTGCGACCAGGGCGGCGGGGCGGATCGGTGCGGCGCGGGCCGCGACGAGCAGCCTGAACCGTGCCGACCAGGCGATGGGTGATGTGGCCGGTGACCGTTGGGCGAATCGCTCGCCCGACCTCGGGAGGAGCACCATTCCGCGATGACGATGACGACGAACGACACCTACGAGCGCCGCTCGTACGGGCTGTGGCAGAAGCCCCGCAGCGCAGGACTTTTCGGCCTGCGCTGGGAAGAGACCGTGATCGGCTTCGTGGTGGTGATCACGGCGTTGATCACCGCGATGGTCGGCGGCTTCAAATGGGGTTTGATCGTCGGAGTCACCGGCGTCGTGATCATGGTTCCACTGGTGTGGCGGACCGGGGGCCGCTCGGGCTACGAGACGGGATTGATGATGTTCAACTGGATGCGCTCGCGCAAGAACGGCGAGCACGTGTACCGGGGTGGCCGGTTCTCCCGGATCCCGGGCGGCGTCACCCGGCTGCCGGGCCTGCTCGCGCCCTCGAAGCTCTACGAGGGCATCGACGCGGGCGGTTACAGCTTCGGCATGATCCACCTGCCGCAGTTCGCCCAGTACACGGTCGTGCTGCGGGCCTGGCCGCAAGGCCACGAGGCCGTGGATCAGCCGGTGATCGACCGCTGGGTGTCGGCCTGGGGCACGTTCCTCGCCTCGGTCGGCCAGACCAGTGACATCGTCGCGGTCGTGCCGGTGATCGACACCGTGCCGGAGACCGGAAACCGTTTGCTCACCGAGGTTTCCACGATCACCCGGCCGGAGGCGCCGGAACTGGCGCAGCAGGTGATGTACGAGCTCGCCACCGAGCTGCCGCAGGAGCGGGTGCAGCTGCTGCCGCGCGTGGCGATCACGTTCAAGGCCACCACCGCCGAGCGGCGCAAGAACCCGGCCGAGGAGGCGGTCGAGATCGGCCGCAGGCTGCCGGGCATCTGCGCGGCGCTGGCCGAGGCGGGCGTGCGCGCCCAGCCGATGTCGGCGGACGAGGTCATCGCGTTCATCCGGCGCAGCTACGACCCGGCCTCGCAGGCGGACCTGGAGGTCGCGTCGAGCGAGCCCGAGGGCCACGGCCTGGACTGGGCCGACGCGGGTCCGGTGTCGCACGACGAGAAGTGGGACCACTTCGTGCACGACGGCGGCCGTTCGGTCACCTGGGAGATGGACGCCGCCCCCGAGGGCGCGGTGGACGAGCGGGTGCTGCAACGACTGCTCGCGCCCAATCCCGAAGTGCCGCGCAAGCGCATCGCCATCGTGTACCGGCCGCACTCGGCCGCCGACGCCGCCGAGATCGTCGACGACGACTTCAAGAACGCGCTGGTGGCCCAGCAGAGCGAACGCGGTGTGGTGTCCGCGGCGGCGACCCTGCGGGTGGGCGCCACCCAGCAGGCCCGTGAGGAGCAAGCCCGGGGTCACGGTGTGACCCGCTTCGGAGCGTTGGTGACCATCACCGAGCCCCTGCGCGGCGATCTGCCGCGTATCGAAGCCATCACGCGCGACCTGTCCACGCAGGCGCGGTTGAAGATCCGGCGGTGTTACCGCTACCAGGCGGCGGCCTTCGCGGCCTCGCTCGGTTGCGGGGTGATCCTGCCGGAGCACGCGACAATTCCGAAGGCACTGGCGGGGTGAGTAATACATGGCACGTGACCACGAGCCACCCGTACGCGACCGCGACGAGCCCGCGGCCCGGCGCGATCGGCGGCGCGACGAGGACGAGTGGGGCGAGCGCCCCGAGTCCGGCCGCCGCGGCGTGCGCGAACGCTCCGGCATCGAGGAGATGCCGGACCGCGCACGGCGATTCGGCAGGGGCGCGGCGCGGGTGACGGGCGACGACCGGTCGGGACTGGACGAGATGTCCGAGCGGGAACGCGCGCGGGCGGCGGCCGAACGCCGGGCCCGGGCCGAGAGCGCCCGGGCCGCCGACGGGTCGCGCCCTGATCGGTCACGCGCCGAAATCGGCCGGGGCGAACGCAGTTCGGACCGGGCGCGCGGCGACGCGGCCCGCAGCGCACGGGCGCGCGACGGTGAGCGTCCGGCGCGCGGCGAACGGTCCCGCTCGGGTCAGCCGGACCCACGCGGCGGGCGGACCCTCCGCAACGGCAGGCCGGAGCGCGGCGTGCAGGATCGCAACGGCTCGCGGGCCGGCCGTAACCCACAGCGCCCCACCAAGACCGACTACACCGCCGACCGGGCCATGGGCACGCCGGTGATGGACAAGGCGGCCCTGCGCGCCAAGGCGAAGGCCGACCGGCGCAAGACCTCGGGCCCGCCGCTGCTCGACGAGGTGACCCGGGCCAAGCTGGAGATGATCGTCCGCGAGCAGACCGGCCTGCGGGCGGCGTTCGCGCAGTTCCGGATTCGCACCGACGACATCCGCAGGCGCAACTACGCCGCGCGCGCCGAGCAGGTCTTCGAGGACGGATTCGACCGCAGCACAGCCCAGCTCACCGACCGCGGTTACGCGGGGGAGGGCGGCGGCCGGATGAACGTGGTCGGCCGCCCGGTCGAATACCGTGCCACCACAGCGCAAGTCGCCGGCCTGTGGCCGTGGTCGGTCGGCGCCGGCGCGCCGCTGATCGGCACCCCGCTCGGCTCGCACCTGCACACCGGCGCGCCGGTCTGCTTCGACCCGATGAACTGGTTCATGCGCGGCAGCTTCATCACCGCGCCGAGCCTGTTCGTGCTGGGCCTCAACGGTTTCGGCAAGTCGTCGCTGGTGCGCCGGATCGTGCTCGGCGGCATCGCGCAGGGCATCACGCCGCTGATCCTGGCCGACGTGAAGCCGGACTACCGCAAGCTGGTCGAGCTGGTCGGCGGCCAGGTGATCGATCTCGGGTACGGCCACGGCAAGCTCAATCCGCTCGCCGCCGGCGTGCTCGGCGCGGTGGTGCCGCGGCTGGATGACCATCCGGCGCTGCAGATTCAGGTGCTGCAGGATCTGCGGGCCCGTCAGGTGACGCTGATCGCCGGTCTGGTCGAGCTGGTCCGCGGCGCGCGGGTGCGTGACTACGAGGAGACGCTGATCGCGACCGCGTTGCGCATCCTCTACCAGCCGGGCAGCGGCTACACGCCGGACCAGCCGCCGATCATGGAGCACCTGCTGGAGGTGATCGTCGCCGGCGGTGAGGAACTGATGCTCGACGCGGGCGCCGACGATCCCGAGGAATACAACAACGCGATCAAGAACCTGCGGCGTTCGCTGCGCGCGCTCACCCAGGGCCCGTTCGGGGCGATCTTCAACGGCCAGACCTCGGTGCCGATCGACACCGGCGCGGTCGCGGTCTGCATCGACGTCTCGCACATCCCGACCGGGGACAAGAAGCTCAAAGCCGCGGTGATGCTGGCCTGCTGGGCCGACGGGTTCGCCTCGGTCGAGGCCGCGCACGTGCTCTCCGACGCCGACCTCGGCCCGCAGCGCTACTTCCAGGTGGTGATGGACGAGCTGTGGCAGGTGCTCGGCCTCGGCGACTTCATGGTCGACCGCGTGGACGAGCTGACCCGATTGCAGCGTGGCATCGCCACCTCGCTGATCATGATCAGCCACACCATCAAGGACCTGCAGGCGCTCGGTTCCGAGGCCGCGATCGCGAAGGCGCTCGGCTTCCTGGAACGCGCGCGCGCCAAGATCTTCGGCGCGCTGCCCGGCGAGGAGGTCAAGCGGCTCGACAGCATCGTCCCGTTCACCTCCGCCGAGGAACAGATGGTCACCGGCTGGTCCGCGCCCCAGGCGCTGACCGGGGAGGCGCTCAAACCGGGCCAGCAGCGCCCGTCGCCGCCGGGCACCGGCAAGTTCCTGCTGAAGATCGGTGAGGATCGCCGGCCGGGCATCCCGTTCCACATGGAGTTCACGCTCTCGGAGAAGGAGAGCGGCATCCACGACACCAACCAGCGGTTCAGCGAGTTCACCGAATCGACTGCCCGAGGGACGGATTCGCCGAGCGGGAGTGCCGCATGAGAGAACAGCCGAGAAGCCGGTTATCGATGCACCGCCGCGGCGGGAGGTGCGTCGGATGATGCCCCATCGCTCCTACCGCCGGGTGTCGCCGGAGGTGCGCCAGGCCGCCGTCCAGCAGGTCGTCGCGCTCACCGCGCAGATGAGCAGCGAGTCCGAAGCCTGCCGGGTGGTCGCCGAACAGATCGGCGTGCACACCAACTCGGTGCGCAACTGGGTGCGCGCCGCCGAGGGCCCCAGCCTGGAGCGAATGGACGCCTCCGCCCTGCGTCGCAAAGTAGCTCTGCTGCAACAACAACTGGCGGCCGCCGCCGAAATGAACCGCACCCTGGCCGACACCCTCAACGAATCCCGGCGCAGCCAGTGAATCCCGATCAGACCCAATGCGCCGTCTACCGGACAAGGGGTGCCGTTCGATTGCCTCGGGCCGCCCGGGTGACGGGCGCCCCGGGCCGGTCTGACCGACTGAAGGACGCCTTCGGCCGGGTGGCGGGTGCGGGGCTGCGGTGACCGGGAAGGCGCTGCTGTGGGGAGCGCTCGGTGCGGTCCTCGCGTTGATGACCCTGGTGGTGGTTATCGTGCTGCCCTCGGTCGATGATCAGTGTGAGGGGGCGGGGCTGCTCGGCACACAATCGAATCTGCCGCCGCTGGGCGGCTACCCGCCGGGCGATCCGCGCGCGAATCCGTCCGGGACGTCGACCGCGCCGCCGACCGAGTTTCCGTTCGGCACCAAGGCGAGTCCGGCGGCGGGGGCGGCACCGGCTGGGCCGCAGGCGAATCCGACCAGCGCCGGCACGCCGTCATTGGCCGCGGGCGCCGGTCCGATCCGGCGTACGCTGCCGCTGGCCGTCGGAACCTTCACCGTGTCCGACGTTTTCGGCGCGCGCGGCGGCACCCACCTCGGCGTCGACCTCGCCGCCACCGACGGCACCACCATCTACTCGGTCTCCGACGGGCGCGTCGTAGCCGCCGGTCCCGCATCGGGTTTCGGCAACTGGGTGGTCGTCGACTCGGTGGACACCAACGGGCGCGCCTACTCCGCCGTCTACGGCCACATGTGGGACTCCGGGGTGCACGTGCGGGTCGGCGACTCCGTGACCGCGGGACAGCCGATCGCCCAGGTCGGCTCCGCGGGCGAATCCAGCGGCCCGCACCTGCATTTCGAGATCGTGCCCGGCGGCCGGTTCACCGGCGGGCGGCAGATCGACCCGGTGCCCTGGCTGGACGGCGCGCCGACCCCCGATGTCGGTGGCGCGCAAGCCTTTTCCAACGATCCGCGATGCAGCCGCGGGTTCGGCAGCGCGGGTGGCGCGCTGGCCGCGGGCAAGGTGCCGCCGGAACTCGAAATCTGGTATCGCCGTGCGGGTTCCCTCTGTCCGCAGATCACCCCCTCGCTGCTCGCCGCGCAGGGCAAGCAGGAATCCGGCTTCCGCCGCGGCGCCACCTCGCCCGCGGGCGCGCAGGGCCTGGCGCAGTTCCTGCCCAGCACCGCGGTCAGCGTGAACCCGGATGACGGGCAGCCCTACGTGATCGACGCCGACGGCAACGGCACCGCGAGCCTCTGGGACGACGGCGACGCGATCATCGGACAGGGGCGCTATATGTGCGCCATCGCGCACAAGATCGTGCAGTGGGAGGCCGAGGGCAAGGTGCGCGGCGACGTCACCGCGCTGACCCTGGCCGCGTACAACGCCGGCGAGGGCGCGGTGCTCGCCTCCGGCGGCATGCCGAATCAGGTTGCCGCGCATCTGTCCGAGACCCAGCCCTACGTGGCGAACATCCTCGCGATGGAGGCGCAGTACCGCGCGCCCGGCGCGCTCGGGCGGTTCGACCCGAAGGAGGGCGGCGGCGGAAACCAGATCGTCGAGGCCGCGCACGACTGGCTCGGGCAGCCGTACGTGTGGGGTGGCGGCGGACCGCAGGGGCCCAGCGGCGGCGGCATGGACGGCCCCGGCCTGACCTCCGCCGCGGTCTTCGCCGCCTCGTCCGGCTCGGTGACCTTGCCGCGCACCGCCGAACAGCAGTGGGAGGCAGGCGTCGAGGTGCCGATGGGCAAGATTCAGGAGGGAGACTTGGTGTTCAGCGCCTTCGGACCGCGCGGGCCCGCGCAGGTCGGCATCTACTCCGGCAACGGGCGGATGATCCAGGCGGTGCCCGGCACGCGGGGCGGCGGGGGCGTCGGCGAGGTGCAGGTGCCCGGCGACGCGCGCGCGAGGAGGGTTCTGTGAGTACCCGTTCCGAACACGCGACACAGAGACCCCCGATGTGTCGGTCCGTGCGGCTAGCCTGGAATAACGGCGGTGCGAACGGGCCCGGAGGCGGTAGCTTGCGTACCCGCGCGCGCCGCACCTCGAAGGCAGCACAGGTACGCGCGAAACTGGTGGTGATGCTGATGGTGAGCGTCGCGATGCTGGGCGCGGCCTGCGGTCGCGGAGACCACGCGGACGCGGGATCCGGTGGGGCGCACCCGGCCACGTCGACGACCCGGTTGCTGGAGGGGGTGCCCGCACCCGATCCGGTCACGCCCGACGGCGTCGCGGTGGCCGCGCTGAAGGAGATCTACACCTGGCAGCCGGCCACCGAAACCCAGGGTGCCTCGCTGGCGCGTGCTCGGAAATGGCTCGGCCCCAGCCTGATTCGCATGCTGGACGCTGCGCCGACCGGGCTGGAGACACCGAAGGCGACGTTGCAGTGGTCGGATTGGGCCACCGCCAAGGCGAACGTCCAGGCGTTCACCTTCGCCTCCGGTGAGCAGGCGCCCGGCGGCGGCGATCCGAACCTGCAGCAGTTCAAGATCGGGATCGAGCAGACCGTGGTCTACCCGAACGGCCGCAAGGAACCGTTGCCGCCGGCCACGGTGATCGCCACCGTGGTGCGCACGCCCGACGGCTGGCGGCTCGACGCGTTCCGCTGAACACCGAGACATTTCCCGTACCGAAAGTAGGAGGCAGACATGGCGAAGAAGCCGGTGAAGGATCCGGCCGCGGTCGGGCCGGACACGACCATGATCCTGCTGTACGCCGGAATCGCGGTCGTGGCGACGCTGTGGATCGCGCTGCACCTGGGCAACATGCTGGCGGTGACCCCGCAGTCGATCCCGATCAATCCGATCGCCATCGTCGCTGACCTGATCAAGGGCAAGCTGCATTGGCCGCGCGCGTCCACGGTGATCGTGCTGCTCGTGGTCCTGGCGCTGGTGGCCTGGGTGGTCGTGCGCAAGCGGCTGGCCAAGCGTAAGACGATCGGCAGGCTGCCGGTCGACGACAAGGCCGATGTCATGGGCCAGGGCGGTGCCATCGCGCATCTCACCGCGAAGGGCGTGCGGGAGAAGGCGCAGCAGCTCGGGGTGCGGCTCGGCAGCGAGGACGTGCCCGGCGTGCCGATCGGCATCGGCATCGCAGACGGCGAGATGCTGTACGGCTCCTACGAGGACCTGCACCTGGACATCTGGGGCCCGCGCCAGGGCAAGTCGACCTCGCGGGTGATCCCGGCCATCCTCACCGCGATCGGTCCGGTGCTGGCCACCTCGAACAAGCGCGACGTGGTCGACGCGACCCGGGATGTGCGCGAGGCCAAGGGAAGTCCCACCTTCGTCTTCGACCCGCAGGGCGTCGCGGGCGAGGAGGCGACCTGGTTCTGGGATCCGCTGGCCTGGGTCAACGCGCGGGTCGAGGGCTGTGAGATGCGGGCCGCCCGGCTGGCCGGGCACTTCGCCGACGGCGACGACGGTTCCGATGCCAAGACCGACGCGTTCTTCGATCCGGAAGCCGAGGATCTGCTCGCCGGGCTGTTCCTGGCCGCGGCCGTCGGCGACCGCAACGGCAGCCGGCCGATCGTGCAGGTGTGGGAATGGGTGACCAACCCCGGTGACACCGAGCCCATCGAGCTGCTGCGCGCGGCCCGCCACCACTACACCGCCTCCGGTCTGGCGTCCCAGTACAACGCCGACTTGCGTACCCGCAGTGGCATTTTCGGCACGGCCAAGAAGATGATCCGCTGCCTCAAGCTGTCCAACGTGCACCCGTGGATCACCCGCGGCGGGGATCGCCGGGAGTTCGACGAGCTGGAGTTCATCGAACGCAACGGCACCCTCTACAGCCTGTCGCTGGAGGGTCGCGGGTCGGCCGCACCGCTGGTCAGCGCGCTCACCGAGGCCGTGATCGACGTGGCCATGCGCAAGGCCTCGCAGTCGCTCGGCGGCCGGCTGCCCATTCCGCTGCTCGCCGTGCTGGACGAGGCCGCGAACGTGGTGCGCTGGAAGGATCTGCCCAAGCAGTACAGCCACTTCGGCTCGCGCGGCATCGTGGTGATGACCGTGCTGCAGTCCTGGGCGCAGGGCGTGCGCTGCTGGGGCGAACCCGGCATGAACGCGCTGTGGGCCGCCGCGAACATCAAGGTGCTCGGCAGCGGCGTGGACGACACGAACTTCCTGCGGGAGCGTTCCGAGGCGATCGGCGACTACGAGGTGGTGTCCGCCTCGGTGTCGGAATCCTCAGGCGGCAAGAGCTATTCGCGTTCGCTCGGCTCGTCGAAGACGTTCAGCGTGCAGGCGCTGGCCCAGTTGCCGCGCGGGCGGGTGATCGTCTTCCCGTCCGGCGCGCCGCCGGTGCTGGTTCGCACGGTTCCCTGGTGGGAGGGCGAGTACGCTGCCGAGGTGACGAAGTCCATCTCGCACCACGATCCGCAGAAGAAGACGGAGATCGGTGACCTGATGCCGGGCACGCCCTCGCTGAGCAAGGGCACCCCGCCGCCGGAGTACGGGAAGATCGAGGAGGTCCGGCCACTGTGAGTGGGCGCAGCGAGCTGAGCGAGGCGGGGGCATGACCGAACAGCAGCAGCAACCGATGATCTACGCGAGTGTGGTGGAGTTCGTCGAGAACTACCTGAGCCTGGTGTATCGGCGTCAGGTCACCGATCTCAGCGACACGGTGTGGTGCCCGGAATGGTGGCAGCACGCCGAGGCGATCGCCCGGCTGGACGCGATGTGGCGGGCCTGGGAGCACTTCCGGCTCGACGGGGCAACGGGATTGAGCGTGTGGTTCCTCGATCACGCGGATCCGCACATGGCCAAGCTGTTCGATCCCAAGGGGCCGTTCAAGTACTGCAGCGTGCGCAACGGGCACAAGGACATGCTCAGCCCGCTGCCGTTGAAGTCGCCGCAGCACGGGATGTTCGGCGACCCGACCATCGGCGACTTCCGGATGTAGCTCGCGCCCCCAAAAGTAAACGCCCGCTTGATAAGCGGGCGTTTCTTCGGGCTGCGACTAGCGGGTGCGTTCCAGGCCGCGAGACTCTTGTTCGCGTGCCCTGGTGACCGCGGGTGCCTCCTCGGGGCGGGTGCGAACCGCCTCGATCGGGGGCTGCGCCTGGCCTACTTCGATCAACATGCGTACCGCGGCGAGTTCGGGCGCGACACCCATCTTCGCCAGGTGCGCGGCGATCGCCATGCGACGTTCGGGGGAATCGTATTGCAGCACCGGCGGCTTGGCGTGTGCGGCGGCGGCGATACCCGCCATGCGGGTCGCCTCGGCCTGGGCGCTGAAGCGGTCTTTCTCCAGCGACACACCGCGTTCCGGGATCGGCTTCTCGATCATCCGGGCCAGCTCGGTGTTGCGCGGGTCCTTGGCCTTGGCGTCGCGGGCCTCGCGGATCTGCATCTCGCGGGCCTCTTTCATCCTGGCCTCGGTGACCTTGACGCGCGCCTCGGCTTCCTTTTGACCACGCTCGCGGGTCCGCAGTGCGACCAGGGTCGCAAGCTGCAACATTGTCCTCATCATGGCCGCTGTCTCGCGGCCGATGTCGTCCAGTTCCTCGGACATGGCTGCTCCCCGATGCTGCAGTGATCACTATGGATGTTGTGGTGCTTTGTCTGGATACCGCCAGGGGACTGTAGTCCGTCCGACGATGTCCCGGCTGCAAACGCGGACACCGGGAGAACTCGTGTCGCCGCATCCCCTTGCTCGGGGGTCGCCCGTCAGAGGGGTTGCCACGCTACGCGAACTCCGTGTTTCGAGGTTACCCGAGAAAGCACCGCCGCAACCGTACGGCTGTGCCGCTTATCAGCATATATCGCACAATTCCGACAGGCTCGGTAACTCGCCGGAGGATATCCGGTGTGAGCCAACCCTTACCGGACGATTAGGGTCCCCTTCGTCCGCGCGACACGTGTCGGGCCCCGCACCGGCGATCGATGCGGGGCCCGAACGGTTTTCGCGTTCTCAGTCGATCCGGACCGACTGGATGTCGACCGGCTGACTCGGCTTGCCGTCGCCGGGGCCGTTCGAGTTGTCCTGGCCGTTCTTCGCGATCTTGTCCAGGGTGCTCATGCTGTTGTCGTCGACCGTGCCGAAGATGGTGTAGTTCGGCGGCAGCTGCGAATCGCCGTAGACAATGAAGAACTGGCTGCCGTTGGTGCCCGGTCCCGCGTTCGCCATGGCCAGTGTGCCGCGCTTGTACGCGATCGGCTTCTGCGCCGCCATCGGATCGTTGGCGTCGAGCTGATCGGTCGGGTATTCGTTGTCGAACTCGTAGCCCGGTCCGCCCATGCCGCTCGCGGTCGGGTCACCGCACTGCAGCACCTTCAGGCCGTCGCTGGCGGTCATCCGGTGGCAGCTGGTGCCGTCGAAGAACTTCTGCGACGCCAGGCTGACGAAACTGTTCACCGTGCACGGCGACTCGGCGTTGTTCAGGGTCAAGCCGATCGGACCCTGATTGGTCTCCATGCTGACGCTGACCTTCGCGTCGTTGCCGGTGGTCGGGATGCCGTCCGCCTTGGCAGGCTTGGTCGCCGGCTTGTCGGCCGGCTTCTGGCCGTCCTTGTAGACGCAGTTGACCAGCGCGGGCTTGGCCACCGCCGCGGGCGGGGCCGCCGCCGACGGTGCACTGCTCGAGTTCGTCGCGTCCTTGGCGTCGGAGCCGCTGTCGTCGCCCTTGGTCAGGAAGTAGACCCCGGATATGGCCGCGACCAAAACGACAACACCGAGCACCGACCCGGCGATCGTGAGTTGCTTGCGCCTGCGTGCGCGCTCGGCCCGGTTGGCGAGCTGGCGCTCCAACTTGCGTTTCGCCGCTGCTCGCCGCTGTTCGTTGCTCGGCACTACCACGTTCCTCCCGTGTCCGGTTGTTACGGCATGAGAGTCTGCCATTTATTCCTGAGACTGCCCTGCACTTCCTGAGAGCGGTGCGCCTCACAGGTGGCCGGAATCGCGCATAACGGGCAGGAACGGGCCCGGCTGGGGAGCTCGGCGTAACCGGTTGGACTTGCGGGGGCGTAGTGGGGAAAACTGGACCACCGTGACCAAGACCAGCAGCTTCTCCGCCCCGAAGGGGGTTCCGGACTACGTCCCGCCCGGCTCGGCCGAATTCGTCGCGGTGCGTGATGGACTGATCCGCGCCGCCAGACTGGCCGGATACGGACATATCGAGCTGCCGGTCTTCGAGGACACCGGGCTGTTCGCGCGCGGCGTCGGCGAGTCGACCGACGTGGTGAGCAAGGAGATGTACACCTTCCCCGATCGCGGCGACCGCAGCGTCACGCTGCGCCCCGAGGGGACCGCCGGGGTGATGCGGGCCGTCATCGAGCACGGGCTCGATCGCGGGCAGCTGCCGGTGAAGTTGGTCTACAACGGGCCGTTCTTCCGTTACGAGCGGCCTCAGGCCGGTCGGTACCGGCAGCTGCAGCAGGTCGGCATCGAGGCGATCGGCGTGGACGACCCCGCGCTGGACGCCGAGGTGATCGCGATCGCCGACGCCGGGTTCCGCGGGCTCGGACTGGACGGTTTCCGGCTGGAGCTGACCTCGCTCGGCGACGACACCTGCCGGCCGCAGTATCGGGAACTGTTGCAGGAGTTCCTGTTCAAGCTGCCGCTCGACGAGGAGACCAAGCGGCGCGCGGAGATCAATCCGCTGCGGGTGCTCGACGACAAGCGGGCCGAGGTGCGCGAGCTGACCGCGAACGCGCCGCTGATGATCGATCACCTCTCCGAATCGGCCAAGACGCACTTCGAGCAGGTGCTCGGCTACCTGGACGCGCTCGGCGTGCCCTACGTGGTGAACCCGCGGATGGTGCGCGGGCTCGACTACTACACCAAGACCACGTTCGAGTTCGTGCACGACGGGCTCGGCGCGCAATCCGGCATCGGCGGCGGCGGGCGGTACGACGGGCTGATGGCACAGCTCGGCGGACAACCGTTGTCCGGCATCGGATTCGGGCTCGGCGTCGACCGGACGGTGCTGGCGTTGCAGGCCGAAGGGAAGACGGCGGGCGAGGCCGCGCGCTGCGAGGTGTTCGGGGTGCCGCTCGGCGACGCCGCCAAGCAGCGGCTGGTGGTGCTCGCCGCACAGTTGCGTGCGGCGGGGATCAGCGTCGACCTGGCCTACGGCGGACGCGGCGTGAAGGGCGCGATGAAGGCGGCCGACCGTTCCGGCGCGAAGTTCACCCTGGTGCTCGGAGATCGCGATCTCACCGAGGAGACAATCGGTGTGAAGGAAATGGCAACCGGGGAACAGCGCCAGATCCCGATCGGCGAAGCGGTAGGCGCGATCCGCGAAGCGCTCGGCGTTTGACGGGTTGGCCTCGACTGCCCACGGGTAGTCGAGGCCGATCGGTTCAGCCGCCGGCGTACACCGCAGCGGTGCACTGACTCTGGATCTCTCAGTAGCACGCCTACCGCGCGGCCGGCCGCTGGTCGTGTTGAACGGGACATGCTGGGGCGCTACTCGGGACGGTCGGTCGCTGGTCGTGTTCGACCGGACATGCCGGGGCGCTACTCGGTGGTCGGCCGAGGCCGGTTCGGTGCGGTGGTGATACGGAACGGCGGCAACGTTTCCGAAGGGGGCGCCGGAGCCGGGGTGTGGGGGTAACGTGACTGCGCGCACGGCGTGGCGCTGGTGTCGCGGAGAGGTGGGCCTGTGTCGAATTCTGGTGAGCAGCACATGGATCCGCCCGTCGGACTGGATCTGGTCGCGCCCGAGATGTACGCGCCGATGCTGCGCAGGCTGGCGCTGGCCGCGGCCGGGATCGGGATCGGCTCGGCGCTGCTCGCCGCGACCGTGGTCAGCTGGCCGATCGCGGTGGCCATCGGAGTGGTCGTCGGCGCGCCGACCGTCGGCTACGCGTTCGCCCTGCGGCGTCGGCGAATGTGGATGGCGGGCAGCGTGATCCACGCGCGCCGCCTGTTCGGTGAACGACAGGTGGAGGTGTCCGCGGCGACCGGCGTCGAGGTCCTGATCTTCCCCGCGCGGCTCAGCCGAATCGTCCTGCGGGTCACCGCGGGCGAGATCTCCCAGATCATCCCGCTCGCCATGTACACCGACGCGGGCAGCGGCCGCGAAATGCACCTCCTCGGCCTGCGCCGCCTGGCCGACGCCCTCGCCACCAGTCAGCTGGCCGCAGCGGTCGCGGTCTCCGCCCTCCTCGTCCACCAACTCCGCGCCGAAGCCCGCGACGCCGGCCTCCCCGACCGCCCCCTCTACCGCGCCGTCCAAATGGCCCGCACCAAAGACGCCGTCTCCCCGGTAGTCCTCACCGACCGGGAAGTAGCCGCCCTCACCTGACCGCCGTCGCCCTTGGCCCCCCGCCCGCGATCTCTGGCCGCGTACGTGATCGCTGACCGCGTACGTAATCCCTGACCGCGTACGTGATCGCTGACCGCGTACGTAATCGCTGGCCGCGCATGAATTCGCTGGCTGCTTACGAAATTGCTGGCAATTGCGTGCGGGCGAGGCGAGTGTGTGCGCGGCGGGGGCGTGCCGCTTTGCCTCAGCTTGCTATCGGGCTCCCGCCGCGGTGGGAGGTGGCGGCTTGCGGCCTCTGCCGAGGGTTCGCTCCGTGGGTGGATCGGGGGTGTGCGGCGGGGGTGTCCGGGGTGACTGTCTTGTTGCTCACCGTGTGGTTTCGGGGGCGGTGCGAGTCGTTAGGGTGAAGTTCGAGAGCCCGTCTACTGCTGAGGAGTTAGTCGTGAGCACCGCCCGGACCGCGCCCGTGACCGTTGCCGTGACCGGAGGGGCCGGGCAGATTGCCTACGGGCTGCTGTTCCGGATCGCGTCCGGGGCGATGCTCGGGGCGGATACGCCGGTGCGATTGCGGTTGCTGGAGATTCCGGCGGCGGTGGCCTCGCTGGAGGGCGTGGCGATGGAGTTGGAGGACGGGGCGTTCCCGCTGCTGGAGTCCATCGACATCAGTGCTGATCCGTGGGAAGGGTTTTCGGGCGCGAACGTCGCGGTGCTGGTCGGCGCGCGGCCGCGCACGGCGGGGATGGAACGGTCGGATCTGCTGGCCGCCAACGGCACCATCTTCACCGAGCAGGGCGCCGCGATCAACGCCAGCGCCGCCGATGACGTGAAGGTGCTGGTGGTCGGCAATCCGGCCAACACGAACGCGTTCATCGCGATGAGCAACGCGCCCGACGTCCCGGTCGAACGGTTCACCGCGATGACCCGCCTCGATCACAATCGCGCGATCGCGCAGCTGGCCAAGAAGACCGGCGCGCCCGCCGCCGACATCGCCCGAGTTGCCATCTGGGGCAACCACTCCGCGACCCAGTACCCGGACCTCGCGCACGCGACCATCGCCGGCCGGCCGGCCCTGGACCGCATCGATGACCCGGCCTGGCTCACCGACGACTTCATCCCCACCGTCCAACAGCGCGGCACCGCCATCATCCAGGCCCGCGGCGCCTCCTCCGCCGCCAGCGCGGCCAGCGCCGCCCTCGACCACATCCACGACTGGGTCCGCGGCACCGCCCCCGGCGACTGGGTCTCCATGGCCGTCCCCTCCGACGGCTCCTACGGCATCCCTGAGGGCCTGATCAGCTCCTTCCCCGTCACCTGCGCCAACGGCACCTACACCATCGTCCCGAACCTCCCCATCGACGACTTCGCCCGCACCCGCATCGACGCCACCATCACCGAACTGACCCAAGAACGCGACGCCGTCATCGATCTCGGCTTCGCCAAGCGCGCCTGACCCCGCCCCGAACGGGACCTGACCGCGGCACCGCCCGCACTTTCCCGCCGTCACGTCCCGCTCGGCACTCACGTCTTCGCCGAGCGGGACCCAGCGGCGGCCAAACACGGGTAGTGCCGCTGTAATGTCCCGTTCGAGGTCTACTTTTCCGCTGAGCGGGACATGGTCGTCGGCCCACTCGCACTTTGCCGCCGTCATGTCCCGTTCGGCGCTCACGTCTTCGTCGAGCGGGACCTGTCAGGTCCCGTTCGGTGTCTATTCTCCGCTGAGCGGACCTGGTGATGTGCCTACCCGAACGTTGCCGCCACTTGATCGCTGCTGTTGGCGGCCCGGTGCTCTGGTTCAGCTGAGCGCTTAGATTTCTCGATGGCGGGAGATGGTGGTGGCCCGTGCGTCAGTTGCCGCCGTCGTGTCCGCATCCGGTGTCCGCTTCTCCGCCGAGCGGAACAAGGTGGCGAGCCTACGCGTGCTTTGCTGCCACTTGCTCCGCCGGTGTATCGCTGGTGGCAGTGTGGTGCTCTCAGTTCTGCTGGGCGCGTTGGTTTCTCGGCGGTTGGGTCTAGAGCGTGGCCTGCTCGTCGTATGCTGCGGTCGTTGTCCCGCTCGGCGCTCACGTTTCACCGAGCGGCACCAAGCGGCGGTAAACATGGAGTGGCTGCCACCCCTGTCGCATTCGGCGTTCAGCATTTGCCGAAGGGGGCCTGCCCGCAGTGTCGATCGCCGTTCGTCACCCCCATGTCCCGTTCAATGCTCAGGTCTTCGTCGAGCGGGACCTGATCGCGGCGACACATGGGTAGTGCCGCTGTCAGGTCCCGCTCGAGGTCTACTTCTTCGTCGAGCGGGACATGGTGGTCGGCCTACCCGTACTTTGGCGCTGTCATGTCCCGATCGGCGATCACGATTGCACTGAGCGGGCCATGACGGCGGGACCGTCCTTTGTGGCACTGTTCGGCTTTGCGGGACAGGGTGGTTGGGTGGAAGTTGGTGTTGGGCGGGGGATTCAGGGCTAGTCGACGGTCCAGGTTTCCTGGCCGGTGAGTAGCGACTGGAGGGAGTCCTGGGTGACCGGTTTGCGTTCGCGGGCCGTTGTGGTCTGGGCGCGGACGCCGTCGTCGTAGGTCGGGCGGGTGACGCTGCGGAAGATGCCGGTGACCACGTGGTCGAGGGCTTGGTCGGAGAGGCGGGAGAGGGCGTAGGCGTATTCGGGGTTGTCGGTGTGGGCGTCGTGGGTGACTATGGCGGACTCGGGGACGGTGTCGGCGCCGACCACCTCGAGGCCGAAACCGCTTTGGACGACGGCGAATTCGTTGTCGGCGCCGAAGCGGATGGGCTGGCCGTGGTGCAGCGGGACGAGGTGGGCGGCGGCGTTGTCGCGGCGCAGGGCGTCGAACGAGCCGTCGTTGAAGATCGGGCAGTCCTGCAGGATCTCGACGAACGAGGTGCCGCGGTGTTCGGCGGCGGCGCGCAGCACCTCGGTCAGGCCGGGCCGGTCGGAGTCCAATGCTCGTGCGGCGAAGGTGGCTTCGGCGCCCAGCGCGATGGACAGCGTGTTGAACGGGTGGTCCACCGAACCCATCGGGGTCGACTTGGTGACCTTGCCTTCCTCCGAGGTCGGCGAGTACTGCCCCTTGGTGAGCCCGTAGATCCGGTTGTTGAACAGCAGGATCGTCATGTTCACGTTGCGCCGCAGCGCGTGGATCAGGTGGTTGCCGCCGATGGACAGCGCGTCACCGTCGCCGGTCACCACCCAGACGGACAGGTCGGGGCGGGTCACCGCGAGCCCGGTGGCGATGGCGGGCGCGCGACCGTGGATGGAGTGGATGCCGTACGCCTCGAGGTAGTACGGGAACCGGCTCGAGCAGCCGATCCCGGAGACGAACATCAGGTTCTCCCTGCGCAATCCGAGTTCGGCGAGGAAGCCGCGCACGGTCGCCAGGATCACGTAGTCACCGCAGCCGGGACACCAGCGCACCTCCTGATCGGAGGTGAAGTCCTTCACCTTCTGCGGCCCGTCCGCGGCCGGTACTCCGGAAAGCCCGGTCAGGCCGAGATCGGCGCCGACGAGCGAGGTTTCCACGATGGTCATTCGGTACCCCCAGTGGTGACATAGGTGGCCCGCGCCCGGGCGGCGAAGGCCTTGTCCTGTTCCATCTCCTCGATCGAGCCGTCCAGCGCGGCGTCGATCACCCCGACGAGTTCCTGCGCGGAGAACGCGGTGCCCGCGATCTTGGTCCACGGCCGCACATCGACCAGATACTTGCCGCGCAACAGCAGTGCGAGCTGGCCGCCGTTCATCTCCGGCGCGACCACCGTGCGGTAGCGGCGCAACACCGCACCGAGGTTGGCGGGCAACGGATTCAGGTGCCGCAGGTGGGCCTGCGCGACCGGCACTCCGCGGCGGCGCGCACGCCGGCACGCCTCACCGATCGGCCCGTACGAGCTGCCCCAGCCGATGATCAGCAGCTCGGCGCGTCCGTCCGGATCGTCGACCTCGAGGTCGGGCACGCTGATCCCGTCGATCTTGGCCTGCCGCAACCGGACCATCAGTTCGTGATTGGCCGGGTCGTAGGAGATGTTGCCGCTGCCGTCGGCCTTTTCCAGCCCGCCGATCCGGTGCGCGCGCCCCGCGGTACCCGGCACGGCCAGCGGCCTGGCCAGGGTTTCCGGGTCGCGGGCATAGGGCTGGAACGGATCGGTGTCCGCGCCGCCGGGTTCGAACGCGGGCTCGATCGGCGCGAGGTCGGCGACCTGCGGAATCGACCACGGCTCCGAACCATTCGCGATCGAACCGTCGGACAGCAGCAGCACCGGCGTGCGATAGGTGAGCGTGATCCGGGCCGCCTCGACCGCGGTGGCGAAGCAGTCGGCGGGGGAGCGCGGCGCGAGCACGGCGACCGGCGACTCGCCGTTGCGCCCGTACAGCGCCTGCAACAGGTCGGCCTGCTCGGTCTTGGTCGGCAGTCCGGTGGACGGTCCGCCGCGCTGCACGTCGATCACCAGCAGCGGCAGTTCGGTCATCACCGCCAGGCCGATGGTCTCGCTTTTCAGCGCGAGACCGGGCCCGGAGGTGCTGGTGACGCCGAGCGCACCGCCGAGCGAAGCGCCCAGCGCCGCACCGATTCCGGCGATCTCGTCCTCGGCCTGGAAGGTGGTGACGCCGAAGTTCTTGTGCTTGCTCAGCTCGTGCAGGATGTCCGAGGCCGGGGTGATCGGATAGGTACCGAGGAACACCGGCAGGCCGGCGAGCTGACCCGCCGCGACCAGTCCGTAGGCGAGCGCGGTGTTCCCGGTGATCTGCCGGTAGGTGCCCGGCGGAAGCTTCGCGGGCGCGATTTCGTAAGTGGTGGCGAAACTTTCGGTGGTCTCGCCGTAGTTCCAGCCCGCCCGGAACGCGAGCACGTTGGCCTCGGCGATGTCCGGCTTGGCCGCGAACTTCTCCCGCATGAACTTCTCGGTGCCGCCGATCGGCCGCCCGTACATCCAGGACAGCAGGCCGAGCGCGAACATGTTCTTCGCCCGCTGGCCGTCCTTCTTGCCGACGCCGGTGGATTCGGTCGCGCCCATGGTGAGCGAGGTCATCTGAACCCGGTGCAGCACGAAATCCGACAGCGTGCCGTCGTCGAGCGGGTCGGCCGCGTAACCGACCTTGCTCAGATTGCGCTTGGTGAACTCGTCGGTGTTCACGATGATCGTGGCGCCGCGCGGCAGATCCTCCAGATTCGCCTTGAGCGCGGCCGGATTCATCGCGACCAGCACGTCCGGCTGATCGCCCGCGGTCAGGATGTCGTAGTCGGCGATCTGGATCTGGAACGACGAAACACCGGGCAGTGTGCCCTGTGGCGCCCGGATCTCGGCGGGGAAGTTCGGCTGGGTGGCGAGGTCGTTGCCGAACGCGGCCGCTTCGTGGGTGAAGCGATCACCGGTCAGCTGCATGCCGTCACCGGAGTCTCCGGCGAACCGAATGACTACCTTTTCCAATTTCGCTGCGTCGGTACCGTTTTGGGCGGAACCGGCATCGTTGTGGTGCGAAACCATCTGCCTGCTTCACTTCCTCGTCGGTGAGAGGGGTGCCATTCGCCAACCTACTCCGCACCGCGGGGTGCGTCCGCCCGATATGCGAGGTTTACCGGTACTGCATGCAGTTTCAACCGAGGCTCTAGGCGTCAGCCGAACAATGCCAGCTGAGGGTCGGTCGCGTGGGGACTTTCCGGTGGTGATTCCGGTTCGGCCGGTATTTCCCGCTTCAGGGCGTGTCGCTCGAGCAGCGGATCGAGGCGGCCGCGTAGCCACGCCGAGTACTCCGGCGTCACATAGGCGCCACGGCCGTAGAGCTGCCGATAACGCCGGACCAGCGCCGGATGCTGCTCGGCGAGCCAGCCGAGGAACCAGCCGCGGGTGCTGCCGCGCAGGTGCATCGGGAAGGCGACGGCCGAGCGCGCGCCGGCGTCGGCGATCGCGCCGAACAGTTCGTCCAGGTGGTCCTTGCTGTCGGTGAGGTAGGGAATCACCGGCGCCACCATGACATTCACGTCGAAACCGGCGTCGGTGAGCGCGCGCACCATGTCCAGCCGGGCCTTCGGGGACGGGGTGCCGGTTTCGAGGCTGCGATGCAGATCCACATCGAAGATCGCGATCGACACCGCGACGCTCACCCGCACTTCGCGCGCGGCCAGAGTGAGTAGCGGCAGGTCCCGGCGCAGCAGGGTGCCCTTGGTCAGGATGGAGAACGGGGTGCCCGAATCGGCCAGCGCGCGAATGATTCCCGGCATCAACCGGTATCGCCCCTCGGCTCGCTGATAGGGGTCGGTATTGGTGCCGAGCGCGACCGGTTCCCGATGCCAGGAGCGCCGGTGCAGTTCCTTGCGCAGCACGGCGGCGATGTTCGTCTTCACCACGATCTGCGAATCGAAGTCCTTGCCCGCGTCCAGATCCAGGTACTCGTGGGTCGGGCGGGCAAAGCAGTAGCGGCAGGCGTGGGAGCAGCCGCGCATCGGATTGATCGTCCAGCCGAACGGCAGGGCGGAGCTCTCCGGGATCCGGTTCAGCGCGCTCTTGCAGAGCACCTCGTGGAAGGTGATGCCCTCGAACTCCGGGGTTTGCACGGTGCGCGTCAGACCCGCCCGGGTGAGCCCGGGCAGCGCGCCGTCGTCGGCGTCGAGGGTCTGGCTTTGCCACCGCACCGATTCAGTCGAACATATGTTCGGCAGATGTGCAATCTGCTGCGCCGGAATCCCGGGGGATGATGCGGCAGTCTGAGCGATGAGGATATGGACCTGAGCGTTTCGGCCATTAATGCCGGAACCCTGTGCGGGTAGGTTTCAGGTGGTGGGCGAACTTCCTGAGCACGTGCGAAATATGTTGGATGGCAAGAACTTTGCGGTGGTCGCCACGGTGAACGAGGACGGGTCGCCGCACACGTCGGTGATCTGGGTCGATCGGGACGACGACGCGTTGGTGTTCTCGACGACCGCGCAGCGGCGGAAAGGACGCAATCTCGCGCGCGATCCGCGGGTCAGCGTGACCGTGCTGGACTCCGGGGATCCCTATCGGGCGATCGACCTCGCGGGGACCGCCGAGTTGGTGGCGGATCCGGACAAAGTACTTCCGGTGCGATTGTCCCGGAAGTACGTGGGGGAGCTGCCGCCGCCGGAGTCCGCGGCGGTGCAACGGTGGATCGTGCGCGTGGTCCCGGCGCGGATCACCGCTTTCGGTGCCTGACAGACCATTCGGGTCGTGGCCGCTCGCTAACGATCACGTCCGGGTTTGTCGTCGGCCATCTCGAACGCGCCTGCTTCCAGGCGGCGCAGCAGGCGCTGCGTCCATTCGGCGCGGCTGTCCGCGGTATGCAGCCATAGGCCGAGGACTTCGCCGACCGGTCCCCAGGTGTCCAGATCGGTGCCGGGTGGGAGGTCGGCGGTGACGGCGGCTCGCCATACCTCCATGGCGTCGGCGCGTTGCCGGAGCAGGGCGATGGCCTCGGCGCGGGGGAGATCATCGATGAGGCCGACGGCGGCGGCGAGCACGTCCATTCGCGGGTCGCGCTGCGAGAGGGCGGTGCGGAGCAGGCCGAAGTAGGCCTCGTCGCCGGCGTCGGTGGTCTCGTATTCGATGCGTGGCGGTCCGCCGGTGGTGCTCGGGGTGGTTTCGTGGGCGAGCAGAAGTCCGTCGGCGGTCATCGCTTTGAGCGCGTGATAGACGGAGCCGGACTTCACGCCCGCCCATTCGTGCGCGCCCCAGGACTCCAGGTCGGCGCGCACCTGATAGCCGTGCGCGCGGTCGCGGCGCCGGACGGCGCCGAGGACGAGGAGGCGAACCGCGGACATGGGGTCCTTTCAGTCGGTGGTGATGCGGTGGAGTTCTTCGGCATTGGACAGGGCGTCGGCGAGGGCGTCGCGGTCGGTCTCGGTCAGTGGGATCGCTCGGATGCGGTCGAGTAGTTGGTGGGCGAGTTCGGGGTCGTTCATGCGTATTGCCAGTTCGGCGCGGTAGGTGAGGGCGTCGACGAGGTCGATCGCGGTCGCGCTGTGCGACTCCCGCGCCAGGGCGCCGTCGAGAATCTTGGCACCCTGGGCATTGTCGCCCTTCGAATCTCCCAGCACGACCGCGTTGTCGAGGGACTTGCGGAGCCTGCCGCGGTCGGATGCCTCCTCGGCCGGCACCGGAGTCTGCGGGAAGAATCGGATCCAGTTGCCGCCGGGATCTACCACCACGAAGCCGGCCAGGTTGTCCGCGTTCTTCCGTTTGCGCGGCCGGGTGATCCGGGGCGTGCCGGTGACCAGTAGCTTGCCGTGCACCGCGCGCATGCCCTCGGCGAACGCGGCGAACAGCGCGCCGGTATCCGGAACGGCGACCAGGCACGTTCCGTAGGAATCGGCCGGGTCGAACCCGGGGATTCCGTGGAAATGCAGATTGATGTCCTCGCGTCGCAGCGCCACGTAGGGGTTCGGGCGCGTCTGGTAGTAGGTCTGTTCGAATCCCAGCATGCGGTAGAACTCGGCGATCTCATCGATCGAATTGCACGGCAATATCGGCGTCGTCACTTCGCCTGCCATCGGGTCCAGCCTCTCACTCGCAGCTAGCCAAATTTGGCTAGCTGGTGGGAAAGTAGCACCCGGCGGACGGCTAGGCAAAGTTGACTAGTCGCGTCGGGTGCTGACGGGAAGGGTCAGGCGATCTGCCGGGCGTCCGGGGTGGCGGGGGTCGGGTCGGCGAAGAAGGCGACCAGGTCGCGGACGGTTTCGTCGGTGGATCGCGGCTGGTAGCCGAGTTCGCGTCCGGCCTTGCCGTGATCCACGACCGGAGCCGAGATCAGCGCGCCCAGCGCGGCTTTGGAGACGATGTCGGACTTGAGCAGCTTGCCGATCGGCGCGAGGACCGGGATGACGCCGGCCACGAGCTTGGGCGAGATGGAGAATCGCGGGCCGCGCTTGCCGCCGTGATTGGCAGCGAGTCGGCAGAGATCGAGCATCGAGATCATCTCGCCGCCGAGCAGATAGTTCTCGCCGGTGCGGCCGCGCTCGGCGGCCAGGATCAGGCCCTGGGCGACGTCGCGCACGTCGACGAGGTCGAAGCCGCCGCCGATCATCGCCGGGATGCGGCCCTGCGCGGCGTCTTTCAGCGTGCGATTGATCCGGGACAGCGGCCTGCTGTAGTCGAGGGGGCCGAACACGCCGGTGGGGTTGCACAGCACCGCGTCCAGGCCCTGGTCGATCACCTTGCGCAACTCGATCTCGCCCGCCCATTTGGAGCGGTCGTAGACGGGGAGCGCGGAATCGGTCGAGCGCGGGGCGTTCTCATCGATGTTCCCGCCGCAGGTGTACTGGTTGAACGCGTGGATCGAGCTGGCGTGCACCATGCGCCGGGCGCCCACCTCTAGCGCGGCCTCGGCGACCACCCGGACGCCTTCGGTGTTCACCTTCCAGGCCAGATCGTGCTTTTCGGCGAGGGTGATCAGCGCGACCAGGTGATACACGACCTCGGCGCCGTCGAGCGCGGCGCGCATCGATGCGGGATCGAGCACGTTTCCGCTCACCCAGGTGACGTTCGGCTCGGCGACCGTCTGTGGCACCGCCCGATCTATGGCGGTGACCTCGTGGCCGCGCGCGACGAGCAGGCGGAGCAGATTCGTGCCAAGGTAGCCGGCTGCGCCGGTCACTGCGACCTTCATGGCATCGAGAATATAGAACTTGTTCTAATTTGCAACACGTTCCAGTTCCTTTCCATTCCCCCTGCCAACCTCGGCTATTCCCTCTGTGAACGTCGCGCTGGGCTCGAAAGTTGCCGGTGCCGTCCGCTATATTGAGCCCATCCGTAGCGGTCATGCCGTTCGGCAATGGGCAGACGGTGACGACGAAGAAGTTCACGACACTGATGTGCACGACGATTTGGGGGGCAACTCGATGAGTGATCTCTCGGTAGAGACCGACGCGGTCCGGGCGTTCGCCGCCACGAACGCGGGCATCGCCGGTGATCTTGCGGGGGCGGGTAATTTCGACGCGGTCAAGAACGTCTCGGCCCTGGTGCCGGTGTTCGGCTTGATCGGGGCCGATTACCTGGCGATGTTCGCCGCGGCACAGGTGCTGCAGGCCAAGGACATCAACGATCTTTCGGCCAAGTACAACAAGCTTTCCGAGTCGGCGTTCAGCGCCGCCGCGGCCTACGACGCGGCCGACTGGTCCGGCGCGGGCGCGCTCAATGCCATCGGCAACCAGATCGGCGGCGCCGTATGAAGCCACTCGATACCGGGGTGATCGCGCCCGAAGAACTCGCGATGGCGCACTCCGCCGATCAGAACGTGGCGATCGGGCAGCAGGCCGTGCTCGACGCCACGCAGCACGCGGCCGTGCTCGACGTGCCGCTCGGGCAGGTGCCCGACGACCTGCCGCCGATCGAGCCGCCGGAGTTCGTGCTGTCCAAGCGGCTCAGCGAGGATCAGCACAACACAATGGGCGCGCCGGGCGGCCTGCCCGGCCTGAACGGCAACCCGTCGCCGGACGCGCAGAGCATCTCCGGTGTCCCGTCCGATGTTTCGGCACTGCTGGGGGATACGCACTCCGCGCTGCAACATGTCGCGGCGCCGGTGAACCAGGCGCTCGACCAGGCGGCCGGTGTGCTCAACGGCACCGTCGGCTCGGCGCCGAGCTCGGTCGCCGCCGCGGTGAGCCAGGCCCAGGCGGCCATTCCGACCTCGTTGCCCGCGCTGCCCGCCGATCCGGTCGCGGCGCTCATGCAGGGCGTTTCGGTGCCCGCGCTGCCCGGCGTCGACCTGCTGATGAAGCCGATCCTCGATCTGCTCAGCAGCTTCGGCACCGGCGTGATCGGCGCGCTCGACCCGACCGCCATCCTGAGCCAGTCCTCCAAGATCATCGACATGGCCATGCAGGTGGGCAAGGGCAGCATGACCACCGTCGAGCAGCTGTGGCAGAGCCAGGCCGCGCGCAACGCGCAGGCCACCAGCCAGCAGAACAATGTCGAGGGCCAGGAAACCAGCAAGCGCGGCATCGACATCTCCGACCTCACCCAGAAGGCCGCTGCCGTGGTGCAGCAGGGCAACGCGCAATTGCTCACCGTCGCATCGTCGTTCGCCACCCAGGCCACCGCGATGGCGCCGGTGATCCTGACCCCGCCCGCCCAGGCCACGCTGATGGCCTCGGCGACCGAGCATCTCGGCCAGGCCGTCGGCATCGTCAACGCCACCCGCGGTGATCTGGCGGGCAAGACCGGCGAGCTGAGCGGCATGGTGCAGCAGTTGGTCGCCCCCGGGGGCGGACCCGCACCGCAGGAGGTCGCGCAGGCGCTGGCGCAGAACGTCGGCCAGCCGATTCTGGAGCAGGCCCAGTCGACCGCGCAGGACACCGCGACCCAGGCCGCGGGCCTCAACTCGTCGACCAGCGCCGCGCCGAACTCGACCACCACGGCGTCGGCGCACAACACCGGCAGTCCGAGCACGACCAACCACGGCAGTCCCGTCGGCGTGCCCGGCAGCCCGAGCCGGACCGGCAGCGGCACCCCGAGCCGCACCGGCGCCGGCACCCCGGGCATCCCCTCGGTGCCCAAGACCACCGCCCTGCCCGGCACCAGCATGCCGGTCCGCCCGATCAGCGGCGTCCCCGGCACCACCGGCCTCGGCCCCGGCACCGCCGGTACACCAAGCACCACCGCAGCCGGCGCGGGCAACAGCTTCATGGGCGGCGGCGCAGGTGCCGCGGCCGGCCAGGGCCGCAACGAAGACGAGCACTCCCGCACCGTGCAGCCCTACCAAAGCGCCACCGGCAACGACGACCTCACCGGCCCCCTGGGCGAATCCACCCCCGACGTCATCGGCGCAACCCACTCCGACGAAATCCTCACCTCCGACTACGAACAGGACCAGTTCTAGAGTTCCGCCAGCCGGCCCGGCCCGAGCAACGAACTGCGCTCGGCCGGGCCTTCTGCTGTCCGCAGCCGCACGCTTTTTGATATCCGCACGCGTGTCAGTGCGGTGTGCCGGGGTGCGAGGCGTCAGAAGCCGTGCGGCTCGCGTGCGTTCGGTGCGTCAACAGGGGTGCGGCCGGCAGGCGGTCAGCGCGGACGCGAACTACTGTGCTGCGACGCGAGCGCGTCTTGTTCTACGAAGTTCGCTCGGGCCTAGCCTCCTATTGCCCGCAGCCGCACGCCTTTTGACATACGCACGCGTGTTAGGGCGGTGTGTCGGGGTGCGAGGTATCAGAGGGCGTGCGGCTGCTGGGGGCGAGGTGCGCAGCGCGGCTCTACACATCCAGCGTGGCAGTGTCGCGCGTGAACTGGTGTGCTGCGCACCCAGATCTGGCCCGTGCATCGGTTGCTCGCAGTAGCCGAGCCATCTGTTGTTCGTAGCCGCACGCCCTTTGGCACCTGCACGCGTGTTTGCGCGGTGTGTCGAGGTGCGAGGCGTCAGAGCGTGTGCGGTTGGCGGCGCAGTAGCCGCGGCATCATGGGCGGTGTCGCGCCTGGTCTGCCGTGCTGTACATGGATCGTTGGGTTTCGCGTGAAGTCTCAGCGCTCAAGCTCGCTGGGTAATCAGCTGCCGTCGGCGAGATGCCAACGATGGGCGCGATCAAGGCTGCGCGGCATGCCGGTCGCGGCCGTGCGGGTTCGGTTCGCGCGATGCGGGCTTCCATGAGTAGCGGTGTGCTGCCTACAGCCGCACGCCTTTTGACATACGCACGCGTGTTAGTGCGGTGTGTCGGGGTGCGAGGCATCAGAAGCCGTGCGGCTGGCGGCGCAGCTGTCGCGTCATCATGGGGGTGCCACGCTTGGCCTGTTGCGCATGAATCGTTGGATTTCGCGCAAAGTCTCAGCGATTCAAGCTGGGTGAACGGCTGTTGGTGGCGGGATGTCGGCGCTGGCCAAGAGTCAGGACTGCGCGGTATGCCGGTCGCGGTCGTGCGGGTTCGGTTCGCGCGATGCGGGCTTCCATGAGTAGCGGTGTGCTACTTACAGGCGCACGCGTTTTGGCATCCGCACGTGTGTTAGTGCGGTGTGTCGGGGTGCGAGGCGTCGGAAGCAGCGGTGGGCGCTGCCTACAGCTGCGCTCTTTTGGCATTTGCACGCGTGTTGGGGAGGTGGGGTGTGCATCGAGTCGAGTCATATGGTCGCTTGTTGATCTTTGGTAGCCGCCTTTTGACTCGGCTCGATGCTTCGTGCGTGGGGGTTAGAGGTCTTGGATGAAGGCGTCTAGGAGTTTGCGGTAGAGGTCGGTGAAGCGTTTGCGGGCGGCCAGTTGGTCGGGGGCCAGGCCGTCGGTGGATTCGGGGGCGTAGACGACCAGATGGGCGTCCTCTTCGGCGGATTGGGGCATGAGGTCGATGATCTGGCTGCCCTGGTCGGTGATGGTGGGCATGCCGAAGTCGACGGTGGCCAGGGCCCTGGTTTCGGTCAGGGCGGCGGCCAGGACCTCGGGCGGGATGCGGCCGTTGATCCGTTTCGGCAGGTTCTCCGGATTCCGTTCCGCGGCAACCGCATCGGGAAGCTTCACCGCATGGCCGTCACCGGACACCTCCAGCTGCGGACGCAGATCCACCCGGGTCTGCCAGCCGTTCGGAATGGTGGTCAGCGTCAGCAACGCCATGGGCGAGGAGACCGGCCCGTGCGCGGCCGGCTGATCGGCCGGGTCGGCAATCGCGGGGCCCGCGCCGACCGCGACCGTCAAAATAGCAACCAGCAGTGCTACTTTCGTTCCTCGCATCAATCCACTCTCCTGCAATCCGTGCCCACTGCGGCACCAGCGATTCGCCGAATCTCATGGCAGCGCGCCGAACCCGGAATCGGTTCGGCGCGCGGTCAGGTCGATTATGGCGCGGTTTGGGGTGGGCCCCCGAGGGGGGGACCCCAACCCCCGCGTGGATTACGGGGGGGGCGGGGGGGGCCCCCCCCCCCCCCCCCCCCCCCCCCCCCCCCCCCCGCTCTTCGATCCGGCGGGGGGCGGCTGGAGCACCCGATCGATCAGCTCAGTGCGGCAACGAGTTTCAGCGCTGCAGGGCCGGTGGAGCGTCCAGGTTCTGGGCCGAGTAGGTATCGCAGGCCTTCACCTGGCCGGACTGATAACCCGTGAGGAACCACTTCTGTCGCTGGTCGGAGGAGCCGTGGGTCCAGGCTTCCGGATTGACCCGGCCCTGCGACGCCTTCTGGATGCGGTCGTCCCCGACGGCGGAGGCGGCGGACAGGGCGTCGCGGATGTCGTTCTCGGACAACGGCTTCAGAAACGGCGCGCCGCCGCCGGGTGAGGGCGTCTTGTCCGCGAAGTGGGCCCAGAGGCCGGCGTAGCAGTCGGCTTGCAGTTCGGTGCGCACGGCGCCGGACTCGGGACCGCGCGGATCGCGCTGGGCGCGGCCGAGGTCGCCGAGCTGATTCTGGATGTGGTGGCCGATTTCGTGCGCCACGACGTATTCCTGGGCGAGCGGCCCGCCGCTGGCCCCGAAGCGGTCGACCAGCTCCTGAAAGAAGCTGACATCGAAGTAGGCGCTCTGGTCGGCCGGGCAGTAGAACGGGCCGACGGCACTGGTGGCATTGCCGCATCCGGTGCCGATCGCGCCGGAGAAGGGGCGGACCTTCGGCTCTACGTAGCGCTTGCCGGTCTGTTTGGGCAGTTCGGTGGACCACACCGCGTCCAGGCTCTGGATGGTGAGCGCGACTCGGCAGTCGACGTATTTGTTGGCACTCGCGCCGTCGGTGCAGTGCTTCGGCAAAGTGCCGGGCTCCTGCGCTGTTTGGGCATCCTCGGTGCCGGTGAGCTCGCCGATCAGCGATCCCGGATCGCCGCCGAGCAGCAGGGCCAGGACCAGAATGATGAGTCCGCCCGCGCCGCCACCCAGCGCGATCTTGCCGCCTCTGCCCGGGCCACCGCCACCACCCCAGGAAACCCGGTCCGGGTCGATCTGCATACCCTCGTTGAAGGTCATCGTCGTCGCTCTCTGTGTTGTCGCCTGCACGGGCGCCGCGTGGTCTAAAGCTTGACACAGGCAGGGCGATGTCGGTTTCCGCCCGGCGGACGTGTTTCGCTACGACCTGGGGGATGCCACGTTCGCGGCGATTCAACCGTGGGGCGGGGCAACGAGTCCCGCGCTGGAACGGGCGACGGGTGGACGCCAGCGGACACGTTGTAAAGATGCGTCTCGGATGTTGTCAGATAAATGGCAGATAAAACAGTTTGCCGAAGTGCCGGGATTGGTCGTCGAGGCTTGTGCCCGGTTGGCGCGCTCGCTAGAGTTCTTTGCCGAGGGAGTTAATTATCTGACGGGGGCGAAAATTTGCGCCATCCGAAGAATGTGAATTGGGGAGGTGCATCCAGATGACCTTCAACCCTGGTGTTGAAATACCGCCCTGCTCTGTCGGTGTCGCAGGCTGGTCCTGTACTCCCACGCCCATCGACGGCGAGAAGATGGGCGAGACGTGGTGCCGCCACGACACGGGCGAATGCTATGGCCGGCCATGCTGCAGCATCCCGCAGCCCATTGCCTATGCCTCTATGTCCACGTCGCTACAACCCGATAATGTGTCCACCTTTGCGCTGGTGGGAATCTTGCTGATATTCCTCGTGCGCCGTGCGGTCTGGAAATTGTGGAACTTCGCAGGCGGCCCCGGTACGTTCAATCGCCGCAAGTCGGCCTGACCCGGATATCGAATGATCCGCTCGGTGCGCAATTGCGCACCGAGTAAATGTTGGCAACCTGCGCATTCCGGCGCGGAGGAATTGCCGCTGCGGTGCGTCGCGCCGAGCCGCTGGCCCCGGCCCGCCGCGGCGGAGTGAACAGCGCGGATATCGGTTTTCGGCTGAGCGGCCGGGCTGGCTACGATGACAACCGCACCTGGTCATATCGTGCCGGTGCCGGAGTCGTCGAAAGGAACCTTGTGCTGCGCACCCACTTGGCTGGTTCGCTGCGAAGCGAGCATGCCGGTCAGACCGTGACCCTCACCGGATGGGTGGCCAGGCGGCGTGACCACGGTGGCGTGATCTTCATCGATCTGCGCGACGCGTCGGGAGTGTCGCAGGCGGTGTTCCGGGAGGGCGAGCCGGCCGAGCAGGCGCACCGGTTGCGCGCGGAGTACTGCGTGCGGGTGACCGGCGTGGTGGAGCTGCGTCCGGACGGCAACGAGAACCCGGATCTGCCGACGGGCACCATCGAGGTGAACGTCACCGAGCTCGAGGTGCTGAACGAGAGCGCGCCGCTGCCGTTCCAGCTGGACGAGCAGCCCGGCGAAGAGGCCCGGTTGAAGTACCGCTACCTGGACCTGCGCCGCGAAGGCCCGGCGCACGCGATTCGGTTGCGGTCGAAGGCGAACGCGGCGGCCCGCGCGGTGCTGGCGAACCACGAGTTCGTCGAGGTGGAGACGCCGACGCTGACCCGTTCGACCCCGGAGGGCGCCCGCGACTTCCTGGTACCCGCCCGCCTGCAGCCCGGCAGCTTCTACGCGCTGCCGCAGAGCCCGCAGCTGTTCAAGCAGCTGCTGATGGTCGGCGGCATCGAGCGCTACTACCAGATCGCGCGCTGCTACCGCGACGAGGACTTCCGTGCCGACCGCCAGCCGGAATTCACTCAGCTCGACATCGAGATGAGCTTCGTCCGCCAGGACGATGTGATCCTGCTCGCGGAGCAGATCCTGACCGGGCTGTGGAAGCTGATCGGCTACGACATCCCGACCCCGATTCCGCACATGACCTACGCGGAAGCCATGCGCCGCTTCGGTTCCGACAAGCCGGACCTGCGCTTCGGCGTCGAGATCACCGAGTGCGCGGAGTACTTCAAGGACACCCCGTTCCGGGTGTTCCAGGCCGAGTACGTCGGCGCGGTCGTCATGCCGGGTGGCGCGAGCCAGCCGCGGCGGCAGCTCGACGCCTGGCAGGAGTGGGCCAAGCAGCGCGGCGCCAAGGGTCTGGCGTATGTGCTGATCCAAGAGGACGGCACGCTGGGCGGCCCGGTCGCCAAGAACCTGAGCGACGCCGAGCGCGACGGGCTGGCCAAGCACGTCGGCGCGGAACCGGGCGACTGCGTGTTTTTCGCGGCCGGTCCGGCGAAGGCGCAGCGCGGGCTGCTCGGGGCCGCGCGTGCCGAGATCGCCCGCAAGGTCGGCCTGATCGACGAGAACGCGTGGTCGTTCGTGTGGATCGTGGACGCGCCGATGTTCGAGCCCGCCGCCGAGGCGACCGCGAGTGGCGATGTGGCGCTTGGGCATTCGGCGTGGACCGCGGTGCATCACGCGTTCACCTCGCCGAAGCCGGAGTCGGTCGACACGTTCGACACCGATCCGGGTTCCGCGCTCGCCTACGCCTACGACATCGTCTGCAACGGCAACGAGATCGGCGGCGGCAGCATCCGTATCCACCGCCGCGATGTGCAGGAACGCGTCTTCAAGGTGATGGGGATCAGCAACGAGGAGGCGCAGGAGAAGTTCGGATTCCTGTTGGACGCCTTCGCGTTCGGCGCGCCGCCGCACGGCGGCATCGCGTTCGGCTGGGACCGGATCGTCGCGCTGCTGGCCGGACTGGACTCGATTCGCGAGGTGATCGCGTTCCCCAAGACCGGCGGCGGCGTCGACCCGCTGACCGACGCGCCCGCGCCGATCACCGAGCAGCAGCGCAAGGAAGCGGGCCTGTACCCGAAGCCGGCGTCGAAGGACGACAAGGGCGAGGCGAAGCCGGCCGAATAGCCGGACCAACGGTACCTTTCGGACAGTTCCGATCCGTCGACCCGTGCCGGGCGGCACTGACCACGAGGGGATCCGTTGCTGCATCTGCGCATGATCAGCCCGCCGGACACGACCGGCGCGGTGCTGGCCGTGCTCGCCGCGAACCCAGGGGCCACCCATGTGACCCTGGCTCGCGGCGTCGCGCTGGCGCCCGCCGGCGATCTGATCCAGGCCGATGTCGCGCGCGAGGCGGCCAACGAGGTGCTCGAGCAGTTGACCGCGCTCGGCATCTGCAAGACCGGCGGCATCACGCTCGGTCCGGTCGAGACGGTGCTGTCCGAGGCGGGGGACCGGGCGGTCGAGGCGGCGCCCGGCGATCCCACCGACGCCGTGGTGTGGGACGAACTGCTCGCGCAGGTGCACGAGGAGTCGACGCTCAATTCGACGTTCCTGGCGTTCCTCGCGATCGCGTGTCTCCTGGCCGCGATCGGTGTTGCCACCGATTCGCCGGTAACCATCGTCGGCGCGATGGTGGTCGGTCCGGAGTTCGGTCCGCTGGCGGCGTTCGCGGTCGGGTTGGTGCGCCGCGACTTTCGGCTCGCGCGGCGGTCGGCGATCGCGCTGGCGGTGGGGTTTCCGGTGGCCATGCTGATCACGCTGGCCGCGACGCTGGTGTGGGAGCAGTTGGGCTGGATCACGCTGAACGGCGTGGAGAGTGTCAAGAATGTCGACTTCATCTATGAGGTCGGGCCGTTCTCGCTGGTCGTCGCGCTGCTGGCGGGCGCGGCGGGCATGCTCTCGCTGGTCACCGCGAAGTCGGCGGCGCTGATCGGGGTGTTCATCTCGGTGACGACCGTGCCCGCGGCCGGATTCGCCGTTGTCGCGGCCACTGTGGGGCAATGGCATATCGCGTTCATGTCCGTGGGACAGCTCGCGGTGAACCTGGCCGGGATCGTCGCGGCCGGGGTGATCGTGCTCGAACTCCGGCCTCGCGCGGGCAGCGAGGCCGGGCCGGTGGCGCGGTTCAAGCGATGGATCGGAATGCGTTCGCTCGCAGACGAATAGGACGCATCAGATCGGCGAGACGGGTCCTCCGGTCAGGGTGCGATAGGCGTAGGTGACGGCCATGACCGCGACCGGTCCGGCGACCAGCAGGCCGAGTCCGCACAGGAGAGCTCCGACAAAAGTGACGAAAAGGACAGAGAGCGCGAGCAACAGGACCGACCACACATTGGTGATCACCAGGGTCGCGCTGGATTTGAGCGCCTCGAACGGACCCTCGTTCTGATCGACCACGAAGTGCAGCGAGAACATGCACAGCACGCCGATGACCAGTCCGGGCAGGATGCAGACCGCCGACCCGAGGAAGGTCAGGGCGAACGCCAGCAGGGCGGTGATCAGCACATTGCCCGCGTTCACGAAACGGAAGTACGAGCCGAAATGCGGTTTGCTGCCGTCGGTTTCGTACAGCGCGCCGCGGACCATCGCGGCCTGTAGCAGCCAGACGGCGGCCAGTACGGCGAGGAAGATCAGCAGCAGCGGGAGCATGGTCGTCGGGTCGGTGATTTGCACGACGAGGACGAAACCGAGGTAGATGACCAGGCCGGCGGCGATCACGCCCATCCATGGTCCGGGGTTGCGGCGAAACTTCTCCCAGCCGTAGCTGAGCGCTTGACCGACATCGAGGGTGCCGGGGGCGGTGGCGGCTTGCTGGTAGCCGTAGGTCGGTTGCCAGTCGGTGTTCTGCGGTGGGGGCATCGAGCCTTGCTGGGGAACCGAACCGTACGGCATGTTTCCTTGTGGGGGCATTGATCCCGGTGTTTCCGGACCTGTACCCGGCGGACCGTAACTGGGGGGAGTCGAGTATCCGGGCTGGGCGGCATATCCAGGCTGTGGCGGGGTGCCTGACTGTGGTGAGTAACCTGGCGCGGGCGCGGTGCCCGGTTGCGGTGGGTATTCGGGTTGTGGTGCGGTGCCGGGCTGTGGCGAGTATCCGGGTTGGGGTGCGGAGCCTGACTGTGGCGAGTATCCGGGTGGGGGTGTGGCGCCTGGTTGTGGTGAGTATCCGGGCGCGGTGCCGGGCTGGGGCGAGTATCCGGGTTGGGGTGCGCTGCCGGGCTGGGGCGAGTATCCCGGCTGCGGCGCGCTCCTGGGCTGCGGTGAATCGCCGGGGTGGGTCGACGAACTGGACTGGGCCGACGAGCCTGGCTGTGATGTGTAGCCGGGCTGTGCGGCCGCACTGGGTTGCGACGGGTAATCAGACGGTCCCGCGGAACCGGGCTGCGGTGAATTAGCGGGCTGTACCGGAGAACCGGGCTGTGGCGCATGACCCGACTGCGTCGCGGCACCCGATCGGGCCGATTGCTGCGAGGGTGCCACCGGCGGCGGAGGCTCGACCGGTTCGTTGCCGAACTGTCCCGCGCCCGGACCTTCCGACTGCGAGGATCCGCCCGGACCGGCCGTCTCCTGGCGGCCCTCCCCGGTGCTCTGGTCCGAGGGTTGCGCGGCGTGACTCTCGTGCGGGCCCGGCCGCGCCGCGCGGCGTTGGTCGTCTCCGCGATCGGGAGCGTCGCCAGCTGATTCGTGGGGCGGGGGAGGCGGTGTGCCGGTCATGCCATAGACCTTTCCACTCAACTGGTTTGCGGTGTGGCGCAGAGCAGTTGACGATGAGAAAACCTGACGGGTGCAATCGTGTCAAGCAACAGCCGTCCGTCCCGTAACCTCGAGGGAGACACGCCGAACGACGCGGAAAGGTTGTGTATCCGCTCGCTAGAAGTGACCTGATGCGAGTAACTTGAAGGGCGATGACCGCACTATTGGCCGAACGCGCCGCCGAAGTCGTGTCCGCAGCGCAACAGTTGCTCACAAAGCGAATGGGTGCTCCGGTAAAGCTGAGCGATCCGATCGAACTCAGCGGTAGTGGTAGAACGACGGTTCTCCGTGTGCGTGTAGCGGAAAACGCCTTCTCGTTGCCGCGGACCTTGATCGTGAAACAAGTTCGCGGACACTCACATGACCGCACCACGGGCGGTCTCGCACCCGGAGTCGCCAGCATCGACTCCGCGTTCCTTCGTGAAGCGGTGTCGTATCAGTTCACCACCGCGTTGAGCCGCGAACAGCGGCCCGGTGCGTATCTGATCGCCCACAGCCTGCCCGAGCGTCTGCTGATCCTCAGCGACCTCGGCGAAAACTCGCTGCTCACCCAGATGTTGCAGTCCGGGGCCGAGCCGGCCACCCGCAACGGGATGATGGCGTTCGCCCAGGCGCTGGGCCGGATGCATGCCGCGACCGTCGGCCGCGAGGCGGATTTCGTTGCGCTGCTGCGTCGCGTCGATGTGGTGCATCGGGTGGACGGCATCGCTCAGCAGGCCGAATCGGCGATCGCCGAGGTTCCCGGACTGTTGCAGCGCGAGCTCGGCATCGAGGTGCCCGGCGAGATCGCCGAGCGCATCGTGCGTGGTAACCGGTTGTTCTCTGCCGGACGGTTCCGGGCGTTCAGCCCGTCGGATCTGTGCCCCGACAACGTCATTCTCAACGAGGAGGGCGCGCGGTTCCTCGACTACGAGTGGGGCGGGTTCCGCGACGCCACCCTGGACATCGCATACGCGCTGGTGTCGTTCCCCGGATGCCTGTGCGACTTCGAGCTGTCCCGGGAACGGGCCAGGCAGATGGTTGAGGCGTGGCGCTCCGAGGTCGTGGGCGTGTGGCCGGCGCTGGCCGATGACGAGGTGATGTCCGAGCGGATTCTCGAGGCTCGGCTGATCTGGGTCTGGTTGTCCACCTACTGGTTCCTGCCCGCGGATCACGCGCGCATCGCCGCGGCGCGGGAGCACGGATTGTCCGTGCCGCGGTCGGAGGCGCTGATCAATCGGTGGGCGGCGTTGGCCGAGGATGCTCGGTGCACCGGGGACGACATCGTCGGGGACTTCGCCGAGGATGTGTCGGCGATGCTGGAAGAGCGCTGGTCGGAATAGAATTCGCCGGGGGCGGAATTCGTTCTCTCGATGTTTTCTGAAAGTTTTTGTCTGCTGCTGTGTTCGTGGTGGGCGGAAAATGCAGCTGCGGGTTTTCAGGTGGGCTGAAGGTATTTCAGTTCGGCTGGTGGCGGGCGCTGCTGGTTTTGCCTTCAACTAGCTTGCCGCCGCACATCTTTTGATTCCTCGCACACCGGCTTGCCGCGCTGACACGCGTGCGTATGTCAGACGGTGTGCGGATGCGCCGGAAAATCAACGGGACCCTGTAATCGGGGGCAGTGGTCGGCGTTGGTCGCCAGTACGCTGGAGGGTTCAGACCACGGGGCTGGAGAGGGGTGGTCACGATGAGTGTTGTGCTACCGGTAATCATCGCGGTCGTTGTCGTCGCTGCGGTGCTGGCGGCGTTCGTCATCCATCGGCGGACGCTGCGTAAGGACGTCGACCGTATGACCCGCGCTCGGCAGTCCGGCGGCGTGCTGACCGCGCAGATCAGCAGTCCACGAAGCCGCAAGAAGCGCCGCGCGAGCGGAAACGGCGGCTGGGCACTGGGCGGCATCGGGATAATCGGCGGCGGTGGCGATGGCGGCCACGGTCATGGAGGTCATGGTCACGGCTGCGGGGGTGGCGGCTGTGGTGGTGGGGGTGGTTGTGGGGGTGGGGGTGGTGGCTGCGGGGGCGGGTCGTAGCGAACGTCTCGTCGGTTGACGGGAGCTGGGTGAGGCTCGAAGCGCTCGGCTCTCGTGAACGGGTGCCGGGCCGCCCGTACCCCGCCCGTCAGCTCACCGGTGCCGGGCGCGGTTCGAGGCGGCCGCCGGAGCGGACGGCGAGTGACGTGGCGTGGCGGACAGCGGAATTCGGGTCGGTGACGTCGATCAGGTAGAACCAGTCCATTTGGGTTTGCTCGGGGGTGACCTCGAGTACGCCGTAGCCGTGTGAATCGAGTTCGACGTAGCGGAAGTGCCGGTTGACGCCCTTGATCGACTCCGCGATCGGCGCCGAGTTCACCTTCAGCAGGTCGCCGATGCTGGTCGAGGTGATTGACGGGACGACGAACTCGGCGCCCGCGGTGACGCCGGCCGGGTAGTCGGCGGCGTCGACGGGCAGGTCGGCGGCCCACGAGGAGTGGATGTCGCCGGTCAGGAACACCACGTCGGAGATCTGCTGCTCGGTGATCGCGCGGAACAGGCGCTGCCGGTCGGCGGTGTAGCCGTCCCACTGATCGCCGTTGACCGTGAGACCGGACTGCGGGACGCCGAGGGCGGTGGTGATCGCCGCGGTGGTGGCCGGTTCGAGCGGCGGGAAGACCAGGGGCGCGATCATCACCGAGTTGCCGACCAGTTTCCAGCGCACCGGAGCGGACGCCAATCCTGCGGTGAGCCAATCCATTTGAGCCTTGCCGGTGATGGTGCGCGCCGGATTGTCCGCCTCGCGCCAGCCCGCGCCCGGCTTCGCCTCCTGGTCGCGGTAGCTGCGCAGATCCAGCATGGACAGCTCGGCGAGGGTGCCGAAGCGGAGCCGGCGATAGATCTGCACATCCGCGCCGGATCCCTTCGCGCGCACCGGCATCCACTCCAGGTACGCCTGCGCGGACGCGGACCGGCGGTCCTGCCAGTCGCCCTCGGTGCCCGGGTCGTGATTGTTCGCGCCGCCGGACCAGGAGTTGTCGGCGGATTCGTGGTCGTCCCAGGTACAGATGAACGGTTGCCGGGCGTGCAGATTCAGCAGATCCGGGTCAGTCTTGTACTGCGCGTGGCGGATTCGGTAGTCGGCCAGGCTGACCGTCTCGTTCGCCGGCTCGTGCGGACGGACCGTGCCGTTGCGCCCGCCGTACTTCCCGCGGCCGTACTCGTAGATGTAGTCGCCGAGGTGCACGATGGCGTCGAGATCGGTGCGCGCCGCCAGATGACGGTAGGCGCCGAAGTAGCCGGCCTCCCAGTTCGCGCAGGACACGATGCCGAACCGGAGGCGCTCCGGTGCATCGGAGATCGCCGGTGCGGTCCGGGTCCGGGCAATCGCGGACGTCTCGCCGAGTGCCGTGAACCGATAGAAGTAGACCGTGCCCGGCGCGAGCCCGCTTACATCGACCTTCACGGTGTGATCGGAAGCCGCTGTCGCCGTGAGGTTCCCGGTGGCCGCAACCGAACCGAACCCCTCGTCCTGAGCGACTTCCCAACGCACACTTACCGGTTCGCCGATCCCCGACCCCGGAGTCGCGTCCTCCGACACCGTGACCCGAGTCCACAGGATCACCCCGTCCGGCAGCGGGTCCCCCGACGCGACCCCATGCCGGAACACCGCACCCGCCGCCCGTGCAGGACCCGCGGTCAACAAGGCAGTCGCTGTCGCCACCGCCCCACCCTTCAACAGTGTCCGCCGCGCAAAGGGTCCGACCGGAGAATCTGAAACGACCACGTTTTCAGCCACAACTCCTGATCCCATCCGATCCGCCCGCCCCGCGCAAATCGGCTCGCCGCACACCCGGCCAACCGGCCAGATAACCCCGTGCCCTTCGCGGCAATTTCATGATCACCGGGAACTGGTGCCAGTGGCCTCCCGGCCGACGCCTGCATCAGTTCCCGGTGATCATGGTCGCCCCGGCCCCGCGTGCCCCCGGACCCGCGTACCCCCACCCCGCGTGCCCCCGGGACTCGCGTGCCCCCGGGACCCGCGTGCCCCCGGACAGGTGCGCCCCCAGACCTGTGTGCCCCCGACCCGTGTGCACCCCGGACCCGCGTGCCTCCCGATCCGCGTGCCCTCCGACCCGCGTCCCCCCCCCGATTTGGTGGTTGCGGTGCGCGGGTGGCGTGGGAGATGGGTGCCGGCCGGGGGTGGTGGATTGGCTGGCCGTGGCCGTGGCGACCGGGATGGGGCGGGGGTGTGGGGCGTCGGGGTTGTCGGTGGGGCTCGGTAACGTTGGCGGGTGTGAGCGATGGCTTGTTCGATGTGCCCGGAGACTCGGTGCCTGCGGAGCACAGCATCGATACCGTGGTGCGCCGGGATGCGGGGGCGCCGCTGGCGGTGCGGATGCGGCCTGCCTCGTTGGATGAGGTGGTGGGGCAGCAGCATTTGCTCGGGGCGGGGGCGCCGTTGCGGCGGTTGGTCGAGGGGGCGGGGGCGGCGTCGGTGTTGCTGTACGGGCCGCCGGGGACGGGGAAGACGACGCTTGCCTCGTTGATCTCACATTCGACGGGGCGGCGGTTCGAGGCGCTGTCGGCGTTGTCGGCGGGGGTCAAAGAGGTGCGCGCGGTCATCGATGTCGCGCGGCGCAGGTTGTCGGCCGGTGAGCAGACGGTGTTGTTCATCGATGAGGTGCACCGGTTTTCCAAGACGCAGCAGGACGCGTTGCTCGCCGCGGTGGAGAACCGGATCGTGCTGCTGGTCGGGGCGACCACCGAGAATCCGTCGTTTTCCGTGGTGTCGCCGCTGCTGTCGCGGTCGCTGGTGCTGCAACTGCAATCGCTGACCGAGGACGACATCCGTCAGGTGCTGTTGCGCGCGATCCACGACAAGCGGGGATTGGACGACCAGTACACGGTGTCGGACGAGGCGCTGGATCACATCATCCGGATCGCGGGTGGTGACGCTCGGCGCGCGCTCACCGCGTTGGAGGCGTCGGCGGAATCGTCGCTCGACGGAACGGTCGGCGTCGAACTCGTCGAGGCCAGCGTGGACAAGGCCGCGGTCCGCTACGACCGGGCCGGCGATCAGCACTACGACGTGATCAGCGCGTTCATCAAATCCATCCGCGGCTCCGACGTGGACGCCGCGCTGCACTACCTGGCCAGGATGCTCACCGCGGGCGAGGACCCGCGGTTCATCGCCCGCAGACTGATGATCCACGCGAGCGAGGACATCGGCATGGCTGACCCGATGGCGCTGCAAACCGCCACCGCCGCCGCGCAGGTGGTCCAGCTGGTCGGACTCCCGGAGGCCCGTCTCGCGTTGGCGCAGGCCACCATTCACCTCGCGAGCGCCCCGAAATCGGGTGCCGTGATCGCCGCCCTCGGTGCCGCCATGGCCGATGTCGCGGCCGGTAAGGCGGGCTCGGTACCACCCCATCTGCGCGACGGCCACTACGCGGGCGCGGCGAAGCTCGGCAACGCCCAGGGCTACAAGTACCCCCACGACAACAGGGACGGCGTCCTCGCCCAGCAATACCCGCCGGATGAACTGGTCGGCGTGAACTACTACCAGCCGACCGACCACGGCAACGAACGCGAGGTCGGCCCGCGGGTCGACAAACTGCGCCGGATCATCCGCGGCAAGTAACTCGGCTCCGACCCGTTGACTGGCCGCCGCAGACGCACAGCCCGCGGGTGCCGCCGGAGGCCATTGGCACGGGCGTCGGCACCGCACTGTTCCGGCACGCGCTCGACACCGCTCGCCGAGCTGGCTTCGAGCGGCTGGTCATCGAGGCGGATCCGAACGCCGAGCCGTTCTATCGCGCGGTGGGCGCGAGCGGAATCGGCACGGTCGAGTCCGGGTCGATTCCCGGGCCCGACCTGCCGTTGATGGAGGTGAGCACGGCCCTCGCCCGCCCGACCGGGTAGTTCGTCGCCGGACGCCGGACCACCTGGACAATCGATCGACTGGGCGCGGCATCCGCCCGTGTCCCACACCACCCGACTCGATGAAAAACCGTGTGCACCGCACCGGTAGGCTGGATATCTGTGCAGACCCACGAGATTCGACGGCGCTTCCTGGACCATTTCGTCCGTGCCGGCCACACCGAGGTACCGAGTGCCTCGTTGATCCTGGCCGATCCGAACCTGCTGTTCGTCAACGCAGGCATGGTCCAGTTCGTCCCGTTCTTCCTCGGTCAGCAGACGCCTCCGTATGCGACCGCGACGAGCGTGCAGAAGTGTGTGCGCACGGGTGACATCGAGAATGTCGGCATCACCACCCGGCACAACACCTTCTTCCAGATGGCGGGCAACTTCAGCTTCGGTGACTACTTCAAGCGCGAGGCGATCACCTTCGCCTGGTCGCTGCTGACCAGCAGCGTCGAGGACGGCGGCTATGGCTTCGACCCGGAAAAGCTCTGGGCCACCGTCTATCTCGACGACGACGAGGCCGAGCAGATCTGGCTGTCGATGGGCGTGCCCGCCGAGCGGATCCAGCGCCGCGGCATGGCCGACAACTACTGGTCGATGGGCATCCCCGGCCCGTGCGGCCCATGCTCGGAGATCTACTACGACCGCGGCCCGGAATACGGCGTCGAGGGCGGCCCGGAGGCCGACGAGGATCGCTACATCGAGATCTGGAATCTCGTGTTCATGCAGAACGAGCGTGGCGCGGGCACCAGCAAGGACGACTTCGAGATCCTCGGCCCGCTGCCGAAGAAGAACATCGACACCGGCATGGGCGTCGAGCGCGTCGCGTTCCTGTTGCAGGGCGTCGACAACGTCTACGAGACCGACCTGCTGCGCCCGATCATCGACAAGGCCGGGGAGCTGACCGGCCGGTCCTACGGCGTCACGCACGAGGACGACGTGCGGTTCCGGGTGATCGCCGACCACGCGCGCACCGGCGCCATGCTGATCGCCGACGGTGTCAACCCGGGTAACGACGGCCGCGGCTACGTGCTGCGCCGCCTGCTGCGCCGGATCGTCCGGTCGGCCCGCCTGCTCGGCGCGGAGAAGCCGGTGATGGGCGAGTTCATGAAGGTGGTCAGTGACCTCATGTCGCCGTCCTACCCGGAACTCGCCACCGATTTCCGGCGCATCGAGACGGTCGCGGTGGGCGAGGAGACGGCGTTCCTGAAGACGCTGAACACCGGCTCCACCCTGTTCGACAACACCGCCGCCGCGGTGAAGGCCAAGGGCAGCAACACGATTGCCGGCACCGACGCCTTCACCCTGCACGACACCTACGGCTTCCCGATCGACCTCACCCTGGAAATGGCCGCCGAGGCGGGCCTTTCGGTGGACGAGGACGGTTTCCGCGCGCTGATGGCCGAGCAGCGCAAGCGGGCCAAGGACGACGCGCAGGCGCGCAAGCACGCGCACGCCGACCTGACCGTCTACAAGGAACTGGTCGACCGCGGCGCCACCGAGTTCACCGGTTTCGACGAGCTGACCTCCGAGGCGCACGTGCTCGCGCTGATCGCCGACGGTGTCCGGGTGCCGGTCGCCACGGTCGGTCAGGACGTCGAGGTGATCCTGGACCGCAGCCCGCTCTACGCCGAGTCCGGCGGTCAGATCGCCGACCGCGGTTCGATCACCGCGAACGGGCTGAAGCTGCGGGTCAACGACGTGCAGAAGATCGCCAAGAAGCTGTGGGTGCACAAGTCCACGGTCGAGCAGGGGCAGGTCACCGAGGGCGATGTCGTTCTCGCGCAAGCGGATCCGGCCTGGCGCCGGGGCGCCACCCAGGGCCACTCCGGCACGCACATGGTGCATGCCGCGTTGCGTCAGATCCTCGGCCCGAACGCGGTGCAGGCGGGTTCGATGAACAAGCCGGGCTACCTGCGCTTCGACTTCAACTGGCAGGGTCAGCTCTCCGAGCAGCAGAAGTCCGAGATCGAGGCCGTGTCCAACGACGCGGTCGGCGCGGACTTCCCGGTGAACACCTTCGTCACCGACCTGACCAAGGCCAAGGAAATGGGCGCGATGGCGCTGTTCGGCGAGAACTACGGCGACGAGGTGCGCGTGGTGGAGATCGGCGGCCCGTTCTCGATGGAGCTGTGCGGTGGTACGCACGTGCAGCATTCCTCGCAGATCGGCCCGATCACCGTGCTGGGCGAGTCGTCGGTCGGGTCCGGCATCCGGCGCGTGGAGGCGTTCGTCGGCCTCGACTCGTACAAGTACCTGGCCAAGGAGCGCGCGCTGCTGGCCGGCCTGGCGTCCTCGCTGAAGGTGCCCTCGGACGAGGTGCCCGCGCGGGTCGAGCAGCTGGTCGACCGGTTGAAGGTGGCGGAGAAGGAACTCGAGCGCACGAAGATGGCCGCGGTGCTGTCCTCGGCGGGCAAGTTCGTCGAGGAGGCCGAGCGGATCGGCAGCGTGCTGCTGGTCGCCGTCGCCGCGCCCGAGGGCGTGCCCGCCGGTGATCTGCGCACGCTGGCCACCGATATCCGTGGCCGGTTCGGCACGCTGCCCGCCGTGGTGGTGCTGCTCGGCAATGCCGACGGCAAGGTGCCGTTCGTGGTGACCGTGAACAAGGGCGCGCAGGACCTCGGTTTCAAGGCCGGCGACCTGGTCGGCGCGTTCGGTCCGAGCATCGCGGGTCGCGGTGGCGGTAAGCCGGAGATGGCGCAGGGTGCGGGGTCCGATCCGTCGGGCATTCCCACCGGCCTTGCCGCCGTCCGTGCTCGGGTGGCCGAACTGGCGAAGTGATGGCATCGCGAAGCGATTCCGCGAGGGCTCGGCACGGCGCCGACCGTCCGCATCCCGACACGGATCCCGGACGCGGCAGGCGAATTGCCGTCGATGTCGGCAGTGTCCGCATCGGCGTTGCCTCCAGCGACCCCGACGGCGTCCTCGCCACGCCCGTCGAAACCGTGCCGCGCGCGAAGCCGAACAAGCGCTCGGTCGGCCCAGCACCCGATATCGCCAGAATTGCTGAAATTGTGCGGGAGTACGAGGCAGTCGAGGTGATCGTGGGTCTGCCCCGAACATTGCGCGGGGAGAAGGGCACTGCCGCTACCATTGCCACCGCATTCGCCGACGAGTTGCGGGCCGCCGTGTCGCCGGTACCTATACGACTTTCCGACGAACGTTTGACTACGGTGTCAGCTGCACGTGCATTGCGGGACAGTGGAGTTCGCGCGCGTGGCCAGCGGCAGGTGATCGATCAGGCGGCGGCCGTCTCGATCCTGCAAGGATGGTTGGACGAACGGAGTGCGGTGTTGAGGTCGGTTGAAGCGGTGCGTCATGCGTCGTCCGAGGACGACGCATGACGGATCGATGGGCGCGGGCCGAGGAACGGTTCCGACAGCGCGAAGCTGATCGGCGTTACCGGCGTGACGACCGAGCCTGGGGTGGGCAGAACAGCAGAGACAACCGGGGCAAGACGAACCGCGTGGTCGGCCGGGAGCAGGACGCCTGGGACGACTACGAGGACGACACGACGGTCATCCCGCGCTACACCGACGACATGGACGACCAGCCGCCGCCCGCCCCGGCGCCGCGGTCCAGGGAGCGGCGCGACGCCCCACGCCCCCGGGTCGGCCGCCGGGAACCGGTCGACGACGACGAGCCCGAAGGCCGGCGCCGGTCGAAGAGCCCGCAGCGCAGCAGGCGCTCCAGGGCCGCCTCGCGCAAAGCCAAGGAGCGCAAGCGTCGCCGGCGCACCCTGTGGCTCGTCGCGGGCGTCTTCGTGCTGCTGTTCGCGGGCGCCGCGGTGTTCGCGGGAATGAAGCTGATCAAGTCGCTCGGCAGCCCCGAGGACTACGCGGCCGGCGGACAGCCCGGACCGCTGGTCGTGGTCCAGGTGCACGACGGGGACACCTCGCAGCAGATCGCCGCGACCATGAAGGACCGTGGCGTGGTCGCCAGCACGGGCGCGTTCTTCGAAGCGGCCGTGCGGAATTCGAACATGAACTCGGTGCAGCCGGGCTTCTACGCGATCCCCAGCAAGATCCCCGCCGCGCAGGCGGTCACCCAGTTGCTGGGTAAGCAAGCGCGCGTCGGGAACCTGGTCATCCCCGAGGGGCGGCTGCTGCACGATCAGTACGAGGTCGGCGGCTCCGGCCGGCGCACCGACGGCATCTACCGCATGATGGCCGCGGCCAGCTGCATCGGCACCGGCCCGACCCAGAAGTGCGTCACCTATGAACAGCTCGACGCCGCGGGCGCGAACGTCGACCTGGCCGCGCTCGGCGTGCCCGCCTGGGCCGCGCAGGGTGTCAAGGACTGCCCGGACCGGACCAGGCAGCTCGAGGGCTTGATCGCCGCGGGCACTTTGGATTTCGACCCGAGCGGCACGCCGGAGCAGATGCTGCGCCAGGTCGTGACGGCCAGTGCCAAGAGCTACGAATCCACCGGGTTGCTGCAGTCCGGCGGCGAGACCAAGCTGACCCCGTACCAGACGCTGATCGCCGCGTCGCTGGTCGAGCGCGAGGCCAAGCCGCAGGACATGGGCAAGGTCGCGCGGGTGATCGTGAACCGGCTGCGGGTCCCGCAGATGCTGCAATTCGACTCGACGGTGAACTACGCACTGGACCGCACCGAGGTGCAGACCACCGACGCCGACCGCGCCGCGGAGACGCCGTGGAACACCTACGCGAAGACCGGCCTGCCCGCCACGCCGATCTCCGCGCCCTCGCTGAACGCGTTGCGCGCCATGGAGAATCCGGAACCCGGGTCGTGGTTGTACTTCGTCACCGTCGACAAGCAGGGCACCACCCTGTTCACCGACGATTACAAGCAGCACCAGCGCTACATCCAGCAGGCCCAGGCGAGCGGAATCCTGGACAGTGGCCGCTGACCGCAGGGCGGCGGTGCTGGGCAAGCCCATCGCGCACTCCCGCTCGCCGCAGCTGCATCTGGCCGCGTATCGCGCGCTCGGGCTCGATTGGAGCTACGAGCGGATCGAATGCACGGCGGAGCAGCTGCCCGGGTTGGTCGACGGGCTCGGGCCGGAGTGGGTCGGGCTGTCGGTGACCATGCCGGGCAAGGAGGCCGCGCTGGCCTACGCCGACGAGCGAACCGAGCGGGCGGTGCTGGTCGGGTCGGCCAACACGCTCGTCCGGGGCCAGGGCGGGTGGAAGGCCGACTGCACGGACGTCGACGGTGTGCTCGGTGCGTTGCGCGGTGGCGGGGTCACCGATGTGGCCGAAGCGGTGGTGCTCGGTGCCGGCGGGACCGCTCGTCCCGCGCTGCTCGCGTTGTCCGAGCTCGGGGCCAAGACGGTGACCGTGATCGCTCGCGACGCCGGACGGGCGAGCAGTGCACTGGATCTCGCGGAGCGGCTCGGCATGAACGCGGCGGTGACCAGTTTCGATCCGGCCGCGATCGCCGGACTGTGCGAACGGGCCGGCGCCGTGGTCAGCACGATTCCGGCGGAGGCGGCCGCGGTGGTCGCCGATGCGGTCGCGACGGCGCCCGTGGTGCTCGACGCCATCTATAACCCCTGGCCGACGCCGTTGGCCGAAGCCGTGTCGCGGGCGGGGCACACGGTGGTCAGTGGGTTGCAGATGTTGCTCAATCAGGCGTACGGGCAAGTGGAGCAGTTCACCGGCCGTCCGGCTCCGCGTGCGGAAATGGCGGCGGCGCTGGCGGATTCGGCCTGAGCGGCCGGTCCGGCGGACCGCTCTCGTCGGTTCATCGGACTGCGCGACCGGTTGGCAGCTTCGGCGTCCGGGGTTGCCTGCGGTGCCGTCGCGTGCGGCAGGGGAACCGCTTCAGCCGGAAACTGATACCGGTTCTAGTTTTGTTCGGCGATGCGCAGGGTTATGGTGGTCCGCATGAATGCTTGGGTGTTGCGGGCCGTCGTGCTCGGTGCGCTGGTCGTCGTCCTGCGTGCCGTGCTCGGGTTCGCGATGGTGAACTGGCCGACCCACGGGGTCTGGATGCGGGCGTTCTGCCTCGTCCTGATCGTGGCCGCCGTCCTGTACTGGGGTGTGCTGGACGGACGCAAGGACCGCTCGGCCCAGCCCGACCCGGAGCGCGGCACCGACCTGACGCTGCTGTGGCTCAAGGCCGCGGCGGCCGGCGGGCTCGGCAGCGGGCTCGCCGCGTGGATCATCGACTGGTTGCCCAAGTTCGACCTCGGCGACAACGGGATACTCTTCGAACTCACCGCGGGTGCGGCGTTCATCGTTTTGCTGATCTTCGTTCCGGCCCTGATCGGGGTCGGGCTCGGGCGGATTCTGGCCGATCGCTCGCACAGCAAGCAGTCGACGCCGGTGCACACGCCCGCCTGATATTCGCGAGACGGCGCACTCCGATCGTGGGGTGCGCCGTTTCGCTGTCCGCTCCTCTTTGATCATGCGGGCCGCGACTAGATCACGTGGCGCACGAAATAGATCACGTGGCGCACCCCGGGCTGCCAGGTTTGGGACTCTGCCAACATGTGATGTGCCCTGCCAACCTGTGGCTGCGTGCTCGGTTGCCGACTGCTTTATCGATATTCTGTTGTTGTCCAATGCATTTCAACGGGAGGGGACATTGTGATGATGATTCGAATCGGTGCGGCCGCCGCGATGGCGATTGCCGCGTCCGCGGTCGTGTTCGGCGGGCAGGCGGTCGCGCAGGACAACGGCTGTGCGTCGAACCAGCCGCACTGGAACTACGTCTGCCTGCCCTCGGTGTCGAACGTTTCGCTGGGGTACTGCCAGAAGGAAGGCCCGAATTGGAACCCGGCCGGGGTGTGCGTCGCGCGCTGGGACAACGACCGGTACGACTACTGGATTCCGCAGCCCTGAGGTTACGGCGATAGTCCGGCGCGAGTTGGCGGGCGCGATTGGGTGAGTATTGCGCGGGTTACGAGAACGGCGTGTACCGCAGCGCTCCGGTAATCCAGGTACCAGGCCAACCCGATCGAGGACGCCGAGATGGCGTGCGACGGCCGGCGTAGGCATGGCTAGAGGCGCAGCGAACGGCACCGCAGCGGCGGCACCCGACGTGAGCCCTCTCCGCAATCGTCGCGGCACGACAAGCCTCCGGACATGTCCGCACCCGAACCTGCTGACCAACCGACAGTGCGCAAGTCGGCCAGGGCGGTGTACTGGCCGAACTCTGCGCACAAGAAGCGGCGCGCCCAGCCCAGGGCGCGCCGCTTCCGTCGTTCGCGGTAGTCGCTGTCCTACAGCAGGATGCCGGTGCTGGGGGTGCCTTCGCGGAGGATGGCGGAGTAGGCGGCGGCGAGGAGGGTGGGGTCGGGGCCTTCCAGACGACCGGGCTTGGCGAGACCGTCGAGGATGACGAAGCGCAGGACACCGGAGCGGGTCTTCTTGTCCGTCTGCATGGTGTCGAGGAGCTGGGGGAGAGCGTCGGCGTCGTAGGTCGTCGGCAGGCCGACGCTTTCCAGGACCGCACGGTGCCGGTCGGCGGTGGCGTCGTCGAGACGGCCGGCCAAGCGGCCGAGCTCGGCGGCGAAGACCAGGCCGACGGAGACGGCGGCGCCGTGCCGCCAGCGGTAGCGCTCGCGGCGCTCGATGGCGTGGCCGAGGGTGTGGCCGTAGTTGAGGATCTCGCGCAGGCTGGCCTCTTTGAGGTCGGCGGCGACGACGTCGGCCTTCACCTGGATCGCGCGCCGGATCAGCTCGGGCAGCACGTCGCCGGTGGGATCGATGGCGGCCTGCGGGTCGCGTTCCACCAGGTCGAGAATGACCGGGTCGGCGATGAAACCGGCCTTGATGATCTCGGCCATGCCGGCCACGATCTCGTTGCGCGGCACGGTTTCCAGCGTGGCCAGGTCGACCAGCACGGCGGCCGGCTCGTGGAAGCAGCCGACCAGGTTCTTGCCCGCCTCGGTATTGATGCCGGTCTTGCCGCCGACCGCCGCGTCGACCATGGCCAGCAGCGTGGTCGGCACGTGCACGATCTGCACGCCGCGCATCCAGGTGGCGGCCACGAAACCGGCCAGGTCGGTGGCGGCGCCGCCACCGAGGCTCGCCACGACATCGTTGCGGGTCAGCCCGATTCGGCCGAGCACCTCCCAGCAGAAGCCGGCGACCGCGAGTTCCTTGCCCGCCTCGGCGTCCGGGATCTCGATGCGGTGCGCGTCGATACCGGTGTCGGCCAGCGCCTTCCGCACCACCTCGGCGGTCTCGGCGAGTGGCGGCTGATGGAAGATCGCCACCGTTCGCACGCCGTTCGTCGCGCCGCCGACCGCCTCGACGAGCTCACCGAGCAGTCCGCGGCCGATGATCACCGGGTACGGCTCGGCGGTACGAACTTCGAGACGGTACGGCTCTGGCATGCTGCGCTCGCTCACGTCTGCTGCTCCGATTCTGTTTGTGCTTCTTGGATTTTGCGGGCGCGCACGCGGGCTCGTCGCGCACGGGCGCGCCGGGCCCGTCCGCTGGATCGCGGGCCTTGACTCGGCTCTTCCGCGCTGTCCGATGGTGCCGGCGCGTCGGCGTCGTCCTGGGCGGTCGCACGACGAGTGCGCCAGCGGCCGGCGGGATTGGCGCTATCGGCAAGCGTCGGCACCGCGATTTCGCCGGACGCGGCCGCGTCGGCCGCTGCGTCGTTCGCCGCCGAGTTCTCGCCGGCGTGCGCCTCGGCCCGGCGCATGCGCCAGCTTCGACCACCCGCATTCACCGCGGACTTTCCCATCGGAGCCGAAGGCGCCTGCTCCCCGGCCGCTTCGGCCGCTTCTCGCCGACGCGCGGCGGCTCGCGCCCTGGCCCGGCGACGGGCCCGAGATCGGCTGCTGCCCTGCGGAGTTCCGGCGTTCGCACCGGTCGTGGCCGCCGTGTTCGTGGTCTCGGGCTGATCCGGGCAGTCGACTTCCGTCGCGGTGTCCGGATTCGCCGGTTCGAAACCGAGTTTGGCGAGCACCATCTTCACCACCCGGCCCGGGCTGCGACCGTCGGTGCGTACCCGCACCGTGGCGACCTCGCGATACAGCGGCCGCCGCTTGCGCATCAGCTCGCGATACTTGGCCGCCGGATCGGTCCCGTTGAGCAACGGCCGATTGGTACTCGCTCCGGTCCGCCGAAGCCCCTCGCCCACACTGATTTCCAGGTAGACGACGGTACGACCGCGCAGCAGCGCCCTGGTGTCCTTGGACAGCACGGCGCCACCGCCGAGCGAGACGACACCGCGCTCGGCCAGGATCGCGCGGCGCACCACCCGCTCCTCGATCTTGCGGAATTCGGGTTCGCCGTCGGCGGCGAAGATCTCCGGAATGGTGCGACCGGTCTCGCGCTCGATGCCCGCGTCGGTGTCGTACAGCTCGACGCCGAGTTCCTTGGCGAGCTTGCGGCCGATCGTCGTTTTCCCCGCGCCCGGCGGACCGACCAGCACCACGCGCGGCGCGCGCGGATCGGTCTGCACGATCATGGCGTGCTTGGGTCAGCGGGCGCGTTGTGCGGGCGGGCGCTGATCCGCTTGACGTAGCTGGTGATGTTCTCCAGGGTCTCGCCGAGCGAGTCGCCACCGAACTTTTCCAGCGCGGCCTGCGCGACGACCAGGGCCACCATCGACTCGGCGACCACACCCGCGGCGGGCACGGCACACACGTCGGAACGCTGGTGGATGGCGACGGCCTCTTCACCGGTGGTCATGTCGACGGTCGCGAGCGCGCGCGGCACCGTCGAGATCGGCTTCATCGCGGCACGCACGCGCAGCGCCTCGCCGTTGGTCATGCCACCCTCCAAGCCGCCGGCCCGGTTGGTGGAACGCAGCACGCCGTCGCTGCCGGGCTTCATTTCGTCGTGCGCCTGGCTGCCGCGCCGGCGCGCGGTCTCGAACCCGTCGCCGACCTCGACACCCTTGATCGCCTGAATGCCCATGAGCGCGCCCGCGAGCCGCGAGTCGAGGCGGTTCTCGCCGCTGGTGAACGAGCCGAGCCCGACCGGAAGTCCCTCGATGACCACCTCGACGACGCCGCCGAGTGTGTCGCCGTCCTTCTTGGCCGCCTCGATCTCGGCGATCATCGCCGCCTCGGCGTCCTTGTCGAACGAGCGCACCGGGCTCTCGTCGATGGCGGCGAGGTCGCCGGCGGACGGCACGACACCGGTGGTGTTCTGCGCGGTGCCGATCGAGACGACATGCGAGATCACCTCGACGCCGAACGCCTGCCGCAGGAAGTTCCGCGCCACGGTGCCGGCGGCGACGCGCGCCGCGGTCTCCCGGGCGCTGGCCCGCTCGAGCACGTTGCGGGCGTCGTCGAAGTCGTACTTGAGCATGCCGGAGTAGTCGGCGTGCCCGGGACGCGGCCGGGTGAGCGGGGCGTTGCGGGCCAGTTCGGCGAGTTCGTCCGGGTCGACCGGGTCGGCGGCCATGACCGTCGTCCACTTCGGCCATTCGGAGTTGGCGATCTCGATGGCGACCGGACCGCCCATGGTGCGGCCGTGCCGGACCCCGCCGACAACGGTCACCTTGTCGGCCTCGAACTTCATCCTGGCGCCGCGGCCGTACCCGAGCCTGCGGCGCGCCAACTGCGCGGAGATCTCGTCGGACGTGACCTCGACGCCGGCCACCATCCCCTCGAGGATGGTGACGAGAGCGGGACCGTGGGATTCTCCGGCAGTTATCCAGCGCAACACGTCGTCCATCTTCCCATGTCGGCGCGGCTGCTCAGGCACGCGGCCCGCAGTGATGGCCAGCACGTTCGGCAACGCGCATCTCATCAGGCAATCCCTACGGCCAGCGCACACACCGTCGCCAGGCACATGGCCGGTCCGTGCGGTATCGAGACCCTGCGCAGTGTGTCGGCGGAAGTCCGGGTTCGGCGTAGCCACATCACCGCAACTCCGGCGCATGCGGTGAGCAAGGGCGCGGCCAGCGCGGACCATACCCAGACCTGTCCGCCGCCGAGCGCGGCGACCGCGCCCAATCCGACCGCGAGCTTCACGTCTCCGGCACCGAACGCCGCGGGTAGCGCCAGGTGTACCAGCAGATACGGCACCGCGAGCAGCGCCGCACCCAGCAAAGCGGCTGTGCATCGACCTGTGCACAGCGCGTATCCGAACACCGCGACCGCGCCCCATCCGGTCAGCCGGTTCGGCAACCGCAGCTGTCGAAAATCGATGACGCTCAACACAACACACCACGCGAGGAGGGCGGCGAACGCGATGATCGGCATGCCGTCCACTCTCGTCCGATCGGGACCGGGCACAACCCCGCTGCGCCCAATTGTGGACAGCTTTTCGACATGTGAACAACCGATCTCCGCATTCCGTCCGGTACGTAAATCGATGAGCGCCAACGGCATTCCGCGATCCGTACCGAGATCGTGTGCAGCAGGTCGGCGCGCCCGTGGCCGCTAGTCCACGTGTTGTATGCGGCTATACGGCGTGTCGGCGGTAGCTTTGAACCATGTGTGCTGATCACGCGGGCCAAGCCCCCGACTACGCCGCGCGGCGTGGCGCGCTGCGGAGCCTGCTGGTGGAAAACGGGGTGGACGCCCTGCTGGTCACCGACCTGGTGAATCTGCGGTACCTCACCGGGTTCACCGGATCCAACGCGGCGCTACTGGTGTATTCCTGGGACACGCGCAACGCCGAGGAGCGCACGGTGATCGGCACCGACGGCCGATACCAGACCCAGGTCGCCGAGCAGGTCCCGGACCTGCGCGCCGAGATCGCCAAGGCCACCGCCCGGCGGATCGTCGAGCTGGCCGGCGAATGGCAGCTCGGCCGGGTCGGCTACGAGAGCCACATCGTCACCGTCGATCAGCACCGCGGCTTCCTCGACCAGCGCACCGGGCTGGAGTTCGTCGCCACCCCCGGCCTGGTCGAACAGCTGCGCATGGTCAAGGACGCCTACGAGGTGGACCGGCTCCGAGCGGCCTGCAAAGCCGGCGACGACGGACTCGCCACCCTGCTCGAACGCGGCCTGCTGCGTCCGGGCCGCACCGAGAAGCAGGTCGCCCGCGACCTGGAATGGGCCATGTTCGAGCACGGCGCCGACGCGGTGTCGTTCGAGACCATCGTGGCCGCGGGCGTGAATTCGGCTGTCCCGCATCACCGGCCGACCGACGCGGTGCTCGCCACCGGGGACTTCGTCAAACTGGACTTCGGCGCGATGATCGGCGGCTACCACTCGGACATGACCCGCACCTTCGTCCTTGGGCAGCCGAGCGACTGGCAACGAGAGGTGTACGCGCTGGTCGAAGCCGCGCAGCGGGCCGGACGGGAAGCCCTGCGGCCGGGCGTCAAGGCCGACGAGGTGGACGCGGCCGCGCGCTCCGTCATCGAGTCCGCCGGCCACGGCAAACTCTTCGTGCACGGCCTCGGTCACGGGGTCGGATTGCAGATCCACGAAGCGCCGGGCATCGCCAAAAATGGAACCGGTACACTTCTTGCTGGCGTGGCGGTGACCGTCGAACCCGGTGTGTACTTTCCCGGCCGCGGCGGGGTCCGGATCGAGGACACGCTCGTGGTGCGCGAAGGGGGCCCGGAGTTGCTCACCAACACCAGCAAAGACCTGACCGTCGTCGACTGACGCCGGTCGACCACCATGTTGTTTACGAACTAGGAGATCCGAGGACAGTGGCGGACACCAGCGACTTCAAGAACGGCCTTGTGCTGAAGATCGACGGTCAGCTTCAGCAGATCATCGAATTCCAGCACGTCAAGCCGGGCAAGGGTCCCGCGTTCGTGCGGACCAAGCTGAAGAACGTGCTGTCCGGCAAGGTCGTCGACAAGACGTTCAACGCGGGCGTCAAGGTGGAGACCGCGACGGTCGACCGCCGCGATATGACCTACCTGTACCACGACGGTTCGGACTTCGTCTTCATGGACGGCGACACCTACGACCAGATCTCCATCTCCGAGTCGACCATCGGACCCGGCGCGCGCTTCCTGCTGGAGAACATGACCGTGCAGGTCGCCACGCACGAGGGCGCGCCGCTCTACGTCGAGCTCCCGGTCAGCGTCGAGCTGGAGGTCCGGCACACCGACATCGGCCTGCAGGGTGATCGCTCCACCGGCGGCACCAAGCCGGCCACCCTGGAGACCGGCGCCGAGGTGCAGGTCCCGCTGTTCATCAACACCGGCGACAAGCTGCGCATCGATTCGCGTGACGGCAGCTACCTCGGCCGCGTCAACGCCTGATCGTTGCCCGCGGCGGGAGCGCCGGGCCCGGAGGCGGTAGCGCGGCGCGACCATGTAGGGACCGCTCCTGCCGCCGATGGACAGGGCGGGAGCGTCCTGCCGCAAACAGAGACAGCGACTGGGATAATGGTGACTGTGGCTGAACAGCCGTTAGACAAGAAGTCCTTCAAGAAGCTCGGCACGCGGCACAAAGCCCGCCGCCGAGCCGTCGATCTGCTCTTCGAAGCAGAAGCACGCGACGTGGACCCGGCCGACCTGCTCGACGAGCGGGTCGAACTGGCCACCCGCGACCAGGCGGTCGCGCCGTTGCACGCCTACACGCACACGCTGGTCGAGGGCGTCGCCGATGACCTGGACCGGGTGGACGGCACCATCGAGTCCTACCTCAAGGACTGGGAGCTGTCCCGGCTGCCCGCAGTCGACCGCGCCATCCTGCGGATCGCGGTGTGGGAGTTGTTCCACGCCAACGACGTTCCGCCGGTCGTCGCGGTGGACGAGGCGGTCGAACTGGCCAAGGAGCTGTCCACCGACGATTCTCCGTCGTTCGTGAACGGCGTGCTCGGGCAGGTCGTGCTGGTCGCGCCGCAGGTCCGGGCCGCCGCGGCCGCGACCAGGGCACCGCGCCCGGAGGCCGACGCGTGAAGAAGTTCCTGGTGCTGGCGATGCGCACGCCGAACTTCGATACCGCCGTCCTCCAGCCGCACAAGGACTTCTTGCAGCAGCTGAACGAGCGCGGCCAGCTGGTCGAAAGCGCGCGCTTCGCCGACGGAACCGGCGGCGCGTACTTCATCGCCGCCGAAAACCTCGACGCCGCAAAGGAACTCGCGTTCGCCGACCCGGTACACACCACCGGCTCCTCCGCCGTCACAGTCTACGAGTGGGAACCCACCACCCCCAACTGAGCTCAGCCGCGCACCCCCTGATGCGCCAGGTCAGAAGGTGTGCGGCTGTTTCGTTGGTGCACACGCACGCCTTCTGATTTCCCGCACCGGGAATCGCATGCGATTTTCGGTGCGGGAAATCAAGAAGGGTGCGGCTGGGGCCTTGCGCTCCCGCCGGGGGTGTACGGGGACCGGCGGGAGCGCAAGGGGGTGTTGCCGTCGAGTGGGTTGTTCGACGGCCGGTGCCCAGCATGGTTCCTCAACCGCACTCGAGGTCAAGCGCGGTGGATGTGGGCTGGAGCACCGTCGTCGGCCGCGGGAGTTCCTTTTTCCTTCGCTTCGCTCGTCCGGCTGCCTCTATCCTGGGGGGGGAACAGAGGGGAGGGCCGCATGGCGCGGTTGCTGATCTGGTTGCGTAACAACGTCGATGGTGTGGTCGCGTTGGTACTCGCCGTGGTGGTCGGCTTGCTCGCGGTCCTGGACGTGATCAGCGTCGACAACGTGAACGCGGCGGTGCTGCTGGTCCTCGCGTTGCTCGCCACGACGCTACTGCGCGATCGGCACCTGTCGTCCAAGGCCATGCGCGACGCGAATTCGGTGCAGCTGCTCTACGGTCCGGAGATCGGGCACGCGCACACCCTGGCCCGGCGCGGCACCGAGCAGTGGATCTTCAAGGGCGGCACCGGAACCTACATCCGCGCGGTGACGCTGCGCGAGTGCGTGGAGAACGCGCGACGCGAACAACGTCCGCTGCGTGTCCAATTGGAGATCCTGGACCCGACCGACGAGACGCTGTGCAAGACCTACGCGCAGTTCCGGTCCTCGCTCTCGCCCGAGGCCGACCGCACCGGGGAGATGTGGACCACCGAACGCACCCGCAAGGAGGCGTTCGCGACGGTGCTGGCCGCCTGCTGGTACCGGCAGCGGTTCACCTTCCTGACCATCGACGTGGGCCTCTCCACGGTGATGACCACGTTCCGCTGGGACCTGTCGTCGAGTTGCGTCATTGTCACTCAGGACAATCCGAACACCCCGGCGCTGATGTTCGAGCGGGACAAGCCCTATTACCGCGATTTCAATCGCGAGCTGGTCGCCAGTTTCAAGCAGACCCGTCAGGTTCCGTTGAGCCGCAGCGAGGAACTGCCGCTGTCCGACGAACCGAGCGTCGATCAGGTGCGCGGCCTGTTCGAGGCCCTGTCGCTGGAACTGCCCGCCGCGTTCACCGATCGCGACGTCGCCGACATCGTGCGGCGCGCGCTACAACCGAGGAACCCGTATTAGTGAACGAATACGCCCGCCTGCGCACGCTGATCGGCTCCGACCACACCGGAGCCGCGGTGCGTGGCTGGGCCCGCGGCGTCCTCACCGACGTCGTTGACGGTGGTTCCGGCCTGCTGGCGGTACGACATCCGCTGGGCTTCTTGTGTTTTCCCGCGTGGCGTGGTGACGGCCTCGGTATCTGCGTGCATGTCTGGACCGAAGACGTGCGCGCCGATCCGACCACCTCGAAGGTGCACGCGCACAGCTGGGATCTGCTCAGCACCGTGCTGTACGGCACGGTCGGCAACGAGATCATCGAAATCCTCGGCGCCCCAGCGCCGCCCACGCACCGCATGTTCGAGATCCAGAGCGCGGCGGACGGCGACCTGGTGCGCGCGACGAAGCGACTCGTGACCTACCGGACCCGTTCGCGGGAGCACTTCCACACCGGCGAGGTATATACGTTGCCGCACGGCGCTTTTCACGTGTCCGACGTACGCGGCGAAGCGGCGACCGTGGTCCTGGGCGAGGACAACCTCGGCCGCCCCGACCTGTCGCTGGGCACGCCGGCCACCACCGACCACTGGGTGCACCGGACCCTCTGCACTACCGACGAAACCCGCCGCGCGGCGCACACCGTGCTCGCGCAGCTGCGGAATCAATCCCTGCCGGAGCGACTGGAGAACCGATGCGAGCGGGCGACGTGATACACCAGGTACTGCCGGACACATTGCTCGACCGCGCGGCCGGGACGGCGGTCGAGGCGGCGGTCGAAGCGGGTCGCGCGATCCGCGCCGGGCTGCTCGGGGCGCTGACCGTCCGCGCCAAGGACGCGACCGGCGACGTGGTCACCGACCTGGACGTCCTGGCCGAAGGCATCATCCTGCGCCACATCCGCGAAGCGTTCCCCGGCCATCGCATTCTCGCGGAGGAATCCGGAGTTCTCGACAGCGCCGACGACACCTGGTGCTGGGTCATCGATCCGCTCGACGGCACCAACAACATCGCCATCGGCCTGCCGGTGTGCACGGTCGGTATCGCGCTGTGCCACAACGGAACCCCGGTGGTCGGTGTGGTGCACGAGCCGATCGCCGACCGCACCTGGACGGCCGTGCGCGGTCGCGGCGCACACGGCCCGGACGGCCCGCTGTGGCACCCGGCGCACCATCCCGCCACCTCCGCACCGGTCCTCGCCTGGCTTCAGGGCTACCCGGTCACCCGCGCCGATCCCACCGCCCGCGCCCTGCGCCTCACCCTGGAATCGGCCTCCCGCCGCCTGATTCAACTCTGGTCGCCGTTGCTGTGCTGGGTCATGCTGAGCAACGGCGACATCGACGGCTTCGTCGGCTACCGCGCCGGTCTCGTCGACCTGCCCGCGGGCGCGCTGCTCGCGCGCGAATCAGGAATGCACATCACCGATTTCGACGGGGCCACGCTGAACGAACGCCTCGAACTACCCGTCGGCGAAGTGGATTTTATCGCCGGTAGCGCCGAAATGCTGCCCGACCTGACGCTATTGGTGAAATCCGCGGCCGGCGTCACCGTGACCGGTCTACCCGGCTGACCCGGGAGGCTCGATGCGACCGGCCTTCCCACTCACGTATTCCCGCAACGTCTGAGCGATGTTGTCCGGGTCCAGACCCAGCTTGCGCAGATGCTGGGTGGGAACGGCGTGCGGGTCGGCCAGAATGGCGAGCATCACGTGTTCGGCGCCGACGTAGTCGTGGCCCTGAGTCTTGGCGATGTCCGGCGCGTCGTCCAGGATGCGCCGCAGGCGGGGGGTTCTGGTCAGGCCGTCGTCCGGTCGTTCGCTGGTCAGGCATTGACCGATGCGGACCCGGTCGGCTTCGCTCGCGGGCACGACGAGCACGTGTTCGTCGAGTTTGCGGCCGCCGTGAAATTCCAATCCCGCCACCGTCACTCGCGCACCGGTGACCGAGTCGTAAAGGACATCGCCCGCCTCGATGACCCCGGAGGTCAGCGTGCCCGCCACCATCACGACGCCCCGCCCGCTGATATCGAACACATTCGTGACGGTGAATTCGACCTTGTTCATTTGTTGTCCCCTCCCGCACGGCCTTATCCGATGATAAGCAGCGCCGCGACCGCGCCGGTAGTGCCGATTACGGCGAGTCCGAGACCGGTCGAGACAAAGCGGAGCATGGGCACGCGCACGCCGTGTGTGCGGCAGAACTCCAGGCAGAGCAGGGTCGCGAGGGAGGCCCACGGGGTGACGATCGGGCCGATGTTGGTGCCGATGAGCAAAGCCAGGAGCTGGTTGTGGTTTTCCGCGGGCACGACCGCCTCGCCCGCGGTGTAGGCGGGCAGATTGTTGGCGATATTCGAGAGCGTGGCGCCCGCGCCGGCCGCCCGGAACGCGCCTGCCGCACCGGAATCGGAGCCGATCAGCGTGTGCATCAGATCGGAGAGGCCGAGCCGGCCGAGCGTGGGCACCACCAGGAACAGCCCTACGACGAAAACCAGAAGCCGCCAGGGGATCAGCGAGAACCGCAGCGACGAGCGGTCGAATACGGCGAACGCGAGCACCGCGATGGCGGCGGCGACCGTCGCGGCGATGCCGATGCGGTTGCCGACGAACGGGATCGCGACGATGAACAGCAGGCAGGCGGCCGCGGTGGTGTACAGCAGGACCCGCTCTTTCGCGTTCTCCGGCCGGACCGGCTCCGGCGGCAGGTAGCGGTCGGTGTCGCGCCATCCGCGCCGCCAGTACCAGACCCACAGGCACAGCATCGTCGCCGCGAGCGAAACCAGCTGAGGCACCCACATTTTCGCCGCGAACTCGGTCGCGGTCAGCGCGACCCGGTCGGCGGCCAGCAGATTGGTCAGGTTCGACACCGGCAGCAGCAGGCTGGCCGTATTCGCGAGCCAGACGGTGGTCATGGCCAAGGGCAGCGGCGGGATCCGGGCCGGCACCGCCAGCGCCAGCATGACCGGGGTGATCAGCACGGCCGTCGTGTCGAGGTTCAACAGGATCGTGGTGGCTGAGGCGAACGCCACGCACAGCACGAACAGCGCCGGATAGTAACCCCGCCCGAGAATGGCCAGCCGGTGCGCGATCACGTCGAACACCTTGGCCTGCCGGGTCAGCTCGGCCAGCACGATGACGCTGCCGAGGAACAGCAGCAGCGGGCCGATCCGGCGCATGTTGTCGGCCGCCTCCTCCCGCGGCAGCAGCCCCGTGAGCACGCACAACAGTCCGGCAAGCAGCAGTACGATGCGGACCCAGTCCAGCACACTCAACCCCCAGCGGGGCGCGGTGGCACTCGGCGGGGCGTCGCGTTCGGCGGAGTCGACCTGTTCTGGCACGCCTGCCATGTTATTGGCCTAGGCCATACTGGGGGCGTGACACAGCAGGGTGGGCGGACGCGGGACTTCTTCATCAGCTATTCCCCGGCGGACGAGCGATGGGCGACCTGGCTCGCCTGGCAACTGGAAAGCGCCGGATATCGCACCCTGATCCAGGCCTGGGACTTCGTGCCGGGCACCAACTTCATCGACTTCATGGATCGCGGCGTGCGCGATTCGGCCGTCGTGCTCGCGGTGCTCTCCGACAATTACCTCCAATCGCGTTACGGGACAATGGAATGGCAGGCGGCGTTCCGCACCGATCCGGGCAAGCTGCTGCCGATACGGATCGCCGACTGCGCGCTGGAGGGGCTGCTGGCCACCCTCACCTACATCGATCTGGTGGACGTGCCGACCGACGAGCAGGCGCGGCGCATCCTCCTGGAACGGGTGCGGCACTTGCTCGCGGGCCGGGGGAAACCGGAGCAGGAACCGCGATTCCCGAACGAACTCGGGCCCGGCGCGCTACCGGACCGCTACGGCGACGAGGAGCAGGCGGGTCCCGTCGAGTCCCCGTTGAATCGGCGCACTCCCGTTGCGGCACCGGCCTTTCCGGGCGGCCCGCATCGCGACGAGCACCGCTCCGGGGTCAGCGTGCTGCACGTGGCCGGTCCGCGGTTCGGCCGCGGCCTGTTCGCGTCCGACGAACCGAGTACCGCGCGCGAGTTGCAGGCGCGTATCTACGCGAATGTCACCCAGTTGGCCGGGCAGGGTGTGCCGAAACCCGATCTGATCGTGGTGACCGGCGATCTGACCGAATCCGGTCGCCCGCGGGAGGTGGACGAGGCGCTGAGCTTCCTGACCGGGTTGCGGGTGCTGCTCGGGCTCGAACCCGACCGGCTGATCGTGGTGCCCGGCAATCACGATGTCTCCAAGGTCGCCTGTCACGCCTACTTCCTGAATTGTGAAGCGCGCGAACGGAAACCGCAGCCGCCGTACTTCCCGAAGCTGGAGCAGTACGCGCGGCTGTTCGCCGAGTTGTATCAGGGACTCGATCAGCTGGTGTTCGATGTCGGCCAGCCGTGGACGCTGTTCCCGATTCCCGAATTGCGGGTGGTGGTAGCGGGTTTGAACTCGACCATGGCCGCGACCCATCTGCCGGACGACGATTACGGGCGGATCGGCGAACCGCAAGCGGCTTGGTTCGCCGAGCGGCTGCGTCCGTTCGAGGAGAACGGGTGGCTGCGGCTCGGTGTGGTCCGGCACGACCCGCTGCCCGGCCCGGCCGCCTCGCCGCGCGATCCCGCCCTGTTGCGGGACGCGGACACGCTGTCGCGGCTGCTCGGTGGCCGGCTGAATCTGCTGCTGCACGGGCCGGGACCCGGTGGGCCGCACCTGGATCGGCTCGACGGCCGGCTGCCGGTCATCCCCGCGGGGGCGGCCGGCCGCGACGAGATCATCCACCTGACCACCGAGGGCCTCTCCCGGTACTCCGCCACCGCGGCGCATCCCGCCGAGCCCACCGCGCGGCTGACCGCCCCGTGGTCGAATGCGGTTGCCGCACTTGCCGCGAACACGCTGCCTGAGCTGACCGGTCCCGACGAGCCCGACGATCCGGTGACCGAGACCCCCGCCATCGTCGATCCGCACGGTCGTCTGCTGGAACGGGTGGCCGAGGTGTGTGAGACCCGGTATCCGGAGGCCAGGATCCGCCGGGTGGAGTCCGATCCGCCGCACCTGTTCATCACCCATCAGCGCGACGATGTGACCGCGCAATGGCGGGTCGGCGTGCACGTCGGCGACATGAGCAGGCGGGTGGTCGAGGAATTCCTCGGCCTGGACCCGGAATACGGCTCGGAGCTCGTCTATCGCGGTGCGCCGCCGCCGCGTTCGCTGCGCGACGAGGCCGCGAGCCATGGCCTGCGGGTGCGCAGTTTCACCGAGTTCCAAGGCCTGCTCGACCTGGAGGACTATCTCGCCAAGCAGGTCGAGCGGTTGCGCACCGACCGCCGCTACCCGCCGGACCTCTATGTGCCGCAACGCTTCCGGGCGCTCGAACACGGCGACCAGACGGTCCACGACGATCTGGTCGCCGAACTGCTGCGCCTGGTCGCCGCCGATCACGGCCGATTCGTCCTGGTACTCGGTGATTTCGGGCGCGGCAAGACGTTCGCGCTGCACGAGGTGGCCCGGCGCATCACCGAGACCATGCCCGCGCTGATCCCGATCCTCATCGACCTGCGCACGCTGGACAAGACCCATTCGGTGGACGCCCTGGTCGCCGCGCACCTGGCCAATCACGGCGAGGACCGGATCGACCTGAAAGCGTTGCGCTACATGCTTCGTGAGGGCCGGGTGGTGCTGCTGTTCGACGGCTTCGACGAACTCGTCACCCGGATCAGCTACGAATTCGCCGCCGACCACCTGGAAACGCTGCTACAGGCGGCGGTCGGCAAGGCGAAGATCGTCGTGGCCAGCCGCACACAGCATTTCGAGTCGCGGGCCCAGGTCCTGACCGCGCTGGGGGAGCGGGTCGGGCTGCTCCAGGACCGGCAGATCCTGAACATCGAGGACTTCGCGCCCGCGCAGGTGCGCGCCTTCCTCGCCAACCGCTACGGCGGCGACGCGCAGCGCGCCGACGCCAGGATGCGGCTGATCACCGGCATCGAAGACCTGCTCGGGCTGGCCCAGAATCCGCGCATGCTCAGCTTCATCGCCGACCTGGACGAGCGCCGGTTGCGGGCCGCGGCGGGCGCGCAGCAGGCCGTCGGCGCGGCCGGACTGTACCGGGAGATCCTCGAATCCTGGCTGTCCTACGAGACGGATCGCACCGCGGCGACCGCTGGGTCGCTGCCCGGGCTCGGGCTGCACGAATTGTGGCTCGCGGTCACCGAATTCGCGTTGCGCATCTGGGAGACCGGCGAGCCGTACCTGCGATTGGCCGAATTGACCGAGGTGGCACAGAGTCTGGTGGAGATGACCGGGGCCAACCGGATGTCGGTGCAGCAGTCCGCGCACGCCATCGGCTCCGGCAGCCTGCTGGTGCGGACCGAGGACAACCTGTTCGGGTTCATCCACTCGTCGGTGCCGGAATGGTTGGTGGCCAACCACATTGCCGAACAGTTCGCCGCGGGTGTCGCCGCGCCGCCGCAACTCGCGCACGCGCCGTTGTCTCAGCTGTCCATCGACTTCCTGTGCGACCTCGCCGATATCCGGCTCGCACGCGCCTGGGCGGACGGTGTGCTGGACGACCCGGCCGCCGACGAGGTGTCGCGCACCAACGCGATCCGGCTGACCACCCGGCTGCGGACCGCGCCGACCGCCGATCTGCGCGGCGCGATCCTGGTCGGCGAGGATCTGTCCTATCGCGACATGCAGCAGGTCGATCTGACCGGTGCGGATCTGAGCGGCGCGCGGTTGGTCGGGGTGAACCTGGACCGTGCGGTGCTGCGCGGCGCGCGGCTGGTCGGTGCGCGGCTGGACGAGGCGAGCCTGGTCGGCGCGGACCTGACCGACGCCGACTTCACCCGGGCGCGGCTGGCTCGCGCGGACCTGACCGGGACGCGCGCGACCGGCAGCCGCTGGGATCGCGCGGCGCTGCTCGACGTCGTCGGTACCCCGGCGGGCACCGATCTGCGTGGTGCGGCGTGGGTGCCCGGCTCGGTGGCGAGAACCGAATTCGCCCCTGCCTCTATCGGCGTCAGGCACGGGTTCCATGCCAGGCACGGCAGGCTGCCGCAACCGCTGGCCTACAGTCCGGACGGTGGCACCCTCGCCATCGGCAGCGATGACGGCGGGGTGTTGATCTGCGACACCGAGACCGGGCTGCCGCTGCGCACATTGCAGGGGCATCGCAATCGGTCGTTCGCGGTCGCCTATACCGATACCGTGCTGATCAGCGGTTCCAGCGACGGCACCGTCGGCATCTGGGACGTGGCGAGCGGTGAACTGCGCCGAATCCTGCACGGGCACAGCCAATGGCCGTGGCCGGTCACGCTGAACCGGGCGGGTGACCTGCTGGCCACCGGCGACGCGGACGGGATGCTACGGCTGTGGTCCCTGCCCAGCGGTGATCTGATGCACGAATGCGCGCCTTCCGGCGGGAGCCGAGAGCTGATCTTCAGCTTGGCAATTCACGAAGGCGTGGTCGCGGCGGCCTACCGCGACGGGGTGGTCCGGATCTGGGATGTCGAAAGCGGGCGCGAGCGAGGCGAATTCGTCGGCGCGAGTGGGGCCGTGTTCCGGGTCGTGTTCAACCCGGCGGGTGATCTGCTGGCGGTCGGCGATGTCCGCGGCATGGTGGCGCTGTGGGATCCGGCGCGGTGCGAGCTGGTCCGGCAACTGCCCGGCCACACCGGACGGGTGTACACGCTGGCCTTTCACCCCCGGTTGCCGCTGCTGGCCAGCGGGGATACCGATGGGGGACTGCGCATCTGGGATGTCGAGACCGGGGAGTCGAAGCACGCGCCGTCGGATCACCACGCCGCCCTCTACTGGGTGGTGTTCGATCCGAGCGGTGATCTGCTCGCCTCGGGCGACAGCGCCGGCCTGCTCTGCCTGCGGGACAGCACGACCGGCGAACTGCGGCACCGGATCACCGCGCACACCGGATCGATCTGGCCGTTCGCGTTCCGCCCGGACGGCGGGCAGCTCGCCGTCACCGACGACCAATTCACCACGCGGCTCTGGGATCCCGCGTCGGGCGTGTGCCGGCAGGTGCTGACCGGACACGGGCGGCAGGTCAGGTCGGTGACGTTCAACGCGGATGGGTCGCTGCTCGCCGCCGGTGGCAACGACGGGGTGGTCCGGCTGTGGGATCCGGTGACGGGCAGGCAGATTCGGCGGCTGGCCGGCAGCGAGGACCGTTTGGTCACCTTCGAGTCGGCGCTGTTCAGCCGCAAGCAGCCGCAGCAGCTCGCGGTGGTCGGCAACGACGGCCGGTTGAGTCTGCTCAACCTCGATACCGGAATGTTCCAGCGGCACATCAATGTCGAGGCCGCGCCGGTCTGGGCGATCGCCTTCGACCCGACCGATCAATACGTGGCCACGGCGAACGACGACGACACGGTCATCATCTGGTCGCGGACCACCGGTGCGCTGCACATGGTGTGCGCGGAGCATCACGGGCGGGTGCGGTCCATCGAATTCAACGAGGACGGCTCGTTGATGGCCACCGGCTGCGACGATTCCGTGGTGCGGCTGTGGGACGTCGAATCCGGCAGGCTGCTGCGCGAATTCGCCGGGCACAGCGACCGGGTGTACGCGGTGGTGTTCCACGGTGACCGGCTGGCCAGCGTTTCCTGGGACATGACGGTGCGCATCTGGGCGGTCGAGTCCGGCGCGAGCCTGCACGAGCTGACCCGGCACACCGGCAGGCTGTGGGCGGCGGCGGTCGACCCGCAGAGCGGAATCCTCGCCACCGGCGGCGAAGACCTGGTGGTTCGGCTGTGGGACATGGCGACGGGGCGGCACCTGCACACCATGGAGGGCCACAAGCGGCAGATCTGGTCGCTGGCCTTCCATCCGTCCGGCCGCCTGCTGGCCAGCGGTGGCGACGACGGCAACACCATCCTGTGGTCGGTCCCCGGCGGCGACTACCCGGACGCGGAGACCGCACCGACCATCCGCGCGGAGCTGCTGGGGCTGCCGGAAGGCTGGGCGGCCCTGGCGCCCGACGGTCGCTACAAGTTCGAAGGCAACACGGCGGGTCAGTTCTGGCATGTGATCGGGATGTCCCGGTTCGAATCCGGCGAACTGGATCCGTATTTGGCCGAGGTCGCGCAGTTGCCTTTGGACGCACCGTTCTAGAAGGCGCCGCAGACCTCGATCCGCTCATGCCGGGGTGACCAGTGTGCCGGCATCGATTGAGCCAGTCGCACTCGGCCATTCGTGCACCGGTACGGGTGTGCCGGTCTGAGCTGACGTGGGTCGTGAGATAGAGATAGTCTCGTTGTTGCATTGTTGCCCTAGCGAGGAGGTCGAGCATGGCCGAGAAGACAGGATCGGGTGCGGCTGAACTGGCGGCGCTGCGAACCCGGCGCTGCACGGCGGAGCAGGCACTGGCGCTGTTCGACAGCCTGCCCGCGGTTCCGGTCGCCGAGATCACGACCGGGCGCTGGCGGGGCGATGAACTCGACACCGGCCATCCGTTCGCGGGGGTGCTGGTCGCGTCGGGGTGGTATGGCAAGCAGTTCGATGACGCGGACACCGTGCATCCGCTGCTGTTTTCCGTCGACGGGGAGGTCTTTCCGGTCGATCCGCGCAGAGTGCCGCTCGGGCTCGCGGGGCGGATTCCGATGGCGGGCGTACGAGCGAGTAAGAAGGCGCTCGGCTTTCTGCGGTTCGCGTTCCGAACGCAGAGGCCGACAGCGCGTTTGCGGAATGTGGAGTATCGCGGGGTGGTCAGCGCCGCGATGATCTACGACCATCTGCCGATCATCGATCACTTCCGGCGAGTGGATGAGCAGACGCTGCTCGGGGTGATGGATATGCGCGGGTTGGCCGAGCCGTACGTCTTCATCCTGAACCGGGACGTCGCTTCCTGATCAACGGCACTTGACGGGGAGTTGGACCGCCGAACGCGGTCCGACCCCGATTGCGCGCTGCGCCAACCCAACTCGGCCCGGATCGGCACCCGCAAAGAATTCATCAGGCGTAGAATTCTTTGGGTAGGCAATACCCTGCGGCTATGCGGTGACCGAGGAGGGAAAAGTCGATGGAACAGACGATTTGCCTGGTGGTCGGGGGCGGTCCCGCCGGAATGATCCTCGGCCTGCTGCTGGCGCGGGCCGGGGTCGACGTCACCGTGCTGGAGAAGCACAAGGACTTCTTGCGCGACTTCCGCGGCGACACCGTGCATCCCACCACCCTCGACCTGCTCGACGAGCTCGGGCTCGGTGCGGAGTTCGCGAAACTCGGTGCGCGCAAACTGGATCAGGTGCAGCTGGCGACCGCCAACGGGTTGCAGACCTTCGCCTCGTTGAAAGACCTTCCGGGCAAGCACAAATACATCGCCATGGTGCCGCAGTGGGACCTGCTCGACCTGCTCGCGCGTGCCGGCGAACAGGAGCCGAGCTTCCATTTGCGGATGAAAACCGAAGCGACCGGCCTGGTTTGGTCCGAGGGCGAGGTCGCTGGGGTCAGCTACCGGACCGCCGACGGTGTGACCGGCGAGATCCGCGCCGACCTCACCGTCGCTTGTGACGGGCGCGGCTCGGTGCTGCGGAGTGCGGCGGGACTGGCGACGCGGAGCTGGCCGACGCCGATGGACGTGTGGTGGTTCCGCCTGCCGCGCAGCGAGATCGACCCCGCGGGCGCGGTGCCGATCGTCGCCGCGCACCGGGCCGCGGTGCTGCTCGACCGCGGCGACTACTGGCAGTGCGCCACTCTGATCGCCAAGGGCACCGACGAGGTGGCGCGGCGCGGGCCGGTCGACGAGATCATGCGCACCATGTCCGACTCGGCGGCCTGGCTGAAGGACCGCGTCGACACCCTCACCAGCTGGGACGAGGTGAAACTGCTCGACGTCCAGCTCGACCGCCTGACCACCTGGTACACCGGCGGGCTGCTCTGCATCGGCGACGCCGCGCACGCCATGTCCCCGGTCGGCGGCGTCGGCATCAACCTGGCCGTGCAAGACGCCGTCGCCGCCGCGAGAATCCTTGCCGCCCCGCTACTCTCGAACACCGTCGGCACCCGAGACCTGGCGAAGGTGCAACGCCGCCGCACCCTCCCCACCGTGGTAACCCAGGGCATGCAACGCATCCTGCACGCCCGCGTGATCCGCCCCGCCCTCGAAGGCGGCATCAACATCGCCAACGCCCGCAAAGCCCCCCTGCCGGTCCGCGTCCTCCGCCGAATCCCGATCCTCCGCAGCGTCCCCCCATTCCTGGTCGCCCGCGGCATCCGCCCCGAACACGCCCCCACCTTCGCCCGCCGCCCAGCCTGAATCCCCCCGCACACCTCCTGACCTCCCGCACACCAAAGGGCATGCAATTCGATATGCCGCAGTTCAGACGGTGTGCGGCTGCGTCGCTAGTCGTGTGCCACGACTCCGGGCCGTGAGAAGAGGTGCGGCCTGCGGCGTATGAGGTGAACCCGTGCGGATGAACAGGTCCGGTTCAGCGCCGTGCTGCGCTTCGGTGCGCGGCACGTCAGGGTGTCGGTGTGCGGTGCGGTTCTGGGTCGCGATGGGTGGCGCGGGCTTGCGGTGCGAAGTTGGACCCGTGCGTGCGAGGTATCGGGCGGCCTTGTGTGACAAGGATTCATGGCGCGGCAGGGTGTCTGGGGTTGTGGGTTAGGTGTTGGGTTGAAGGATGAGCTTGCCTAGTGGGGTGCGGGCTTCGATGAGATGGTGGGCTTGGGCTGCTTGGTCTAGGGGGAGGATGGCTTCGATGAGGGGGGTGAGGGTGCCGGAGGCGGCTTGGGTGAGGGTGGTGGGGCGGGCTTCGGCTACTCGGGCGAGCCAGGCGGGGCCGGCGCAGCCGGTGAGGGTCAGGCCGCGGGTGATGAGGTCGGTGGCGGAGAGTTGGGCGGGGGCGCCGGAAAGCCATCCGTAGCTGAGCATTCGGCCACGCAGGGGTGTCATGGTGTCGAGCAGGTCCATGGCGGTGGTGCCGCCGATGGAGTCGAAGACGACGTCGAGGGTTGTGCCGCCGAGGGTTTCGCGCAGGTGGCTGACCCAGTCGGGGTCGTTGTGGTCGATGACCTCGTCGGCGCCGAGTTTGCGGGCCTGTTCGATCTTCGCGGGGCCGCCCGCGGTGGCGATCACGCGGGCGGCGCCGTGTGCCTTGGCGAGTTGGGTGAGGTAGCTGCCGATTCCGGTTGCGGCGGCCTCGATCAGGACCGTTTCGGTGCCGGTGAGGGCGGCGGTTTCCAGCAGGGGGAGGGCCACCGAGCCGCTCATCAGGACCGCGGCAGCGTCCGCCGAGGACAGGCCGTCGGGGACCAAGGTTGCGGAATCGGCTGGTGCACTGACGAATTCGGCATAGGAACCGAAACCATTGGTGGCCACGGCGACTCGGCGGCCGAGCAGCGCCGGATCGGCCGCCGCGCCCACCTCGGTCACCACCCCCACCGCCTGGAAACCGAAGACCAGCGGCGGCTCGACGCCGAGCGGGAACTCACCGGAGCGCAGCTTGGTCTCCGGGAACAGGACCGGGATCGCCTCGGCACGAATCACCACGTCACCCGGGCCGGCCTGGGGCGCCGGGACCTCCTGCGGGACCAGCACCTCGGGGCCGCCGGTCGCCGTCATTACGATTGCCTTCATCAAGAACTCCATAAGTTGACTGACGGTCCAGTTGTCTCCGCAACGATATGGACTGCCGGTCAAGTTGTCAACGAAAGCGAGTGCGATGACCGAGGGGCGTCCGAAGGAACGGGCCGATGCCGCGCGCAATCGACGGGCGATTCTCGACGCGACGACCGCGCTGCTCGCCGAACACGGCGCCGAGGCGATCACCATGGACCGGGTCGCCGCCGCGGCCGGGGTCGGGAAGGGCACCATCTTTCACCGCTTCGGCAACCGGGCCGGATTGCTGCACGAGATGGTCGCCGAGAGCGCGCTCACGCTGATGGACGCGATCACCAGCGGACCGCCGCCGCTGGGTCCGGGCGCGCCGGCCGACGCGCGGCTGCTCGCCTATTTCGATGCGATGACGCGGCTGGTGATCGCGAACTCGGAACTCATGGTCGCGTATCGCACGGAACCGCCGCATCCGCGCACCGCGGAGTTCCATGCGTTCTGGGACAACCACATCACCGCGCTACTGCGGGCGGCGCGGCCCGATCTGGACGCCGAGGTAGTGGGCAGGTTGCTGCTCGGTGCGATCGGCGGCGAGTTGGTGCAGACCATGGTCCGGTCCGGCGAGACCGATCGGCTGCTGGACGCGGTGCGCCAATTGGTCGAGTCGGTACTGCGCACGCCCTGAAATCGCCTGAGCCGTCACCACAGTGCCGCGAGCATCGGAATCGGCGCGTTGATGATGCCGTGAACCACGAAGAGCAGCCAGGGATTTCGATACCGCGACCACAGGTAGCCGAGGAAGATTCCGTAGCCGCCGATGTGCACGACCGCGGCGGCGAGGTCGATGCCGAAACCGTTGCCGCCGTGAATCGTTACGTGCCACACCGCGAACACCAGGGAACTGAGCGCGATGGCGGGCCAGCGACCGTAACTCTTCTCCAATCGGGTCTGCAGCCAGACCCGGTAGAAAATCTCCTCCAGCATCGCGTTGAGCGTGAACACCGCGATCAGCGCGATCAGGTCCGGTCGCGCGCCGGTGTAGCTGTGTCCGAACAGCGTGAACAAGGTCAGGAAGACGAGCATCGCGGGGAGCGGCCGGAGCCAGCGGCCACGGGTATCCACCCGGTACCATTCGCGCCACGAAACCAATCGGAACGACAGTGGAACCGCAAGCAGCAGAGCGAGTTTCAATCCGAGGAACCATAAGTCGCCGCCGGGGGAGAGGTAGAAGCCGACCGCGAAGACGAGGCCGAGCGTGAACAGCCACCACGCCTGACGCGTCGTTCGCGGATCGCCCGGCAGCAGTCCGTCGTCCGGCTTCGGCGGAACCAGCCGGGCGACCGCCAGTCCGCCGAGCACCGTCAGGCAGATCGCCCACAGCGACAGGGTGTTGTCGTTGTCGGCGGAGTAGCGCAGCGCGGTGTGACCCGTCCAGACCAGCGTCACCACCGCGGCGACGAATACCAGGATCCCCGCTGCCAGCAGCATGTCGCCGGTTCGTCGAAGTCGCATGCGCATCACGATGCCATCGGCGCGCGCTCGTGCGGTCCCGCGGACCGAGATATCGATCGGATGTCATCCGAAAGGACGACCGCGGATCACTCTTCGTCGAGGATGGCCTCGAATCGTTCGTCCGCACTGTCGAGTTGAGCGAGGATGTGCTGTTTGACGTCGTCGGCCAGCGGCGTGTCGGGCCGGGTGACCAGGTCGCGGTAGATGGCGGTGAGCGGGCGGTATTTGGTGGCGAGCTTGTGCATGACCGGGCCGGTCGCGTACAGGATGCCGACGCCGTTGTCGGTGAAGTCGGACAGCTTGATGATCCTGGCCCACGGGGCGTGCTCGAGGTCGGCGGCGACATGCTCCCGGTATTGCAGGTGCCGGTCGATCGACGGGTCCGGTTCGGGATTGGTGACGGCCGCGACCAGCTCGGACACGCGGTCGCCGAAGCGGTCGGCGAGTTCGGCGAGGGCGGCCTCGGTGGGCGTGCCCGGCCGATCGCCCGCCAGTTCCGCCGGATGGTCCTCGACGGAATCGTGCAGCAGACCCGCGACGACCAGATCGCCGTCCGCCACCCGGTAGTGGCTGATGATCCGGATCGCCACTCGCAGTAGATGATTGAGATACGGTTCGCGGCCGTAGCGATCGTCGCGATGCAATTCCGTGGCCAGGTCGAGGGCCTCGGTGACCCGGGCGGCGTCCGGCAGGTCCGCGATCTCCAGCAATAATCGTTCGCGCAGACCCGCCTCGCCATAGACCTCGCTGATCGTATGCAGCGGCATCACCGCCAGGACTCCCGCCCCAGGATTGCTCATGCTGTCAATCTAACGGCGACACGCGGCCGCGTCGCCTGGAAAATCCGTTGCCCGGGCTTGCGCGGCCGTGGTGCCGAATGCCGCGCGAAGCAGGAATCGGAAGCGAACGTGGCCGCCCAGTATTACGGCCGCGATCAAGATCAGGGGAACTGATGCCGGTATCGGCCGAGAGCCTTCCTGCACCAGTTCCCCCTGATCGCTTGTCCGAAGACCTAGCGTCGCACCCCTCGGAGATGTTGCGGCGCTGGGTCGCTGGACGTGCGGGTTATTCGGCCTTGGGGATCAAGGTGTTCTGCCTGGCCGCGGTCCACCAGCGGCCGTTCTCCTTGACCAGGACGTAGAGCGCGATCATGGTGTGGTCGATGTCGATCGGTTCGCCTTCGGCGGTGGTGGCGCGGGCGACCTTGTGGGCGAAGGCGATGTCGGGGCGGAGGAAGGTGATGTCGGTGACTTCGTAGCGGACGTACTCGTCTTTCAGGAAGCCGGCCAGCCCACGGCGATTCGCCTCCAGCAGCGCGTCGCGACCGGTCAGCAGGGCACCGACGGCATTGACCACGGTCGCGTTCGCGGTGAAGTCGGCGGTCATCAGTTCGGCGTCGTTGGTGTTGTACGCAGTCTCGACGTTGCCGATGATCTGCTTGATGGCCGCGATGTCCGCGGTGTGATCGACGGACGTGTCTGCGACCGTCGGCGGCTGAAATGTCTTTGCGCTCATGCCCTTCAGCATCCAACCTCAACAATGGTTCTGGTCAAGGTCGATGTGTATCGCCTGGCTCACGGGTTCGATCTCGAGGGCGTGCGTGTCTGCGCCGGACGGCTCAGCGAACGCCCCGCGGACGGAACTGGATGCTGATCCGCGGCCCGGCCGGCTTGCGCGTCTTCGGCACGGCATGCTCCCAGGTGCGCTGGCACGACCCGCCCATCACCAGCAGATCGCCGTGCCCGACCTGATACCGGATGCTCTCCCCGCCACCGCGCGGCCGCAGCAACAGCGCGCGCGGTGCGCCGATCGACACGATCGCGACCATCGTGTCCTGTGTCGCCCCGCGCCCGAAGTTGTCGCCGTGCCAGGCGACGCTGTCCTGTCCGTCGCGGTAGTAGCAGAGCCCGGCCGTCCGGAACGACTCACCCAGTTCGCGCCGGTAGTGCTCGCTCAATGCCTCGCGGGCGTCGGCCAGCGCCGGATCGGGCAGCGGCTCGTGCTCCTCGTAGAACTTCAACAGCCGCGGCACGTCCACCACCCGGTCGTACATCGGCCGTCGCTCCGCCTTCCACGGCACGTCGTCGACCAGTCGCTCGAACAACGCGTCGGCGCCGGACAGCCAACCGGGTAGCACGTCCACCCAGGCCCCGTGCTCGAGGACCGTGCGGCGCGCGGCGCGAAGCGACCCGAATTCGGTATCACCGAACCCGTCGAGCAGTGAGCCCTGCAACGGTGTCGACATGCTCGCGAATCTACCCGCAATCGAACGTATGTGCTAGCGATAATCGGACGCGGCGGTCAGTTCCTGGCGAGAATGTCCCGCGCGATCTCGGCGGAGGCCGCGTAGCACTCGTCGTCGCTCAATGGCAGATCGCCCATCATCGCCGTGCTCCAGCTGATCGTCAGCAGCGCTTGGCGCGCGTGGAATACGGCCTGCGGCGAACGGTCGGGCTCGGTCATCAGATCGGCGAGCACCTTGAATTGGTAGCGAAGCCCGACGTTGATCCCGAGCTCCCGGAACGCGGGCTGGTTCTCGGCCATGAAACGCACCATCCCGCGCCCGATGCCGTGCAGCAGTACGCCGTAGCGGTCGAGGATTTCGCGCGCCCGGTCCGGGCTCGGCGGTGTCGCCTCGGCCCAGGCGACGAGGTCATCGATGCCGCGCCGCAGGTCGTCGGACAGGCTGACGACGATGTCCTCTTTGGTGCGGAAGTGGTAGTAGAGCGCGGCTTTGGTCACGTCGAGCCGCTCGGCGATCTCACGCAGCGACGTCTTCTCGTAGCCGCGCTCGGAGAACAACTCCATCGCCACCGTGCGGATTCGTTCACGCATATCGCTGCGACGGCGGTCCATGGCGCTCCTTTGCTTGACGACCGGCTAGTTGGAGCCTAGCGTCACACCCGAACACAGTTAGCTAGTCGGTCGGCAAGCTAATTTCAGAAGGGGGCGGGCAATGACAGAAGTGCCGATGGCAGGGGTCGCGATGACCGCGATCGGGGTCGCGGTGGTCAGGGTGCTGGAATCGAACCGGCCGGACCGGCTGTACGACGACCCGCTGGCCCGGGTCTTCGCCGAGGCCGCGCGGCGTGGTTTCGCCGAGACCGCGGACGGTGCCCGGCGATGGGCTCAGCTGGAAGAACTGGCGGAGGCCTTCTACCCGGGCCGAACGCTCTCGGTCAGACTGGTCGACGACCAGGTGGGCGCGGCGGTGGAACAGGGCTGCCGGCAGATCGTGGTGCTCGGCGCGGGATTGGATACCCGGGCATTCCGCTTGGCGCTGCCGCCGGACATTCGCCTCTTCGAACTCGATCTGCCGGAACTCTTCGCCTTCAAGGAGCCGATCCTGGCCAGCGCGCACGCCGTGCCGACCTGCGAACGGTACGTCGTCGGCATCGATCTGCGCGCCGACTGGGCAGAAGCGCTGCGCATCAACGGTTTTCGGCCGGATCTCCCGACGCACTGGGTCGACGAAGGCGTGCTCGGCTACCTCGCCCGGGCGGAGGCTTTGCGCGTCGCCGAGACGCTGACCGAACTCTCCACTCCGGGAAGCCGTTTCGGCGTCGTCCGGTTCGCCGCCGACGAAAGGCCGGGGCAGTACAGCGAACTCCGGCGGCTGGTCCGCGCCGACGAAGCGGGGGAGCGCGAACTCCGGGGCTTGGGTGGCGACGCGCGGCAGTGGCTCGAAGATCATGGATGGCAGACCACCTTCCGCGGCTGGGCCGAACTCGTCGCGCCGTTCGGCAGGCCGGTCGAGAACAATCCCGATGTCGGCTTCATCGACGCCGTCCGCGCCTGAAAGCCCCCCGGAGTAACCCGCGTCACCGATCGATGCGACGCGTACCTTCCCCGCCGCTCGTGGCCCGGCTCACACCGCGCAACACCTGCTGAAAGCCCGGTCTCGACCGCTGTTAGGCTGCTTCCCGTAAGACATCCTTTAACGGACCGTCCGGTGAGGCGGGGAAGGAGGTCGGCATGGCCGTGCCCGAACGGGCCGCCAAGTCCGGCGCTGCCGAAACATCGCAGCGACACACCCCCGAGGGGGTGGAGGCGGGGCGGGAGCTGTTGTCGGCTTCCGATGTCAGTCGGACCATCGCGCGCATCGCGCACCAGATCATCGAGAAGACCGCGCTGGACGCGGGCGAGCCGGGTAATCCGCGCGTCGTACTCATCGGCATTCCCACCCGCGGCACCTCGCTGGCCGCGCGGCTCACGGACAAGATCGAGGAATTCTCCGGCGTCCGCCCGGCCCTCGGTTCGCTCGACATCACCCTCTACCGCGACGATCTGCGTACCCGGCCGCACCGGCCGCTGGAGCGCACCTCGGTGCCCGAGGGCGGCATCGAGGACGCGCTGGTCGTGCTGATCGACGACGTCCTCTTCTCCGGCCGCACCGTCCGCTCCGCGCTGGACGGGCTGCGCGACCTCGGCCGCCCGCGCGCGGTGCAGCTCGCGGTGCTGATCGACCGCGGTCACCGCGAGCTCCCGATCCGGGCCGACTATGTGGGCAAGAACGTGCCCACCTCGCGCGCCGAGGACATCTCGGTCCTGCTCACCGAACACGACGGCCGCGACGGCGTATACCTGCGTCAGGAGGGGGAAGCATGAGGCATCTTTTGACCGTCGGCGATTTGGATCGCGCGGCTGCGACAGAGTTGCTGGACGAGGCCGAACGCTTCGAGCAGGCCCTCCTCGGCCGCGAGGTGCACAAGCTGCCGACCCTGCGCGGCCGCACCGTGATGACCGTCTTCTACGAGAACTCCACCCGCACCAGGGTCTCGTTCGAGGTCGCGGGCAAGTGGATGAGCGCCGACGTGATCAACGTCAGCGCCAGCAGCTCCTCGGTCTCCAAGGGCGAATCGCTGCGCGACACCGCGCTCACCCTGCACGCCGCGGGCGCCGACGCGCTCATCGTGCGGCACCCGGCTTCCGGTGCGGCACATCAGGTCGCGCGCTGGATGGACGCCTGGGCGGTCTCGTCCGGCGGCTCCGGCCCGGCCATCATCAACGCCGGCGACGGCACCCATGAGCACCCGACCCAGGCGCTGCTCGACGCGCTGACCCTGCGCCAGCGGCTCGGCGACATCGAGGGCAAGCGGGTCGTCATCGTCGGCGACATCCTGCACAGCCGGGTCGCCCGCTCGAACGTCTTCCTGCTGAACACGCTCGGCGCCGAGGTGGTGCTGGTCTCCCCGCGCACCCTGCTGCCGGTCGGCGTCGACGCCTGGCCGGCCCGGATCGCGCACTCGCTGGACGCCGAACTGCCCGGCGCCGACGCGGTGATGATGCTGCGCGTGCAGGCCGAGCGGATGAACGGCGGCTTCTTCCCGTCGCCCCGCGAATACTCGATCAACTACGGACTGTCCGAACGCAGGCTCGCCCTGCTGTCCGAACACGCGGCGGTCCTGCACCCCGGCCCGATGCTGCGCGGCATGGAAATCGCCTCGCCGGTAGCCGATTCCGCGCAGGCCGCGATCTTGCAACAGGTGACGAACGGAGTACACATGCGCATGGCCGTCCTGTTCCGGCTGCTGGTCGGTACCCAGGAGGCGGTGGCATGACGGACATTCTGATCAAGGGCGCCCGGATCTACGGCGAGGGTGAACCGGTCGACGTGCTGATCGCCGACGGGGTGATTCGGGAGATCGGCGCCGGTCTGGCCGCCGGCGACGCGGAGATCATCGACGCGCAGGGACAGATCCTGCTGCCCGGCTTCGTCGACCTGCACACGCACCTGCGCGAGCCCGGCCGGGAAGACACCGAGACCATCGAATCCGGTTCCGCCGCAGCCGCACTGGGCGGTTACACGGCGGTGTTCGCGATGGCCAACACCAGCCCGGTCGCCGACTCGGTGGTCGTCACCGACCATGTGTGGCGGCGCGGGCAGGAGGTCGGCCTGGTCGACGTCTACCCGGTCGGCGCGGTCACCGTCGGACTCGAGGGCAAGCAGCTCGCCGAAATGGGCACCATGGCAACCGGTGCCGGCGCGGTGCGGATGTTCTCCGACGACGGCCACTGCGTCTACGACCCGCTGATCATGCGCCGCGCGCTGGAATACGCGAACACCCTCGGCGTGCTCATCGCACAGCACGCGGAGGAGCCGCGGCTCACCAAAGGCGCGGTGGCGCACGAGGGTCCGACCGCGGCCCGGCTCGGCCTGGCCGGCTGGCCGCGGGCCGCGGAGGAGTCCATCGTCGCCCGCGACGCCCTGCTCGCCCGCGATGCCGGTGCGCGCGTGCACATCTGCCACGCCTCCACCGCCGGCACCGTCGAGCTGGTGAAATGGGCCAAGGCGCAAGGCATCTCGATCACCGCCGAGGTCACCCCGCATCACCTGCTGCTGGACGACTCGCGCCTGGAGACCTACGACGCGGTGAACAAGGTGAACCCGCCGCTGCGCGAGGCCTCCGACGCCGCCGCGCTGCGCCAGGCCCTGGCCGACGGCATCATCGACTGCGTCGCCACCGACCACGCCCCGCACGCCGAACAGGACAAGTGCTGCGAGTTCGCCGCGGCCCGTCCGGGCATGCTCGGCCTGGAGACCGCGCTGTCGATCATCGTGCAGACCATGGTCGAACCCGGTCTGCTGGACTGGCGCGGTGTCGCCGAGGTGATGAGCGAGCGGCCCGCCGCGATCGTCGGCCTCGACGAGCACGGCAGGCCGATCGAGGTCGGTGAGCCGGCGAATCTCACGCTGGTCGACCCCGAGGCCCGCTGGACGGTGCGCGCCAAGGAACTCGCCAGCATCTCGAACAACACACCGTTCGAGGACATGACGTTCCCGGCTCGAGTGACGACGACGTTGCTCAGGGGCCGGGTAACCGCCCGCGAGGGCAAGGCCGGTGGGTAACCCGGTGCGAGCGCTGGGCCAGGCACAACCGGCGGGCCGGTGTGGCCGAGCCGCGCGACGCGCAGACGAAGGGCACCGGGAGCGCCGCAGATCAGACAGTGGAGGTCCGTAGTGGAAAGAACGCTTTGGGTGATCGGACTGGCCGCGCTGTTCGCCCTGTGCCTCTGGCTGATGTACCGGGGTTGGCAGAACCGGGCCGCGCGTCAGTCGGCCGGCATCGGTGAGCTGCCGGTGGTGCCCGCGGACCTCGGCGCCCAGGTGCTCGAGCCGACCACCGGACTGTATCTCGGCAGCACCATGGCGCCCAGCTGGCAGGACCGGATCGCGGTGGGCGACTTGGGTTTCCGGGCCACGGCCGAGCTCACCCGGTTCGAACGGGGAATCCTGCTCGAGCGCGACGGCGCGTCGGTGATCTGGATTCCACAGGAATCGATCACCGCGGTGCGCACCGAGCGCGGGCATGCGGGGAAAGTAATGACAGCAGATGGTGTGCTGGTAGTTCGCTGGAAGCTGCCCACCGGGACCGAGATAGATACCGGTTTCCGGGGTGACGACAAGTCGGTGTACCCGGCTTGGACACGGGGCCTCCAGGCGGACCAGACCGGCACGACGACGGGAGACGACGAGCAATGACAGGACAGGACGCGGCTCTGGTGCTGGAGGACGGCCGGGTATTCCGCGGCTCGGCCTACGGCGCCGTGGGCCAGACGCTCGGTGAGGCGGTGTTCTGCACCGCGATGACCGGGTACCAGGAGACCCTCACCGACCCCAGCTACCACCGCCAGATCGTGGTCGCCGCGGCGCCGCAGATCGGCAACACCGGCTGGAACGACGAGGACGACGAGTCCGGCAAGATCTGGGTGGCCGGCTATGTGGTGCGCGACCCCGCGCGCCGCGCCTCCAACTGGCGCGCGACCGGCACGCTGCCCGAGGCGATGCAGCGCCAGGACATCGTCGGCATCGCGGGCATCGACACCCGCGCGCTGGTGCGCCACCTGCGCACCCGCGGCTCGATGAAGGCGGGCATCTTCTCCGGCGCCGCGCTCGCGGACGCCGACGAGCTGCTCGGCCGGGTCACCGGTCAGCCGTCCATGCTGGGCGCCGACCTGGCCGACGAGGTGAGCACCGACTCGGTCTACACCATCGAAGCCGTGGGGGCGGCGGGCGGGAAAGGCGCTGCTGACCCGCGCTTCACCGTGGTCGCGGTCGACCTCGGCATCAAGACCAACACCCCGCGCATGTTCGCCGAGCGCGGCATGCGGGTGCACGTGGTCCCGTCGAACACCTCGATCGACCAGATCCTGGCGCTGAACCCGGACGGGGTCTTCCTGTCCAACGGCCCCGGCGACCCGGCCACCCAGGACGGCGCGGTCGCGCTGACCCAGGGGGTGCTCGAGCGCGGGCTGCCGCTGTTCGGCATCTGCTTCGGCAACCAGATCCTCGGCCGCGCGCTCGGCCGCAAGACCTACAAGATGAAGTTCGGCCACCGCGGCATCAACATCCCGGTGATCGAGCACGGCACCGGCCGGATCGCGATCACCGCGCAGAACCACGGGTTCGCCCTGGAAGGCGAGCAGGGCGAGCAGTTCGACACCCCGTTCGGCAAGGCCGAGGTCAGCCACGTCTGCGCCAACGACGGCACGGTCGAGGGCGTGCGCCTGATCGACGGCCGCGCGTTCTCGGTGCAGTACCACCCCGAAGCCGCCGCCGGACCCCACGACGCCGCCTATCTCTTCGACCGTTTCGCCGGTCTCATGGAAGGAGCCTGATGCCCCGCCGCACCGATCTGAAGCACATCCTGGTGATCGGCTCGGGCCCGATCGTCATCGGACAGGCCTGCGAGTTCGACTACTCCGGCACCCAGGCGTGCCGGGTGCTGCGGGCCGAGGGCCTGCGGGTTTCACTGGTGAACTCGAACCCGGCGACCATCATGACCGACCCCGAGTTCGCCGACTCCACCTATGTGGAGCCGATCACGGCGGAGTTCGTCGAGAAGGTCATCGCCAAGGAACGTCCCGACGCCGTCCTGGCCACCCTCGGCGGGCAGACCGCGCTGAACACCGCGGTCGCGCTGCACGAGAACGGGGTGCTGGAGAAGTACAACGTCGAGATGATCGGCGCCGACTTCGACGCCATCCAGCGCGGCGAGGACCGGCAGAAGTTCAAGGACATCGTCGCCAAGGTCGGCGGCGAAAGTGCCCGCTCCCGTGTCTGTTACACGATGGACGAGGTCCGCGACACGGTTCGCGAGCTGGGATTCCCCGTGGTGGTGCGTCCTTCGTTCACCATGGGTGGCCTCGGCTCCGGAATGGCCTACAACGACGAGGATCTCGATCGCATCGCCGGCGGCGGCCTGTCCGCCTCGCCGACCGCGAACGTGCTCATCGAGGAATCCATCCTGGGCTGGAAGGAATTCGAGCTCGAGCTGATGCGCGACCGCCACGACAATGTGGTCATCGTCTGCTCGATCGAGAACGTCGACCCGATGGGCGTGCACACCGGCGACTCGATGACCGTCGCCCCGGCGATGACGCTCACCGACCGCGAATACCAGAAGATGCGCGACCTCGGCATCGCGATCCTGCGCGAGGTCGGCGTCGACACCGGCGGCTGCAACATCCAGTTCGCGGTGGACCCGCGCGACGGCCGCCTGATCGTCATCGAGATGAACCCGCGCGTCTCGCGCTCGTCCGCATTGGCTTCCAAGGCAACGGGTTTCCCGATCGCCAAGATCGCCGCCAAGCTGGCCATCGGCTACACGCTGGACGAGATCGTCAACGACATCACCAAGGAGACGCCGGCCTGCTTCGAGCCGACGCTGGACTACGTGGTGGTCAAGGCGCCCCGGTTCGCGTTCGAGAAGTTCCCCGGCGCCGACCCGACGCTGACCACCACGATGAAGTCGGTCGGCGAGGCGATGTCGCTGGGCCGCAACTTCGCCGAGGCGCTGGGCAAGGTGCTGCGTTCGCTGGAAACGAAGTCGGCCGGCTTCTGGACCCAGGCCGACGGCACATGGACTGACGTCGAAGCGATCCTGGAAGATCTGCGCACCCCGATCGAGGGCCGCATCTACCAGGTCGAGCGCGCGCTGCGGCTCGGCGCGAGCATCGAGGACGTCGCCGCCGCCTCGGGAATCGACCCGTGGTTCGTCGCCGAGGTCGCCGGTCTGGTGGAACTGCGCCAGGAAATCATGGACGCGCCCGTGCTGGACGAGACGCTGCTGCGCCGGTCCAAGCACTACGGCCTGTCCGACGGCCAGCTCGCCGCGCTGCGCCCGGAGTTGGCCGGGGAGACCGGGGTTCGCGCGCTGCGGCACCGGCTCGGCGTTCGCCCGGTGTTCAAGACGGTGGACACCTGCGCCGCCGAGTTCGAGGCCAAGACGCCGTACCACTACTCCACCTACGAGCTCGATCCCGCCGCGGAATCCGAGGTCGCGCCGCAGCGTGAGCGGGACAAGGTGATCATCCTGGGCTCCGGCCCGAACCGGATCGGCCAGGGCATCGAGTTCGACTACTCGTGTGTACACGCGGCGCAGACGCTGTCGCAGGCCGGGTACGAGACGGTGATGGTCAACTGCAACCCGGAGACCGTCTCCACCGACTACGACACCGCCGACCGGCTCTACTTCGAGCCGCTCACCTTCGAGGACGTGCTCGAGGTGTTCCACGCGGAAAGCGAGTCCGGCAACGTCATCGGCGTGATCGTGCAGCTGGGCGGGCAGACCCCGCTCGGGCTGGCGCAGCGGCTCACCGACGCCGGCGTCCCGGTGGTCGGCACCAGCGCCGCCGCCATCGACCTGGCCGAGGACCGTGGCGAATTCGGCGACGTGCTGGTCGCGGCCGGGCTGCCCGCGCCGAAGTACGGCACCGCGACCACCTTCGCGCAGGCGAAGAAGATCGCCGCCTCGATCGGCTACCCGGTGCTGGTCCGCCCGTCCTACGTGCTCGGCGGGCGCGGCATGGAGATCGTCTACGACGAGAGCTCCCTGGAGGGCTACATCTCCCGGGCCACCGAGCTCAGCCCCGAACACCCGGTGCTGGTCGACCGGTTCCTGGAAGACGCCATCGAGATCGACGTCGACGCGCTGTGCGACGGCGACGAGGTCTACCTCGGCGGCGTGATGGAACACATCGAAGAGGCGGGCATCCACTCCGGCGACTCGGCCTGCGCGCTGCCGCCGATCACCCTGGGCCGCAGCGACATCGAGGCGGTGCGCCGCTCGACCATCGCGCTGGCCAAGGGGATCGGGGTCAAGGGCCTGCTCAACGTGCAGTACGCGCTCAAGGACGACGTGCTCTACGTGCTCGAGGCGAATCCCCGGGCCAGCCGGACGGTTCCGTTCGTGTCCAAGGCCACCGCGGTGCCGCTGGCCAAGGCCGCCGCGCGAATCATGCTCGGCGCCACCATCGCCGAACTGCGCAAGGAAGGCATGCTGCCCGGCGAGGGCGACGGCGGGCACGTCCCGCTCGACGCCCCGGTGGCGGTGAAGGAGGCCGTGCTGCCGTTCCACCGGTTCCGCAAGGCCGATGGCACGGGCGTGGATTCGCTGCTCTCCCCGGAGATGAAGTCCACCGGCGAGGTGATGGGCATCGACGCCGACTTCGGCACCGCCTTCGCCAAGAGCCAGACCGCCGCCTACGGTTCGTTGCCCACCGAGGGCACCGTGTTCGTCTCGATCGCGAACCGGGACAAGCGGGCCATGGTGTTCCCGGTCAAGCGCCTGCACGACTTGGGTTTCCGCGTCCTGGCCACCGAGGGCACGGCGGAGATGTTGCGCCGCAACGGTATTCCGTGCGAGCGGGTGCGCAAGCACTCGGAGCCGGAGTCGGCGCAGGTCAATGGCGATGTGCCGCAGCCGACGATCGTCGAGCAGATTCGCGACGGCGAGATCGACATGGTGTTCAACACCCCCTACGGCAACTCGGGCCCGCGCGTGGACGGCTACGAGATCCGCAGCGCCGCGGTCGGGGTGAACATCCCGTGCATTACCACGGTGCAGGGCGCGGCCGCCGCGGTGCAGGGCATCGAGGCGAGCATCAACGGCGGGATCGGGGTGCGCTCGCTGCAAGAGCTGCACTCGGTGCTGCGTGGGTGAACCGGACGGAGGCAGCGGGATGAAGAGCTTCGGCGCTCGATTGCGGCACGCCATGGGGCATTTCGGCCCCGTGTGCGTGGGCATCGATCCGCATCCGGGTCTGCTGGAGTCGTGGGGCCTGACCGCCGACGCGGACGGGCTGGAACAGTTCGCGGAGATCTGCGTCGAGGCCTTCGACGGCCGGGTCGCGCTGGTCAAGCCGCAGGTCGCGTTCTTCGAGACCTACGGCTCGGCCGGAATCGCGGTGCTGGAGCGCACGATCGAGGTGCTGCGTGCCTCGGGCACCCTGGTGCTCGCCGACGCCAAACGCGGCGACATCGGTTCCACCATGGACGCCTACGCGCACGCCTGGCTCGGCGACGGGCCGCTCGGCGCGGACGCGGTGACGGTCTCGCCGTATCTCGGATTCGGCTCGCTGGCACCGGCTTTGGCATTGGCCGAGGCCAATCACCGCGGCGTGTTCGTGCTCGCGGCGACCTCGAATCCCGAAGGGGCGCAACTACAACGGGTCGTCACGGGGGACGGCCGCAGCATCGCGCAGACGATGGTCGACCAGGCGGCCGCGCGCAATGCGGGCGCGGACTTCGGGTCGGTCGGCGTGGTGGTCGGCGCGACCCTGACCGAGGCGCCGGACCTGTCCGCGCTCAACGGCCCGATCCTGATGCCGGGCGTCGGCGCCCAGGGCGGGGGCCCGGAAAACGTGCGTGACCTGGTGCCGGAGTCGATGCTGGCGGCCGCGATACCGACCGCCTCGCGGGAGGTGCTGCGCGCCGGGCCGGAGGTTCCCGCGCTACGCGACAGTTTGAACGAACTTCAGGAAACGTTCGCGTTCCTGCAGAAATAACCACCGGGACCGGCGCGATCGCGCCGGTCCCGCCTCGTTTCCGGCCGCGTGTGCGGTCATGTGCACGTGTGCATGCGGCCCGTAGCGGGTCCTGGGCGCTCTGCTGCGCCCGTTTCCCGGTCCGGTGGTGCTCCGGATGGCCGGCGGGCCCGGATCGGCGCAGAATCGCGATTTCATCAGTGCAGGTCGACAAACCCGGCCGTGCAGATCGACAATCGATCGCCCCCGAGTCGGCCTGGATCGGTCGTTCGACCTGTTTGTGGTCCACGACACGCTGAAAGACAACGCGACACGCGGGAAATTCCGAGAAACTTCCTGGTCGGGCCGGGGTGGGTTTGCTGGCGGCACATGTCACGTCATAGCAACCCTCCCGCTAACCTGTGTCAATCATGAAAACTCCCTGCTGAAGAGGCATTTCGTGATTTCGGCGGTACGATCTGCGCAGCGACAGAGGAGCAGTGCGGATCGCGCCGCTCTCGCGTCTACGGCATCCGGAATCATGCGCTGACCTGGGGGGTGGGTTCGCAATCTGCGGATGCCGTGGGTACGGTCGCTGAGACTGCCGGGTTACCGGCAGGAGTTGATGCAATGAACGATGAGACGGAGGAACCGTGGCCCTTCCCCAGCTGACTGACGAGCAGCGCGCCGCTGCTTTGGAGAAGGCGGCTGCCGCTCGCCGCGCTCGGGCGGAGCTCAAGGAGCGCCTGAAGCGAGGCGGCACCAACCTGAAGCAGGTCCTCACCGATGCCGAATCCGATGAGATTCTCGGCAAGATGAAGGTGTCGGCGCTGCTGGAGGCCCTGCCGAAGGTGGGCAAGGTCAAGGCAGCCGAAATCATGAGTGAACTGGAGATCGCCCCCACCCGGCGTCTGCGCGGACTCGGCGATCGGCAGCGCAAGGCGCTGCTCGCCCGGTTCGACTTCGACGCCTGATAACGAGGGTGGTCGAACATACGCGGAAGGGTCGGCTGGTAGTACTGGTCGGCCCCTCGGCCGTCGGAAAGTCGACCGTGGTCCGTTGTGTCCGCGAGCGACTGCCGCACCTGATCTTCAGTGTGTCGGCGACGACTCGGGCACCTAGGCCCGGAGAAGTCGACGGTCTCGACTATCGATTCGTGTCCAGGGAAGAGTTCGACGCCATGATCACGGCGGGCGAACTACTCGAGTGGGCTGATATACACGGTGGTTTGCAACGTTCGGGCACCCCGGCCGCACCGGTACGGGCCGCCCTCGCAGAGGGTCTGCCCGTACTGGTCGAGGTCGACCTAGAAGGCGCGCGGTCGGTACGCAAGGCCATTCCGGAGGCGATCCTCGCCTTCCTCGCCCCGCCCAGCTGGGACGAACTGGTCTCCAGGCTCACCTCGCGCGGCACCGAATCACCGGAAGTGATCGAGCGCAGGCTGGAAACCGCCAGGACCGAATTGGCGGCCTGTGACGAGTTCGACATCGTCATCGTGAACGACGAGGTGACTACTGCCTGTGAGCAGTTGGTATCGTTGTTCGTTAGCACAAATTCGAGTTCATAACCTTCCACGCGCAGGAGCCCCCTCAGTGAGCAGTGCAGACAGCAAAGTCGTTCCCGCATACGACACCCCGATCGGCCTCACCAACCCCCCGATCGATGAGCTGCTGGAGCGCACCTCGTCCAAGTACGCCCTGGTCATCTACGCGGCCAAGCGGGCGCGCCAGATCAACGACTACTACAACCAGCTCGGCGACGGCATCCTCGAGTACGTCGGCCCGCTGGTCGAGCCGGGCCTGCAGGAAAAGCCCCTCTCGGTCGCCATGCGCGAGATCCACTCCGACCTGCTCGAGCACGCCGAAGGCGAGTAGTCGCCCCGGGGCGCGTGCTGTGACAACAACTAGGCCGGAGGCGTAGTGACCACACGGATCGTCGTCGGCGTCGGCGGAGGGATCGCCGCGTACAAGGCCTGTTCGCTGGTCCGGCGGTTCACCGAGACCGGACACCAGGTCAGGGTGATCCCCACCGAGTCGGCGCTGCAGTTCGTCGGTAAGGCAACCTTCGAGGCATTGTCCGGGAACCCGGTGCACACCGACGTGTTCACCGACGTTCCCGAGGTGCCGCATGTCCGGCTGGGCCAGGAGGCGGACCTCGTGGTCATCGCCCCGGCGACCGCCGACCTGATGGCGCGCGCGGCCCAGGGCCGCGCCGATGACCTGCTCACCGCCACCTTGCTGACGGCCCGATGTCCGATCCTGTTCGCGCCCGCGATGCACACCGAGATGTGGGAGCATCCGGCGACCGTCGCCAACGTCGCGACGCTGCGCGCGCACGGTGCGATCGTGATGGAACCCGCGTCGGGCCGGCTCACCGGCACCGACACCGGTCCGGGCCGGTTGCCCGAGCCCGAGGAGATCTTCGGCCTCGCGACGCTGCTGCTCGAACGCGCCGACGCCATCCCGCGTGACCTCGAAGGCCGCCGGGTGGTCATCACCGCGGGCGGCACCAGGGAACCGCTGGATCCGGTGCGTTTCCTCGGTAACCGCAGCTCCGGCAAACAGGGGTACGCCCTGGCCCGGGTCGCGGCCCAGCGCGGCGCGCACGTCACGCTCATCGCGGGCAACACGATCGAGATGGCCGCGCCCGCCGCGGTCGACCTGGTCCACATCACCACCGCCGAGCAGCTCAAGACCGCGGTCGACAAGCACGCCATCGGCGCGGACGCGGTGATCATGGCGGCGGCGGTGGCGGATTTCCGGCCCACCGACGTGGCCGCGGCCAAGATCAAGAAGGGCGCCGGAGAACCCGACGTCATCGCGCTGACCAAGACCACCGACATCCTGGCCGGTCTGGTGCAGCAGCGCCGCGACGGGCAACTGGCCGGCACCGCGATCGTCGGTTTCGCCGCCGAGACCGGGGACGAGCACGGCGACGTGCTCACCTACGCGCGGGCCAAGCTGGCGCGCAAGGGCTGCGACCTGCTCGTGGTCAACGCGGTCGGTGAGGGCAAGGCGTTCGAGGTCGACACCAACGACGGCTGGCTGCTCGGTGCGGACGGTACCGAGCAGTCGCTCGATCATGGGTCGAAGGCGCTGCTCGCCAGCCGGGTGCTCGACGCGCTCAGGCCGCTCTTGAGCTGAAATATATTGCGAGACCGGGATAATGACCCGGTAATCAATCCATCGGTTTCGCGGTGCCAGGGGGACTAGTCGGACGAACTGTCTGAGATAGTGGTCTCTTGGCCCACGGGATGTCGGTGGTTTGCCATAGTCTGGAATGAAGGGTTGCGCGGTAACGGTCTCGCGTTATTGTCGCAAACCGAGACGAATACCCGTTGAGGGAGAGGGAACAACTGTGCGCACGTCCGGCAGCCGGCTATTCACCAGTGAGTCCGTGACCGAAGGTCACCCGGACAAGATCTGTGACGCCATCAGCGATTCCATCCTCGACGCGTTACTCACCGAAGACCCGCGCAGCCGCGTCGCGGTGGAAACCCTCGTGACGACCGGTCAGGTGCACGTCGCGGGCGAGGTCACCACCAGCGCCTACGCCGACATTCCCAAGATCGTCCGGGAAAAGGTCCTGGAGATCGGATACGACTCCTCGGCAAAGGGTTTCGACGGCAACTCCTGCGGCGTCAACATCGCCATCGGCGCGCAGTCGCCCGATATCGCGCAGGGTGTCGACACCTCGCACGAGGCACGCGTCGGCGGGTCCGACGACGAGATCGAGAAGCAGGGCGCGGGCGATCAGGGCCTGATGTTCGGCTACGCGACCACCGACACCCCCGAGCTCATGCCGCTGCCGATCGCGCTCGCGCACCGGCTCTCGCGCCGGCTCACCGAGGTGCGCAAGTCCGGCGTGCTGCCGTACCTGCGCCCCGACGGTAAGACCCAGGTCACCATCGAATACGAGGGCGACCGCCCGGTCCGGCTCGACACCGTGGTCATCTCCACCCAGCACGCCGCCGACATCGACCTGGACAACCTGCTCGCGCCGGACATCCGGGAAAAGGTGGTCGAGGCCGTCATCGCCGATCTCGAGCTGCCCTCGCTGGACACCTCGAACATCCGGCTGCTGGTCAACCCGACCGGCAAGTTCGTGCTCGGTGGCCCGATGGGCGACGCGGGCCTGACCGGCCGCAAGATCATCGTCGACACCTACGGCGGCATGGCTCGCCACGGCGGCGGCGCGTTCTCCGGCAAGGATCCGTCGAAGGTGGACCGCTCGGCCGCGTACGCCATGCGCTGGGTCGCCAAGAACGTCGTCGCGGCCGGCCTGTCCGAGCGCGTCGAGGTTCAGGTCGCCTACGCGATCGGCAAGTCGGCGCCGGTCGGCCTGTTCGTGGAGACCTTCGGCACCGAGAAGGTCGACCCGGCCCGCATCTCCGCCGCCATCTCCGAGGTCTTCGACCTGCGCCCCGGCGCGATCATCCGCGACCTCGACCTGCTGCGCCCGATCTACGCACCGACCGCCGCGTACGGCCACTTCGGCCGCACCGACGTCGACCTGCCCTGGGAGCACACCGACCGTGCGGACAAGTTGCGTGCCGCGGTCGGCCTGTAGGCCTGACCGGATCGAGTGAAAAAACCCGCGGCGGGCACCCCCGCCATACCGGGGGTCCCGCCCGCGGGCCCCGCAGCCGTGGAGCACCCGATAGCTCGGGTGCTCCCGTTGCTGTCTCCGGCCCACCTGGATCGTGACTTCGATTACCTGGTGCCCGCCGAGCTGGACGCGATCGCGCAGCCGGGCGTGCGGGTGCGCGTGCGGTTCGCGGGTCGTCTGGTCGACGGGTATCTGCTGGAGCGGCTCACGCACAGTGAGCACAGCGGCAGGCTGGTGAAGCTCGAGCGAGTCGTCTCCGCCGAGCGCGTGCTGACGCCCGAGATCATGAAGCTCGCGACCGCGGTCGCCACTCGTTACGCCGGAACTCGCGCCGACGTTCTGCGCCTGGCTATTCCGCCGCGGCATGCGCGGACCGAGACCGGTGGGACGAAGAAGAAGCCGGCCGAAGGCGATGCCGAGGACGAGGAGTCGACGGAGGAGACTTCGGCCGCACCGAGTCCCGCGAAGCGGAAAAAGACCTCGACCGGTAGCGCCCCACTCCGGGTGAAACCCCCGTCCGGGGCCGATTTCGCTGGGGTCCGAGGCGACTCGTCAGCAGCCGATTCGGGTGCCGAAGCAGGCGCAACGGACTCTGCTGCGGCACAAGATGTCTCAACCACGCCGTCCGGCGTAAGTGCGCCGGTAAAGCCGGTGAAATCGGCATTCTCGACCGCGGATTCCGCCGAATCCGACACTGACTCAGTCGGACTCGATTCGACAATCGATGAAGTGTCACCGACGCCCACCGAGGCGATCCCACCGGATTCCGAAGTGCCACAATCCGACTCGTCCGTCTCACCCGACCCAAACAGTGCCGACCAGTCGGCCCGATCATCGGATGCGTCGCCTCCGAGTGTCGATTCCGTTGGTATCGATACTGATTCGGTGCCGTCTGGTTCTGTGGTTGACGAGAGTTACGCCAAAGACACTCCACCTGACGTGGCAGATTCGATGGTCGCACAAGGCAACTCCGCTAAAACGCCAGGTGAAAACGATGGCGACCAGGTCGCGCCTTCCTCGGATGCGTCGCCTTCGAATGTCGACTCCGTCGGTGTCGACGCTGATTCGATGACACATGATCGCGCAGTCGATAACAGAATCGCTGCAGACACTGCGGATGATGCTGCGTCCCAAGCGGAGGTCCGAGAGCACACCTCCGCGTCATCCACCGATTCCATGAAGCACCCGCCCTCGGCACTTTCGAATGCCGCAGCGGTCGAAACAGATTCGGCCCCCACCGATTCGGCCGTCGCGACGAGCGATCCGACAGTCGCGGACGAGGGGCAGCTCCTCGCCGAGTCCACTACGGGGCAGTCGGTAGCCGTCAACGCTGGGACGCCAGGCTTGGAGTCCCCGTCGAACTCGGCTGGAGATGAGCCGGTCTGCGCCGGGCCTGCCGGACAGTCGGTAACTGCGAAAGATAGGCGGCCGAGCTCAGGGTCTTCGCCGGACTCGACCGGAGCGGCAGAGGTGGCCGATCGGGCGCGAGGCGCGGAATCGTTGGCGGGGGCGGTGATTGGGCCTCCAGTTGACGGTGCGGGCTCGGCGGCGATTTCGCGGTCGGCCGTAGATACAGGTCGGGTGGCTGCCGTGGAAGGTGAGGCGCAAGCGTCGGAGTCAGATGCCGGCGGGATCCGAGCCGCCGGAGCGGATAGTGATGCGCGAGCCGCGGCGTCCACAGAACATGCGAGCGGCTCGTCAGATGCAGGCGCTGACCGTGGCGCGTCATCGACAGGCGTAGGGAATGCTGGCGAGGCTTTAGCGGCGGGGCCGGATGTCGGTGAGGCTGGTTCGGCGGTGGAGTCGGGTGGGGGAGATCGTGTTGCCGTGGATCACGGTCCCTGGGGGCGGTACATCCATGGGGCGGCGTTTTTGGCGGCGCTTCGCGGGGGGAAGGGGCCGCGGGCGGCTTGGCAGGCGTTGCCGGGGGAGGACTGGCCTCGGCGGTTGGCGGAGCTGGCGGGGGCGGTGGCCGAGCGGGGGCAGAGTGCGATCCTGATGGTGCCGGATCAGCGGGATCTGGATCGCGTGCTGGCGGAATGTACTCGGCTGCTGGGGGATTCGGCGGTCGGGCTGGCCGCGGGGCTGGGGCCTGCGGCGCGGTATCGGCGGTGGCTCGCGGTGCTGCGGGGAACGGCGAAGGTCGTGGTCGGGACGCGCAGTGCGGTATTCGCGCCGGCGAAAGACCTTGGGCTGATCGTGATTTGGGACGACGGGGACGACACCTACGCCGAGCCGCGGTCACCGTATCCGCATGCGCGAGAGGTGGCGATGCTGCGTTCGCACGAGACGGGGGCGGCGTTCGTCGCGGCCGGTTTCGCGCGCACGGCGGAGGTCCAGGCGATCGTCGAAACCGGGTGGGCGCACGACCTGGTCGCCGACCGGGCGGTGGTGCGGGATGCGGCGCCGCGGATCAGCGTGCCGGGGGATTCCGATTTCGCGATGGAGCGCGACCCGGTCGCCAAGGCGGTCCGGATTCCCGGCGTCGCGTACGCGGCCGCGCGGGCCGCGTTGAAGGAGGGCGCGGCCGTGCTGGTGCAGGTGCCGCGGCGCGGGTATGTCCCGTCGCTGGCCTGCGCGAAATGCCGGACGCCCGCGCGATGCCGGCACTGCAACGGCCCGCTCGCCCTGCCGGATGGCCGTGCGCGGCACAGTGATTCGCAGGGCGATGCCGCGCACAGCCCGAACTGCCGCTGGTGCGGCATCACCGAGGCGGCGTTCCGCTGCGCGTCCTGCGGTTCGCGGGCGCTGCGGGCGGTGGTGATCGGCGCGAGCCGCACCGCGGAGGAACTCGGCCGCGCGTTTCCCGGCGTGCCGATCCGCGGCTCCGGCGGCGGCGCGATGCTCGACACGGTGGAACCGGGGCCGCAGGTGGTGGTCGCCACGGTCGGCGCGGAACCGGTGCTGCCCGGCGGCTATGGAGTTGCCCTGCTGCTCGACAGCTGGGCTCTGCTCGGCCGCGCCGACCTGCGCGCGGCCGAGGACACGCTGCGCCGCTGGATGACCGCCGCGACCCTGGTGCGTTCGCGCGGCCAGGTCATCGTCATGGCCGAGGGCTCGATTCCCACCGTGCAGGCCATGCTGCGCTGGGACCCGGTCTGGCACGCCCGCAACGAACTGGCCGCCCGCGCCGAGGTCGGCTTCCCGCCCGCCGTCCGCATGGCCGCGGTCGACGGCACCTCCGACTCCATCGCCGAATTGCTCTCCGCCACAGACCTTCCCGCCGACGTCGAGGTGCTCGGCCCGGTACCCCTGCCCGACGGCGCCCGCAAACCCTTCTCCTCCGGCGACACCCCCGCCGAGGTCGAACGCATCCTGCTCCGCGTCGACCGCAAATCCGGCGCCGCCCTCGCCCGCGCCCTCACCGCCGCCCAAGCCATCCGCAGCACCCACCGCTCCGACGCCCCCCTGCGCGTCCAGATCGACCCGGTCGACATCGGCTGATCCGGCCTCGACCCCGCGGCCGTAGTACAGGTGCTGGTGCCTGCAAGCCGCTGTCTGGTTGCGGCAGGAGGCTCATCCGCGGTGTCGCAATTCCGATGCCTCGCTTCATATCGGTTCAGTCTGGTCGATTTCGGCTGATCCGGGCTCGACCCCGCGGCCGTAGATCCGGTGTAGGTGCCTGCAAGCCGTGGTATTTGCGCTTGGTCCGGCAGACGCCCTCCTCGCTGTACTGCCTGCCCTGTCGTGATCATGGCAGGAAGCTCATCTGCGGCGCCTCTATTCCGATGCCTCGCTTCATGTCAGTCGATCTGGCGACTTCGGAGGTTGGCGCATCTGCGGCGGTAGGGGAGTGCTGGCGCCTGCAAGTCGCTGTCTGATCGCGGCAGGAGGCTCATCCGCGATGTCGCAATTCCGATGCTTCGCTTCGTGTCGGTTCGGCGTGGCCGACTTCGGGGTTTCGGCGTCTGCGGTTGTAGCCCGGTGTCGGTGCCTGCAAGCCGATGTCTCACATTGGCGCGCAGCCCACTCGCAGCCGGCATCACCAGCGCGACGGTGCTGGCCGTGGGTGTGGCAGACGTGCACGCGCGCATCGGCATCATCGATGCCGGGGGCGCGTGTCTGCCCGGCGAGTTAGCCGGAAGTTATCGGAAACGTCCTTGGTGGCGTGATTGAGTGGACGGATGACGACTTCTTCGCTTCGCCGGACCCTTGCGACCGCGTGTCTTGTGGTCGTCGCGCTCGGGTTGGCGGCCTGTTCGGATGACGACGCCGGGTCGCCGAAGACCAACCTGACGTTGACCGTCACGCCGGCGGCGCCGGGGTCGGAACCGACCCGGGTCACGCTGACCTGCGAGCCGACCGGCGGCGATCACCCCAAGGCCGACGCGGCCTGCGCGGCGTTGGCGGCGGTGGGCGGTGACTTCGACAAGCTTCCCGGCGACCCCACCACCGCCTGCATCCAGGTTTTCGAGCCGGTCGACGCCTCGGCGACCGGCACCTGGCAGGGCAAGCAGGTCGACTGGCGAAAAGCCTTCGGCAACAAGTGCGAGCTGAGCGCCCGCACCACACCGGTCTTCTAGCCGTCTGCCGAGCGCAGCGTGTCGATCTCGCGCTCGACCGCCGCCAGCAACTCGACCGGGCAACCCCAGTAGTCGTAAATTCCGCCGTGTTCCCGGTTGCTGCCGCAGACCACGAACACCCCGGTGCCGAGCGCGCGTTTGAGGTGGCCCGCGAGCCAGCCGACGAACCCGCTGTTGTCCAGCCCGGCGGGGAAGTGGAAGGAGAACAAGCCGAACTTCTCCACCTCCGCGCCGTCGGCCTCGGCGAACGGTACGAGCGCGCTCCACTTTTCCGCGTCGCGGACCACCGCGAGCGTGCGCGGGGTCAGCTGCGGCGGCTCGGCCAGTGGAGTTTCCCGGAAACACCACACCCCGGCCTGCACGTCGAGCTCCGCGACCGCGATGACCCGCCGAAGTCGTTGTGCCGTCTCGGTTTCGGTCTCGATGCTGATATCCACCACCGGATCACCGTAGCAATCCCCGCGTCGCCATGGTCGCTGCCGAACAGTTCGCCATGCACGGCTACGAACGCACCACGGCCACCTGGATCGCCCGCGCCGCCGGGCTCAGTTCGGGCAGCGTCTTCCACCATTTCAAGGAGGAGGCCGCCGTCTTCCGCTTGCTCTTCGGGTTTTCTATCCCGGACACGCCGAGTTCTTCGCCCGCCACGTCGACCGAACCGATTGCCGCGCGGCCGTTCCCGGCATCGTCGACGCGGGCCTTCGGATCCGTCTGCTCCCCGCCTGATGGTCGAACTGTTGCGCCGCCTCGCCCCCCGACGAGGATCCGCTCGACCTCGACGTCCGAGATCATCAGGGGGAGCAGCACATTCGCCTCCTCCACTATGAAGGGGGAGACGGCCCGACATGTGCTGCCATTCGCCGACGGCGTAGCTCAGGCGAACACGGCCCGATTGCGTTGCGCCCATTCGGCATAACTCGCCGGGACCCGGCCCAGCACCCGCTCCACATCCGGACTGATCTGCTGCTCCGCGGCCGTCGGCTCGCCGAGAATCGATAGCGTGTGCTCGACCACCGATTCGGGCATGAACCGCGTCATCGCCGTATGTGCCTGCGCCCGAGTCAATTCCACGAACCGCACCGGTGCTTCCAGCGCCGCGCCGATCGCCGCCGCCTGATCCTGCGGCGTGCTCAGCGCGGGCCCGGTGAGGGTGTAGATCTGTCCGGCATGCCCGTCCTCGGACAACGCGGCGGCCGCGACCGCGGCGATATCGGCCGGATCGATGGACGGCAACCCGACCGCACCGAAGGGTGCCGCGACCGTCCGTTCGGTGCGCACCGATTCCGCCCACGCATATGTATTCGCGTAGAAACCCGCAGGCCGCAAGATGGTCCATACCAGTCCGGACTTCCGGATCGCCTCCTCGAAGGCGATCAGCCGCGCATAACCGTCCGCATCGGCCCTGGTGGCCACACCCTGCGACGACACGAAGACCACCCGTCGAACGCCCGCGGCCCGCACGACCTCCAGTACTCGCTCCGGGGCCGGCCCACTCACCAACTGCTCGCCGGTGATGAGCAGGAACAACGCGTCAGCGCCCGCGACAGCAGGGGCGAGGCTGTCCGGATCGCCCAGATCGGCGACCACTGAACGCACTCCCTCCGGCCACGCGAGGTCTCTACTGCCGCGCGAGACCGCGGTGACCTCCTGACCCGCTTCGGCCAAGCCCCGCACGAGGTGTGCGCCGATGTTTCCCGTTGCCCCGGTGACCACGATCATCTTGCTCCTCTTCATTGAGTTAGTTGACTGACTGAAAAGAACGTATCGGACGAACCCGCAGCGTGTCTATAGTGAGTTGTGTGACTAACTCAGCATCCGCAGAGCGCCCGAAGGGTGGTAAACGCGAGCGTCTAGGCGCCGCGGCGGCTCGCGTCTTCCATGAGCAAGGGGTCGAGAAGACCACCATCGCCGACATCGCCCACGCCGCCGACGTCCCGGTCGGCAACGTCTACTACTACTTCAAAACGAAGGATCAGCTGGTCCGAGCCGCAATCGGCGCCCACGGGCAGGCGCTGGACGACCTCATCGCCCTGCTCGACCAGCTGCCCGCTCCGCGGGACCGCCTCAAGGCGCTGATCGGCGGCTGGGTCGACGAACGCGAAACGGCCGCCCGGTTCGGCTGCCCGTCCGGCACTCTCGCCACCGAACTCGACAAGCGCGCCGACGGCCTGGACCGCGAACTCGCCGACATCATGCGCAGGCTCGTCGACTGGGCCGAAGGTCAATTCGAAGCCATGGGCCGCACCGACGCGCGTGAACTCGCCGTCGCCCTGATCGCCGCCTATCAGGGAATCTCTTTGCTCACCAACACCTTCCGTGATCCTGAGCTGATGGTGACGGAGGGGGACCGGCTCGCGCGCTGGATCGACTCGCTCGCGCCGTGAACCCCTCGGTCTCCGGGGATCGGGAAATTGACCCTTGCGTTCGATGCATTGCCGATATATCGTCGACAACATGATTCGAACACGAGAGCCTGAGGAGGCCATCATGGAACACCAAGAACAACGAGAATTCGGCCGCCGCGGCCGCAGGCAGCGCCCCGGTGACGAGGACTTCGACCCCCGTCAGCGGTTCCGCCGCGGCGGACGGCACGGGCACGGTCCCGACTTCGGTCCGGGCTTCGGCCCGGGTTTCGGTCCCGGCTTCGGATCGCATTTCGGTCGCGGTCGTGGCCGTGGCGGACGTGGGCGGCGCGGCGACGTGCGAGCGGCGGTCCTGCTGCTGCTCACCGAGCGGCCGATGCACGGCTATGAGCTGATCCAGCAGATCCGCGAGCGCAGCGACGACGTCTGGCGTCCGAGCCCGGGTTCCATCTACCCCGCGCTGGCCCAGCTGGAAGACGAGGGCCTGGTCCTCATCGAAAAGGTCGCCGGGCGCAAGACGGCCCAGCTGACCGACGCGGGCACCGCCTACGTCACCGAGCACCAGGACGAGCTGGGCGACCCGTGGGCGGACGTCAAGGAAGACGTCGGCGCGCAGGCCATCGATCTCCGCGAACTCGTCGGTCAGCTGATGGGCGCGGTCGCCCAGGTGGCGGCGGCGGGCACGCCCGCACAGGCGGCCAAAGCGGCGGAGCTGCTCACCGAGACCAGGAAGTCGCTATACCGAATCCTGGCCGAAGACGAGACCCCCGAAAAGTAACGGGGTGTGAAACACCGCGCTGGAGCGCGCATTTGGGGCGGGTTCAGTAGATCATTGTGAGATGCGACAGTTTCGGGGTTTGTGGGTTTGGGGAATTTCACACTTGGGTAAGGCGGTGCTGGTCGCCGCACTCGCCGTGGTAGCAATGCTCGGCAGCGGTGCGGCGCAGGCCGCGCCCGCCGGCTACCGCCCGCCCGAGATCCCCACCCAGCCCGGCCCGCCGCAGACCGATCACCTCGGCGCGGCAGCCTATCTGAAGACCCACAAGAACGTGGTTCCGTTGGGCGCCAACAACTTCGACTGCAAGCCGAACGCCGCCCACCCGCGGCCGGTGGTGCTCGCGCACGGCACGGATTCCAGTGCCTACTCGGACTATTCGGCCATCGCGCCGCAGCTCGCCGCCGCCGGGTTCTGCGTCTTCGCGCTCAACTACGGCGGCAGCCCGGGGGCGGACAGCTACGGCACCGAGGACGTGGTGCTCAGCTCGTATCAGATCGGCGACTTCGTCGACCGCGTGCTGGCCGCCACCGGCGCCGCCCAGGTCGATCTGGTCGGATTCTCCCAGGGCGCCTCGGTCACCCGGTTCTACACCAACAAGCTCGGCGGTGCGCCGAAGGTCGGCAGGTGGGTCGGACTCGCGTCGCCGAGTTACGGCGGGGTGATGTACGGACTGGTGCCCGTGGTGGAGGCGGTGCCGGGCGGGTTGCAGGCGTTCGCGCGGGTGACCTCGCTCGCCGCGGTGCAGCAGGCGCAGGGCTCGGAGGTGATGACCGCGCTCAATGCCGGCGGTGACACCGTGCCCGGCCCGATGTACACGACCATCGGCAGCAAGGTCGACGAGATGATCCAGCCGAACAGTAATATCGCGCTGCGCGGCCCCGGCGCGGAGAACATCTCGCTGCAGGATCGCTGCCCGGTCGACCTGACCGGGCACTTCCACATGGTCTACGACCCCTTCGTGCAGCAGCTGTTGTTGAACGTGCTGGATCCGACCACCCCGGCGCCGGTCTGCCGTCCGGTGATGCTCGGCACCGGCATCCCGGAAGTGATCATCGCCGGTAACTCCTGAACCGGGCGGCCGGACGGAGGACAACGCACCCCGTCCGACCGCACTGGAGTTCTACCAGCTTCGGGCTGGTGGATCGGGGACCTTCGGCCATCTCACTAGAATGAGACGACCGTGTTCGTCCGCTTCCGGGAGTTTGCCGTGACCATTCAGCCTGTTCGCCTGTTCGGCGATCCCGTCCTGCGCGCTCGCGCGGCGGAGGTCACCGCGTTCGACCGGGAACTTCAGCAGCTGGTGACCGACCTGACCGACACCATGCACGACGATGGTGGCGTCGGCATGGCCGCACCGCAGATCGGAGTGGGGTTGCGTGTTTTCGTGTACGACACTCATGACGCGGCGGGACACCTGGTGAACCCGCAGTGGGAAGTGGTCGGCGACGAGGAACAGGTCGGACCCGAGGGCTGCCTCTCGATTCCCGGGGTGCGCTACGACACCCGGCGGGCGCTGCGGGTCCGGGCGCGCGGCGTCGACATGCACGGTGCGCCGGTCGAATTCGATGCGGAGGGCCTGTTGGCGCGCTGCGTGCAGCATGAGACCGACCACCTCGACGGCGTGTTGTTCATCGATCGGCTGGACCCCGCTGCGCGTAAGGACGCGATGCGGACCATCCGTGAATCCGATTGGTTCAGTGCGGGCGTGACGGCGCGGCCGTCGCGCTCGGTGACTGGAACGGGCCAGGCCGGTCCGTTCGGACGGGGTCGTTGATGCGCATCGTTTTCGCCGGTACGCCGGAGCCGGCCGTGCCCTCGCTGCGGCGATTGATCGAATCCGGGCGGCACGAGGTGATCGCCGTGGTGACCAGGCCGGACGCGGTTGCCGGACGCGGGCGCAAGGTGACTCGGTCGCCGGTCGGGCTGCTGGCCGACGAGCACGGGATTCCGGTGCTGACGCCGCGGCGGCCCGCCGAGCCCGAGTTCGTCGCAGAGCTCACCGAGTTGGCGCCGGACTGCTGCCCGGTCGTCGCCTACGGCGCACTGCTGCCGCAGCGCGTGCTCGACATCCCGCGCTTCGGCTGGATCAACCTGCACTTCTCCCTGCTGCCCGCCTGGCGTGGCGCGGCGCCGGTGCAGGCCGCGATCGACGCGGGGGACGAGATCACCGGCGCGTCCACCTTTCAGATCGAGGCCGGACTCGACACCGGTCCGGTGTTCGGCATGGTGACCGAGAAGATCGCGGTCACCGACACCGCGGGCGAACTGCTCGAACGGCTCTCCGTGAGCGGCGCTCAACTGCTCGAGGCGACCCTCGACGGCGTGGAAGACGGGACCCTGCAGGCGGTTCCGCAGTCCACCGAGGGCATCTCGCACGCACCCAAGATCACCGCCGAGGCCGCGCACATCCGCTGGGACCTGCCCGCGCTGGCCATCGGCCGCCGCATCCGCGCGGTCACCCCGGCCCCCGGCGCCTGGACCGAGGTCGACGGCAATCGCCTGAAGCTGGGTCCGGTCGAACTGGTCGAGGAGGAGCTGCCGACTCGGACCATCGAGGTCCGCAAATCCGGTGTCTTCGTCGGCACCGCGACCACCGCGATCCGCCTGAATCAGGTTCAGCCCCAAGGTAAGCGCATGATGGACGCCCTCGACTGGGCCCGCGGCGCGCGGTTGCAGGCCGGCGCGGTGTTCGAGTGACGATCCTCGATGTTGTCGCGCCCGGCTTCGAGTCGCAATCGTGGCTCGAGACGGTGGTTGTCGGCCGGCGTGGATCGCAGGATTCCGCTGTGGTCGAAGGCGGTCGGAGTCCTTATATCCGTGGCCACGCGCCGCGACCTCAACGAGAGCGGTGGAGCATGACGGCACGGTACACGGATTCGCTACTCGACCGGGCTGGCGGTTTCACGCAGGGCGCGGTGGTCGCATGACACCCCCGGAACGCAAGCGCGGCAACGAGTCTCGTGATTCGTCACGAGCGAACGGTGCGGAAGCGGCGCGCGGAAAGGCGAGCGCCCGGACGAACAGTGCGCGCGGGGGCGACTCGGCGCGACAGTCGGCCCCGCGGCGCGACGACGCTCGCGGACGCCCCACTGGTGCGAATCAGCGTCCCGCACAAGCGAAGTGGAATCGGTCCGACGAGTCGACCGGTGACCGCTCGGCCCGCCGCGTGGGATCATCGAGTTCGGGTGGATCCGCTGTGGGACGTCCGGAATCCGATAGGGGCTGGTCGTCGCAAGGCCGTCCGCGCTCGGTGGACGGCGCGACCGGCCGTTCGAACGCCGTTGGGCCGCAGTCCGAGTCCGGTCGTGGTGGAGGGCCGCAGGGTCGTTCGCGGTCAGCGGATGGCGCGATCGACCGCTCGCCGAGCTCGAATATCGATGGTTCACGGTCGGACTCGGGCCGCGGCGGTTCGGGCCAGGCGCGTTCGCGGTCGGCCGGTAGCGCGAGTGGATCGTCCGTAGCGCGCGGCAGCGAGTCGGCGCAGGGTGGTTCGCGGTCGGCTGGGCGTTCGGACATCAAGCGAGGTGGGGAATCGGCGAAGAGGGGTACGGGAGCTAGCGCTGGCCGTTCGGCACCACGTTCGAATGCTGATGGGCGACAGGCGGACTCCGGTCGTGACGGTGCGTGGCGGGATCGTCCGCAGCCGGCTGATGGCGTGGGCCGGTCGTCGGTGGCGCGTGGTGGCGAGTCGGTGCAAGGTGGTTCGCAGGCGGCTAGTAGCGCGAGTCGATCGTCCGTAGCGCGTGGTGGCGAGTCGGCGCAGGGTGGTTCGCGGTCGGGTGTGCGTTCGGACGCCGGGCAGGGTGCGGCGGCATCGGCGAAGGGTTCCAGGGGGAGTGCGGGTCGGCCGGCGTCGCGTTCGAATGCCGGTGGGTCACGGGCGGACTCCGGCCGTGGCGGGGCGGGGCGAGCGGGTGGTGACCGGCCCGCGCGTAGTGCGGGTGCGTCGAATTTCGGGAGTGGCTCACAGGCCGGGCGCGGTGGGGCGCGGTCGGCTGTCGGTGGGTCACGGGCGGACTCCGGCCGTGGCGGGGCGGGGCGAGCGGGTGGTGACCGGCCCGCGCGTAGTGCGGGTGCGTCGAATTCCGGTGGTGGCTCACAGGCCGGGCGCGGTGGGGCGCGGTCGGCCGATCGGGGATCAGTCGCGGGGGGACGCACAACCGCGGGTGAGCCGGTTGACGCGCCTCGTCTCGTGGCTCGGGATGTGTTGCGGGCGGTGCGGGAGCGGGACGCTTACGCGAATCTTGTGCTGCCGGCGCTGCTTCGGGAGCGGCGGATCACCGGGCGGGATGCGGCGCTGGCGACCGAGCTCGCGTATGGGGCCTGCCGTTCACTCGGGCTGCTCGATGCGGTGATCGAAGCCGGGGCGGGCCGGCCGATCGCGGAGATCGACGGTTCCTTGCTGGATGTGTTGCGGCTGGGCGTGTATCAGCTGCTGCGGACTCGGATCGGGGCGCATGCGGCGGTCGATACGTCGGTGGCGCTCGCGCGGGCCGAATTCGGTGCGGGTAAAGCGGGATTCGTGAACGCGGTGCTGCGCCGCGCGGGGGAGATGACGGTCGAGGAGTGGGTCGAGCAGCTCGCGCCGAAGGATCCGGTGGGGCGGCTGGCGTTCGAGTTCGCGCATCCGGTGTGGATCGCGCAGGCGTTCGCCGACGCGCTCGGCGCGCGAGCGGGCGAACTGCACGACGCGCTGGCCGCCGATGACGCGCGGCCGGCGGTCCACCTGGTCGCCCGGCCCGGCGAGATCACCGCCGAGGAATTGGCGCTGGTCACCGGCGGCGAAGAGGGCCGCTGGTCGCCGTACGCGGTGTACCTGGACGGCGGCGACCCCGGCAAACTCGAGCCGGTCCGCGACGGAATGGCCGGCGTGCAGGACGAAGGCAGTCAGCTCGTCGCGCTCGCGCTGACCCGCGCCCCGCTGAACGGTCCGGACGGCGGCCGCTGGCTGGACCTGTGTGCGGGTCCGGGCGGCAAGGCGGCCTTGCTCGGTACGCTTGCCGCGATCGATGGCTTCCGCGTCGACGCCGTCGAACCCGCCGAACATCGCGCCGAACTCGTCCGCAACTCCGTCCAAGGCCTGCCGGTCGACATCCACGTCACCGACGGCCGCGACAGCGGACTGACCCCCGGCTACGACCGCATCCTGGTCGACGCCCCGTGCACCGGTCTCGGCGCGCTGCGCCGCCGCCCGGAGGCCCGCTGGCGCCGCACCCCCGCCGACGTCGCCGATCTGGTCACCCTGCAACGCGAATTGCTCACCGCCGCATGGGATCTCCTGCGCCCCGGCGGCGTCCTCCTGTACTCCACCTGCTCCCCCCACCTCCAGGAAACCGTAGTCGTGGTAGCCGACGCTGTCCGCCGCCTAGGCGCCGAACAACTCGACACCCGCGAGCTCCTCCCCGGCGTCACCGACCTCGGCGACGGCCCCACCGCCCAACTCTGGCCCCACCGCCACGGCACCGACGCCATGTTCATGGCCGCCCTCCGCAAACCCTGACCCGGTAAGCCGCCGCGCATGCCTCTCCAGCCGCGCACGATCCAGTCACCGATTTCGTGCGCGATTACGTAGACCGTGCGCGGCGGCAACCCTTGCGAAGTCGGGCCTCACCGTCTGCGTCCTGGACCGGCCGGGCTGATCCAGGAGGTCCGCGACGCGGGCGCGCGCATCCGGCTGATCTCCGACGGTGACGTCGCGGGCGCCATCGCCGCGGCTCGCCCCGATTCGGGCACCGACATCCTGGTCGGCGTCGGCGGCACCCCCGAGGGCATCATCGCGGCCGCCGCCATGCGCTGTATGGGCGGCGAACTCCAGGGCATGCTCGCACCGACCGACGACGAGGAGCGGCAGAAGGCGATCGACGCCGGCCACGATCTCGATCGGGTGCTCACCACCGAAGACCTGGTGGCCGGCGACAACGTCTTCTTCTGCGCGACCGGTGTCACCGACGGCGACCTCCTGCGCGGCGTCCGCTACTACGGTCTTGCGCGCACCCGGACTTGCCCAACGGTCAGCGTTTGTTGCCCGGCCTAGGATCGTGCGCGCCGCGACGCCATGCGCGCGACTAGATTCGCGCGGGCATGCGGGGGCATGCTGTCCGCTCGTGCCCCTAGGTGGTGGTGCCGAATCGAGAGGGAACTGGTGCTGTTTGCCTCTCGCGATATGCCAGCATCAGTTCCCGGTGATCATCTGTCCAGGAGTTTCGGCGCGCGCGGCGGCCGCTTCCATTTGTCCAAGACGGGGTGGTGGGTGGGGAGCAGACTGGGGGGAATGGCGCTGACTTGGGAAGATGTGGTGAAGCTTGGGGTGGGGCTGCCGGGGGTGGAGGAGGCGACGTGGTGGCGTAGTCCGGCGTTGAAGGTCGGGGGGAAGGGGTTCTGCCGGTTGCGGGTGGAGGCGGAGGGCGGGGTGGCCCTGGTGTGCGATCTCGCCGAGAAGGAGGCGCTACTGGCTTCCGGCGATCCGGCGTTCTACACGACTCCGCACTACGACGGGTACGGCATCATTCTGATCGATCTGGAACACGTTGCCCGCGAACAGCTTCGCGAAATGCTGGACGACGCTTGGTGGCTCACCGCCCCGCCGAAGGTGCGCGGGCAACGCGAGTTCCAGGGCTAGTCACTCCCGGCTGGACTGTTCCCGCAGCCGGGCAAGGGTTTTCGCGAGGATGCGGGAGACGTGCATCTGCGAGATCCCCATCTGCTGCGCGATCTGGGTCTGCGTCATCGACTCGAAGAACCGCATGGTGAGGATGCGCCGCTCGCGCTCGGGCAGCCCGGCCAGCAGCGGCCGGATCGCGACATACTCTTCGACCCGGTCGAATTGGGCCTCTTCCTCGCCGAGCGTGTCCAGCAGTGAGGCGTCGGTGTCGCGGCCGAGGGTGGCGGCGTCGATGGAACTCGGCTGGTAGGCGTTGCCGGCGATGACGGCCTGGGTCACCTCGTCCGGGTCCACGTCGAGTTCGGCGGCGATCTCCTTGGCGGTGGGTGATCGGCCGAGCCGCTGGGACAGCGCGTCGATCGCCGCACCGATCCGCAGGTGCGTCTCCTTGACCCGCCGCGGCACGCGCATCGCCCAGGTGTTGTCGCGGAAGTACCGGCGAACCTCGCCCATGATGGTCGGCACCGCGAAGGACAGGAAGTTCGAACCGCGCTCGACATCGAATCGGTCGACCGCGTGCACCAGCCCGACCCGCGCGACCTGGGTCAAATCGTCGAACGGCTCACCGCGCCCGCTGAATTTGCGCGCGATGTGGTCGGCCAGCGGAATGCAGCGGCTGATCAGTTCGGCGCGGATCGCGCTGTGCCGCGCGGTTCCCGGCTTGCTCGCGCCGAGCTGTTCGAAGAGCAACCCGACGTCGTCGTAGCCGGCGACGGTCTTCACGGCCTCGAGGGTCTCGGTCTCCTCGGCGGCGTCCTCGCTGGTGACGGTTTCCGCCTCGTCGGCGGGGTTGTCCCCCTCATCGGTGACGGTATCGGCGTTGTCGTCGCGATCGGAGTCGAACACGGTGTCCTCGTCCGCCACTACGCTTTCCCCCGGACCCGACGGAACTCGACCGTCGTCGGATATCCGGAAACCGTCGAATCGAACGAATCCTGGGTCGCCTGCACCTCATCGGTGAGCGTGCGCAGCACGTGCCAGCCGAAGCTGCGCTGATCAGGTAAGCCCTCCTTACCGGCGATCCCGCTGACGCGGACCAGCAGTTCGGTCTCGCCCACGGTGAATCGGCAGTTCAGGCTGCTGTCGGGCTTGGCGACGGCGATCAAGGTCGAGCAGACCTCGTCGACGGCGAGCCGGATGTCGGCCACCTCGTCGAGCGTGAAATCGCTTAGTAGCACGAGAGTTTCGGCGAGCCCACGAACGATGGGCAGCTGTGTGACCGATGCGGCCACCCGAATCTCCACCGGGGTGCTGTAGAGCCCCTGTTCCGCCGAAATGTTGATCACCCTCATCAGGCTACCCACTCGGGAGCTGGGCAACCCCCACTACCGATAGACTGCGGCGTTGTGTCCACCCCGACTTACGCGCGCCCGGCCGTCCCGATGATCGCCCCCTCCATCCTTTCCGCCGACTTCGCCCATCTCGCGGACGAGGCCCGAGCGGTCGCCGGCGCCGACTGGCTACACGTCGACGTGATGGACGCGCACTTCGTGCCGAACCTGACCCTCGGACTCCCGGTGGTCGAGAGCCTGCTGAAGGCGACCGACATTCCGCTCGACTGCCACCTGATGATCGAGGACCCGGCTCGCTGGGCGCCGCCGTACGCCGAGGCGGGCGCGCACAACGTGACCTTCCACGCCGAGGCGACCGACGATCCGGTCGCGGTGGCCCGCGATATCCGCGCGGCCGGAGCCAAGGCCGGTCTTTCGGTGAAACCGAACACACCGATCGAGCCGTACCTGGAGATTCTGCGTTCGTTCGACACCCTGCTGGTGATGAGCGTCGAGCCCGGCTTCGGCGGTCAGTCGTTCATCGCCGACGTCTTGAGCAAGGCGCGCGTCGTGCGCAATCTGGTGGACGCGGGCGAGTTGCGGCTGCTGGTCGAGATCGACGGTGGCATCAATACCGACACGATCGAGGCCGCGGCGGAGGCGGGCATCGACTGCTTCGTCGCCGGGTCCGCGGTCTACAACACGGCCGATCCGGGTGCTGCCGTCGAAGCGCTGCGCAGTCAGGCCGCCGCGCTGCGTACCGTCTGATCCGCGAAAGCGGTTACAGCGCGCGGACTTTGCGGGTGCCGACGGACCTGGTCGCCTCGATCACCGCGTTGAGCGGCGGCCGGGTGGTCGCCGCCTCGGGCGGGCGGATCCAGGTGCGATAACCGGTGTGCTCGTCGTCCGGTGAGGGCAGCACGACCTGGCTGCCGGTGCAGGCGACCGTGGCGTACATCCGGAACAGCTCGGCGGAGACCGCGGCGGTCAGCGTGTCCGGCCGATACGGACCGGTCAGGAAGGTCCAGCGCTTGGCGCGTGGATGATCGACGACCGGGCCCGCGATGGCGGCCTGCTCGAGTCGTTGCTGCACCCGTTCGCCGAGATCGGCGGGCATGGTGATGGCGCCGTAATGGGCGCCGATATGCAACAGAATGCGACGCGAGGTGGGATCGATCGAGGCGGGCAGGTGCAATTCGCGACGGTACTGCACGCAGCGAACTTCCAGCGTCGAATCGAGAAGAGTGGTCACTCCGCGCCCCCAACTGTGTCGAACTTGATTTGACCCACTGTCGTTATCTGACTTCCTCGAGTGGTGGACAATCCCTGGGTCGAACTCCCCGGCTCCGCAGGCGCTTCACCAGGTCGAACGGTTCCGCATCGAACCGCCCGGTGTGAAAGTTGAACGGAAGGAATCAGCTACATAACAATATTGCGTCTATTTCGGTCACGGCGCAAGCAAACGTTAAAAGTGTGTTGCGAATGGGTATGCCCGGGATTCGCGGGTTGCCAGAAGTCTGCAAAACGCAATTGTGCGGTATCCATAGTGCGAACAAACAATTCCAGCAGACCTTTAATGTGCGATTTATCCGCATGCTCGAGCTCAATTGGGAATCGATTCGTTATTAGCCGTTTGCTCTGGCGGGTGTCGCTTGGCTGACGGTTTGGTTCCCTCGGCGGTTGCCGGGAAGTGGTCCGATGGTTTCCTTGGGTGGAACCGTGGTGTCCCCTACGACGAGCCGTCGTTAAGCTGGATCCAGCGGTACCGACCGGCGGGAATACCCGTCGCGGCCGGGCTGTTCCGCAACCGGGGACTACGACGCGACAGGGAGTCAGGCATGTTCACAGGCATCGTCGAGGAACTGGGCGAGATCGTCGCCACCGAGCGGCTGGCCGACGCCGCCCGGCTGACGATCCGGGGCGGGCTGGTGACCTCCGATGCCGGGCACGGCGACTCGATCGCGGTGAACGGCGTCTGCCTGACCGTCGTCGAGGTGATCGGCGGCGACTCGTTCACCGTCGACGTGATGCAGGAGACGCTGAACCGATCCAGCATCGGCAAACTGGACACCGGATCCAAGGTCAACCTGGAACGCGCCGCCGCGCTGAACAGCCGCCTCGGCGGACATCTCGTGCAGGGCCACGTCGACGGCACCGGCACCGTGCTCTCCCGCACCCCCTCGGAGAACTGGGAGGTCGTGCGCATCTCGCTGCCCGACTCGATCGCCCGCTACGTGGTGGAGAAGGGCTCGATCACCGTCGACGGCATCTCGCTCACCGTCTCCGGTCTCGGCGTCGCCGACGAGCCCGCCGAAGCCGGCAGCAAGGACTGGTTCGAGGTCTCGCTCATCCCCACCACGCTCGCCCTCACCAATCTCGGCTTCGCCACCGTCGGCACGACGGTCAATCTGGAGGTGGACGTGATCGCCAAGTACGTCGAACGTCTGCAGCAGCGCGGGTGAGCGGCCGGGCGGTCAACATCCGCGTGCGACGCCGTACTGTAGGGGCGGACCTATTTCGAGATGGAGCACAACAGACGTGACCAGGTTCGACACCATCGAGCGCGCCGTCGCCGACATCGCCGCGGGTAAGGCGGTCGTCGTCGTCGACGACGAGGACCGCGAGAACGAGGGCGACCTCATCTTCGCGGCCGAGAAGGCCACCCCGGAGCTGGTGGCCTTCATGATTCGCTACACCTCCGGCTACATCTGCGTGCCCCTGACCGGAGACGACTGCGATCGCCTCGGCCTGCCGCCGATGTACGCGATGAACCAGGACAAGCACGGCACCGCCTACACCGTGTCGGTCGACGCCCGCGAGGGCATCACCACCGGTATCTCGGGCGCCGACCGCGCGACCACCATGCGCCTGCTCGCTTCCGACGAGGCGAAGGCCGACGACTTCACCCGCCCCGGCCATGTGGTGCCGTTGCGCGCGAAGGACGGCGGCGTGCTGCGCAGGCCCGGTCACACCGAGGCCGCGGTCGACCTGTCCCGGATGGCCGGGCTGCGTCCGGCGGGCGTGATCTGCGAGATCGTCAGCCAGAAGGACGAGGGCCACATGGCCCGCACCGAGGAGCTGCGCGTCTTCGCCGACGAGCACAACCTCGCGCTGATCTCCATCGCCGACATGATCGCCTGGCGACGCCGGCACGAGAAGCACGTCATCCGGGTCGCCGAGGCGCGGATCCCCACGGCGCACGGCGAATTCATGGCCGTCGGTTACCAGAGCATCTACGACGAGGTCGAGCATGTCGCGCTGGTGCGCGGCGATCTGGCCGACGGCGAGGACGTGCTGGTGCGGGTGCATTCGGAGTGCCTCACCGGCGACGTGTTCGGCTCGCTGCGCTGCGACTGCGGTCCGCAGCTCGACGCCGCGCTGGAGATGGTGGCCCAGGAGGGTCGCGGCGTGGTGCTCTACATGCGCGGGCACGAGGGCCGCGGCATCGGGCTCATGCACAAGTTGCAGGCCTACCAGTTGCAGGACTCCGGCCACGATACGGTCGACGCGAACCTGGAGCTCGGGTTGCCCGCCGACGCGCGCGACTACGGCACCGGCGCGCAGATCCTGGTCGACCTCGGGATTCGCTCGATGCGGCTGCTCACCAACAATCCGGCCAAGCGGGTCGGCCTGGACGGGTACGGCCTCAAGATCACCGACCGGGTACCGATGCCGTTGCGCGCCAACGCCGAAAACCTGCGCTACCTGCGGACCAAGCGTGACCGGATGGGTCACGACCTGATCGGGCTCGACGACATCGATCTGGGCGAGACCGCCCGCTAATTCACAAAGGGGAATCATCGATGAGCGGTACCGGCGTACCGACTTTCGCGCTCGCGGATGCCAAGGACCTGAAACTCGGCATCGTCGCGTCGCGCTGGCACACCACGATCTGCGACACCCTGGTGGCGAACGCCGAGCAGGTGGCCAAGGACGCCGGAGTCCTGCACGTCACGGTGGTGCGCTGCGCCGGGGCGATGGAACTGCCGGTGGTGGCGCAGGAGCTGGCGCGCACCCACGACGCGGTGGTCGCGCTCGGTGTGGTGATCCGTGGTGGGACACCGCATTTCGAGTATGTGTGCGATGCGGTGACCGCCGGGCTCACGCGGGTTTCGCTGGACGCGGGCACGCCCGTGGCGAACGGGGTGCTCACCACCAACGACGAGGAGCAAGCACTGGACCGGGCCGGGCTGCCCGGTTCGGCCGAGAACAAAGGTGAGCAAGCCTGCGCCGCGGCGCTGGACGCCGCACTGACACTCCGGTCGCTGCGGCAGTCCGCCTAGTGGGCGGGCAGGGCCGGTCCTACCGCGAACCCGCTGCGGGGCAGGGGGATTCGCCGGAGTGGGAACTCGAGGTGCGTCCCCGGCGGGCCGTGCGCACCGCGCGGATCGTCGCCGCCGTGATTGCCGTCGCCTTCTTGGCCGGCGGTATCTGGTTGCGCACCGGGTCGACCGGGGTGAACTTCCGTGTGGCCGATCAGCTCGCCATGATCGGCATCGGGTTGTTGATCGCCGCCGCCGTGCTGCTGCTCACCCGGCCGCGGGTACGCGTCGGTGCCGACGGGGTGTCCGTCCGGAATATCTTGGGCGACAGCGATTTTCCGTGGAACACCGTGCGTGGCGTCACCTTCCCGGACAAGAAGGCGTGGGCCCAGCTCGAACTCGTCAACGACGACTATGTGCCGATGCTGGCGATTCGTTCCAACGACAAGGAATACGCCGCGCAGGCGATGGACAGGCTCCGCGAACTGGGCGCGAAGTACACCGCCGATCAAGGGTGATCAGCGGCGTCGTTGCTGCTGCGTTGCGGATCGTCGCAAGTAGTTGCGGGCGCAGCCGCTGAGCGACGCGGAGCGCGTGTCGGGGCCGCGTGGTGGGGTAGCGATGCGTTTGCCCGTTAATCTTCAAGTATGCAGACCGGTGCGCTCGTCCTTGCGGCGGCCTTCGCCGAGGATCCGCTGATGACCTATCTCTGGCCGCGTCCGGCGATCCGGCAGCAGGCGTTGCCGTCGTTCTGGGATTCGCGCATCGCGTCGCGCGCCGAGACCGGCATGGTCGACTCGGCGTGCGACGAGAACGGGAACATCGTCAGCGTCGCGCTGTGGGAACCGGCTGGCATCGTGTCGTCGATTGCCAAGCCGTTCAGCCTGTTCCGCACCCTGAAGGGCAGCCTGCCGCGCGCCCTCGCGGCTTCGCGGCAGATGGAAGACGTGCGCCCGGCCACCCCGCACCTCTATCTGGCCGCGGTCGGCACCCACCCGGATGCTCAGCGCCGGGGCTTCGCATCGGCCCTGCTCGAACAACGCCTCGCCACCTCCGCCGAACCCTGCTTCGTAGTCTCCAACACCCGCGCCAGCCTGTCCTTCTATCAGCGCTTCGGCTTCGTCCAACAGGGTGAACTCCCCATCGACCACGGTCCCGTGGTCTACCCGATGCTGTTATCCCGCTGACTCCAAGGATCCCGAGATCCGCACCCGTCTCTCGGGATCCGCACCGGACCAACGCTCTGGGCAAGGCACCGCCCTCTTTCGAGAAATCTGCATCCTCCTCGAGACCCGTCCCGTGGGCTGACCCCCGGACGAGGCGCGCCAGTTTCAGCGAAATCCGGACCTGCTCTAGAGATCCGTCCCGTGGGCTAACTCCGGGCGAGGCGCGCCCAATTCAGCGAAATCCGCACCCTCTCTCGAGACTCGTCCCGTGGGCTAGCCCCGGGCGAGGCGCGCTGGTTTCAGCGAAGTCCGCACCCTCTCTCGAGATTGGTCCCGTGGGCTAGCGCCGGACGAGGCGCGCTGGTTTCAGCGAAATCCGCACCCGCTCTCGAGGTTCGTACTCTGACTAGCGCCCTATAGCGAGAACGGATCCCGAAAGGGAGTGCGGATCCTCTGCGTTGCACACGCCTCTGAAGGCGCGAGCTCGGGTGGGTCCTGGTGGCCGGATCGGGTCAGCGCGTGTCGCCGAGGACCGCGCCCTCGCGGCGGGGGTCGGCGCCGCCGATCCAGCCGTCGGGTTCGCGTTGGATGGCGCTCAGGCCGCTGGACTGCGGGGCCACCGAAACCTGGTGGCCCAGTTGGCGCAGGCGAGTGACCAGGGCGTCGTTGTTGCCGTTGTCGGCGGTGTTGATGCTGGGGTGTTCGCCGCCGAGGCCGGTGGCGGGGGCGTTGCCCGCGCCGAAGGACAACGCGGACACGGCCTGTTGCGGGTCCAAGCCCCAATCGAGCATGCCGATCAGTGTTTTCACGACGAACTGGATGATCACCGAGCCGCCGGGGGAGCCGGTGACGTGGGTGAGCTGGCCGCGGGTGCCGTCGGCGGACTTGTCGAAGACCAGGGTGGGGGCCATCGAGCTGCGCGGGCGCTTGTTGGGCTGGACGCGATTCGCGACCGGTGCGCCGTCGGTGCCGAGCGGGTCGGCGGAGAAGTCGGTGAGCTGGTTGTTCAGCACGAAGCCGTCGACCAGGTGGAACGAGCCGAACGCGGATTCCACCGTGGTGGTCATCGACGCGGCGTTGCCGTACTTGTCCACCACGGAGATGTGGCTGGTGCCGTGCTCGGGCGGCTGCGGGCCGATGCCGACCGGGACCGGTCCGAAGTCGCCGGGCTGTGCGGTACCCATGCTGTGGCCGCGGTCGATCAGGGCCGCACGCTGCTTGAGGTAATCCTTGTTCAGCAGGGTCTGGATCGAATTACCGGGCAGCGGAATGAAATCCGGGTCGGCCACGTACTTGTTGCGGTCGGCGTAGGCGAGCCGCTCGGCCTCCGCGATGAGGTGCACCGCATCGGCCTTCGGCTTGCCGCCGTTGCGCGCGTCGGTGCCGGCGCCGAGATTGTCCGGGGGCAACGCGGCGAGGTCGAAGTTCTCCAGGATGCCGAGGGTCGCGGCGACCGTGCTGCCACCGGAGGACGGGGCGGGCATGCCGCAGATCTCGTGGGTGCGGTAGGTGGTGCAGAGGGCGGTGCGCTTCTTCGCCTGGTAGTTCGCCAGGTCGGCGGTGGTGATCAGGCTCGGGGTGCGGTCGCCGGAGGTCGTGGTGGCGGCGTCGACGATGTCGCGGGCGATGGCGCCGGTGTAGAAGGCGTTGGCGCCGTCTGCGGCGATGGCGCTCAAGGTTTTCGACATGGCCGGGTTGGTCAGCACGGTGTCGGCGGCCTTGGCGGTGCCGTCCGGGTTGAGGAAGTAGGCCTTCGCGGCGTCGTCGCGGGCGAGATCCTTGGCCGACTCCGCGATCTGCCCGGCGAATCGGGGACTGATCGGGAAGCCGCGATCGGCGAGGCCGATGGCCGGATCGAACAGCTCGCGCCAGCCGGTCTTGCCGTGGTCGCGGTGGGCCATCTCCAGCATGCGCAGCACCCCCGGCACGCCGATGGACCGGCCGCTGGCTCGCGCGTTCGGCTTCGGCTCGGTCCGGTTGGCGTCGTCGACCCAGCGCAGGTAGTTCTCGGTGGCGGCGGCGGGCGCGACCTCGCGCCCGTCATAGGCGTCGACGGTCTTCGCCGCGGCGTCGTAATACAGCAGGAACGAGCCGCCGCCGATGCCGGAGGCCTGCGGCTCCACCAGGCCGAGCACGGCCTGCGCCGCGATCAGCGCGTCGGCTGCGGTGCCGCCGTCGCGCAGCACCGCGCACGCCGCCTTGGTCGACACCGGGTTCGCCGTCGATACCGCGAACGTCTTCGTGTGCACGGGCGTCATCGCGGATCGGTAACCCGTGGCGATCTCCGGGTTGGTGCTGATGTCCGGCGTCTTACCGGCCGGCGCGCCGGGTGACGTCGCGGCCACCGGCGTGCCGTTCGGCACCGTGTCGCAGACGTTGCTCGCCTTGTCCTCGTCGGACGAACAAGCCGTCACCGTCCCGAGGGCGAGCAGCAACGCCGCCGCCACACCCGTCCACGTACCTCGCGTGCGCCTCATGGGGGGACTCTAACGCCCGGCACCGACAACGCGGGAGAAATTTGTCGCACCTACGCGGCGCCCGGCGCGGCAGTCGCCGTCGGCGGGGATTCCACGGACCGGACCGGTCGGCGACCTGCGCCCACGGTGCCGAGTGGACGCGCCGGCTCCGGATGAACTCGGTTGCGCGCCACCGGTTGTCGCCCGGATTCGCCGGGGGCACCGCGCTGGCCTGCGACGACCTCGTCCGCGACGGACCCGTCGGTACGCTGGTGCGGTGACCATCGAGGCGGTGCTCTTCGACTATTCCGGGACGTTGTTTCGACTGGAGGAGAAGGATTGGTGGGGTGATGAGCTGGTCACGGCCGACGGCCGAGCCTTCGACGTGCACGAGAAGGCGGAACTGCTGCGCCGGATGACGGCACCGGTCGAGCAACTCGTGCAGTTCGGCCCGCAGGGCCAATACGCGTGGGACCACCGCGACCTGGACCCGAAACTGCATCGGCAGGCCTACCTCGAGGTTCTGACCAAATCCGGCGTGCCCACCGCGGACCAGGCGGAATTCCTCTACCGCCGCCTGATCGATCCCCTGGCCTGGACGCCCTACCCGGACGTCGACGAGGTGCTGACTCTGCTTGCGGGCCAAGGCATTCAGGTCGCCGTCGTCAGCAATATCGCTTTCGACATCCGCCCGGCGTTCGTCTCCCGCAACTGGGACCGCTACGTCGACGCCTTCGCCCTCTCCTTCGAGATCGGCGCGATCAAACCCGATCCGCGCATCTTCGCCGCCACCCTCGGCAAACTCGGCGTCGAACCCGACGCCGCCCTGATGGTCGGCGACAGCGCCGAGGCGGACGGCGGCGCGACCGCGCTCGGCTGTCGCTTCGCCCTGGTAGATCCGGTGCCGACCGAGCAACGCCCGACCGGCCTGCTGGACGCGCTACGCCAGCACGGGCTTTCGCGCGGCGAATGAACGGCTGATCGCCGTCGAATAACGGTTACCACGTCCGGGTTGTCCGACTCGTCCCGGTGATCTACCGTTCTGCCCGCGCCCGTCGATTCGGGCCGAGCGTGTGGATCGGGAAGTGGGGGCGCCGTGGGCGCTGAGTCTTCAGACGATGATTTAGCCGTAGCCGAGCGATTATGGGCGCTGACCGAGCTGCCCGCGCCGGCCAGGGAAGCGCGCGAAGCCACCTGGGGCCTGGCGGGATTCGGCCTCGTCTACGCGATCCTCATGGGCCTGATGCTCGGCGCCGAGGCCGCCGGAGGCGCGGCGATCCAGTTCCTGTTCAGCTGGCTGCTCGCCCTCGTCGCCGGCGGATTCGCCCGCGGCGCGAGCGGCGTGCGGATCCTGGCGATCAGCCTGGCGCTCGCCCAAGCCGTGGTCGGCTGGCAGACCCATCCACTCGACGTACCGTTCGCGCAATGGATTGTCGCCGTGCTGTATTCGCTCGGCGCATCGATGGTCGTCGTCTACCAGCTCACCCGCCCCGAAGCGAAGCACTGGTTCGACGGCGAGCCGTAGCTGCGGACCTGTCGGACCTGCTCGATAGGCTTGACGGGTGGCAGATCCAGCGACGTACCGGCCCAAGCCGGGCACGATTCCGGTCGAACCCGGGGTGTACAAGTTCCGGGACGCACATCGGCAGGTCATCTACGTCGGCAAGGCAAAAAGCCTGCGCAGCAGGCTGAACTCGTACTTCGCCGACGTCGCCTCCTTGCATCCGCGTACGCGGCAGATGGTGACCACCGCCGCGAGCGTGGAGTGGACGGTCGTCTCCACCGAGGTGGAGGCGCTACAGCTCGAATACAACTGGATCAAGGAATTCGACCCCCGCTTCAACGTGCGCTACCGCGACGACAAGTCGTACCCGGTGCTCGCGGTGACGCTCAACGAAGAGTTCCCGCGCCTGTTCGTCTACCGCGGCGCGCGCAAGAAGGGCGTGCGCTACTTCGGCCCGTACGCGCACGCCTGGGCGATCCGGGAAACCCTGGACCTGCTGCTGCGCGTGTTCCCGGCGCGCACCTGCTCCAACGGAGTGTTCAAGCGGCACAACCAGATCGGCAGGCCCTGCCTGCTCGGCTACATCGACAAGTGCTCCGCGCCGTGCATCGGCAGGGTCAGCGCCGACGAACACCGCCAGATCGTCGAGGACTTCTGCGACTTCCTGGCCGGCCGCACCGACCGCATGGTGCGGCAGCTGGAGCGCCGCATGCAGGACGCCGCCGAAGACCTGGACTTCGAGAACGCCGCCCGCCTGCGCGACGATGTCCAGGCCCTGCGCCGCGCGCTGGAGAAGCAGGCGGTCGTGCTCGGCACCGGCACCGATGCCGACGTGATCGCCTTCGCCACCGACGAGCTGGAGGCGGCGGTGCAGATCTTCCACGTCCGCGACGGCCGGGTCCGTGGTCAGCGCGGCTGGGTGGTGGACAAATCCGGCGACGCCATCGACGCGCCCGAGGCGGGCAGCGAGCTGGCCGTGCTGGTCGAACAGTTCCTCACCCAGTTCTACGGCGAACAGGTCGCGGTGGCCGAACTCGGCGAATCCGAGCAGCCCGCCACCGTGGTCCCGCGCGAGGTGCTGGTCCCCGAACTCCCCGCCGACACCGACCAGCTCCAGGAGTGGCTGTCCAACCTGCGCGGCTCGGCCGTGCAGCTGCGCGTGCCGCAGCGCGGCGATAAGAAGGCCCTGGCCGAGACCGTGCAGCGCAACGCGATGGAGGCGCTGCAACAGCACAAACTCAAGCGCGCGGGCGACCTGACCTCGAGATCGGCTGCGCTGCAAGCCATTCAGGACGCGCTCGAACTCGACAGCGCCCCGCTGCGGATCGAATGTGTGGACATCAGCCACGTGCAGGGCACCGACGTGGTCGCCTCGCTGGTGGTGTTCGAGGACGGCCTGGCCCGCAAGTCCGAGTACCGGCACTACACGATCAAGGAGGCGGCCGGCGACGGCCGCTCCGACGACGTCGGCAGCATCCGGGAGGTGACCAGGCGGCGGTTCTACAAATTGCAGAAGGAACGCGACCTGATGGCCACCGAGGACCAGGCGGCCGAAAACGCCGACGACACAGCGGATCTCCTGTCCCGCCCGGGCATCGACCCGGATACGGGCCGCCCGCGCAAGTTCGCCTACCCGCCCAACCTGTACGTGGTCGACGGCGGCGCGCCCCAGGTCGCGGCCGCCGCCGAGGTGCTCGACGAACTCGGCATCACCGACGTGGCGGTGATCGGCCTGGCCAAACGTCTCGAAGAGGTCTGGGTGCCGGGGGAGAGCGACCCGGTGATCATGCCGCGCAACAGCGAGGCCCTGTTCCTGCTGCAACGAGTCCGTGACGAGGCGCACCGGTTCGCCATCACCTTCCACCGCAGCAAACGTTCCCGCCGGATGACCGCGTCGGCGCTGGACTCGGTCCCCGGGCTCGGTGCGGCGCGCCGAACCGCGCTGGTTACCCATTTCGGTTCGGTCGCGAAGCTGAAACAGGCCACGGTGGAGGAGATCACCGAGGTCCCCGGCATCGGGCTGGCGACCGCGAAAGCCGTACTCGCTGCCCTGCAGGGAGGCTGAGAAACATCGGAATCATCTGCTTCCCTGCCATCCACCTATATCCTCGGTACCGTTCCATCCCAGGTTTGTGAACCACTCAGTTGCTCTGCGGAAGGTAATCACGCATGTCTGCGCCCGATACCGGGACCGGTGCGGGATGATTCGAGAGGTACCCAAGAGACGGATCCCATAGGACATGACACGCGTCGAATCGAACAACACTGCGGGTAATCCGCGACAGACCGAGGGGCGGGCCGGCCCCTCGAGCGCTGTCGCAGCGGCGAACCCGCAGGTCGAAGTCGTCATCGTGACCGGACTATCCGGCGCGGGCCGCGGTACCGCGGCCCGCGTGCTCGAGGACCTCGGCTGGTACGTGGCCGACAACCTGCCGCCGGAACTGATCGGCCGGATGGTCGAACTGGGCGCCTCCGCCGAACCGCCGATCCGCAGTCTCGCCTTGGTGATGGACGTGCGCAGCCGGTTCTTCACCGGCGATCTCTCGGTGGTCACCGACCAATTGCACAAGCTCGGCATCGAAACCAAGGTGCTGTTCCTCGAGGCCTCCGACGACGTGCTGATCCGGCGCTTCGGCTTCGCCCGGCGCAGGCATCCGCTGCAGAGCGAGAGCAAGGACGGCACGCTCTCGGCGGGCATCGCCGCCGAACGGATCCGGCTCTCGGCCGTGAAAACCGCGGCGGATCTGGTCATCGACACCACCGAACTGTCCATCCACCAGCTGCACCGCAAGCTGGAGGAGGCCTTCGGCGGCGGCGTGCCGAGCGCCTTACAGCTCACCGTGCAGTCCTTCGGCTTCAAACATGGGGTTCCACTCGACGCCGACATGGTGTTGGATGTGCGTTTTCTACCTAATCCACATTGGATACCGGAATTGCGGGAACACACTGGTCAGGAATCGGTGGTGAGCGAGTACGTGCTGTCGCGCCCCGGCGCGGACGATTACCTGCGTACCTGCCACCACCTGGTCGAGCTGACCATGAACGGGTACCGCCAAGAGGGGAAGCGATACATGACGGTGGCAGTGGGCTGCACCGGAGGCAAGCACCGCAGCGTGGCGATCGCCGAGGCGCTCGGCGAACTGATGAGCGAGGGCGCCGGCGTGCCCGAGGGATCCGCCGACGTGGTGCGGGTCGTGCATCGGGATCTGGGGCGCGAATGACTGGTTGGGAATCCGACCCGGCGATAGTGGCGCTGGGCGGCGGGCACGGCCTATACGCGACGCTGACCGCGGTCCGGCGGTTGACCAGGAAGATCAGCGCGGTCGTCACGGTGGCCGACGACGGCGGTTCGTCCGGTCGCCTACGCGCCGAACTAGGCGTGTTGCCCCCCGGCGACCTGCGGATGGCGCTCGCCGCCCTGGCCGCGGACCCTGACGGCATCTGGACCCAGACCGTGCAGCACCGCTTCGGCGGCACCGGCGCGCTCGCCGGTCACTCGGTCGGCAACCTCATCCTGGCCGGGCTGACCGAGGTGCTGGGCGACCCGGTCGCTGCCCTCGACGAGGTCGCGAAGCTGTTGCGCATCACCGGACGGGTGCTGCCGATGTCGCCGATCGCGCTCGACATCGAAGCGGATGTGGCTGGGCTGGAAGCGGATCCGCGGGTCAGCCGCTGCATTCGCGGCCAGGTCGCCATCGCGACCACGCCCGGTAAAGTCCGCCGCGTACGGCTGATCCCGTCCGATCCGCCGGCCAGTCAAGAAGCCACCTCGGCCATCGAACACGCCGATGTGGTCGTTCTCGGACCAGGTTCCTGGTTCACCAGCGTCATCCCCCATGTGCTCGTCCCCGAACTACGAGAGGCGCTGGTGTACACCCGAGCCAGAAAAGTTCTGGTGCTGAATCTCGCCGCCGAGCCCGGCGAAACGGCGGGTTTCTCCGCCGAACGGCACCTGCATGTATTGTCCCAGCACGCACCGGAATTCGTGGTCGACGAAGTTTTGGTCGATTCCGGGTCGGTGCCCGAGGGTCGCGAAAGAGAACATGTGGCGAGAGCCGCCGAACAGCTGCGCGCACGGGTAACCTTCTCCGATGTCGCCGAGGCGGGGACGGACCGGCATCACCCCGGAAAGCTTGCCGCCGCACTGGATCAACTGATCCGGCAACCTCGGCCGCAAATGGCAGGGCTTCGAGTCGAGGGACGGCACATGGGTCAGGATGTGCGTTCCGGGTTGGGTGGAAAGGAGCGCGTCTCGTGGCGATGACAGCCGATGTGAAAGACGAGCTGAGCAGGCTCACGGTGTCGCAAGTCAGTTCCCGCAAGGCGGAACTGTCCGCATTGCTGCGTTTTGCGGGCGGGCTGCACATCGTCGGCGGGCGGGTGATCGTCGAGGCCGAGGTGGACATGGGTTCCATCGCCCGCAGGCTGCGCCGGGAGATCTTCGAGCTATACGGCTACGGCTCCGATGTGCACGTGCTCGGCGCGGGTGGTCTGCGCAAGACCTCCCGCTACGTGGTGCGCGTGTCCAAGGAGGGCGAGGCGCTGGCCCGGCAGACCGGGCTGCTCGATGTGCGCGGTCGTCCGGTGCGCGGCCTGCCCGCCCAGGTGGTCGGCGGCAGCATCGCGGACGCCGAAGCCGCTTGGCGCGGAGCGTTTCTCGCGCACGGCTCGCTCACCGAGCCGGGCCGTTCGTCCGCGCTGGAGGTCAGCTGCCCGGGCCCGGAGGCGGCGCTCGCGCTCGTCGGCGCGGCCCGCAGGCTGGGCATCACCGCCAAGGCACGGGAGGTGCGCGGCACCGATCGGGTCGTGGTGCGCGACGGCGAGGCGATCGGCGCGCTGCTCACCCGGATGGGTGCGCACGGCACCCGGATCGTCTGGGAGGAGCGCAGGCTGCGCCGCGAGGTGCGGGCCACCGCGAACCGGCTGGCCAACTTCGACGACGCCAACCTGCGCCGCTCGGCCAGGGCCGCGGTCGCCGCGGCCGCCAGGGTGGAGCGCGCGCTGGAGATCCTCAGCGACGACGTGCCCGACCATCTCGCGGCCGCGGGGAAGCTGCGCGTGCAGCACCGTCAGGCGTCGCTGGAGGAGCTCGGCCAGCTGGCCGACCCGCCGATGACGAAAGACGCTGTGGCGGGCCGGATTCGGCGTCTGCTGTCGATGGCGGACCGGCGAGCCAAGGAGCTCGGCATCCCCGACACCGAGTCGGCCGTAACCGCCGAGCTACTCGACGAGGCCTGACGAAGCCGTCATCCGGCCGGGTGCCCTCAGGGGCCACCCGGCCGGATGTCTGTCACGCGCACCCCGTCACGGGACGGGCGCTGACTTCGCCAGCACACCAGAAGCGCCCGATCCGCACTCCCGACTCTGGATCTGCGCCGACCGTCTCGCGCTGTTTCCGGCGCGGATTCGCGAGCCACGGCGCGGATTCTCGCGAGCGAGTGGGCGCCGGCGACGGACGTTTTTCGTGTCCGGGATGGGTAACCGGATCGGATTGCCAGGGTGGTTGACCGGGCTGCGGTGCAGGTAGGTGGGCCGTAGTGTGAGGAAACAGACCGATCGGTAATTGATTTCGCTGGTTACCGTGTTGGTGTGGCCAGGTGCATGTTAGTGCGGTAACGGGTGGGCACTACTGTTACTAGACATCGGAATGATCCGCTTGAAAGCTGAGGAGCGATAACGTGACTGTCCGGGTAGGCATCAACGGCTTCGGTCGTATCGGACGTAACTTCTTCCGGGCGGTGGAGGCGCAGAAGGCGCTGGGCACCACCGACATCGAGATCGTCGCGGTCAACGACCTCACCGACAACGCGACGCTCGCGACCCTGCTCAAGTACGACTCGATCCTCGGCCGCCTGCCGCAGGATGTCTCGCTCGACGGCGAGGACACCATCGTGGTCGGTGACCAGCGGCTCAAGGCGCTGGCCATCAAGGAGGGCCCGTCGGCGCTGCCGTGGGGCGACCTGGGCGTCGACGTGGTCGTGGAGTCGACCGGCATCTTCACCGACGCGACCAAGGCCAAGGGCCACCTCGCGTCCGGCGCCAAGAAGGTCATCATCTCCGCACCCGCCAAGGGTGAGGACCTGACCGTGGTCATGGGCGTCAACGACGACAAGTACGACGGCAGCCAGAACATCATCTCCAACGCCTCGTGCACCACCAACTGCCTCGGCCCGCTGGCCAAGGTGCTGCACGATGCCTTCGGTATCGAGCGTGGCCTGATGACCACCATCCACGCGTACACGCAGGACCAGAACCTGCAGGACGCGCCGCACGCCGACCTGCGCCGCGCCCGCGCCGCCGCGCTGAACATCGTGCCCACCGGCACCGGCGCCGCGAAGGCCATCGGCCTGGTGCTCCCCGAGTTGCAGGGCAAGCTGGACGGTTACGCGCTGCGCGTGCCGGTCCCGACGGGCTCGGTCACCGACCTCACGGTCAAGCTGGCCAAGTCGGCCTCGATCGACGAGATCAACGCCGCCTACCAGGCCGCCGCCGCGGGCGCGCTGAAGGGCTACCTCAAGTACAACGTGGACCCGATCGTGTCCAGCGACATCGTCACCGACCCGCACTCCTGCATCTACGACGCGCCGCTGACCAAGGTCATCGACGACCAGGTGAAGGTGGTCGGCTGGTACGACAACGAGTGGGGCTACTCGAACCGTCTCGCCGACCTCATCGGCCTCGTCGGCAAGTCGCTCTGAAGGCCATGACGATCAAGACTCTCGACGATCTGCTCAGCGAGGGTGTCGAAGGCCGGGGCGTGCTCGTGCGCTCCGACCTGAACGTCCCCCTCGACGACAACGGCCAGATCACCGACCCCGGCCGGATCATCGCGTCCGTGCCGACCATCAAGGCGCTGGCCGAGGCCGGCGCGAAGGTGGTCGTCACCGCGCACCTCGGCCGGCCCAAGGGCGAGCGGGACGCGAAGCTCTCGCTGGCTCCGGTCGCCGCGAAATTGTCCGAGGAACTGGGCCGCAACGTCCAGCTCGCCGGTGACGTGGTCGGCGGGGACGCGCTCGCGCGCTCCGAGGGGCTGACCGACGGCGATGTCCTGCTGCTGGAGAACATCCGCTTCGATCCGCGCGAGACCAGCAAGGACGACGCGCAGCGGGCCAAGCTGGCCGCCGCGCTGGTCGAGCTGGTCGGCGACGACGGCGCGTTCGTCTCCGACGGCTTCGGTGTGGTGCATCGCAAGCAGGCATCGGTGTACGACGTGGCGAAGCTGCTGCCGCACTACGCGGGCCAGCTGGTCGCGGCGGAGGTCGACGTGCTGGCCAAGCTGACGACCGACACCGAGCGGCCGTACGCGGTCGTGCTCGGCGGGTCGAAGGTCTCGGACAAGCTCGCGGTCATCGAGGCGCTCGCGCCGAAGGTCGACACGCTGGTCATCGGCGGCGGCATGTGCTTCACCTTCCTTGCCGCACAGGGTCTTTCGGTGGGCGCCTCGCTGTTGCAGGAGGAGATGATCGACACCTGCAAGGACCTGCTCGACCGGTACGCGGACGTCATCCACCTGCCCCGCGACATCGTGGTGGCGAATAAGTTCGCCGCCGACGCGGACTCGAAGATCGTTCCGGCGCACGAGATTCCGGATGGGTGGCTGGGTCTGGACATCGGTCCCGAATCGACCTCCCGGTTCGCCGCGCTGCTGACCGAGGCTAAGACGGTGTTCTGGAACGGCCCGATGGGCGTGTTCGAGTTCGAGAGCTTCGCGGCCGGCACCAAGGGCGTGGCCGAGGCCATCGGCACCGCGACCGGCAAGGGCGCGTTCACCGTCGTCGGCGGTGGCGACTCCGCGGCGGCCGTGCGGGCGCTCGGGCTGCCCGACGACGGTTTCTCGCACATCTCCACCGGCGGCGGCGCGTCGCTGGAATACCTGGAGGGCAAGGAACTTCCGGGCATCGCAGTGCTGGAAGATTGAGGAGTGCTACGACTGTGACAAAGTCTCTCGCCAGGAAGCCGCTCATCGCGGGTAACTGGAAGCTCAACCTCAACCATCTCGAGGCGATCGCGCTGGTGCAGAAGATCGCGTTCGCGTTGCCGGAGAAGTACTTCGCCAAGGTGGATGTCTCGGTGCTGCCGCCGTTCACCGACCTGCGCAGCGTGCAGACGCTGGTGGAGGGCGACAAGCTGCTGCTCACCTATGGGGCGCAAGACATTTCGGCGCACGACTCGGGTGCCTACACCGGTGAGGTCAGCGGCTCGATGCTGGCCAAACTGGGCTGCAGCTTCGTCGCGGTCGGGCACTCCGAGCGCAGGCAGTACCACCACGAGGACGATGCCCTCGTGCTGGCCAAAACCAAGCAGGCGCTGAAGTACGGGATCACCCCGATCGTCTGCATCGGTGAGGGCCTGAACGTGCGCGAGGCGAAGACGCACGTCGAGTACAACCTCGAGCAGCTGCGTGGTTCGCTGAAAGGCCTGACGGCGGAGGAGATCTCGAAGGTCGTCATCGCCTACGAGCCGGTCTGGGCGATCGGCACCGGTAAGGTGGCCACCCCCGCGGACGCGCAGGAGGTCTGCGGCGCGATTCGTGCGGAGCTGGCCGAGCTGGCCTCTGCGGAGGTCGCCGCGGGTGTCCGTGTGCTCTACGGGGGCTCGGTCAACGCCAAGAACGTCGGCGAGTTGGTCGGGCAGTCCGATATCGATGGTGCGCTGGTCGGCGGTGCTTCGCTGAAGGGTGACGAGTTCGCCACCCTGTCCGCGATCGCCGCGGGCGGTCCACTGCCGTAACCGTTTTCACGACAAGAGCCGGGCACCTTCGGGTGTCCGGCTCTTCTCGTCGAAGGCCCTACTGCGCGCGCAGGGTAAGGCCGTTGCCGTTGGCGTTGCGCAGCGTGAGGATGTCCGCGTCGACGGTCGCGGTTGTCTTGCCGTCCAGCGCTTTCAGGACCGACTGCTCGACGTCCATCACCTCGACCGGGCAGAGCATCTTCGTGGTGGCGATCTGGAAGGTCGGTTCGGCGTCGGGACCGGTTGCGCGGCCGGTCATCCGGTTGCAGCCCGCGGTGCCGGTGACGCTGCCGTCCTCGGCGATGGTGAGCGTCGGTTTCACCTCATCGATGGTCTGCGAACGGATTTGGGCGTCCGAGGTGATCAGCGCGGTGACGACCCAGGTGGTGCCCTTGATCGGCTTGTCCGGCACAGCGACCTTCTTGTCCAGCAGGATGACGGTCAGGTTGTCCGACTTCAAGGTCAGCTTCGGGCCGTCGAGCTGCCAGGTGGGGTCGGAGTTCAGCAGGCCGTTGAGCCACTCGTCCGCGCCCTGCCGATCGCCCGCGCAGGCCATCAGCGTGCTGGCCAGGCCGGACACTCGCAGCTTGTGATCGTCGAGGGTGACCGCGCCCGAATAGGAGTTGCAGCCCGCGTCCGCGGCGATCCGATCGTCCTTGAAGGCGAGGGTCAGCGGGCCGCCGCCGGGGATCGGCGTGCCCTCGACCCCGGTCGATAGGAAGGTGTGGCCGGCCAGCTCGGGCGTGGTCGAGGGGGACTTCGAGTCGCCGCTCGAGCAGGCGCTGACCGCGAGCAGGGCCAGCAGGGCGACCGGGCCGAACCGCACGAAGTTAGCCGACATGACGCGATGGTACCGACGTCGTGCGGTCCGGCCGGGTTTTCGGCTGGTCAGACCGGCATGCCGAGAGCGGACGCCAGAGTCTGGCCGAGGGTGTTGACGACGGCGTTGAACGCGCCGGGATCGAGGATCTGCAGCGGCACGTCGCGATTGCTGCAACCCGGTGCCGCGGGCACGCCGTTGAGCCGATCGTTGAGCCACAACACAGCCGAGCCGGCGCCGGATACCGCGGCGATACCGTGCTCACTGATCAGCTCGCGGGTGTAGGCGACCTGAGCGTTCGGATCCTTGCAGTAGGTGTCGTAGAGCTTGTTGACCGCGTTCACCGGCATCGCCTCGTCCAGCGGCGCCTCGTAGATGTACAGCGGGAACGGGGGAGTGCCGCGATGGCCGAGGCTCAATTCCTGCAGCATGGGCTGCAATTCGGGAGCGCGCATCGGGTCACCGGGGTAATCGAACAGGCCCTTGATATTCACGAACGGAAAGGCCGCGAACTGCAAGGCCACGCACTGGCCTTGATGGACCACCCGCAGCCCTTTGCCGAGCGGGTTCATGTACCGCTCGATGAACTGATTCAGTTCGGGGTATTCGTTTGCCACACCGAACAATCCACCGAGCACCGCACCGCCGAAGGTCGACGTGGCGTTGTTGTAATCGATGGCCATGCCGATATCGGCCATCAAGCCGCCCACCGCGGAGCCGACCAGGTTCAGCTCCGGAGCGTATTCGGGTTGCAGCTCGGCCGCGTGCGCGGTCGGGATGGCGCCGCCCGAGTAACCCCACAGCGCGGTCCGGGTCGCAGTGCCGGGCAGCCCGGCCGGCGCGAAGTTCTCGGCCGCTCGAATCCCGTCCAGGGTGATCCGGCCGCCGAGCGGTCCGGCCGCGTAGGCGGCGTTCGGGCCTTGGTGGTCGGGCACCACGACGGCGTGGCCGAGTTGCAGCATGGCCTGGACTTCGATGAATTCCGCGGAGATCACCGGATTCGTCGGATTGGGCAGCGAGCCCATCTGCAAGACATACGAGGCCGCGCAGTTCTGCGAGAGCGAGTCCTCGGCGAACTGGAACGCGACCAAATTCCGGTCCGGCGTGGGTGCGGGCCGGTACGGCACGATCACCGTGGCCACCGCCGGAATCGGCTCGCCGCGCGTATTGGTGCTGCGATAGGACAACTGCCACGCCCGCACGTTCAGCGGGATCAGGAAGAGGTTGGCCAGATTGACCTGGCGTGCCGAAATGATCTCGCCTGGTTGTGCCGCGGCGACCTTGGCCGGGTCGGGGTTGTAGAAGCCCTGATCCAGGTATGGCGGGGCAGGGGGTAGCGGGAACGGCAGCGGCGGCGCGACCGGCACCGGGTCCGCGTGCGCCATGCCGATCACCATGGGGCTCATCGCCATGGTCAAACCGGCGGTCAATGCCAGGCAAGTGTGCGCGACCATCCTCTTGGTGCCCGCGGCAGTGCCCATCTTCATTTGGAACTCCTCGACCTCTACGCAACGCTGCGCGCTCTCGGGCAAAAAGAGAGCGAATGCTTCCTAACTGGCGCGTCGACTGTAGAGTCCGCTCCGCCGTTGTGTCAACGATCACGCTGACCCGGCTACCGTCCGGGCGAGACCGGGCAGGCAGGATGGGTAATCATGACCGGGAGCGCCGAAACATCGCGTCCACGGCGGACGCAGCAGGAACGCCGCGCGGCCACCGTCGCCAAGCTGATCGATGCGACGATCGCGGCGATCGGCGAGGTCGGCTACCAGCGCACGACCGTGCAGGAGATCTGCGGTCGCGCCGGATTGTCCGTCGGGGCCATGTTCCGGCAATTCGACAGCAGGCTCGACCTGATCGTGCGCACCGCGGAGGCGATCGTCACCCGGCAGCTCGCCGCGTTCAGTGTGGTGATGGAACACATTGGGGATCAAGCGAATCCGCTCGACACCGCGTTGCGGTTCCTGCAGGCGGCGCAGCAGGACACCACCACGCACGCGTTGCGCGAGATCTACCTCGCGGCCCGCTCGGACGCGGAGTTGCGGACCCGGATCGCGCCGACGGTCGAGAACTATTACGACGACATCGTCGCCGCGGTCGACCGCACCGGGGTGCTCAGCCAGTTTCCGCAGCGTCTGCGCGAGCCGATGTTCTTCATGGCGCTGCACGTGTTCTCCGGTCAGGCGGTTGTGCGCGGTGTGTATCAGCGGCCTGAGCTCGACGAACAGGTGTTGAAGCTGGTCGGGGACATGCTGCGGAGCTATGCCGGATCGCTCGGCGAATAAGGTGCGGCTGTGGACGCTGCAGGCGCCCGAGGCGGTTGCCGCGGTGCGGGCGAGCGGTCGCTACCGCGCCGACTGGGATCTCGTGTCCGCGAACTTCCGTTCGGCGTACCGGACGATGGCGGCCGAAATGGCAAGGCGCGGTATCGATTGCGGGGATGCGCCACCGGTGTGGTGCTGGCCGGGACGCGGACTTGGCGGCCGCGCCGTCCGGCGCACCGCGAACGCGCTGCTCGGCGACCATGAATGGGCTCACGGCCGGTGGATGCTGAAACTGCTTGTGCCGGAGTCGGTTACGCTCGTGACGTCCTACTCCGCATGGAACGACCACCTCGCCTGCGCCTTCGGCGAACCGGACGGGATCGCCGAGATGGATTGGACCGGTCGGCTGCACACCGACTGGGACGAACACCAGGTGACCATCCCCGAACTGCGCTCCGAATGGATCGTCCGAGCCCGCCCCTATCCGTCTGATGCCGAAACAGCCGCCCGCATCGCCGCGGATCCGTTGCTGCGCATACCCGAGCGATAGTTGCGCGGTAGGGCTCGTGCTGCCGGTCGCGAGACCGTGGTCAGAATTGTGGTGGGTTCTTTGCTGCGCGCCAGGGGCAATCGGTGGTGGCCCTACCTTGTGGTGTTCGAGTTGAGACGGGATTTGTTGCGGCGCATAGAATTCGGGCGTTCTTGCGTGCTCGGGAGTGCCTCGTGGTGTCGAAATCGTGGTCAGGATTGCGGTGGATTCATTGCTGCGCTAACGGCAATGGGCGGCGGCTTAACCTTGCGGTGTTCGAGCCGGGGCGGGATCTGTTGCGGCGCGTTGGCTGTGGGCTCGGGTGTACCTCGTGGGTGCCGAGATTGTGGCGGATCGGGGTTGCGCGCTGGGCGCCGGATATACATGCGACAAGTCGTGCGGCTAGGCGTTAGGCTCGGCCGCGTGCACCGATCGTTTCCGATTTCCCCGCCGCTCGCCTCCTGAGCGAGGTGTAGGCGTACTTCCGCATTCGCTCCGGCCAGCGGTCTGACGACCGACTGGGTCCGGTAGCGCCGTTTCGCATACCTCCGCGTCCGCTTCGGGGTCGCGCGGGTCGGAACGGATCGCGTCCGTTCCGCATTGCCCGGTATGTGCTTCGGCGACATGGGGTTCGGAGGGGTTGCGGCCCTTCCGTATTGCCCGGTATGTGCTTCGGCGACGCGGGGTTCGGAGCGATTGCGACCTTTCTGCATTGCTTCGCGTCAGCGGGTCCGGTCCTGGCGGATTGCGCCTGTTCCGCGTACCTGCGCGTTCGCTTCGGCGAACCCGGGTCGGCTGACGGACCGCGATCAATCGAGAAAGATGCGGTACCTCGGCATTCGATGCGCACCTCGCTTCCGCGATCCTCATCCCTCTCTGTCGCAGGAGCGCAACCTTTCATGTCCATATCCCTGTCCACGACCGGCCGTTCCGGGCTGGTCTATCTTGTCGGCGCCGGAATGCTCTGGGGGACCGGCGGTTTGCTCGGCACCCTGCTGGGGCGCGCCACCGGTTTGTCACCCATCGCGGTGGCCACCTGCCGGCTCGCCGTCGGCGGTTTGCTGCTCGTCGCCTTACTCGCGGCAACCCGGCGGCCTTGGCCGCGAAACCTCCTGGCCTGGCGCAGAATCGGCGCGGTCGCCGTCCTCGCCGCCACCTTCCAGGCGTGCTACTTCGGTGCGGTAGCGGCATCGTCGGTCAGCGTCGCCACCTTGGTCACCATCGGTGCGTCACCCGTGGTGGTCGCGCTGCTGGAACAGTTCACCGGCAGACGCGTCCTCGACCGGAGGCGAGCGGCGACCATCGGTCTCGCGCTGTCCGGCCTGGCCCTGCTGGTCGGCGTCCCCTCCGGCGACGTCGGTTCCACCGGCCTGCTCGCCGGCGCGGCCCTCGCCGTCGCGGCCGCGGCCGTCTTCGCCACGGTCACCGTCATCAGCTCCCAGCCGGTCGATGGCCTCGATTCGATGACCACCACCGGCCTCGGATTCACCGGCGGCGCAGCCCTACTCGCCCCGCTGGCCCTCACCACCGGCTTCGCCTTCGCCCCGACCCCGGGCAGTTTCGTCCTACTCGCCGCCCTCGGCCTGGTCCCGACCGCCATCGCCTACACCCTCTACTTCCGCGGCCTCCCCGACGCGGGCCCCGGCACCGCCGCCATCCTCGCGCTTCTCGAACCCCTCACCGGCGCCGCGCTGGCCGCCCTCGTCCTCGGCGAGCGCCTCACACCCCTCGGCCTGCTCGGCGCGGCTCTGCTGACCGCGGCCCTCGTCCTCACCAGCAACCAATCGCGCCCCGGTGAGGTCGCATAGCCGCGAACAGTCAGGCCTCCTGATGCTGTGGGCCATGGCTGGTGCGCACATCGGAGGACGTGCCCACATCATCGTCGGTCGCCATCACCGCCGGTCGCCATTGCGGCCGGTAGTGATTGCGGCTGGTCGTGATTGCGGCCGGTCGTGACTGCTGCCAGTCGCGATTGCTGCTGGCGAACGCATCGCCGCCGGTGGTGATGGCGTGGCTGGCGATGGGTTCGCATTCGTGGTCTCTGCTCGCGCGTATGTCCTGGCCGTCGAGCGTCGGCCACAACGGCGGGTGTTTGCCGCAGTCTGTTGCGGTTGCCGACTCGGCCGCTGCCGAGTGTCCGCTTGTCCGGGACTACGTCTCAGGTCATCGGAGCGGTCCCGTTTGGTTCAGAGCGCACCCGATCGGCGGTCGTACTCACTGATGACCCGTAGACCGAGACGAATCGCGGCAACGGTTCGTCTCGGTCGAGTCCGCGTACGACTCTGTCTGGTCACGCGTTTGCACAGGCCGCGTATTGGATGCTCATCACCGCAACGGGTGGCTTGCGACACTCCTCGACTGCCTTGGATTGTCGGGCGGCGGCTCGGCCTAAGCTTCGGTGAGTGATCACTGCTCCGAACACCGCTGTCTCGACCTGGGCTCCGTTGCGGTCGCGGGTGTATCGCGCGTTGTGGATCGCGCAGCTGGTCTCGAACCTGGGCACCTGGATGCAGACGGTCGGCGCGCAGTGGGTGCTGGTCGACGAGCCGAACGCGGCGGTGCTGGTGTCGTTCGTGCAGACCGCGATCACGTTGCCGGTGATGCTGTTGGCCATTCCCTCCGGGGTGATCGCGGATCTGGTCGACCGGCGCAGGCTGCTGCTGGGGGCGCAGTCGACGATGGCGATACTCGCCGCGCTGCTGGCGGTCTCCACGGCGACCGGGCACACCACGCCGGCGGTCCTGCTCATCCTGCTGTTCCTGATCGGCTGCGGGCAGGCGCTCACCGGGCCGGCCTGGCAGGCGATCCAGCCGGAACTGGTACCGCGCGAACAGATTCCGTCGGCCGCCGCGCTCGGCAGCATGAGCATCAATATCGGGCGTGCGGTGGGGCCCGCGATCGCCGGCGTGCTCGTCTCGCTGTCCGGCCCGACGTTCGTGTTCGTGCTCAACGCGGTGTCCTTCGGCGGCATCGTCGCGGTACTCGCCCTGTGGCGCAGGCCCGCGACGGATCGGCAGCTGCCGAGCGAACGCCCGCTGGCGGCGTTGCAGGCCGGGACCAGGTTCATCAAGGCCGCGCCCGCGATCCGGCGCGTGCTGCTGCGCTCGATCCTGTTCATCGCCCCGGCCAGCGCGGTGTGGGCGCTGCTGCCGGTGATCGCGCGCGACGAACTCGGGCTTTCGTCGTCCGGCTACGGCGTGATGCTGGCCGCGCTCGGCATCGGGGCGGTGCTCGGCGCCGTCGGCCTGTCCCGGCTGCGCACCCTGCTCACGCCCACCCAGCGACTGGGTCTGGCCGCCGTCCTGTTCGGGCTCGCGTCCGCGACCACCGCGCTGGTGCACATCGTCGCCGTCGTGCTGGTGCTGTTGGTCTTCGCCGGCTTCGCCTGGCTGCTGGCCATGTCCACGATGAACTCGACCATGCAGTTGCTGCTGCCCGCCTGGGTGCGTGCGCGCGGCCTGTCGGTGTATCTGCTGGTGTTCATGGGCGGGCAGGCGATCGGCTCGCTGGTCTGGGGGGTGGTCGCGGGAGCGATGGGACCGGTGTTCGCGTTGCTGGCCGCGGCGGCGCTGCTCGCGCTGTGCGCGGTGAGCACGGTGTGGCTGCCGATCGGGCACAACGCGGAAAACCTGGATCAGACCCCGTCGGCGTACTGGCCGGAACCGCAGCTCGTGGTCGAACCCGAACCCGCCGACGGACCGGTCATGGTGCTGCGCACCTACGACGTCCCGGCGGAGAACGTGGACGAGTTCATGGCCGCGATGGCGTTCGTCGGTCGGTCCAGGCAGCGAACTGGGGCGATGGAGTGGCGACTGTATCGCGACGTCGGCGTGCTCGACCGCTACGTCGAGGCGTTCGTGGTCCGCTCCTGGGCCGAACACATGCACCAGCACCAGGTCAGGCTCACGGCGCAGGACCAGCTCCGCGAGCAGGAGGCGTCGAAATACACGATCGGCGACGACCGGATCACCCATCTGGTCGCGATTCTGCCTGCTTAGGATCGGCGTTGCCGAGTGCCTGATTCGGTGGGATCGGATCGTCCGCATACACTGTGCGGCATGCGGATGTTCCTCGATATCCTCCTGATCATCGCCAGCGTGCTGCTGGTGCTGCTGGTGCTGCTGCACCGCGCCAAGGGTGGAGGTCTGTCCAGCCTGTTCGGCGGCGGCGTGCAGTCCAGCCTCTCCGGCTCGACCGTTGTGGAGAAAAACCTCGACCGAATCACCGTCTTCACCGGCCTGGTATGGGTCATCGCCATCATCGGCATCGGCCTGGAGATCAAGTTCGCCTGATCAGGCGCGTCACCACACCGGCCGCGATCGTCGAACCCGCCAGCACGATGGCGGCGATGACGAACGCGGCCGGATAGCTGTCGCCGATCACCGGCGCCACCACCAACGGACCGAGCATCTGCCCCGCGCCATAGACGGCGGTCAGTGGCGCCGCCGCGGCGCCGTCCGACAGCTCGCCGCCGATCCGGATCGCCAGCATCACGATGCCGAGGAAGGTCGCGCCGAACAGCGCCGCCGACAGCACGGCAGGCCACACCGCGGTGCTGAGCGCGGGCAGCACCGCTGAAACACACTGCGCCACCAGCGCGACCGGCATCGCGACCGCCGGACGCCAGCGCCGCGCGGCAATGCCCCAAAGCACCGTGGCCGGGACCGCGGCCGCGCCTACCACCACCCAGATCCACGCGCCGACCACCGGCCCGCGCCGATCGCTGATCGCCGCCACCAGGAACGTGCCGATTACGATGTACCCGAGGCCCTCCAGGAAATAGGAGACCAGCAGCGCCCGCCACGCTCCCTTCGACCGGACGGTGGCCTTGCCTGCCCGGCGACCGGGCCGGATGTCGAGCCGCCACGCGGGCAGCAGCAACAGCACGGTCAGCGCGGCCGAGACCAGCCACATGCTCTGCCAACCGAGGAACGGCCGCACCGCCAGCACCAGCAATCCGGTCAGCGCGATCCCGAAACCGACTCCGCTGATGGCGATTCCGGCGGCGTCCCGGCTGCTGCCGTGCCTGGCGGCCACCCCGGCGCACGCGACGAAGATGACGGCACTGCTGATGCCGGCGATAAGGCGAAGTGCCGCAGGGACAATCGTGGGCGCGGGCACCGCCATCAGCAGTTCGCTGACGATCAGCAGCGCGGCGGAGAGCCGGAACATGGTGCGGGTGTTCAGTTCTGGCCAGCGGGTAAGCAGAACGGCGCCGAGCAGATAGCCCGCGTAGTTGGCGGTCGCGATCACCGCGCCGCCGTTGGCGTCGATCCGGTGCGCGTCCACCATGATCGGCAGCAGCGGCGTGTAGACGAACCGGCCGACCCCCATCGCGGCGGCCAGCCCGGCGGCGGCCGCGAAGGCGGGGGCGAGGCTGCTGCGCGGAGGTCGAACGAGAGTAACGGTCACTCCAGCGACCGTACGGTCCTCTTCCCCGTCGGAGAAATGCTTTCTACGCACCGTGTATACGCTGGCTGCATGGATGAGGGAGCGCTGCCGTCCGAAGCGTCTACACCGGTCGAGGTCGGCGGATCGGCGAACATCGAATTGCGGCACCTGCGCGCATACGTCGCGCTGTGCGAAGCGGAGAACTACACCCGCGCCGCGGTTCGCCTGCACCTGAGCCAGCCCGCGCTGACCAGGACTATTCAGCAGTTGGAACGGCACCTCGAGTGCCGTCTCATCGAACGCACGTCCCGGCGTTTCGAACTGACCGACGAGGGCACCGAGCTGCTGGCGCATGCCAGGCGAATCCTCGCCGACGTCGACACGGTCACCGCGCAGTTGCGCTCCCGCGCCGCCATCGAGATCGGCTTCGCCTGGCTGCTGCCCGCCACCTGGCTCGCGGCCACCCGTCGCCGCTACGAGGCGCTCGGCGGACGCATCACCCTGCACCGCGTCGACGACCCGCTGTCCGCGCTCGACACCCGCGCCATCGATATCGCCATATACCGCAGGGAAACTCAGCTGCCGGGCCACCTGCGATCCCGCCGGATCGCGACCGAGCAGCGCGTGCTCGCCGTCGCCGCCACGTCACCGCTGGCCGCGGCGACCGACCTGCACTGGGCCGACCTCGCCGGATACCCGTTGGTGGTCAACGAGATCTCCGGCACCACCCACACCGATTCCTGGGCGCCGGCCGACCCGAACCGGCAGATCATCACCTGCCGCAACTTCGACGAATGGATCGAACTCGTCGCCGCGAACCGCGGCATCGGCGGCGCCCCCGCCCTGGCCCGCACCCGCGCACCCCACCCCGGCGTCGTCTACCTGGATGTCCCGGACGCGCCCCCGTCCCACGTCTACCTGGCCTGGCGGGCCAAACCCGACCCGCCCCGGGCGGTCCAACGCTTCCTCGGTGTCCTCTGAACCGTTCCTTTGGAATCGCACCGAAAGCAGGGCCCGCGCTGTGGAAACCGAAGGCGTACAGGTCCGCTGGTGACGGTCGCCTTGAGCGCAGGGTCGGCCGCAGCTGCGCCCAAGCGGTGTGCGGGACTCACAGAGCGTCCATACGGATCACAGGGGGTGGAGGGCCTGTGGGCCGTATGGACGCTCTGTGGGTTTCAGTCGGCGCGGGGGACGCGGCCGTCGAGGTCGGTGAAGTTGTAGGCGGTGGCGAGATCGGCTACGCGCCAGGCCGATCCGGTGCGGGTGTGGCGGCCGGGGTCGGTGGCCAGGGCGACGACCGCGCGGCCGGAGAAGCGGGGGGTCTCGGCCTGGGTGAGGTCGAAGGTGCCTTCGCCGGGGAGGGTGACCAGCCGCTGGCCCTGCGCGTCGGCCGGAACCAGTTGCAGCAGTTCGGTATCGACGATGCCGGGCCACAGTGAGACGACGGTGACCTCGGTGCCGGCCAGGTTGTGGGCCATGTCCGCGGTGAGGCGGTCCAGTGCGGTTTTCGCGACGCCGTAGACCGCGTTGTGCATGTACCGGATCGCACCGGGGGAGGAGATGTTGACGATCAACCCGTCCGACTCGATCAGCAGCGCCGCCGCGAAAGCGCTTGCCACGTAATGCGATCGGACGCCGATGTCGAACGTCTCGTCCCACGCCTTGGGCGGCACCTCCCAGAACGGCTTACCGAGCCAGCGCGCGGCGGCGGGGGAGTTGTAGACGTTGTTCACCAGTACGTCGAGACGCCCATGCTGCTCGCGGATCTGCTGGAACAGGCGCTGCACCGCGTCGTCGTCACGGTGATCGCAGACGAACGGAACGCCGGTCCCGCCCGCCGCGTCGATCGCCGCCGCGGTCTCACCGACCGTGCCCGGCAGTCGTCCAGGCGTGTCCGAACGGCCGGTGACGTATACGGTCGCCCCCGCCGCACCGAGCTCCAGGGCGATGCCCTTGCCGATGCCGCGACTGGCGCCGGTAACCACCGCGATCTTGCCGGTCAACGGGTCAGGTATTCCACTCACGACTTCGGGACACTACCGTGAAACAAGAACACGTTCTAGGTTTTGGAGGTCGCAGTGGAGTTGACGCATCGGTTCGTGACGACCAACGGCGTCCGGATGCACGTCGCCGAGCAGGGCACGGGGTATCCGGTGATCTTCTGCCACGGCTTCCCGCACACCTGGTTCATCTGGCACCACCAGCTGGAGTCGGTCGCGGCGGCAGGCTACCGGGCCATCGCTCCGGATCTACGCGGGTACGGGCAGACCGATCTGCCCGCGGACGTCGACGCGTACACGAACGCGGCGGTGATCGGCGACCTGCTCGGGTTGCTCGACGACATCGGCGCCGAGCAAGCGGTCTTCGTCGGGTTGGATTTCGGCGCGGCCCTGGTGTGGGAGTTGGCATTACGCGCCCCGGAGCGGGTGCGCGGTGTCATCGTCCTGAACAACCCCTTCGCGCCCCGCCCGCCGCGCTCGCCGTCGCAACTGTGGGCCAAGGCCGCCGCGCGACACTTCCTGCACCTGGACTACTTTCAGGCCCCCGGCGTGGCCGACGCCGAACTCGCCGCCCGCCCAAGGGAATTCCTCCAGCGCGTCTACTACTCGCTCAGCGCCGACTACCACTACCTCGACACCTGGCAGTTCCCGGCGGAGGGCACCGGCTACCTCGACGTGCTGCCTGCGGCCCCGCCGCTGCCCTGGCGCTGGCTGACCGAACACGAATTCGACACCCTGGCACAGGATTTCGAACGCACCGGCTTCACCGGCGGCCTGAACTGGTACCGCGCCCTGGACCGCAACTGGGAGCTCACCGCTGACTACGCCGACGCCTCCGTCACCGTCCCCGCCTACTTCATGTACGGCGACCACGACCCCGACATGGAGGGCTTCAGCGGCCGCGACCCCCTCACCACCCTGCGCAACCACGTCCCCGACCTGCGCGCGGTCACCAAGATCGCCGACGCCGGCCACCTCGTCCAACTGGAACGCGCCGCCGAGGTCAACACCCTGCTGACCACCCACCTGCGCGAACTCGTCACCCATTCCTCCGACGTCCCGGCATAGCCGCACCCACCCGCGCCGCGGCGCCTGGCGTCAAACGCCTTCCGTCGGTGCGCCGTTCATGTCGGTGGGTGCCGCTAATGTTCGCTCATGAGTTACAGCCTGAGCGTTTACGTCGTCGAACTGGATAGGGTCAGGGCCGCGATCGGCTCGCGGGACGACAAGCTCCGGCGCATGATCGGCGGCCGGTTCAAGGCGCAGCTGGCGCACGCCGACGACTGGTTCGCCGAGGAGATCGCGAACGGCGCGCCCGCCCGGTACGACGCGGTGCGCGCGGTCATCGACGGCGGCCCGTTCGATCAGGGCTACGGTTTCCAATACGCCTATGCGTACCAGACCATTTGCCAGTTCTACGGCCGGTTCCTGGACAATCGCTACTTCTCCCCGTTCCGGGGCAGCTGGCTGGAACAGGTCGACGAAGGCCTGGCCGAACTCGGCATCAAGGCCATCAGCCTCGCCGATTTCGTCTACCACGCGCTGCCCGCCGCGCTGCCCGAGCCGGAGGAGCTACCCGGCTACGGCGAATGGACCCCGGAGCAATGCGCCGAAGCCCTCGTGCAATGGGAATCGACGACCCCGAAGCAGCGCGAGGAGGTCGACCACGAGGTGCTCGCGGCGATCGAGTCGTGCATGGAGTGGATCCGCGAGGCGCAGGCCCGCCCCGGCTGGGGGATCGCGGGCTTCTTCGTCTGACCGCTCAGCGGTATTCGTCGGCCCGTTTCGGATAGTCGGCCCACTGCGGCAGCGGTGCGTAGTCCAGGTAGGCGGTGAGCCGGTCCAGTAGGTATTGCCAGCGTGGGCCGATTTCGCGCGCGTCCGCGGGGGTGACGTGGCGACGGATCAGCTCGACGTTGGTGACCACGCCGACCTGGGTCATCCGCACCTCCAGCAGGCATCCGTCGATGTGCACGATCAGTTCGTGCGGCGCCTGGCAGTGCCCGACCCGCACCGCGACCGGCCGGGACACCGGGCCGTCCATCGGCTCGATGGTCAGATTGCCGCTGCCGCCCGACACCGCGCCGAGCCAGTGCGCCAGCTGTCCGCGGTCGGTCGCGGCCGACCACACCTCGAGCACCGGTTTGCGGAACGAGCGCAGATAGTGCAGCAGCACCAGTTCGCTGTCCGCCGCGCGATCGTGCTCCGGCCGAACCTCACCGAGCATGGACATCATCGTCATCGCCGTGCCCTCCACCGCTGGTCGTCACCGTGACTGTGGGTCCAGTATTCCCTTGTCGAAGGCGAATCGCGGGAATACCGGCACGGCGTGCCCGACCGGATTCGACGTTGCCCCGGCGCGGACTGCGGAGGGCCGCGACATGACCGCTGGGTGACGAAGCGGTGCGCGATTCGCTACCGGATGGTAGCTTCCGGATTGCCGACATTATTGAAAAATTAAGTAGCGCAATACAATACAACTATTGTGCAACCTGCTAATAGTGCCTGTTAGTTGTCTTCGCCGAGATGCGGAACTGCTTGCCGGTCTGTACATTTGGTGCAGCCCGAACGCGCAGGAGGGGTCGGGACACCATCAGCATGCCTTCTTGGTCTACGTGAGCGCGGAAGTACGGAACTTGTCACAGTCATTGATCGCGCCGGAAGGCGAGCGTCGGGAACCACTGTTTCGGCGGCTGCGCATGCCGCTGCTAGCCCTGCTGACCTGCGCTGCCATCACCTCGGTCGTGGTGGTGATCGCGGTGTATTTCGCGCCGACCGACTTCCGCATCCCGCTCACCGTGGGCTCGGTCATCGCCGCTATCGCGTTGTGCGCCACGGCAACCGCGGCCGTGCACTATCGCGGCGCGGCCCGGCGGGCCCGGGACTCCGCGGCGGCGATCACGGCCGAGGCGACCGCCAGGATGGCCGCCGCGAGCGAGGCCGCCGGTGTGCACGCGTGGGAAGCGAAGAACAGCGACAGCCGCCGGTCCGCGGCCATGGCCGCGTTCGCCGGTGCGGCGGGCCGCATGCAGGCGATGACCACCAGCATGCTCGCCGAACTGCGCGAGATGGAGCACCGGCACGCGGACCCGAAGGTGCTGGCCGACCTGCTGCACCTGGACCATCGCACCGCGCAGGCCGGCCGCCTCGCCGACAGCATCGCCGTGCTCAGTGGCGCCCGATCCGGGCGGCGCTGGGCCAAACCCATTGCCATGGAGTCGATCCTGCGTGGCGCCATGGGTCGCGTCGCGGGCTATCAGCGCGTCCGGTTGCGCGCCATCGCGGAAATCGCCATCGCCGGTCACGCGGCCGAGGGCGTGATGCACACCCTCGCCGAACTGCTCGACAACGCCTGTAATTTCTCCCCGCCCACCACCGAGGTGCACGTCTACGCCGCCGAGGTGCCCGCGGGCGTGGTGCTCACCATCGAGGACAGCGGCCTGGTGATGAGCGAATCGGCGCTGCGCCGGGCCGAACAGACCGTGTCGAGCACGAGCACCGACAGCCGCGGCCAACGCGCCTCCGACCTGTCCTCGCTCAGCGGTACGCGGCTCGGCCTCGCGGTCGTCGGGCACCTCGCGCGCAAGCACGGTCTCACCGTGTCCTACCGTCCGTCCGCCATCGGCGGCACCGCGGTCGTGGTGGTGGTGCCGCGCGATCTCACTGCGCGCGTTGACCGTTCGCAGCCTGCCTCGCTGGCCACCAACCCCGCGATCCCGGCCGCCTCGCTACCCACGGCGGCCGCCTCGTTGTCCTCCGCGCCGATCGCCGCCGCCCCGCAGCCCGCCGCTGTACCGGCCACCGCCGCCGTCGAACCGGCTGCCGCGGCTCAGCCGGCGGCCGCGCCCGAGCCGCAGCCGGTCGCCGAGCACACCAGCATGGGCCTGCCGAAACGCCGCCGCGGCAGCACCCTGGCCGCGGTCCACCCCGCAGGACTATCCCTACCCTCGCTCGACGCGCCCGCGGCGACCCCGCCCGCGTCGACACCGGCGAACTTCGGTGCGTTCCAGCGTGCGCTGGCCGGTCGTGACCCCGACAACTCCGCTGCCGCAACGCCTTCCCCGTCCCCTACCGTTGCCGTGGAGAATGATCGATGACCACGTCCGTGCCGTCGCAACTCAGCTGGCTGTTGGAGCAACTACTCGCTCGCACCCCGCGCACCCGACACGCTCTACTACTGTCCGGTGACGGCCTCAAGATCTGTCACACACCGGAACTCAGCATGGACAAGGCGGACCAGCTCTCCGCCATCGCCGCGGGCATCCAGAGCCTGTCGCACGGCGCCTCCGTCGAGTTCGGTGACGGCAGAGGCGGTGTGCGCCAATCGATGACGGAGTTCTACGGCGGCATCCTGTTCATCGTCGAGGCGGGCCTGGCGGCGCACATCGCGGTCGTCGCCGCCGAGGACGCGGACGCCGGCCTGGTCGGGCACAACATGCGGGAGCTGGTCGAGCAACTAGGCCATCACCTCGCGTCGAAGCCACGAGTCGGGGGAGCGAGCGTGTCGTGAACAGGCCAGGGCGCGACGACGATCCGGACCGGCTCTACACACTGACCGGAGGCCGCAGCAAACCGGACTCCGACAGCTTCGACCTGGTCACGCTCGTGGTCAGCGAATGCGATCCCACCCAGGGCATGCAGTCCGAGCACGTCGCGATCCTGGACATGTGCCGCGCGCCGACCGCGGTCGTCGAGATCGCCGCCGAGCTCCGCATCCCGGTCGGCATCGCCACCATCCTGCTGTCGGATCTGTTGCACGCAGGCAAGATCACCGTCCGGCATCCCGGTACCGGCCCCAGTTATCCTGACGCGCCGTGGAATTCGGTGCCCGACTCCACCACCCTCGAGAAGGTGCTCGTTGGACTCCGCAACCTTTGACGCTCGGCCCGCTCGTGCCGACGCACCGCTGAACAGCGCGACCCGCCAGGGACTGAAGATCGTCATCGTCGGCGGTTTCGGGGTCGGCAAGACCACCATGGTCCGCGCGGTCAGCGAGATCCGCCCGCTCGACACCGAGGCCACGATGACCAACGCGGGCATCGGCATCGACGATCCGAGCGGCGCGCCGGGCAAGTCGACCACCACGGTCGCCTTCGACTTCGGCCGCATCACCATCGACGCCGAAAACGTGCTCTACCTGTTCGGCGCGCCCGGGCAGGAACGGTTCTTCTTCCTCTGGGACCGGTTGTTCTCCGGTGCGCTGGGCGCGATCGTGCTGGTCGACCAGCGCCGGATCGCCGACTCCTGGTACGCCATCGACCGCCTCGAAGCGCAGCGCACCCGATTCGTGGTGGCCTGCAACAACTTCGGCGGTCCGTCCCGATTGGACGAAGTGCGCGACGCCCTCGATCTGGATCCGCAGGTGCCGCTGGTCGACTGCGACGCGAGGTCGCGCGAATCCTGTAAGGGCGTGCTGATCACCCTGATCGAGCAAATCTATGCCGATGCCCCGCGAGCGGAGACCGCATCATGACCACCTCCAGCGCAGCCGCGGCTGCCACCGGCGGCTGCCCGGTCACCGGCTCGGTGCCGCTGAGCGGCCCCCGGTTCCACACCGACCCGCAGCATCTCTACCGGGAGATGCGCCGCGAGCACGGGCCCGTCGTTTCCGTCGAACTGCCCGGCAATGTGCCCGCCTGGCTGGTCATCGGGTACCGCGAGCTGCATCAGGTCACCAGCGACCCCGAGCTGTTTCCGCGCGACGTGAGCCTGTGGAATCAGTGGCCGAACATCCCCGAGGACTGGCCGTTGCTGCCGATGGTCGGGCAGCCGCGGCCGTCGATCTACTTCACCGCGGGCGCCGAGCATCGCCGGCACGTGGCGATGGTCGAGCCCGCGCTGGAATCGGTCGACCCGTTCGAATTGCGCCGCACCTGTGAGGAATTGGCCGACCGGCTGATCGACGGATTCTGTGGTCGCGGCGAGGCCGATCTGGTCGCCGAGTTCGCCGTGCCGATGCCGGTGCTCGCGCTCGCCTGGGCCCTCGGCTTCCCCGACGAGGACGGGCCGCGGCTGGCCTGGAGCATGAAGGCGCTCGCCGACGGCGGCGCCGACGCGCAAGCCGCGTACGGCCGTTACTACGAGCAGATGCAGCAGGTGCTCGCCTCGAAGAAGGCGCGGCCCGGCAGCGACCTGGTGTCCCGGATGCTCGCGCACCCCGGCCCGTTCAGCGACGAGGAGTATGTACAGGACCTGATGGCGGTCACCGCCGCCGGGCACCTGCCGACCGCCGACTGGATCGGCAACTCGGTACGGCTCATGCTCACCGACGACCGGTTCGCCGCGGCGCTCGGCGGCGGGCGGCGCAGCGTCGGCGAGGCGATGAACGAGGTGCTGTGGGAGGACACGCCGACCCAGATCCTCGCCGGGCGCTGGGCGGCGCGCGATACCCGGTTGGCCGACAAGGTGATCCGGGCCGGTGACATGCTGCTGCTCGGCCTGGCCGCCGCCAACGCGGATCCGCACGTGCGCCAGCACCTGGTCGACGGCGTCGAACCGGCGCACACGGGCAACAGCGCGCACTTCGCGTTCAGCTACGGCGAGTACCGGTGCCCGTTCCCGGCGCAGCAACTGGCCGAGATCATCGCGCGGACCAGCATCGAGGTGCTGCTCGACCGGCTGCCCGATATCGACCTGTCCGTTCCCGCGCAGAACCTGGTCCGGCGTCCATCGGCGTTCCTGCGCGGCATGACTTCTTTGCCGGTTCGTTTCACCCCAGTTCGTGCAGTCGGAGGTACCCAGTGACCCAAACATGTCCATTCGCCATCGATCCGATGGTCGGTGACCTCGCTGGAGAGACCACCTATCTGCGTACCAACGGTCCGGTGGCGCGGATCGAACTGCTCGGTGTCCCCGCGTGGACGATCACCGAGCACGCGGTGGCGCGGCAGTTGCTCGTCGATCCTCGGCTGATCAAAGACATCAGCGGATGGTCGTTGTGGAACTCGGGTGTGGTGACGCGGCAGTGGCCGTTGATCGGCATGATCGATGCCGGGCGTTCAATGTTCACCGTGGACGGCGCCGAGCACCGGCGGCTGCGGATCAAGACGACGCAGGCGCTCTCACCGCGCCGACTAGAGGACATCCGTCCGGTCATCGAGCGACTAACGGCGGAACTGCTGGACGATCTCAGTGCCGTGGGCAGCGGGGATTCGGTCGTCGACCTCAAAGAGGTCTTCGCCTATCCGCTGCCCATGCGCGTTATCAGCGAGCTGATGGGCGTGGATCGCGCCGATCATCCGATGCTGCTCACCTGGTACAAAGCGTTCTTCTCGTTGCTCACCCCGCAGGACGAGCGGTTGCGGGTGATCGACGAAATGGACGTCTACTACACGGATTTGGTGCGGAAGAAGACCGCGAATCCGACCGACGATCTCACCAGCGCCCTCATCCTGGCCGCGGACGGCGGGGAGCCGCTGACCGAGGAGGAAGTGGTCGGCAACCTGAAGGCGCTGGTCGCCGCGGGGCACGAGACCACAGTCGGGCTGATCCTCAATGCCGTGCGCGCGCTGCTGGCCCGCCCCGAACAGCTGGACAAGGTCCGCGGCGGCGACGTCGAGTGGAAGCAGGTCGTGGAGGAAACCCTGCGCTGGGACAGCCCGGTCAGCCACCTGCTGATGCGCTTCGCGACCGAGGACATCACCATCGGCGACACCGTGATCGAGAAGGGCGAGGGCGTCGTCATGTCCTACCGCGCCATCGGCCGTGACACCGCCGTACACGGCGAGGACTCCGACGATTTCGACATCACCCGCTCAACCTCCAACCGCCACTTGACCTTCGGCCACGGTCCGCACATTTGCCCCGGTGCGGCGCTGTCCCGCCTCGAAGCCGGCATCGCGCTGCCCGCGCTGTTCGAGCGTTTCCCGAACCTGCGCCTGGCGGTCCCCGACGAGGAAATCCGCAACCTCCCGGTCCTCACCCAAAACGACTTGGCCGCGTTCCCAGTGCATTTGGGCTGACTATTCGGCATGCCTACTCCGCCAAGAGTTTTCCGGCGGCGGATTCGATTCTGGTTTCGTCGAGAAGGACCGTGTCGGCGGCGGGGCCCAGGGGGACGAAGCTGTCTTCGCTGGTCACCCTGGCGATGCGGCCGTCGAAGCCGGCGTCGATGAGGGCGGCGCAGAGGGATTCGGAAACGCCTCCGCTGTGGCGGGTTTCGTCGGCGATGAGGACTCGGCCGGTGGCGCGGGCGTGCTGGAGGAGGTCGTCGATGGGGAGCGGGGAGAGCCAGCGGAGGTCGAGCACTCGGGTCCGGATGCCGCGGTCGGTCAGGCGGCGGGCTACGCGCAGGCTCATGGGGACGCCGTTGGCGAACGAGACGATGGTCAGATCGGTGCCGTCGCCGTAGACGCGGGCTCGGCCGATTTCGGCGTGCGTGGTGTCGGAAGGGGTTGCGAGCCAGGCATTGTCGCCGGGCTCGTGCAGGTCGCGGGTGTGGTAGAGGGCGATCGGCTCCAAGTAGATACAGACTCGGCCGTCCACTCGGGCGGCGGAGACGCAGGTGCGCAGGAGGGCGGCGGCATCGTCGGCGCGAGCGGGCGAGGCGACGACGACGCCCGGAATGTCGCGCAGGGCGGCGATGGAGTTGTCGTTGTGGAAGTGACCGCCGAAACCCTTCTGGTACGCGTAGCCGGCGATCCGGACGACCATCGGATTGCGGTACTGCCCAGCGGAAAAGAACGACAGGGTGGCCGCCTCGCCGCGCAACTGGTCGGCGGCGTTGTGCACATAAGCCAGATACTGGATTTCGGGGATCGGCACGAACCCGGCTAGCGCCGTGCCGAGGGCGGTGCCGAGCACGCTTTGCTCGTCCAGCAGGGTGTCGAAGACCCGGCGCTTACCGAATTGCTTTTGCAGGCCCTTGGTTACGCCGTACACACCGCCCTTGCGGCCGACGTCCTCGCCGAACACGAGCACGTCGCGGTCGCGGGTCAGCAGACCGGCCAGGGTGCGGTTGATCGACTGTCCGAGGGTCATCGGATCCATCACCCCCGCAACAGGATTCGGATCGTCCGCGGAATCCCGCACGGCGCTTCGCGGCCTGTCGTCATCTGCCGTGCCGAGAAGCGGTGACACCTGCGCTCCGACCGAGGTCCGTCCGGTCTCGAACGCGGCCGGTTCCGCTTGTCGGAGCACATCCGCACGCACCTGTGCCGGATGGGTCGGGGCGAGGGGTGCGATCACCGATGCCGCCGAGGTCAATTTGGGTTCGCGGCAGACGAGTTCGGCTGTGGTGGTGACGCGGTGGGCGATGTCGTCGTAGCGTTGCAGGATCTCGGTGGGCGTGGCGACGCCGGTGGCGACGAGCAGGCGGGCGGTCGCGGTGACCGGGTCGCGGAGCAGGTCGGCGGCGATGTCGGCGGGTCTGCGGTAGGCGGCTTCGACATCGGAGCCGGCGTGGCCCATCAGCCGGACCGTGCGCAGGTGCAGGAAGGCGGGCTTGCGGTGCTCGCGGACCCAGGCGGCGGCCGCGGTGGACGTGGTCAGCGCGTCGATGGGATCGCAGCCGTCGGCGCCGAAATACTCCAGGCCGGCCCGGGATCCGTACGCCTGCTGGATCCAATCCGCCGGAGTCGGGACACTGATCCCGATGCCGTTGTCCTCGCAGAGAAACAGGATGGGCAGCGGAACACCTTGGCGCGCGGTATGAATCGCGGCATTGATCGCGCCCGCCGCGGTGGAGTGGTTGGCCGAGGCGTCACCGAAACTGCACAGCACCACCGCATCCGACGGCCACTCGCTCGAAACACCCAGTCGCGCGGCCCGATCGATCGCGAACGCGAGCCCGACCGCGCGCGGCAGGTGGGAGGCGATGGTCGAGGTCTGCGGGATGACGGCGGCCGGCTTGCTGCCGAACACCTTGTGCCGCCCACCGGAAATCGGATCCGCCGCCGCGGCGACAATGCCGAGCAGCACGTCGCGAATCGGGTCGAGCCCCGGCACCCGCCGAGTCCGCTGCACGAAGAACGCCCCCGACCGATAGTGCAGCAACGCCGGGTCGGTCACCCGAAGCGCCACTCCCAGCGCCGCATTCCCCTCATGCCCCGACGACCCGATGCTGTAGAAACCGCGCTTGCTCGCGCCCAACTGCCGAGCAGCCAAGTCCAACTGCCTGCTCGTCGCCTGAGACTCGAACAGCTCCAGCAGCACCTCACCGGTAATCCCCGGCGCGATGTCCGCCGCCCGCCCCGGCGTCAACCCTCCGACCGCCGCCCGAAACCGATCATCAAGAACCTTGCCCGGACTGGATCCAGCCTTCGCGTCCCGCTCGCTCATTCGCGCCAGCATATCGCCCACCCGATGTTTTTGCGCGCGATAGCCACTCCTGCCGAACTAATTCCCGCCAACTAGCCGAAATCAACCCAAATGGTCGGCCATAGCTGCTTCCGTCCCACCATCTCTCCACCCCGCCAATCAGCAGAGACCCGTACCCGTGCGATCCAGCCGCGGACCCGTTGTCTTATCGGCCAGCCGAAACTGAGACCGCCCGCCCGACCACGTCCCCCGAGACACTCAGTCCCCGACGGTGCACCGAACGGACGTGGCACAGCGCCGACTCGACGATTCCCTCAGCTATGTCCCACTCGGCGTGCAATGTTGCGCCGAACGGGACTAGGCGGAGCGCCTACTCGACGTTTGCCTCAACCTTGTCCCGCTCGGTGTGCGGTGGTGGGCCGAGCGGGACTGGGTGGAGTGCCTACTCGGCGTTCGTCTTGGCCTTGTCCCGTTTGGTGTGCGGTGGTGGGCCGAACGGGACTGGGCTGGGCGCTTACTCGACGTCTGTCTCGGCCTTGTCCCGTTCGGTGTGCGGTGGTGGGCCGAGCGGGTCTGGGTGGAGCGCTTACTCGACGTTCGTCGCGACCCTGTCTCACTCGATGTGCGGTGGTGGGGCGAGCGAGGCATGGTGGACGGCCTGCGGCATGTTCGCCTTGACTATGTCCCGGTGCGGGCCGTCTACTCGACGTTCGTCTCGGCCCTGCCCCGCTCGGTGTGCGGTGGTGCGCCGAACAGGACTGGGCTGGGCGCTTACTCGACGTTTGTTTGTCTCGGCCTGGTCCCGTTCGGTGTGCGGTGGTGGGGCGAGCGGGTCTGGGTGGAGCGCTTACTCGACGTTTGTCTCGGCCTGGTCCCGTTCGCGTGCGGTGGTGGGCCGAACGGGGCTAGGCGGAGCGCCTTCTCGGCGTTTGTCTCGGCCCTGTCCCGTTCGGTGTGCGGTGGTGGGGCGAGCGGGACTGGGTGGAGCGCCTACTCGACGTTTGCCTCAACCTTGTCCCGCTCGGCGTGCGGTGGTGCGCCGAACGGGACTAGGTGGAGTGCCTTCTCGGCGTTTGTCTCGGCCTTGTCCCGTTCGGCGTGCGGTGGTGGGGCGAGGAGGCATGGTGGACGGCCTCGCTGGTGTTCGCCTCGGGTCTGTCCCTGGTTGGGAAGGGCGAGTCTATGCGGTGGGCGGGGCGGAACGTGGTGGAAGGCCTTCTCGATGTTCGGCTCGGCCCTGTCCCGGTTCGGCCGGTGACGCTCAGTCCGGGAGTTGCAGGGCGGAGGCTGCTTCTTGGTCGAGGAGCCAGGTGGTGGATTCTTGGCCTACTGCGCCGGCGGCGGGGATTTCTACCGGGTCGGCGCCGGAGATGGCGGCGGCTACGGCGTCGGCTTTGGCTGCGCCGCCTACTACCAGGACTACGTGGCGGGTGCGGTGGATGGCGGGGAGGGTGAGGGTTACTCGCACCGGGGGTGGTTTGGGGGAGTTGGTAACAGCTACGACGAGGTCGTGGGTTTCGCGGACGGCGTCGGTGTGCGGGAAGAGGGAGTTGATGTGTCCTTCGCCGCCCATACCGAGGAGGTGCAGGTCGAAGGAGCCGTGCTCGGCCAGGTAGGCGTGGACGGCGGTGGAGTATTCGGCCGCGGCCTCGAGCGGGTCGGGGTATTCGCCGTCGGAGGCGGCCACGGGGTGCACGCGGGCCGGGTCGACGGGGACGTGGTCGAGCAGGGCCTCGCGGGCCTGGCGGTCGTTGCGTTCCGCGTCGGTGGCGGGAACGAAACGTTCGTCGCCCCAGAAGAAGTCGACGTTGGACCAGTCGATGTCGCCGGGCGATTTGCGCACCAGTTCGAGCAGGCCGATGCCGGTGCCGCCGCCGGTCAGGACGACCGACGCGGTGCCGCGCTCGGCCTGGGCGGCCACCACGACGTCGACGAAGCGTTCCGCCGCGGCGGCGATCAGGGATTCGGTATCGATGTGGACTTCGACGGTGTCTTCAGCGGGCTCACTCATAGGTCACCTTCTCGATTCCGGCGAGGGCCTCGGCGTAGATCTCGTCGGCATCGAGTCGGCGCAGTTCCTCGGCGAGGCAGTCGCGAGTTTCCCGGCGGGCCAACGCGATTCGCTGATCGGGGTCGCCGGTTCGGGTCAGGGTGGCGGTGCGCCCGGTCTGCGGTCGCTCGATGGTGACCGACACGGACGGGCGGTGGATCTCCACCCGCAGCGCGCCGGAGCGGCGGACGACCGGGCAGCCGAGGCGGATGGCGAGCCACCCGGCCAGGGTGTCCAGCGCCGGTTCGTCGCGCAGCCCGGAGACCAGCACCGATTCGACCGACTCGAAGGGCGGTTCGTCCAGCGCGGCGGCCAGCAGCGCGCGCCAGTAGGTGATCCGGCTCCAGGCCAGATCGGTGTCGCCGGCGGCATAGGACCCGAGCCGCTTCTTGATCGCGGCCTGCGGGTCGGCGGCGTAGGTGGCGTCGGTGATGCGCCGAGTCGCCAGGCGTCCCACCGAATCCTTGGACGGGAACTCCGGGGCGCCGCGCGGCCACCAGGCCACCACCGGGGTGTCCGGCAGCAGGAACGGGATGACCACGCTGCTCTCGTGATTGATCAGCTCGCCTTGCAGCCGCAGCACGATCACCTCGGCCGCGCCGGCATCGCCGCCGACCCGGATCTGCGCGTCCAGCCGGGTCTCGGCGTCGCGGTCACCGCGGGCCAGAACGACCACCCGGCAAGGGTGTTCGCGGCTCGCGTCGTTGGCCGCGTCGATCGCGTCTTCGGCCTCGGAGCTGTCCAGCGTGCACACCACCAGGGTGAGCACCCGCATCATGGTGATTACGCCGTTGCTCTCGCGCAGTTGCACGATGCGCTTGGTGACCTCGCCGGTAGTGGTGTTCGGGATGTCGATGATCACGGCCGCCGCCATTCACGCCCGGTGCGGGCGAGCATCTCGTCGGCCGAGGCGGGACCCCAGGTGCCCGCCTCGTACGGTTCGGGTTTGCCTTCGGTGGCCCAGTGTTCGAGCACCGGATCCAGGATGCCCCAGGACAATTCGACCTCCGCGTTCACCGGGAACAGGGACGGCACCCCGAGCAGCACGTCGAGGATCAGGCGCTCGTAGGCCTCGGGGGAGGACTCGGTGAACGCCTCGCCGTAGCTGAAATCCATGTTGACGTCGCGCACTTCCATGCTCGACCCGGGCACCTTCGACCCGAACCGGGTGGTGATGCCCTCGTCCGGCTGCACTCGGATGACCAGCGCGTTCTGCCCGAGATCCTCGGTCATGGTCTGGTCGAACGGCAGGTGCGGCGCCCGCTTGAACATCACCGCGATCTCGGTCACCCTGCGCCCCAGCCGTTTTCCGGTGCGCAGGTAGAACGGCACGCCGGCCCAGCGGCGGGTGTCGACCTCCAGCGTGATCGCGGCGTAGGTCTCGGTGCGCGATTGCGGGTCGAAACCCTCCTCGTCGAGCAGGCCGACCACGTGCTCGCCGCCCTGCCAGCCCTCCGCGTACTGTCCGCGCGCGGTCGTCTGATCAAGCGGCTCGACGAGTTTCGTCGCCGAGAGCACCTTGATCTTCTCCGCCTGCAACTGCTTGGGCTGGAAGCTGATCGGCTCCTCCATCGCGGTGAGCGCGAGCAGCTGCAACAGGTGGTTCTGGATGACGTCGCGGGCGGCGCCGATGCCGTCGTAATAGCCTGCGCGCCCGCCCAATCCGATGTCCTCGGCCATGGTGATCTGCACATGGTCGACGTAGTTGGCGTTCCAGATCGGGTCGTAGAGCTGGTTGGCGAAGCGCAGCGCCAGGATGTTCTGCACCGTCTCCTTGCCGAGGTAGTGGTCGATCCGGAAGACGGTCTCCTCCGGGAACACCCCGTTGACCAGCGCGTTGAGCTCCTGCGCGCTCTCCAGATCGTGCCCGAACGGCTTCTCGATCACCACTCGGCGCCACGGCTTGCGCCCGGCGGTGTCGGTGCTGCTCGGCTGCGCGAGCCCGTGCTCGGAGAGCTGGTTGAGCACCACCGGGAACATGTTGGGCGGAATCGACAGGTAGAAGGCGTGATTGCCGCCGGTGCCGCGCTCCTTGTCCAGCGTCGCCAGGGTGTCGGCGAGGGTGGCGAAGGCCTTGTCGTCGTCGAAACTGCCCTGCACGAACCGGATTCCCTCGGCCAGGTGGTCCCAGACCTCCTGGCGGAAGGGCGTGCGGGCGTGCGTTTTCACCGAGTCGAGCACGACCTCGGCGAAGTCTTCGTCGGCGTAGTCGCGCCGGGCGAAGCCGACAAGCGCGAAACCCGGGGGCAGCAGCCCCCGGTTCGCGAGGTCGTAGATGGCCGGCATCAACTTCTTCCGGGACAGGTCACCGGTGACACCGAAGATCACCATGCTGCACGGGCCCGCGATGCGCGGCACCCGCTTGTCCCGCTCGTCGCGCAGCGGGTTCTGCCAGGTCGGGTTCTTGTTGCCGGCCATCGTCGTCAGTTGTTCCCGGCCTCGGCGGACACCTCGTCATCGGCCGCGGACAGCTCTTCGGTCGTGGCGGAAAGCAGTTCCGCCCAAGACTTTTCGAACTTGTCCACGCCCTCGGTCTCCAGCACCTGGAACACGTCGTCCAGATCGATGCCGATGGCGGAGAGCTTGTCGAAGACCTCCTGCGACGCCGCGGCGGTGCCGCTGAGCGTGTCGCCACGGATCTCGGCGTGATCGGCGACCGCCTCCAGCGTCTTCTCCGGCAGCGTGTTCACCGTGTTCGGACCCACCAGCTCGGTGACGTACATGACGTCGGAGTACTCGGGGTTCTTCACGCCGGTCGAAGCCCACAGCGGCCGTTGACGATTCGCGCCCGCGGCACTGAGGTGGTTGTAGGTGGAGGTGTGCGCGCCACCGTCGAACACGTCCTGGTATTCGGCATAGGCCAAGCGCGCGTTGGCGATTCCGGCCTGCCCGCGCAGCGCGAGCGCCTCGTCGGTGCCGATCGCCTCGAGCCGCTTGTCGATCTCGGTGTCCACCCGGGACACGAAGAACGAAGCGACCGAATGGATCTTGCCCAGGTCGTGGCCCGCGGTCTTGGCGCTGCGCAGGCCGTCGAGGTAGGCGCCCATCACCGCGCGGTAGCGCTTGACCGAGAAGATCAGCGTCACGTTCACGCTGATGCCCTCGGCGATCGTCTTGGTGATCGCGGGCAGGCCCGCCTCGGTGGCCGGGATCTTGATGAACAGATTCGGCCGGTCGACGGTCTTCCACAGGTCGATCGCCTGCGCGAGGGTCTTGTCCGCGTCGAAGGCGAAGCGCGGGTCGACCTCGATGGAGACGCGGCCGTCGACACCGTTGGACGCCTCGAAGACGTCGGCGAACACATCACAGGCCGAGCGCACGTCGTCGGTGGTGATGATGCGGATCGCGGCATCGGCGTCCGCGCCCTGGGCGGCAAGCTCTTTCAGCTGGCCGTCGTAGGCGTGACCCTTGCTGAGCGCGCCCTGGAAGATCGTCGGGTTGGTGGTGACCCCGACGACGTTGCGGGTTTCGATCAGCTCGGCCAGGTTGCCGGACTGGATCCGGTCCCTGGACAGGTCGTCGAGCCATACGGACACACCTGCCGCGGACAGGGCGGCGGTATTCGCGTTCTGTGCCATGAGCGCTTATCCCTTCACGTTCTCGAGTGCGCGCTGCGCGGCGGCAACGACGTTGTCCGGAGTGAAGCCGAACTCGCGGAACAGGGTCTTGTAGTCGGCCGAGGCACCGAAGTGCTCGATCGAGACGATCTCGCCCGCGTCACCGACGAACCGGTGCCACGGCATCGCGATGCCGGCCTCGACGCTGACCCTGGCCCGGACCGAGGGCGGGAGCACCTCGTCCCGGTACGCCTTGTCCTGCGCGTCGAACCACTCCACACACGGCATCGAAACCACCCGGGTGCCGATGCCCTGCGCCTCCAGCGTAGTCCGGGCCTCGACCGCGAGCTGGAGCTCCGAACCGGTGGCGATGAGAATCACCTGCGGAGTGCCGGTGGAGGATTCGGCGAGGATGTAGCCGCCCTTGGCGACACCCTCGTAGCTGGTGCCCTCCTGGATCGGCAGGTCCTGGCGGGTCAGCGCGAGCGCCGACGGGCCGTCCTGATGCGGCGGCTCGGAGACCGAGAAGTGCGAGGTGTGCTCGCTGCTGTCGCGCTCGAGGATGGTCCGCCACGCGTAGGTGGTCTCGTTGGCGTCGCCGGGGCGCACCACATTGAGGCCGGGGATGGCGCGCAGCGCGGCCAGGTGCTCGATCGGCTGATGCGTCGGGCCGTCCTCGCCGAGGCCGATCGAGTCGTGCGTCCACACGTAGATGGCGGGCACGCGCATCAGCGCGGCCAGGCGCACCGCGGGCCGCATGTAGTCGCTGAACACCAGGAAGGTACCGCCGTACGGGCGGGTCGGGCCGTGCAGCGCGATGCCGTTGAGGATCGCGCCCATCGCGTGCTCGCGCACACCGAAGTGCAGGGTGCGGCCGTACGGGTTGGCCTTCCACATGCCGGTGGAGATCGACTCGGGGCCGAAGCTGCCCTCGCCGGACATCGTGGTGTTGTTGGACTCGGCGAGGTCGGCCGAGCCGCCCCACAGTTCCGGCAGCACCGGCGCGAGCGCGGCGAGCACCTTGCCGGAGGCCTTGCGGGTGGCGACGCCCTTCGGGTCCGGTTCGTAGGTCGGCAGGCTCTCCGCCCAGCCCTTGGGCAGATCGCGCTTGGCGAGCCGATCGAACAGGGACTTGTTCTCCGGGTTGGCCTTCGCCCACGCGTCGAACTGCTCCTGCCAGGCGGCGTGCGCCTGCTTGCCGCGCTCGATCGCCTTGCGGGTGTGCTCGATCACCGCGGCGTCGACCTCGAAGGTCTGCTCGGGATCGAAGCCGAGGATCTTCTTGGTGGCGGCCACCTCGTCCGCGCCCAGGGCGGCGCCGTGCGCGGCACCGGTGTTCATCTTGTTGGGCGCCGGGTAGCCGATGATGGTGCGCAGCACGATGATCGACGGCTTGCCGGTCTCCGCCTTGGCCGCGGCCAGCGCCGACTCGATGGCGACGACGTCCTCGCCGCCCTCGACGACCTGGACGTGCCAGCCGTACGCCTCGTAGCGCTTGGCCACGTCCTCGTCGAACGCGATGGTGGTGTCGTCCTCGATGGAGATCTTGTTGTCGTCGTAGATCAGCACGAGGTTGCCCAGCTGCTGGGTGCCCGCGAGCGAGGACGCCTCCGAGGTGACGCCCTCCTCCATGTCGCCGTCGGAGGCGATCACGTAGATGAAGTGATCGAACGGGCTCTCGCCCGGCGCGGCGTTCGGATCGAACAGGCCGCGCTCGCGGCGCGCCGCCATCGCCATGCCGACCGCGGAGGCCAGACCCTGACCCAGCGGGCCGGTGGTGATCTCGACGCCGTCGGTGTGCCGGAACTCGGGGTGGCCCGGGGTGAGCGAGCCCCACTTGCGCAGGTTCTTCAGGTCATCGAGCTCCAGGCCGAAACCGGCCAGGTACAGCTGGATGTACTGGGTGATGCTGGAGTGACCGCAGGACAGCACGAAGCGGTCCCGGCCGACCCAGCTCGGATCGCTCGGATCGATCCGCATGGTGCGCTGGTAGAGGGAGTACGCCAGCGGCGCCAGGCTCATCGCGGTGCCCGGGTGCCCATTTCCGGCGTTCTGTACCGCGTCCGCGGCGAGCACTCGGATCGTGTCGACGGCCTTGGTGTCCAGATCCGTCCAGTCGTCCGGGTGATTCGGCTGAGTGAGGGCGCGGATGTCGTCTGTGACTGACACGACCGAGGTTCTCCTGACATTGGTTTCGTCGACGGCGGCATTACGGGCGGCGAGGAACGCACGGCGGCGGCGCGTGCAAGCCGGTGTGTACCCAACCACCCTAGATGTGCCCGCTCACGGAGACGAGGGGAACCCTGTGTTTATTGGTCGCGCGGGCGCGACGTGTTCGCGGCCCCCGGGTGTCTCGCGTCCGAGCGGTCGAGACTCGCGACTTCGTCGCATGCGCTTCGACCACTCGGACGCGAGACGGGCCGCGAACGCGCTCGTAAGACTCGCTTTGTGCGAGGTGGGTTGGGCTGGTCGCTTATGCGGGCGTTCGCTGGAGCTGTGCCTATGCACCCGTGTGCTGGACCACATTTCGGATGTCGTTGCGTGGGGCTATGCGCGGAGCTGGGTCGGCGGGGGTCTACCATCCTCTGTAGTAGTAGCCGCGCCGCACGGCTGAAGGGGCGCCGAGGCGGGCGAAGGTCCAGCTCTCGCGCATCCAGGTCGGCGGGACCGAGCGTGCTGCTTGGTCCATGCCGGATGCGATGCACAGCGTGCGAGGAGAAACAGTGCGGATTGGGCAACAGCCGGGTGGCAATGGCGCGCACGGCTCCGCTCCGACGGCGCTGGCCGACCGGTTCGCGGGTCCGGGCCTGCCGTCTCGATTCACCCGGCGGGTGCTCGCGTATATCGCGCTCACCAAGCCGCGGGTGATCGAACTGCTGCTGGTGGCGACGATTCCGACGATGCTGCTCGCCGACCGCGGGCACATCGACATCCGGCTCATCCTGGTCACCCTCTTCGGCGGCTGGATGGGCGCGGCCAGCGCGAACACCCTGAACTGCGTCGCCGACGCCGATATCGACAAGGTGATGAAGCGGACCGCGAAGCGCCCGCTGGCCAGGGAGGCGGTGCCGACCTCGCACGCCTTCGTGTTCGGTGTGCTGCTCGGCCTGGCCTCGTTCGCCTGGCTGTGGTGGCAGGCGAACCTGCTCAGCGGCGTGCTCGTGGTCGCGACGATCCTGTTCTACGTCTTCGTCTACACCCTCGGCCTCAAGCGCCGCACCTCGCAGAACGTGGTGTGGGGCGGCGCGGCGGGCTGCATGCCCGCGCTGGTCGGCTGGTCCGCGGCGACCGGCGGCATCGGCTGGCCGGCCATCGCGCTGTTCGGCGTCATCTTCTTCTGGACGCCGCCGCACACCTGGGCGCTGGCCATGCGCTACAAGGAGGACTACCGCGCGGCCGGCGTGCCGATGCTGCCGGTGGTGGCGACCGAGCAGGCGGTGACCAAGCAGATCGTCATCTACACCTGGCTCACCGTGCTCACCACGCTCGCCCTGGTCCCGGCGACCGGTGTGGTGTACGCGGCCGTGGCGCTGGTGGCCGGAGCGTGGTTCCTGCTCATGGCGCACCAGCTGTACTCGGGCGTGCGGCGTGGCGAGTCGGTGAAGCCGCTGCGCTTGTTCCTGCAATCGAACAACTATCTCGCCGTGGTGTTCTGCGGCCTCGCGGTGGATTCCGTGCTCGGCTGGGACACCATCGGCAGCTGGTTCTGAGCAGACCGATTCGGGTCGCGCGCGGCAGGACGAGATGTGTGCGCCAGGTCAGACGCGGTGACCGAGGTAGCCGTCGGGGCGGATCCGGACGCGAGTGCCGGGGTGGGCGGCATAGGCGGCGAATGCGTGGCCCTCGACATCGATGAGGTGCCGTTCGGACGCCGCGGCGCCGCGGCGGACTATCGCGTAGACCTGCGCATCCGGTTCGACGGGAAGGTCACCGGTCTCGCCGAAGCACAGCACGGTCGCGTGTGGACCGCGGAACAGGTCGAACAAGCGAATCGGGTTGCCTGCCATGTCTTTCAGGGGCGCGTCGGGTGCCCGATCGCCAGGGACCAGCGCGCCGTGGTCGGCTGGGTCGCGGTAGCTGATGTCGAGTTGCTGGGTTTCCGGGCCGCGTTCCATCGCGTCGTCGTCGCCGTCGACCAGCTTGTCCAGCAAGGCGGAACTGACGCCGAGCACGCGCGCGGCGACGGTCCGGCGCTCGGATTCGTAGCTGTCCAATAGTGATTCGTCGCCGTCGAGCGCGGCGGCCAGCTTCCAGCCGAGGTTGTAGGCGTCCTGGATGCCGGTGTTCATGCCCTGCCCGCCGGTCGGCGGATGCACGTGCGCGGCATCGCCGGCCAGGAAGACGCGTCCGTCGCGGAACCGTTCGGCCAGCCGGACATTCGGCCGCCAGACGGTAACCCAGGTCAGCTCGGTCAGCGTGAGATCGGTGCGGCCGGAGTAGCGGTCGGCGTACTCCTGCAGGACCGCGAGGGTCGGCTCGGCGTCACCGGCCAGCGGGGCGGCGAACTGGAACTGCCGCCCACCGGGCAAGGGGGACAGGGCGATTCCCTCCATCGGCCGATCGGCCCCGGCGAACCAGTAACCGAACTCGTGATCGAGGACGTCGGCCCGCACATCACCGAGCAGCATCCGCAGCGATTCGTCGGTGCTCCCCTCGAACGCGATGCCGAGCCGCTTGCGCACGGTGCTGCGCCCGCCGTCCGCGCCGACCAGGTAGTCGGTGCGCACGGTCTCTTCCGCTTCGCCGCTGCGCAAGGTCGCGGTGACTCCGGTCGCGTCCTGTTCGAAGCCGACCAGCGCCGTGCCGAGTTCGACCCGCACACCGAATTCCGCGAGCCGCTTGCACAGGATCGCCTCGGTCCCGGACTGCCCGAGCACCCACGGATTCGGGTAGGGGAGCGCGGGCGTCGGCTCGACCGGCTCCCACATCCGGCGCTCGCCGACGAACTCGCCGCCGAGGTAGGCCCGCATGATCGGCGTCGGAATGCCCGCGGCCAGCACCGCGTCCAGCACGCCGAGGTCGTCGAACACCTCCAGGGTGCGCGGCTGGATGCCGTCGCCGCGCGAGCCCGCGAAGAACTCGGTGGCCTGATCGATGATCCGCACCGGGATATCCCGGCGGGCCAGATCGAGGGCGAGGGTGAGGCCGGTGGGCCCGGCACCGGCGACGAGTACCTGGTTTCGCATGATTTCTCCTATATGAATACAAATTCACTGAATTTTGATTCAGTATTGGAGTTGGTACCTTCCCTGTCAAGGAGGTGGGCGCAGGTGTCGATGAGTCGCAAAGAGAAGTCGGCCGAGACCGAGCTCGCGCTGAAGACGGCGGCCCTACGGCTGTTCGCGGAGCGCGGCTACCTGAACACCAAGATCGCCGACATCACGACCGCGGCCAACCGCGCGGCCGGGTCGTTCTACAACCATTTCGCCGGCAAGGAAGAACTACTCCAGGCCTTGCTGAACGATGTCGCCGCAGCCGGTGATGTGACCGCGGAGGGTCCGGACCACAACCCCGACTTCACCGATCCGGCGGCCATCCGCTTCCACGTCGAGGGCTACTGGATCGCGGCCCGCCAGCACTGGGCGGTATTCCGATCGATCCAGCAGGCAGCCCTGGTCAACGATGAATTCGCCAGACAGGCAGGGCAGTTCGCGATCCAGCAGCGGCGCGACATCGCCGATCACCTCGACCAGTTCGGCCCGCGCGGACTCACGCTGCCGACCACTCCGGACGCGAGCTTGGCGATGATGTTCCTGCTGACCACGAGCATGGTGCAGGCCGTCGAAGAAGGCACCGTCGAGCTGACCGACAAACAAGCGGTAGAAGCGTTGACCCGCTTCATCTATCGCGGTCTCACCGGCCTGGACTGCTGACCCGCGCGTGCTGGATGACGTCGAGCGCCGGTACATCGGCCTCGGACAGAAAGCATCCCGCAACATGCTGCTGGACATTTGATCAGGGGGAACTGGTGTCGGTGGCTTCTCGGGCGATACCTGCACCAGTTCCTAGTGATCAGTTGACCAGGTTCAGGGTCAGGGGATCAGGACGATGGAGCCGGTGGTTTTGCGGGCTTCCAGGTCGCGGTGGGCTTGTTCGGCCTCGGCGAGGGGGTAGGTCGCGCCGATCCGGATGCGCAGGGTGCCGTTGGCGATGGCGTTGAAGGTATCTGTTGCGCGCCAGACCAATTCGTCTCGGTCGCGGGTGTAGAACGCGAGGCTGGGGCGGGTGACGAAGAGGGAGCCCGCGCCGTTGAGGCGTTGCAGGTCGAACGGGGGGACCGGGCCGCTGGCCGCGCCGAACAGGGCGAGCATGCCGCGCACGCGCAGGGCGGCGAGGCTGGCTTCGAAGGTGGCCGCGCCGACTCCGTCGTAGACCGCGGCGACGCCGGTACCACCGGTCAGCGCCCGGACCTGATCCGCGAGATCGTCGTCGTAGCGCAGCACCTCGGCGGCGCCGGCCTCGCGGGACAGCTTCTCCTTCGCGTCCGAGGACACCGTGGTGATCACCCGGGCGCCGCGCGCCGCGGCGAGCTGGGTCAGGATCAGCCCGACGCCGCCCGCGCCCGCGTGCACCAGGACGGACTCGCCGGGCTGCGGGGTATAGATCGATTCGATCAGGTAGTGCGCGGTCATGCCCTGGAGCAGCGCGGACGCGGCGACCGCCGGCTCGACCCCGTCGGGGACCTTGATCGCGACATCCGCGTTCACCGCGACCCGCTCGGCATAACTACCTGGTGCGGCAGCCCACGCGACCCGGTCGCCGACGGCGAACTCGCTGACGTTCGCGCCGATCTCGGCGATCACCCCGCTCGCCTCGGAGCCGGGCACATACGGCACCGCCTGCGGGTAACGCCCGGTCCGGATGTAGGTGTCGATGTAGTTGATGCCGATCGCCTGCACATCGACGAGCACCTGATCCGGGCCGATCTGCGGATCGGGCACCTCGACGTAGCTCAGCACTTCGGGACCGCCGTGTTCGGACACCTGGATCGCACGCATGAGATCTGTTCTACACCGACAGATGCTGGACGGTTCCCTACTGGTCGGTAAACTTCCTGCCATGAGTGCTCAAGCCGCCACGGCGCCAGTGAAGTTGTCGGGCGCCCTCGTGGAGTCCGTCAAGGGGTTCGTCGCCGATCACGATGGTTCGGCCACCGCCGTGTTGCAGCCGGTCGGCCGGGCCGGGGTCCGGGTGACGCTGGTCGGCGCCGACGGCATCCTCGGCGACCGGATGGTCGCCGACCTGGCGACCGCGAAGGAACTCGTCGCCACCGTCGACGGCCTGACCGAGGCCGACGAGTGGGACCGCGAGCTCACCTCCATCGTCACCCCGCGCAAGTCGCACTGGGCCAAGATGGCGGGCTGGGTCGCCCACCAGAAGCGGTTCCCCAAGGCGCGCAACGAGAGCTGAGCGATGCGCGGAACGCGACTGCTCAGCGCGCTGCTGCTGGCCGGGACAGTCCTTGTCGCACCGGCGATCCCGGCCGGCGCCGAGCCGAATGCCCTGCGCGTGTGCACGCCGGGGGACTATCCGCCGTATTCGGTCGCCGCGGGCGGATACCGCGGCGTGGACATCGATCTGGCCCGCGGGTTCGCCGACGTACTGCGGCGGCCGGTCGAATTCGTCCCGGTCACCTGGGCGACGCTGAAGACGGATTTCGCTGAGCGGCAGTGCGATATCGCCGTCGGCGGCATCTCCGATTCGCCAGCCCGCCGCGCCTTCGCCGACTTCTCGATCATCTACGGCACCGACGGCAAGACGCCGATCACCCGGCGCGGCAACGAGTCCGACTACTCGACGATCGAGCAGATCAACCGCCCCGAGGTGCGGGTGATCGCGAATCGCGGTGGCACCAACGAGGAGTTCGCCCGCAAGAACTTTCCGGACGCTCAGCTCACCCTCTGGCCGGAGAATCTCACCATCTTCGACGAGGTCGAACAGGGCCGCGCCGACGTCTTCGTCACCGACGGCGTCGAGGGCCGCTACCGTGTTCGTCAGCATCCCGGTCTCCAGGTGCTGCACCCGGACAAGCCGTTCGACTCGTTCGGCAAGGTGCTGCTGGTGCGCAAGGACGATCCGGTCCTGTCCACCGCCCTGAACGCCTGGCTGGCAACGCAACTCGCCACCGGTGGCGTGGACCGCCTGTTCGATCAGTGGATCGGGCCGAACGCGACCGTCCCGGCCGGCTGAGACGTCCGGGGGGTGGGGTCGCCGCCCGTATGGTTTTCGTAAAGATGCTTGCGGCAGGGGATTCGACGGGGTCACCGTGAAGGGTCGAACCGTAGGGGTCGGAGGTGTCGGTGGCGACGGACGTGATCGGTAAGGTCGCGCGCGTAACCGCGGCGATTCGACCGGACCATCTCGGTGAGGTGGTGATCGAGGTGCGGGCGGGGACCGAACGATTCCTGGCGCGGGCCGCGGACGGGGAGACAACCATTCCGAAGCACACCCAGGTCCTCGTGATCGGGAGCCTGGGTGGTCGCACGGTCGAAGTCACTCCCTTGAAATGAAGGTGCATCATGGACGTCCAACTTTTGGTCGTCATCGGGATCGTCGTCGCTCTCATTCTGCTGGCCGTGCTGTTCCGCCTGTCCTGGCGGGTCGCGGAACCCGATGAGGCCCTGATCATTTCGGGGTTCCGGGCGGGCGAGGGACCATCGGGCGTCGGCGAGAGCATGGGATTCCGGATCGTCACCGGCCGCGGCTGCTTCGTCATGCCCGGCCTGACGAAGGTGCGCTTCATCTCGCTGGAGGCACACGAGAGCCAGATCCTGGTGCCGTGCGTGAGCCAGCAGAAGATCAACCTGCAGCTGGGCGGCGTGGTGGTCTACAAGATCGGCGACGACTACCGGTCCATCGCCAACGCCGCGCGCCGCTTCCTGGATCGGCCCGCCGAGGAGCTGGAAACCAAGGTGCAGAACGTGTTCGTCGGGCATCTGCGGGCGATCGCGGGTTCGATGACCGTCGAGGACATGATCAGCGATCAGGACAAGTTCTCCGAGCAGGTGCGCGACCGCTGCTCGCAGGAGATGGAGTCCTTCGGCCTGGTGATCGACAGCTTCCAGATCCAGTCGATCGCCAGCGGCTCCAATTACATTGCCAACCTTGCTATTCCGCATCAGGCGGCGGTCGAGCAGCAGGCGCGGATCGCGCGGGCCAACGCCGACCGGGAGGCCATCGAGCAGGAGCAGGCGGCGCAGCGGCAGATCGCGCTCGCGATGCGCGACACCCAGATCAAAAAGGCGGAGTACCAGGCCGAGATCGACAGCGCGAGTCAGGAAGCCGCGCAACAGGGTCCGCTCGCGGAGGCCACCGCGCGCCAGGCCGTGGTCGAGGTGGCGACGAAGGTCTCCCAGCTCGAGGCGCAGCAGATGGAGCAGCAGTTGCAGGTGGACGTGCGCAAGCCCGCGGACGCGGAGGCCTACCGGCAGACCACCCTCGCGACCGCCGGCCGCGACGCGCGGATCAGTCAGGCCGAGGCCGACGCCCAGGAGACCCGGCTGCGCGCGGAAGCCGCTGCGGCACAGACGAAGATGCAGGCACTGGCGGAAGCAGAGGCGATCAAGCTGCGGGCGGCGGCGCAGGCCGACGCCACCCGGCTGGCCGGTCAGGCCGAGGCGGACGCGATCAAGGCCCGCGGCTTGGCCGAGGCCGACGCGGTCCGTGCGCACATGGCGGCGGAGGCGGCGGGCATCCAGCTGCGCTCGGAGGCGATGAGTCAGAACCAGGAGGCGGTGATCGCCCAGCAGATCGCCGAGAAGCTGCCGCAGATCGTCGCCGCGGCCGCGGCACCGTTCGAGCACATCGACAAGTTCACCGTGCTCAACGGCGCCCAGGGGGTGACCTCGGCGCTGGCCGAGATCATTCAGCAGGCCGGCGCGCTCACCTCGATGGCGCGCGAATCATTGCTCCCGGCAATGACTTCCGGCGTCGAATCGGCGACGAACGGCCACGCCGGCGCGGAGCTGCCGAAGTGAATCGGCGCCGGCGCGGCGCTGTCCGCACGGCGTAGTGCGGCCCGAAGCCTGGTGCGCGGTGCTCAATATTCGCCCCGCACCAGGTTTTTCGGCTCCTCGCCGGCGAGGAAGCGGATGATCTCCGCGCGGACCACGGCATAGCCGCGTTCGAAGCTGCCGGTGCTGTTGCCGCCGACGTGCGGGGTGAGGACCAGGTTCGGCGCGGTCCACAGCGGATGGCCCGGCGGGAGCGGCTCGGGGTCGGTGACGTCCAGCGCGGCCCGCAGGCGACCCGACAGCAGTTCGGCCACCAGGGCGTCGGTGTCGACGATCGGACCGCGGGCGATATTGACCAGAATGGCGTGGTCGTCCATCGCGGCGAGAAACGGCGCGTCCACCAATCCGGTGGTGCGCGAGGTGACCGGGACAGTGAGCACGACGACGTCGTGCCCGGGGATGAGACCGGGTAGTTCGTCGACACCGTGCACCCCGTCGCGGGCCCGGCTGCCGACCAGGGTGACCTCGGTGCCGAATCCGGTGAGTCGCCGGACCAGTTCGGCGGCCAGATCGCCGGCCCCGATGATCAGGATCCGTCGGCCGGCCAGCGTCTCGGTCTGATGGAAGTCCCAGTGCTGTGCGCGCTTGGCATCGGCGAAACTGCCGAGGTCGCGGTAGATATGCAGCAGCACGGCCAGCACCCATTCAGCCGAGCTGCCGCCGTGCGCGCCGCGTCCGGTGGAAAGGCGCACGCCGTCGGGCAACTGACTGATCCAGCCCTCGGCACCGGCGGTCATCGTTTGGACCAGCCGCAGCTTGGTCAGCCGGGACAGGTCGACCGTGTCGGCCCTGGACAGAAACTCGGGTACCAGCACCTCCGCGTGCTCAGCGCCGTCCGGCAGTGCTTCCCTTGCGTGGTAACGCAATAGTTGCGCGCCGTCGATTCCGGACAGCGCCGTCATGCCGTAGTCGTCCGGCACCAGAACAATGACCGCCATGCAGGCCAGGTTAGCCGCCGCGGGATCGGACGCGCAGGCTTGTGCCCGGACATTTTCCGGCAGCTCGGCTCTGCGGAACGCATTTGTCCGCAACTGTCTCAGTCGGTGAGAGGATTGCGTCAAAACGACCGCAGAGTGACATATCAGTCGGTTAAATTGTGCCTCGCCGGGGGGAGCCGGTGGAATCGAGGTAGCAGTGGTCGCAGACAGGGTCGCTAGGGCGTCCGAGCCACTGGTGCGGTGGGGATTCGATCTGGTGCTGAAGAGTCTGCGGACCTTCGGCCGGACACTGCAACTGGCCGCCGCCGCGTTCCGCTTCCTGGTCGGCGACATCGTCGCACTGCGTCATCCGTGGCGGGACACGCTCCAGCAGGGTTGGTTCATCGTCAGCGTCACCGCGATTCCCGCTGTGCTGGTGGCGATTCCGTTCGGCGTGATCGTCTCGGTGCAGGTCGGCAGCCTGACCCAGCAGGTCGGCGCCACCTCGGTGGCCGGCGCGGCGGGCGGGCTCGGCGTGATCCGGCAGGGCGCGCCGATGGTGACCGCACTGCTGCTCGGCGGCGCGGCCGGCTCGGCGATCGCCTCGGATCTCGGCGCGCGCACCATTCGCGAGGAGGTAGACGCGTTGCGCACCATGGGAATCGATCCGGTGCGGCGGCTGGTCGCGCCGCGGCTGGCGGCGATGATCGTGCTGACGCCGCTGCTGTGCCTGCTGGTCATCTTCATGGGCGTGTTCACCGGCTACGTGGTGGCGGTGGGCTTCCAAGGGGTGACGCCGGGCAGCTACCTGTCCTCGTTCGCGGCCTTCGCCACCATGGCCGACCTCGCGGTGGCGATCGCCAAATCGGTCGTCTTCGGCGTGATCGTGCTCATCGTGGCCTGTCAGCGCGGGCTGGAGGCGACGCATGGGCCGAAGGGCGTCGCGAACGCGGTGAACGCGGCCGTGGTGATCGGGGTGATCGCCGCGTTCGGCGTGAATCTCGTTATCACCCAGCTGGTTTCGATGTTCCTGCCGCAGAAGGTGGGCTGATGACCGAGATACCCGCCCAGTACCGGCCGTTCGGCCGCGCGGGCCGCCTCGTCGAGCGGGGGGCCCGCGGCCCGCTGACCCTGTTCGAATCGCTCGGCCACCAACTGACTTTCGTGATCCAGGTGCTCGCCGCGGTGCCGCACACGCTGCGCGCGTACCGCCGCCAGACCATGCTGATCCTCACCGACATCACCTGGGGCAGTGGCAATATCATCGTCGGCGGCGGCACGGTCGCGGTGCTGGTCTTCCTCGGCGTCGCGGTCGGCGGCTCGATCGGCGTGGAGGGTTTCACCGCGCTGAACATGGTCGGCATGGGCCCGCTCACCGGATTCGTCTCCGCTTACGCGAACACCAGGGAGATGGCGCCGATGGTCGCCGCGATCGGATTCGCGGCGCAGGCCGGCTGCCGGATGACCGCGGAGATCGGCGCGATGCGCATCTCCGAGGAGATCGACGCGCTGGAAGCCATTGGTATCCGGCCGATTCCGTTCGTGGTGACCACCAGGGTGATCGCCGGCCTGATCACCATCGTCCCGCTCTATCTGCTCACGCTGATCCTCAGCTACCTGTCCTGCGCGGTGGTCGTCAACGTGCTGCACGGCCAGTCCTCGGGCACCTACTACCACTACTTCGACGCGTTCCTGCAACCCGGCGACGTGATCGCGTCGCTGATCAAGGCGAGCGTGTTCGTGGTGATGATCATCCTGATCCATGGCTACCAAGGGTTTTACGCGACCGGCGGCCCCGAGGGGGTCGGCCGCGCGTCGGGCCGGGCCATCCGCGCCAGCCTGGTCCTGGTGGTGATCGCGGACATGATCATGACGATCGTCTTCTGGGGTCTCGATGTCGGAATCAAGATTTCGGGGTGACGCGTGCCGATATTCGTTGATCATTCAGGGCGTGCCGCCGGACGGTGGATGCTGCGGCTGCGCGGGCTGGTCGTCGCGGCCGTCATCCTGGTGGTGGCCGTGTTCACCACGCAGTACGCGCAGGGGAAGTTCGCCGGCCAGTTCACCCTGACCATCGACGCGGCCACCCTCGGCGAGGGGCTCGCGCCGGGCGCGGAGGTGAAGTTCCGCGGCTACGGCATCGGCACCGTGCGCACGGTGCAGACCGTCGACTACGGGCACCAGCGCATCGTGCTGGCGTTGGATCGCGCGCAGGCCGCCGCGCTCACCGACGACGTGTCGGCGCGGTTCACCTCGTCGAACATCTTCGGTTCCAGCGCAATCGAATTGGTGAACACCGGGCACGGCGGGCGGCTGCCGGAGAACACCACGCTGTCCATCGGGGCCAACGCGAGCAACGCGACCGTGTCGAGCGTGTTCCGCCGGGCGGCGCGGCTGACCCAGGTGCTCGATTCCGACACCGTGCGGGCGCTGTTCGATCTGCTGCTGGACAACACCGCTTCGCTCGGTCCCGCGGTGCAGTCGTTCTTCGCCACCGCCAGGGTGCTCGCCATGAATCAGCGTGCGCCGCTGGCGCATTACCTGGATATCGGCGCGGACGTCAGCACAGGCGTCGCGCAGACGACACCGCCGGTGGTCGACGTGATCCTCGGCGTGCTCGACAACAGCGAGTACTTCGGCTCGGCCGAGAACCGGGAGCGGACAAAGCATTCGCTGTCCACCTTGGACACCGCGCTGCTGCTGCCGGTCACCGATCTCTTGCGCCGGGACAACCCCGATCTGGCGGTCATTCTGGGCGGCGTGCTGGATCTGGTGGTGCCGATCAGCGCGTCCATCGGCACCGTCGCGCCCGCGTACAACCGGCTGCCCGCCTTGCTCGCCCGGATCGACAGCGTGTTCCCGGTGGTCGACGGCCGGGTGCAGCTCCAGCTCGAGGTGATCGTGAAAAACATGCCGTATCTGGCCGATTCGATCATCGGGGTGCCGCGATGAACAGTGTGACCGGCGCGGCCGTCAAGCTCGGCGTCTTCGTCGCGATCGTCGCGGTGTGCTCGGCTTTCATCGTGGCCGCGCTGAATACGCCGGTGCCGGAGGACAAGGTCTCCTACGACGCGGTCTTCACCGATATCTCGGGGCTCTACACCGGAGACGTGGTGCGGATGTCCGGTGTCGCGGTCGGGAAGGTCGACAACGTGGCACTGGACGGTCCGCGGGCCCGGGTGCGGTTCACCGTCGACCGGCAGCGTCCGGTGTTCGACAACACCGAAGCCGCTGTGCGATACCAGGATCTGATCGGGCAGCGCTACATCGAGTTGATCACTCCGAAGACCGGCGGGGTGCGGCTCGGCGCGGGCGCCACCATTCCGGTGGAACGCACCATCCCGAGTTTCGATGTGTCCAAGCTGTTCAACGGTTTCAAGCCGCTGTTCGAGACGCTGGATACCGCGCAGCTCAACCAGTTCGGCACCAACATCCTGCGGGTGTTGCAGGGCGACGGCAGTGGCATCGGGCCCGCGCTGGCCGATCTGGACCGGCTCACCGAGCACGCCAAGAGCAGCGAGGCGGTGGTCGTGCTGCTGATCCACAACCTGGGCGAGATCTCCCGGTCGATCGGCGGAAAGTCCGCGGCGGTAGGCGATCTGGTCAAACAGCTGAACGGCGTGCTGAGCGCGTTCGGCAGCCGGACCGCGAGCATCATCACCGCCATCGAACAGGCCAACCGCACGCTGGTGCCGCTCATTCCGTTGCTCGAGGAGTTGCAAGGCGCCTACGACCAGAGCTATCTGCCGCTGGACGGGTTGCTGCGCAGGCTGTTGCCGCAGACCGATCAGCTGGTCGAGATCCTCTCGCTGGTGCCGTCGTTGCTCACCGGGCTCAACCAGAACATTCCCGCCGGCGGCGAGGCGAAGACGTATTCCTGCGCGGGCGGGCAACTCGGGCTGCCCGGCATCGGCAATGTCGTGCTCGGCAATCAGAGGCTGGTGGTGTGCAAATGACCGGTGCGGCAAGGCAACTGGCCGGGTTGCCGGTGCGGCTGTTCGGCGAGCTGAAGCAACTGCGCGGCGAGAAGTCGGAATCCTGGTCTCAATTGCGCTGGGGGATCGCGGGAGTGCTGGTGAGCGTGCTCGCGCTGCTGGCCGCCGCGGTGCTCTATGTGGTGCCGTTCGGCGAGCAGTCCTATATCGCCGACTTCCGCAGCTCCGGCGGGGCCCGCACCGGCGACGAAGTGCGGATCGCGGGAATCAAAGTGGGGCAGGTCCGTTCGGTGGAACTGGTCGGCGATCACGTCGAGGTGCGCTTCGGCGTGGACCGCGAGGTGCACGTCGGTGACACCTCGTCGGTGGCGGTGAAGATGCTGACCCCGATCGGCGGGCACTACCTGTCGCTGGCTCCGCAGGGGGAGTCAGCGCTGGGCGGCAAGCACATTCCGCCGGAACGGACGGTCACCCCGTTCGAGCTGACCGACATCATCGACGTCGCCACCCCGGTGCTGAACCAGGTCGACGGCACCACGCTGCGCGGCACCATCGCCGAGGTGAACGCCGCGCTGGCCGGTCAGCCGGACGCGGTGCGCTCGATCATCGGCAACTTCAACGACCTGACCGGCGTGCTGGCCGAGCGGTCGAACCAACTGGACTCTGCGGTGCGGGTGTCCGACGAGTACGTCGGCGCGATCGCCACCGATCGGGCCGTGCTCGCCGACTTCGTGCGGGAGCTCGGCGTCGTCGCGGTGGTGCTCGGGCAGCGCAGGGGCGAGGTTGTCCAGGTCTTCGAGCTGTTGAAGCGGTTCTTCGCGGTTCTGCATCGGCCGCTGCTGGCCTACGGCGATTCGATCGAGCCGTCCGTCGCGGAGTTCGAGGCGCTGTTCAACAAACTCGTGCAGGATCCCGGCCGGCTCGACGCGGTGATCGCGGGGATCAAGGACTTCATCGGGAAGATCTCGGCCATGCTCGGCGCGGACGGGGTGACCATCGACCAGTCCGCCAGCGTGATTCGCGGTCCGGCACTGTGCATTCCGTACGAGGGGAGGGCGTGCTGATGCGGGCTCGGGGCAGAGCGGGTTCGGTGATCGCCGCCGTGGTGGTCACCGTCGCGGTGGTGGTCGGGGTGAGCGGCGCGACCTGGATGGACCGGGTGCGGCCCGCCAAGCAGACCATGTGCGCCGAATTCACCGACACCGTAGGGCTTTACGAAGGCAACACGGTCACCATGCTCGGCGTGGAGATCGGCACCGTCTCCGGCATCGAGGCGCTCGGCGATCGCATGAAGGTGACGATGAGCATCGACGGCAAGCGCGACCTGCCCGCCGATATCAAGGCGGTGACCATGTCCAGCTCGATCGTCACCGACCGGCACGTCGAGCTGACCAAGACCTACACCGGCGGACCGAAATTCGACACGGCGCACTGCATTCCGCTGGAACGCACCAAGACGCCGGTCGGCATCAGCGAGGCGCTGGACGCGCTCGGCAAGCTCTCCGGCGACCTGCTCGGCGGGCAGCAGTCGCCGACGCCGGGTGCGCCCTCGGACGCCCTGCTCGACCAGACGATCTCCGGGGCGGTCCGCTCCCTCGACGGCACCGGTCCGCAGTGGAACGCCCTGCTGCAACGCCTGTCTCAGGTCGTCGGCGATCCGGCGGACCGCGATGTGGTGATCCGCAGACTGGTGGACAACCTCGATCAGCTCACCACCATGTTCATCACCAACTGGCCGGATATGCAGGCGCTGCTGGACAATCTGAAGAACGGTGTCCAATTGGTCGACGGCTTTTCCGCGGAACTGTCCAGGGCGGTCGATCTCGCGCTGCAATTCCTGCCGGTGATCGCCCGCAATGTCGGCAAGTACGACCAGCAGTCCTACGAGTTCCTGGACCGGATCGTGCCGGAGGCGCACCGATACGCGGTGCTGGCGGGCAGCATCGTCGATCTGCTCGTGCAGTTGCCGCCGCTGGCGAATCAGGTGACCCAGGTGTTCGACCCGGCAACCGGCGCCGTGCGGGTGAATTACCGGCCGCCGCACTATGAATCGGCGGACGGCAGTCAGCCGGGCCTGGTCCAGGTGATCCTCGGATCGTTGGGGGCACCGTGAAACGACTGATACCCGCGCTCGCCGCGATGCTGTTGCTGACCGGTTGTGGACTGCGCGCGACCGACGTGCCCATCCCCGGAACGTACCTGGCGGGGGACACCTTCTCGATCCGGATCGAATTCGGTTCGGTGCTGAACCTGCCGGACCGGGCCAAGGTGATCTCCGAGGGGGTCGAGGTCGGCATGCTCGACCGGATCGAGCTGGCCGGGGACACCGCCGTCGCCACCGTCGACCTGAAATCGGATGTGCGACTGCCTAAGTCGGCCACCGCGGAACTGCGCCAGAGCACCATCCTCGGCGACATCCACATCGCATTGCAGGCGCCGCCGAACGCGGGCCCGCCGTTCCTGGTGAACGGCGACGTCATCCCGCGCTCGCGCACCGTGCCCGCCGCGAACGTGGAGGACATCCTGCGGGCGCTGTCGAACATCGTGACCGGCGGGCGTTTCGGCGAAATGCAGGAGCTGGTCTCGAGCGTCAACGCCTCGTTCCCGGCCGATCCGGCGGATCTGTCGCGCATCCTGGCCGGCGGCAAGAACGCGCTGCACGATCTGGCCACGCACGGCGCGGACATCGACCGGATCCTGGCGGCCGCGGCCAGCGTGACGACCACCCTGGAGGCGAACAAGGACAATGTCGACCGCACGCTCACCCTCGGGCCGAGCCGGGCGGCCGGTCTGTCCGACGTGCTGTTCGGCTTGGTTCAGCTGATCATCGACGGCGGCGAATTGGCCAGATATGTAGGCGATCTCGCGTTGCCCCTACGGGGCGACCTGCACGACGTGATCAGCATCCTGGCGCCGGCGGCGCGCACCATCGGGAGCGCGGACACCACGGTCCCGATGAACGTCGACACGATGAACCGGTTGTTGCGCGACAAGCTGATCCCGTTCTTCAGCGCGCCGCCGAACATCCGGGTGCAGCGGGTCGGCGCGGACGCGATCGCCGCCGACGCGTCGGACCGCGCGGACCAGATGATCCACGTACTGCGCTCGATGGGAATGGTCCGATGAAGCTCTCCGGTCCGGTCTCGCTGGCCCTGCTGCTGGTCATGACGGTGGTGTGCGCGGCGTACATGGCCGTCGGCGTGCTCGACATCGATCCGCGCCGCACGACGAATACCGTGACGGTGCTGATGGATTCGTCCGGCGGGCTGATGCAGACCTCCCAGGTCGACCTACGCGGCATGCGGATCGGCAAGGTGCGGGCGATCACCGCCACCGGCACCGGGCTGGCGGTGCGGATCGAGCTGGACGCGAAGTACCGGGTGCCGATCGGCAGCGAGGTGCACGTCAGCAATCTGTCCGCGGCGGGCGAGCAGTTCATGGACTTCCGCCCGACCGGCCTGGCCGGGCCCTATCTCGGCGACGGCAGCGTGATCCCCGCGCACCAGGTGCGCATCGCGACCACGGTCAGCGAGGCGCTGGCCAAGCTGGATGTGCTGAACGCGCAGATCGATCCGGTGAAGATCGAGCAGCTCGCCACCATCCTGTCCCAGGGTTACGCCGGCCGGGAGAAGGAGATCGCCAACCTCACCCGGGCGCTCACCATGACGGCGCGGATGCTGCACGACAAGCGTGACGAGATCACCCGGCTGTATGTGAACAGTCAGGACCTCGCCGAGAACTTCGACGGGTACGGGCCGGTGATCGGCGGCTGGGCCGGCGATTTCACCTCGGTGCTGCCCGAGGTGGTGCACCTGATCAACAGCTTCCAGGGCTATTCCTATGCGGGCGAGCACATCTGGGACGAGCCGCTCGGACCGCTGGTGCAGAAGATCGATCAGTACCTCGCGGTGCTCGGCCCCGATCTCGCGCACATCGCCACCGCGCTGAAGCCGTCCACCAGCGTGCTGAAACCCGTTCGGGTGGACGCGGGTTCGATCATCGACCTGCTGTCGGCCACCTTCCCGGAAAACGGCACCGCCCGCATCACGCTCGACGTTCCGAACTAGAGAGTTGAGGACCGCATGACCACGAACGAAACCACCGAAGCGCCCGAAACCGATACGGAACCGAAAGGTGTGCGGCGCAACGGCATCGGCTACCTCCTGGCCGGCCTGACGGTGCTGCTCACCGTGCTCAGCATCGCGCTCGGCCTGTCCTGGCAGTCCACCTCCGACGATCTCAGCGCGCTGCGTCAGCAGAACGCCGACCGGGACAAGGCCGCCGAGATTGCGAAGGACTACACGCTGCGCTCGCTCACCTACGACTACAAGAACCTGCCCGGGTTCTTCGACGGCGTGCAGCGCGGCACCTCGGACGCGCTGCGCAAGCGCTACGACGAGGTGCACGACACGCTGGCGAAGATCATGAACGAGGCGCAGGTGGTGGCGACCGGGCAGGTGCTCGGCGCCACGGTGGACGCGCAAGGCAACGATCAGTACTCCGTGACGGTGTTCGCGACGCAGAAGACGCAGAACATCCAGCAGCCCACGCCGGCCACCGTGCCGAACCTGCTGGTGGTCACCGTGGCCGAGAACGGCGGCAACTGGCAGGTCGTCGACTATGGCCCCAAGGGCGAGGCACCGGCGCGTTGATAGGCTGACGAGCTGTTTGTGCTGGTTCTGACGAAGGAGTGCTGTGCCGGAGCAGCCCCGGGCCGCCCGTCGTGGCCGGCCACCGCTGGCCGGTCTGCCGGAACGGCGCAGGCGGCAGATCATCGAGTCGGCGTATGCCGTGTTCGTCGAGCGCGGGTATGAGGCGACCGCGATCTCCGATGTCGCCGCACACGCCGGTATCGGGCAGGGGACGGTGTACCGGTACTTCGCGAGCAAGCGCGAAATCCTCGACCAGGTGGTCGATTTCGGGGTCGAGAAGCTCATCGGCGCGTTGGAGCCGCATACGCTGCTGAGCCGCCCGACGTCGGCCGAGGAGCTGCTGGCCGGCGTGCGGGCGGCCATCGTGCGGTTGTACGCGATGCTCGAACACGATCCGGACTTCATCCGGCTGGTGCTCGTCGAGGCGAGCGCGATCGACAAGGAGCTCAGCGAACGACTGCTCGGACTGGAACTGCTCGTCAGTACCTTTGTGGCGCAGGAACTTCGGCGCGGGGTGGCGGCGGGCTGGATTCGCGCGGACATCGATCCCGAAGTGACCGCGCACATTACGATGACCCTGGTGGTGCCCGCGCTGTTGCAGGAAATGCGTGGGGACAACACGCCCCAGGCACGCGAGCGGGTCACCGCCGGGGTGCTCACCATGCTCGAAAAGGCCTTGCGGCCAAGCGATTCCGTCGCTGGAACCGTGTGATGGATGCCGCTAAACGCCGCGCGGAACTCGTTTTCTCCGCCTACGAGCTATTCGTGGACAAGGGGTATCGCGCGGTGGTCGTCGCCGATATCGTCGCCCGCGCCGGAGTCAGCCACGGCACCTTCTACAACTACTTCACCAGCAAGCGCGACATCCTCGACGCGGTCATCGACCACTATTTCGAGTTGATCCGCGACCGGGTGTTCCGCCGGGCGGTGGCCGGCGAGCGGCCGCGGACGCTGGACGAGTTCTGTGTGCTGTCGGCCCGGGTCATCGACCAGTGCTACGAATTGGTCGAAGACGAACCGGGTTTGGTGACCTTCATCCTGCTCGAGGCAACCTCGATCGACGATCGGGTAGCCGAGCGCTCGATCCAGAACCTCACCATGTACGGCGACGAAGCCACCGCGTGGATCAAGCACGGAATCGCCCTCGGCTACATGGACTCCGCCCTCGACCCCCGTCTGACCGGCGAGCTCCTGCTCTCGATCCTGTTGTCCGCGTTACTCTCCGCGATCCGGGCCGGCGCGGACGGACTGGATCAGACCCGGGTCCGCACCGACCTCCTCGGCTTCGTCCGGGCAGCGCTCGCACCCTAGCGGCGGCCGAAGCGCGCGAGCGCGTCGAGGATGGCCGCGCGCATCGCCGGGCTGCCGGTGTGGCCGGATTTGTCGATGACGCGCAATTCCGCGTCCGGCCAGGCCTGTGCCAGCTGCCAGGCATTCTGAAGCGGTGTGCCGAGATCGAGTCGTCCGTGGATCAGCACGCCCGGGATGCCGGCGAGCTTGTGCGCCTCGTCCAGGAGTCGTCCGTCCGGAATCCAGGCGTCGTTGGCGAAGTAGTGTGTGCAGATCCGGACGAAGGCGAGCAGCGCGTCATCGGGTTTGTCGCTGTATGCCCCTGGGTGGCCGAGGGTTTCATGCGCGATGACAGCGTCTTCCCACGCGCACCAGTCGCGGGCCGCGGTCGCGCGCACGTCCGGATCGGGGTCGTTCATCAAACGGCTATACGCGGCAACGAGATTCCCCTCGCGCTCGGATTCCGGGACTCCGTCGCGGAACGTCTCCCACGGGCCCGGCAGGAAGCGCGCGACGCCGCGGTAGAGCCAGTCGGTCTCCTCCGGCCTGGTCATCGTGACGCTGACCAGCACGATCTCCGACACTCGCGCGGGATAGCGTTCGGCGTAGGCGAGGATCAGCGTCGAACCCCAGGAACCGCCGTACAGCAGCCACCGCTCGATGCCGAGGTGCGCGCGGAGGCGTTCCATGTCTGCGATCAGGTGCTCGGTGGTGTTGTGCGCCATATCGACTGCCGGATCCGAGGCATGCGGCAGGCTCGCGCCGCACCCACGCTGATCGAACAGCACGATGCGGTAGACGGCCGGATCGAAATTCCTCCGCGCGCCGCGTTTGCCCCCGCTACCCGGTCCGCCGTGCACCACCAGGGCGGGCTTGCCGTCCGGATTGCCGCTGGTCTCCCAGTAGATCCGGTTACCGTCGCCGACCTCGAGCAGTCCGTGTGCGTACGGCTCGATCTCCGGAAATGGTTGCGTCACTGGGACGATGCTAGAAGATCCGCGCGACCTCGGGCTGACGGGTCCGGGCCGTGCAGCACGAATCTCGCCCGGTCGACGTCAGGTCAGGCGGACTGCTTCGCGGTGGTGGTGACCGGGAGGGGTTCGTGGGTGCGCAGGGATGCCCAGAGGGCGGCGGTGGCGGCGACGCAGGCGGCGGCTCCGCCGACGTGGATGACGACCAGGGCGGCCGGGACGTCGGTGAAGTACTGCACGATGCCGACCAGGGATTGCGAGCAGACGAGGGCGAGCAGCACGAACAGGCGTTTGCGGATCGCGGGGGTGGTGCCGACCGCGAACAGGCCGAAGCCGAGGCCGATCAGCAGCGCCAGATAGCCGACGAGCAGCTGCGAATGCAGGTGCACGAGAGTGACGATCTCGATCTGCAGGCGCTCGACCTGACGCTCGATGCTCTTGTCGCCCGCGTGCGGCCCGGCGGCGGTGACCAGCGTGCCGGCGATCAGCACGCCGCTCAGAGCGACACCGCTCAGAGCGGTGAGCCAGCGCAGCGGCGCGGGCGCCTGCACGGTGTCGACGCCGTCGTCGGGTTCGCTGATCTTCGCGTAGAGCACCACGGACAGCCAGACCATCAGCATCGAGGCGAGCAGATGCACCGAGACGGTCCACCAGAGCAGGCCGGTGCGCACGGTGATGCCGCCGATGACGGCTTGCAGGACCGTGCCGCCGGGCATCAGCCAGGCGTAGATCAGCACCTCGCGGCGGCGCCGGGCGCGGATCACCGCGAGCACGATCAGCGCGGCGAACAGCGAGACGACGAAAGTCAGCAGCCGGTTGCCGAACTCGACGGCCTGATGCAGCACCGGCACCTCGGAGACGCCGATCGGGGTGAAGCTGCCGGGGAAGCACCGCGGCCAGGTCGGGCAGCCGAGGCCGGAGGCGGTGACCCGGACGACGGCCCCGGTGACCGCGATGCCCGCCTGCGTGAGGATGACCGCGATCGCGGTCAGTCGCTGCACCCGCAGCGAGGGCAGCGGCAGCTTGTCGACGAGTCGCAGAAAGGCGCGATACAGCACGTCACGATGGTAGAGCACGGTCAACTACACGCTGTCGTTGGTACCGTCTCGGCGGTCTACTCGAAGCGGAAGTACCGCGCGGCGAACAACCCCGAGACCACGCCCCACCCGGCGAGCACGGCGATGCCGAACCAGTCGACGCTGCTGCGCATCGCGTCCTCCAGGGTGACCGCCAGCGCGCCCGAGGGGACCAGGCGGGCAAGCACATTCACCGCGGTGGGCAGGTCGTCGGAGGCGAACACGATGCTGGCGATGCCGAGCATGACGAACCACAGGATGTTCGCCAGCGCCAGCACGATCTCCGCCTTCAGCGTGCCGCCCAGCAGCAGCCCCATGGCCGCGAATGTGGCGGTGCCGAGCGCGATCACCAGCGCGCCCAGCGCGAGTCCGGCCGGCTCGGGTCGCCAGCCGAGCGCGAAGCCGATGGCGCCGAGCAGAATCGCTTGCAGCACAACGACGATCAGCACGGCGGCGCTCTTGCCCGCGATGATGCCCCAGCGCGGGAGCGGGGTCGCGCCGAGGCGTTTCAGCGCGCCGTAGCGGCGATCGAAGCCGACCGCGATGGCCTGGCCGGTGAACGCGGTGGACATGACCGCGACCATCATCACCGCGGGCACGATCTTGTCCACCCGGTCGTCGCCGAGGTCGCCGAACGGCAGCAGGGTGAGCCCGACCAGCAACGTGATCGGGATGAACATGGTCAGCAGCAGCTGTTCGCCGTTGCGCAGCAACAGGATCAGCTCGAGCCGGGTCTGCGCGAGCATCATCGCCGCACGTGAGCTCGGCCGCGGGTCCGGGGCGAAGGTGCCCGGGGTGAAGCGGTTGGCGGTCAGGTCGGGCTGAGTCATCCGCGTAGGTCCCGTCCGGTGAGTTCCAGGAAGACGTCTTCGAGCCTGCGCTGATCGATCCGGATGTCGGTGGCCAGCACGTTCACTCGCGCACACCACGCGGTCACCGTGGCCAGCACCTGCGGATTGATCTCGCCCTCCACCAGATACGTGCCCGGAGTCGTCTCGCGCGGCGAGAAACCTTCCGGCAGCGCCGATTTCAGCAGTTCGAGATCGAGTTTCGGTGGGGCGCAGAAACGTAACTGACCGGCGGCGCCGTGTGCGGTGACCTCGGCGGGCGTCCCGGAGGCGACGATCCGGCCGTGGTCGATGATCACCAGCTGATCGGCCAGCTGTTCGGCCTCGTCCATCAGATGCGTGGTGAGCACCACCGTCACCCCGTCGCGCCGCAACGCGTCGATCAACTCCCACACGATGAGCCGCGCCTGGGCGTCCAGCCCGGCCGTCGGCTCGTCCAGGAACACGATCTCCGGCTTCCCGACCAGTGCACAGGCCAACGCCAGCCGCTGCTGCTGCCCACCCGACAACCGCCGATACGGCGTCCCCCGATTGTCCTGTAGCCCGAGGGTTTTCAGTAACCACTCCGGATCCAACGGATCGGCGGAATAGGCGGCCACCAGATCGAGCATCTCCCCGGCCTTGGCCCCTGGGTACGCCCCGCCCCCCTGCAACATCACCCCGATCCGCGGCCGCAACCGATCCGAATCCGCGATCGGATCCAGCCCCAGCACCCGCACCGCCCCCGCGTCCGGAGTAACGAACCCCTCACACATCTCCACCGTCGTGGTCTTGCCGGCCCCGTTCGGCCCGAGCAGGGCAAGCACCTGCGCGCGTTCGACATCGAAGCTCAACCCGTCGACCGCCGTGGTCTCGCCATAACGCTTGACGACACCGTCGACGCGAACGGCAGGTCCGGAGGCTCGGTTCACGATGTCACACCGTAAGAGGTGGGCAGTTGTGACGGAGCCGACACCCCCTGCTGCGCCCGCCACGGCAGTTTGTTCCGGGTGATCACGATGAACAGCACCGAGACGATCACGGTGGCGATCGCGGCGCCGACGATCTGGAATACCTCGAGGTCGGCGCCGCGCGGCATCAGGATGACGCTGACCACCGCCGAGAAGGCCACGGCCGGAACGCGGAACGCCGGCCTGGTCGCCCAGGCGGCCAGCGGCACGATCGCCCACAGCACGTACCAGGGCTGTACCACCGGGAACAACAGCACGATCGCACCCATCGAGACGCCGAGCGCGCCGACCGGATGCAGCCGGCCGACACCGGTGGCGACGAGCATGCGCACCGTGAGGAAGCCCGCGACCACCGCCGCGATCGGGCGGGTGATGCTCAACAGCGCGGTGGTGTGGTCGCCGAGTCCGAGCAACACCCCGCCGAACCCGGTGATGATGCCGAGCACCGTCGGTACCGACATCCAGCTGCGTACCTTGTTCGCGACATTGAGCGTGTGGATCCACCCGAAGCCGAGCCCGCTCATCGACCCGATGAACAGGGTGGTGCCGATGGCGATGGCGCCGAGCATCGCCGCGGCGATGAGCACGTTGCGCAGGTTGAAGCCCCAGCGTCGCGCCAACGCCATGCCGACGAACCCGAGCGCGACGATCGAGGTGAGCTTCACCGAGGACGACAGCGTGATGACGATCGCCCCGCCGATCAGCCACGTGTAGGCCCGGCCGTCGAACGGATGGATGTCTTCGATGGCCCGCAGGCAGAACTCCATTCCGGCCAGCATCAATCCGAGCATCAGCGCGTCGTTGTGCACGCCGCCCACGAGATGGAACAGCACCAGCGGATTCGCGGCGCCCAGCCACAGCGCGCTCACCGGCGCGACGCCGCAACGCACCGACAGTCGCGGCAGCGCCCAGACGATCAGCGCGACGCCGGCCAGCGCGAGCATCCGGTGCACCCATACGCCCGCGATGATGTTGTCCCCGGTGATCTCGGCGATGCCGCGACCGAGCCAGAGAAACAGCGGCCCGTACGGCGCCGGGGTGTCGCGCCAGATGTTCGGCACGTTGTTGGTCAGTACGTTGTCGATGCCGAGCCCGGCGACCGGGCCCTCTTGGTACGGATCGATGCCGCGGGCCGCGATTTCGCTTTGGGCCAGATAGGAATACACGTCGTTGCTGAACAACGGCGGCGCGAGGCTGAGCGGGATGATCCAGAGCAGGAGCGTGCGGTCGAGCTGGGAGCGGCTGAGCCGGTGCAGGGGAGACCCCCCGATGCCGCCGACGGCGAAGCGCCCCAGTAGCAACCAGGCGAGGACCACGACGACGGTGCCGGTCATGCACATGGCGAGGGAGCCGGTGTGGGCGCGGGCGAAGATGCCGAGGACGCGGACGCCGGAGGTGGGGTTCTGGTGGACCGGCTGGGCGCCGATGCCCAGGGCGCTGATCGCCATCAGGACGGTTCCGGTGGCGCCCATCAGGCGGATGCGGTCCAGTTGGACGCGCTCTTTCCGGTCGAGGCCGGGAACCTCGGTCTCGTCCTGGTGCAGGACCGCGATCGTGTGATCGGCGGTCGGCACGTCCAACCCGAGTGCCCGGCGCCCGAATGCCAGTGTCCTGCGCCGCGCGCCCTCCAGTACCGCCACGAGACGAAGCATAAGGGGCGCGGTCCCGGCACAGACCGGTGACGGCGCTGCTCGTTCCGGTCGGCAGCGCCGCCGACCGGGGCACAATCGGACACATGGTTTCGGAGTCCAGGCGGCGGATCGAAGTCGCCGCGTGCCGGCTACTCGCGCGGCACGGGTATCACGGGTTCGGTCTGAAGGCGTTGAGCGAGGCGGCCGGATTGCCGTATGGCTCCATCTACCACCACTTTCCAGGCGGCAAGGAGGAGATCGCGGTGGCCGCGATCACCGGCACCGGGACGCTCACCGGGCGGATGATCCGGCAGGCGCCGACCGACGTCTTCGCCACGACCACCACCATTTTCGAGTTCATGGTGCGCAAACTGGCCACCTCGGAATGGGACGACGGATGTCCGATCGGCACGCCCGCGCTGGACGGCGGCAGTGATGCCGAGTCGATCCGCGCGGCCTGCGCCACCGCGTTCGAGGCGATGGAGCAGGCGTTCGCCGGGCTGCTCGCCGAGCTGGGGCTGTCCGCGCAGGACGCGGGGGAGCTGGCCACCACGGTGGTCGCCGCGTACGAGGGCGCGACCATCCTGTCCCGGGTGCGGCGCTCGGCGGCGCCGTTGCACACGGTGGCGACGGCGATGGAACGGCTGATCCGGGTGACGTTCACCGAGGCAGGCCTGCCGAACGGCGAACCGGGCGCGCCGGACACCGGCGAGTCGGGCACCGGGTCCTCGGATGTGGACACCGGAATGGTCGAGGTGGAGCAGGCCGCCTCGGTCGAGGAACGGGTGGTGGCGGCCGCTGCGGAATCCGAGGCCGGTTACCACCTGGACAGCAAACCGGGAGGAGGCCGTGGGCCCGCCGCGGGAGGTGCCGAGGAAGCTCGTTACCGTCCGCCGAACGGTTTCGGCGAGGTGGGCGAATGACCATGTGTGACGTATCGCACTGAGCGCAATCAGCGCCGAAGCGACCATCGAAACTTCGGCGGCCGAGCAGCCCGGGGCGCGGACGGCGAACTGCTCGCATGTCGCGGCGGTCTGCGGTCGTTCGCCGAACCGGCAGTTCAAAGCCCATATTTGGGCACGTTTCAAGTCTCGGCTCGAATAACGGCCTACTCGCGTACCGGCCTGCAACTCCGCGGCACCGCGGATCGCCTCCCCGCCGCACCCCGCGCCAACGGTCTGCGCAGGTCACGCGCCCGGATAACTCAGGGCACCCTTATTAGATTTCGGGAACGAATTCCGCCACACTGATGTTGTGAAAACCGTGGGTTTGCGGGATGAGGACGAAAGGGCTGGTCGTAAGGCCGGTACCGGGTCCGCTGCTGCGCCCGCGACCGCAGGCGAGGGACACACCCGCGCGGCCATCGTCCAGCTGCTGCTGGAGGAGGGCCCGATCACCGCGACCGCCATCGGCACCACGCTGGGTCTCGCCCCGGCCGGCGTCCGGCGGCATCTGGACGCGCTGATCGACTCGGGTCAGGCCCGGGCCAGCCGGTCCGCGCCATGGCAGCAGAAGGGGCGCGGCCGTCCCGCCAAGCAGTATCAGCTCACCGCCGCGGGCCGTGGCCAACTGGGGCACGCCTACGACGACCTGGCCGGTGCCGCGATCCGTCAGCTCGGCGAGATCGGCGGCGAACAGGCCATCGCCGAGTTCGCCCGGAAACGGGCCCGGACTATCGTGGCCGGGATCGCACCGGTGGAGGAGCACACGCCGCAACGCACCGAGGCCAAGGCCGAGGAGATCGCGGACGCGTTCACCGACGCCGGTTTCGCCGCCACCACCCGCAAGGTGGGCACCGGCGTGCAGATCTGCCAGCACCACTGCCCGGTCGCACACGTCGCGGAGGAATTCCCGCAGCTGTGCGAGGCGGAACTCGAAGCGTTCCGTGACCTGCTCGGCACGCACGTGCAGCGGCTGGCCACGATCGCCAACGGCGACTGCGCGTGCACGACCCACGTGCCGCTGCTCGTACTACCGATCACCAAAAAAACTTCACCAGAAATCGCTGCACAGCCCGCAGCGGTACGAACGAACGACTCCGGAAGGAGTGCCGAATGACGACGACCACCGACCAGGTGCAACCGCTCACTCAGGAAGAGACCATCGCTTCCCTGGGCAAATACGGTTACGGCTGGGCCGATTCGGATGTGGCCGGTGCCAGCGCGCAACGAGGCCTGTCCGAGGCGGTTGTCCGCGACATCTCGGCGAAGAAGAGCGAGCCGGACTGGATGCTGGACATCCGGCTCAAGGCGCTGCGCATCTTCGATCGCAAGCCCATGCCGAACTGGGGTTCCAACCTCGACGGCATCGACTTCGACAACATCAAGTACTTCGTCCGCTCCAGCGAGAAGCAGGCGGCCACCTGGGACGACCTGCCCGAGGACATCAAGAACACCTACGACAAGCTCGGCATCCCCGAAGCGGAGAAGCAGCGCCTGGTCTCCGGTGTCGCGGCGCAGTACGAGTCCGAGGTCGTCTACCACTCCATCCGTGAGGATCTGGAGAAGCAGGGCGTCATCTTCCTCGACACCGACACGGCGTTGAAGGAGCACCCGGAGCTGTTCCAGCAGTACTTCGGTTCGGTGATCCCGGCCGGCGACAACAAGTTCTCCGCGCTGAACACCGCCGTGTGGTCGGGTGGCTCGTTCATCTACGTGCCGCCGGGCGTGCACGTCGACATCCCGCTGCAGGCCTACTTCCGGATCAACACCGAGAACATGGGCCAGTTCGAGCGGACCCTGATCATCGTCGACGAGGGTGCCTACGTGCACTACGTCGAGGGCTGCACCGCGCCGATCTACAAGTCGGACTCGCTGCACTCCGCGGTGGTCGAGATCATCGTGAAGAAGGGCGGCCGCTGCCGCTACACCACCATCCAGAACTGGTCGAACAACGTCTACAACCTGGTCACCAAGCGGGCCAAGGCGGAGGCGGGCGCGACCATGGAGTGGGTCGACGGCAACATCGGCTCCAAGGTGACCATGAAGTACCCGGCGGTCTGGATGACCGGCGAGTACGCGCGCGGCGAGGTGCTCTCGGTGGCGTTCGCCGGCGAGGGCCAGCACCAGGACACCGGCGCGAAGATGCTGCACCTGGCGCCGCACACCTCCTCGAACATCATCAGCAAGTCGGTGGCGCGCGGCGGCGGCCGGGCTTCCTACCGCGGCCTGGTTCAGGTGAACAAGGGCGCGCACGCGTCGAGGTCGACGGTGAAATGCGATGCGCTGCTTGTCGATACGATCAGCCGCTCGGACACCTACCCGTACGTCGACATCCGCGAGGACGATGTGACCATGGGTCACGAGGCCACCGTGTCGAAGGTGTCCGAGGACCAGCTGTTCTACCTGATGAGCCGCGGCATGACCGAGGACGAGGCCATGGCCATGGTGGTGCGCGGCTTCGTCGAGCCCATCGCCAAGGAACTGCCGATGGAATACGCGTTGGAACTGAACCGGCTCATCGAGCTGCAGATGGAAGGAGCCGTCGGCTGATGGCGACAGGTGTCATTGGAGCGGTCGAGGGCGAGAACCCCGCGAAGCCGATTCAGAACCCGGGCGCTGGGGCCGCGACCAACAAGGGCGAGGTCTTCACCTCGTTCGACGTCAATGCCTTCGAGGTGCCCTCGGGCCGCGACGAGGAGTGGCGGTTCACCCCGCTGCGCCGGCTGCGCGGGCTGCACGACGGCTCCGCGGTGCGCGACGGTCAGGCCACGGTCGAGGTCAGCTCGGTCGAGGGCGTCCGGGTGGAAACCGTCGGACGCGCCGACGAGCGCCTCGGCGCCGCCGGAACTCCGGCGGATCGCGTTGCCGCCCAGGCCTTCTCGGGCTTCGAATCGGCCACCATCGTGTCGGTCGGCGCGGAGTCCGAGGTCGCCGAGCCGGTGGTCGTCACGGTCACCGGCCCCGGTGCGGACCGGACCGCCTACGGCCACTTGCAGATCCGGCTCGGCAACTTCGCCGCCGCCACCGTGGTCATCGATCAGCGGGGCAGCGGAACCTACGCGGAGAACGTCGAATTCGTGCTCGGCGACAGCGCCAAGCTGACCGTCGTCGCGGTGCAGGACTGGGCCGACGACGCGGTCAACGCGACCGCGCACCACGCGCTGCTCGGCCGCGACGCCACGCTGCGCCACATCGCCGTCACCCTCGGCGGCGACCTGGTCCGGCTCACCGGAACCGTCCGCTACGCGGGCCCCGGCGGCGACGCCGAACTGCTCGGCCTCTACTTCGCCGACGCCGGACAGCACTTCGAGCAGCGTCTGCTGGTCGACCACTCGCAGCCGAACTGCAAGTCGAACGTGCTGTACAAGGGTGCGCTGCAAGGCGATCCGGCCTCGCCCAAGGGCGACGCGCGGACCGTGTGGGTCGGCGACGTGCTGATCCGCGCCGCCGCCGAAGGCACCGACACCTTCGAGGTGAACCGCAACCTGGTGCTCACCGACGGCGCGCGCGCCGACTCGGTGCCGAACCTGGAGATCGAGACCGGCGAGATCGCCGGCGCCGGCCACGCCAGCGCCACCGGCCGCTTCGACGACGAGCAGCTGTTCTACCTGCGCGCCCGCGGCATCCCGGAAGACGCGGCGCGGCGCCTGGTCGTGCGCGGCTTCTTCCAGGAGATCATCCAGAAGATCGCGGTCCCCGAGATCCGGGAGCGGCTGGAGTCGGCCATCGAGGCCGAGCTCGCCGCTGTCGGCGTCTGAGGCGCGACTGCTTGCAGGTCGCGCACCACAACACAGCACTCACTCCCACAAAGGAACTCGAATTCGATGACCACCCTGGAAATCAAGGACCTGCACGTCGAGGTCGCCAACCCGGACGCCTCCGGCGAACCCATCAAGATCCTGAAGGGCGTCGACCTCACCATCAAATCCGGTGAGACGCACGCCATCATGGGCCCGAACGGCTCCGGCAAGTCGACCCTGTCCTACGCCATCGCCGGCCACCCGAAGTACACGGTGACCTCCGGCTCGATCACCCTCGACGGCGAGGACGTCCTCGCGATGTCGGTCGACGAGCGGGCGCGCGCGGGCCTGTTCCTGGCCATGCAGTACCCGGTCGAGGTTCCCGGCGTCTCCACCTCGAACTTCCTGCGCACCGCCGCCACCGCCGTGCGCGGCGAGGCGCCCAAGCTGCGGCACTGGGTCAAGGAAGTCAAGGAGTCGATGGCCGAGCTGGAGATCGACCCGGCCTTCGCCGAGCGCAACGTGAACGAGGGCTTCTCCGGCGGCGAGAAGAAGCGGCACGAGATCCTGCAGCTGGGCCTGCTCAAGCCGAAGATCGCCATTCTGGACGAGACCGACTCCGGCCTGGACGTCGACGCGCTGCGCATCGTCTCCGAGGGCGTCAACCGCTACAAGGAGCGGGAGAACGGCGGCGTGCTGCTGATCACGCACTACACCCGCATCCTGCGCTACATCCAGCCGGAATTCGTGCACGTCTTCGTCAACGGCCGCATCGTCGCCGAGGGCGGCTCCGAACTCGCCGACGAACTCGACGCCAACGGCTACGTCCGTTTCACTCAGACTGCTACTGCGGGAGCTTGATATGACCGCCACGGTCCGTACCCTCGACGTGGCCCGTATCCGGGCCGACTTCCCGATCCTGAGCCGCACGGTTCGGGACGGGAAACCGTTGGTGTACCTGGACTCCGGCGCGACCTCGCAGCGGCCGCTGGCGGTGCTCGACGCCGAACGCGAGTTCCTGGTCACGCACAACTCCGCGGTGCACCGCGGTGCGCATCAGCTGGCCGAGGAGGCGACCGACGCCTACGAGAACGCGCGCGCGGACATCGCCCGGTTCGTCGGGGTCTATGCCGACGAGATCGTGTTCACCAAGAACGCGACCGAATCGCTGAACCTGGTGACGTACTCGTTCGCCGACGATCGGTTCCCGTATCACGTCGGTCCCGGTGACGAGATCGTCATCACGGAGCTGGAGCATCACGCGAATCTCGTTCCGTGGCAAGAGCTTGCGCGCCGGACCGGTGCGACGCTGAAGTGGTACGGCGTGACCGATGACGGGCGGATCGCTCTCGATTCCCTCGAATTGTCGCCCGCCACCAAGGTTGTCGCGTTCACTCATCAGTCCAACGTGACCGGTGCGATCTCCGATGTCGCCGAATTGGTCCGCCGGGCCAAGGCGGTCGGCGCGCTGACCGTGCTCGACGCCTGCCAGTCGGTGCCCCACATGCCGGTGGATTTCCGTGAGCTCGAGGTCGATTTCGCCGCGTTCTCCGGGCACAAGATGTTCGGCCCGTCCGGTGTCGGCGCGCTGTACGGACGGCGCGCGCTGCTGGCCGAGACCCCGCCGTTCATCACCGGTGGTTCGATGATCGAGACCGTGACCATGGAGGCGACCACGTACGCGGCGCCGCCGCAGCGGTTCGAGGCCGGCGTGCCGATGACCTCGCAGGTGGTCGGATTGGGCGCGGCCGTGCGGTATCTCGAAGCGCTCGGCATGGACGCGGTTGCCGAGCACGAACATTCGCTGGTCGGTGCCGCGCTCGAGGGGCTGAACGCGATCGACGGTGTCCGGATCCTCGGCCCGGTCGAGAACGTGGACCGGGGTGGCGCGGTGTCGTTCGTGGTCGACGGTATCCACGCCCACGACGTCGGTCAGATTCTCGATGACGAAGGTGTCGCCGTCCGGGTCGGCCACTTCTGCGCGTGGCCGCTGCTGCGCCGGTTGGACGCCGCCGCGGCGGTACGCGCCTCGTTCGCCGCCTACAACACGCTCGACGAGGTGGACGCACTGGTCGCGGCCGTGCGGAAGGCTCAGAGCTTCTTTGGGGTTGCATAGAACATGCGCATGGAGCAGATGTACCAGGAAGTGATCCTGGACCACTACAAGCACCCGCATCACCGCGGGCTGCGGGAGCCGTTCGGTGCCGAAGTGCACCACGTGAACCCGACCTGCGGTGACGAGGTCACCCTGCGCGTGCAGCTCGACGCCAACGGCGACGTCGCCGACGTCTCCTACGACGGTCAGGGCTGCTCGATCAGTCAGGCCTCGACCTCGGTCCTCACCGATCAGGTGATCGGCCTGCCGGTGCAGCAGGCATTGAAGGTGGTCGACTCGTACAGCGAGATGATCTCCAGCCGCGGCACCGTCGAGGGCGACGAGGACATGATCGGCGACGGCATCGCCTTCGCCGGCGTCTCCAAGTACCCGGCGCGAGTGAAATGCGCCTTGCTCGGCTGGATGGCGTTCAAAGACGCGGTGGTCCGGATAACCTCGGCAGAAGAGGCGCAACGTTCGATGGGAAACGGGGACCAGGCATGACCGACACACCGGCAACCGAGACGACCGAGCAGGTCGAGCTGTCCGCCGAGGACATCAAGCGCCTCGAGGACCTCGAGGAGGCCATGCGCGACGTGGTCGACCCCGAGCTCGGCATCAACGTCGTCGACCTCGGCCTGGTCTACGGCCTGTCCGTGCAGGACGAGGTGGCCATCCTCGACATGACCCTCACCTCGGCCGCCTGCCCCCTCACCGACGTCATCGAAGACCAGTCCCGCAATGCCCTCGTCCGCAGCGGCCTGGTCGACGACCTCAAGATCAACTGGGTCTGGATGCCCCCGTGGGGTCCCGACAAGATCACCGAAGACGGCCGCGAACAACTCCGCGCCCTCGGCTTCACCGTCTGAGTTTTTGGTTCGTCGACAGCCGCTGAACGGAATGTCCTGGTCACAGGGTGTTTCTTCGGCGGCTGTCGACGTATGTGGGGCGTGTCTCTGATTGCCTGCCCGGGGGCGGTGGTTATTGTCGATCGACAATAGGTAGGATATTTCCTACCTATCCCGTATTCGACACCGACCGGAGAACCGCATGTCCGACGCAGCCGACCGATTCCGCGCGACCAGCGAGGGTTTCCTCGCCCGCCTCACCGCCGTCCGCCCGGACCAATGGGACAACCCGACCCCGTGCCCGGACTGGACCGTTCGCGACGTCGCCGTGCACGTCATCAATGAACAGCGCCGCACATTGGCCCAGGTCCGCGGCATCGACCCCGAGCCGCTGCACGGCGTCAGCGTCGCCGAGATGGGCTCGCTGCCCGAGACCACACCCGATGCCGACCTCGCCGCCGCGTGGAAGCACATCGGCAACGGCCTCGCCGAAGCGATCGACGATCCAGCCTGCCTCGACACCGCCATCCCCACCTTCCAGGGCCCCACCCCCTTTCGCGAGATCGTCGGCATCCTGCCCGAAGACGTCCTCATCCACACCTGGGACCTGGCCCGAGGCATCGGTGGCGACGAACGCCTGAACCAAGACGTCGTCACCTACGTCTACAACCACCTCCGCCCCCTCGACGAAGCCCTCCGCCAACCCTGGGCCTTCGGCCCCAAACTGACCCCACCACCCCACGCCGACCTCCAAACCCAGTTCCTCTGCTTCGTCGGCCGTCACCCATAGCCCCCGCCTCATCGAGTCGAGTCAAAAGGTCGCTGTTGAAGATCAATCAGCGACCTTTCGACTCGACTCGATGGCGGTTGATTGCTCGCCCGATGGGATCGGTGAAAAGTTCAGGCTGGTGGAGGACGTCCAAGGCCGTGGCATAGAAGATCGTCCAGCCTTGGGTGGCCAGATGGTTGTGGCGGGCGTTGTCTCTTGCGGCCGCGTGCAGACCGGAATGCCAAGCGAAACTGTCATATTCGAGGCCGATGTGATATTGCGGCCAACCGAGGTCGAGCCGGCGAGGGCCGTCGGGGGTCGAGACCTCCAGCTGTGGCTGCGGGTGGGGGAGTCCTGCGTCGATGCAGCGAAGCCGGGTGCGGGACTCCATCGGTGATTCGGCTCTGCCGTCCACCAATCCGATCAGCTCGGCCGCCTGCCGGAAACCGCGGCGGCGGTGATGGTGGACGAGTTCCTCGCTGAGCTCCGCCGCCGAAAGCCCAGTGCGGCTGGCTGTGTCCAGCGTGGCCAGCGCGTCCAGCCTATTGAGGGTGCGGGCAAGATCGATCGCGGTGCGCGCGGCCGAGGTTGCGAATACCCCGTTTACCGTCGCCACCTGTGCGGGGTCTAGCCGATCCTGGTGCACGACAAGTTGTTTCGAGCGAGACAGTTGCACACCCAGCACGTGTGTCGCGTTCCGTGGGGCGACTGAGAAGCCGTGCAACTCGGCAGCCGTGTCGTACGCCGCGATCAAAACCGGAAGGTCCATCGACAGGCGCGCCGCCTCGACCCGCAGCCCCGGCCCCGGCTGCGTGGTCGCCTCCCGGTAAACACCGTGGAACACCGGCACCCACTCGCCACGGCGCAAACGTGCGCGCAGCTCTGCCCTGGTGTATTCGATCCGCGCCTGTGCGGTGGTGAAGACGCCGAACTGCTTATCCCGCAACCTCTCCAACTGTGCCCTCATGCCAGCCAGCATCTAGCACCGCGTCCGCATCCCCGCCGCCCCACCTGCGAGAACAACTTCCCTGTGTACTACTGCGCCGCTGGGGATAGCAATCGAGTCGAGTCAAATGGTCGCTGTTGAAGATCATTCAGCGACCTTTTGACTCGACTCGATGGGGAGTTCACCTGTGGAGGGAGGGGGGTGAGGGGTGACGGTGAGCCCACTTTGATACTGCGGTTGCGCGAGCTGGTGGCGTGCGGCCGTGGGGAGGTCCAGGCGGCCGGGCAACGTGGGTGAATGGGATCGGCGGGTCGATGTACGCGGTGTGGTGGCGGGTCCGGCGGCTGCAATGGGCTAAGTGTCGTTGAAAACTATTGCTGGGGCGACGGATTCGGCGGCACGCCTGGGTTGGGAAAGGTTTGTTCGGCTTCTCTGATTTCTGGACAGGTGGGGTTGTGCTCGGCGATGATCAGGGCCGCGTTTGTTTCTTTGGAACCGGGGAGATTCTGGTGTCAGTTCTGCGTAGGGCCGCGGTTGGTGCGGCTCTGACCTCCACTGCGGCGCTTGCCTTCATGGGGCCGGCGGGTGCGGCGGGTAATTATTATGGGACGCTGGCGCTTTCGCCGGGGACCGGGAAGGTGGTCGAGGCGACGGATCAGCCGACCTGGGTGGCGGCGGACGCGGCGGCGATCCGGGATTGCGCCGTGTACGACTGCCGGATCATGGTGCGGTTCGCCAATGGGTGCGCGGCGATCGCGCGCGGCGCGGACGGGCAGTACGCGGCGGACTGGGCGCCCACGCGGGCGGAGGCGGAGCGGTTGGCGGTCGCCAAGCTCGGTGAAAGCGCCCCGCCGTTCCCGGATCTCGGCAGTGCCTCGCCGCAGGCGGCGAACGTCGTGCTGTCCTCGTGCACGAAGAACGCGAGCTGAATTCCGTGCGTGCTGCGATCTGCGAGGTTCATTACGAAAGCCTCTGTGTTCCAATAGGTTTCGCTTCCGAAAGGATTTGGACAATTCGGTAGCCGTGCCCCATGATCTGACTCGAAGTTTCTATTTCTCGGGGAGGATCACAATGTCGTTGTCGCGCAAGGCTGCTCTCGGCCTGGTCGTGTCATCCGCGGCCGCACTGGTCGCAGCCGGTGCGGGCGCCGCCCATGCCGGGCCGGACTCGGAGGGCAGGTACTACGGGTCGATCGCGTTGAACCCCAGGAACTGGGACACCGCGTCGGCGTGGAACTACTCGAGCTTCGCCGGGTCCGACGCCCGCGCGCTGGCCGAATGCGGCAGCCGGGACTGCTTCGTCGTCGTCCGCTTCTCGGACGGCTGCGGTGCGATCTCGGCGAGCTCGGACGGTCACTGGGCGGTCGGCACCGGCCGGGACCGGGGCGAGGCGGAACGTAACGCCATCGCCGCCCTCGGCCCGCTGGCGCCGCCGTTCCCCAACTTCGGCAGCTCGGCGCCCAAGCGCGCCGAGATCCTGCACTCGCAGTGCTCGCCGGAGTAAGCACGCCATAACCGAACGAGGGGTGCCCACGCCGAGCGTGGACACCCCTCGTTTCGATTACCCGCTCGTTTCGATTACCTCAGCGCCGCAATATCTTTCGAGCAAGCCAGTTACCGAAGAACTGAATGCCCTGGACCCCGGCGATGATGATCAGCGTGGCCACCAGGGTGACCTGCCAGTCGAACCGCTGATACCCGTAGACCAGCGCGAAATCGCCGAGCCCACCGCCGCCGACGGTGCCCGCCATGGCGGAGATGTCCACGATCCCGATCACCACGAAGGTGTAGCCGAGCACCAACGGCCCCAGCGCCTCGGGGATCAGCAGCGTGAAGATGATCCGCAACGGCCCGGCGCCGACCGCCCTGGCCGCCTCGATCACCCCCGGATCGACCGTCACCAGGTTCTGTTCCACGATCCGCGCGATGGCGAACGACGCCGCCACGATCATGACGAACGCTGCGGCGTCGGTGCCGATGGTGGTGCCGACCACCTTCAGCGTCACCGGGCCGAGCGCCGCCAGCAGGATGATGAACGGGATCGGCCGCACCACGTTCACGATCACGTTGAGCAGCACGTGGACCGGCGCGTTCGCCAGCAGTCCGCCCTTGCGGGTGGTGTAGAGCAGGGTGCCGAGGAAAAGCCCGATCAGCCCGCCGACCACGAAGGTGATCAGCACCAGATAGATGGTGGTGCCGATCGCTTCGGTCAGGACCGGCTGGAGTTTGTCCCAATCTGTGTGCATCGGTACTCCTTTCAGCCCTTCCGGTCGGTTCGAGCGACCTGCGCCTGGCCGCCGGCCCGGCGATCGAACTCGTCGATCACCTTGTCGATCGCCTCGTCGGCGCCGTGCAGCGCCAGGGTGACGCTGCCGAATGTCTTGTCCTGCAACGTGCTCACCCCGCCGTACACCACCTCGAAGCGCACGTCGGCATGCGCCGCGGTGGCCAATGCCGCGCCGATGCCGCGCCGGTCATCGATGTCGACCGTGACCAGCCGGCCGCCGTGCAGTTCACCGAGCCTGCGCAGTTCGTCCGCGGACGGCCGGTTGTGCAGCACGGTTTCCACGAACGACTGCGTCGGCGCCGCCTGCGGAGTCGCGAAAACCTCGAAGGTGCTGGCCAGTTCGACGATCCGGCCCTCCGCGAGCACGGCGACCCGATCGGCCACCGCGCGGATCACGTCCATCTCGTGGGTGATCACCACGATGGTGACGCCGAGTTCCCGGTTGACCTTCTTCAGCAGTCGCAGCACCTCGCCGGTGGTTTCCGGGTCGAGCGCCGAGGTCGATTCGTCGGCGAGCAGCAGCTTCGGCGAGGTGGCCAGGGCGCGGGCGATGCCGACCCGCTGCTTCTGGCCGCCGGAGAGCTGATCGGGGTAGCTGCGGGCCTTGTCGGACAGCCCGACGAACTCCAGCAGCTCGGCGACCCGGGCCTTGCGCTCGGCCCGCTTCCAGCCCGCCACCTTCAGCGGATACTCGACATTGCCTGCGGCCGTGCGGGATCGGAACAGGTTGAACTGCTGGAACACCATCCCGATATCGCGGCGCAGCCGCCGCACCTCGGCCTCGCGCACCCCGGTGATCGGGGTGCCCGAGATCTCGATGGTGCCGCCGCTCGGCTTCTCCAGCGCGTTGATCAGCCGGACGAGCGTGCTCTTGCCCGCGCCGGAATAGCCGATCACGCCGAAGATTTCGCCCTGCTCGATACGCAGATCGATAGCGTCCAGAGCGACTTGGGCGTTCGCGCCCTTACCGAAAACCTTGGTGACCGAACGGAACTCGACAGCGGGCGGCTGGTCGGTCACTTGCTGTCGCGGATGGTCTGCTGCACCCGCTGCAGAATCTGTTCCAGCTCAGGCCCGGTGCGCCGCACCTCGACGGCGGTGCCCTTGGTCACCTCGGTGTGCGCCTTCTGCACCTCGGGGTCGTGCCAGAGTTCGACCAGCTGCAGCAGCTTCGGATTGTTCTTGTCCTCGGCCCTGGTCACCAGCGCGTTGATGTAGGGCTCGGCCGCCGGGTTCTTCGGATCGTCCTTGTACAGCGCCGAATTGGGGTCGACACCGGAACGCTCCAGGAAGGTGTTGTTGATGATCGAGCCGTCGACCGAGTTGAGCGAGAGCGCGGTCTGGGCCGCGTCGACCGGGGTGACCTTGACCTTGGACGCGCCCTTGTCGATGTCGGCCGGGCTCGGCGACTTCACGTCGGCGGACAGCTTCAGCAGGCCGGCCGCCTGCAGCACGAACAGGGCTCGCGCCTGGTTGGTCGGGTCGTTCGGGATCGCGATCTCCGCGCCCTGCGGCAGGTCCGCGAGCGTCTTGTGCTTCTTGGAGTACAGGCCCAGCGGCACGATGTAGGTGGAACCGATCGGCGTCAGGGTGTCGTTGTTCGCGACGTTGTACGCACCGAGGAACTGCAGGTGCTGAAACAGATTCACGTCGATCTGCTTCTGTGCGAGCGCCAGATTCGGTTGCTTGTAATCGGAGAAGTTCGTGATCTTCAGCGTGATGCCCTTGTCCTTGGCGCGCTGCTCGAAAACATCCCAGGCTTTGTCCTTGTCGGTGGTGCCGATCCGCACTACCGTGTCGGAGGAGGCCTTGTCGTCAGAACCGCACGCCGTAAGGGTGAGGGCCGCGGTGGCTACCAGGACCGGGATCGCCAGTACCCGATGGAATTTCACTCGTGCTCCCGAAAATGCTTGTCGCTATATGAACCCGGTAATCCAAGCGGCCGGGCAGTCGGGGAGACAACGGTTTGGATTGTGGTGAGCAAAACCCTTCCGAAAACTTGGACGACCGTCTAGTTTGCTCGCAATGCGCTTGATGCACCGACTACTGCTGATCCCCATCCTGTCCGCCCTGGCCGTCGCCTCGGTTTCGTGTGGCGCGGAGCACCGTGGCGATGTGATCCGCATCGGTGTGAACGATCTCGCACTGCCGCACTGGGACGTGTACAAGAAGAAGGCCGCCGATCAGGGCATCGAGATCGAGTTCGTCAACTTCACCGACTACAACCAGCCCAATCCCGCACTGGCGCAACGTCGCATCGATCTCAACAAGTTCCAGCACGTGCGGTATCTGGCCAACTACAACGCCCGCAACAACGACACCCTGGTTCCGGTCGGCGCGACCGAGATCTTCCCGCTGGCGCTGTACTCGCGTAAGCACAAGTCGGTGGCCGAGATCCCGCAGGGCGGTCAGATCACGTTGAGCAACAATCCGGCCAACCAGGTGCGCCCGCTGCTGAGCCTGGCCGCCGCCGGGCTGATCGTGCTCAAGGGCAACGCGGGCTGGGACTCCAAGCTGGAGGACGTCGACACCGCCGCCTCGAAGGTGAAGCTGACCCCCATCGACCCGACGCTGACCGCGCAATCGCTCGGCAGCGTGGACGCCGCCTTCGTCGACGACACCTTCGCTCGCCCGGCGGGGCTGACGCAGAACGAGACCATCTACACCGACGATCCGGAGCGGCCGGAACTCAAGCAGTACATCAACATCTTCGCCGCGCGAGCCGCCGACAAGGACAACCCGACGCTGCTGAAACTCGCTCGGCTGTACCACGATCCGGAGGTCGAGGCGGCCGTGCGCGCCGAGACCGGGTACCAGGGCATCTTCAAGACCAACGACCCGGCCGACCTCCAAGCCGCGGCGACGGAGCTGGAAGCCAAGTTCCGCAAGTAATTCCGGTTACGAACGCGCCGAGAGGGCCCGCGCGGCCTCCCGCGGCGCGTTCGTATTCGGTTGCAGGCCACGGGAACCGGCGAGCTTCGCCTGCACGTGCTCGGAGACGGTGATCGGCGCGTACTTGCTGCCCGCGCCGAGGCACGAGGGCAGCGTCTCGATCAGTGCGTCGAAGTTGCCGTCGTGGAAGAACGCCGCGCTGCGGCGCCGTTCGACGGTGCCGTCGACGATCGGCGGCATCACCCGGTGCAGGGTGGACAGCCAGCGTTCGTTGGTCCAGCGGGCCATCAGGTCGCCGAGATTGATCAGCAGGGCGTCGTCGGCGGGCTGCACGTCGTGCCAGTGGCCGTCCGCGCCGAGGACCTGCAGGCCAGGCACCTGATCGGCCCACAGGACGGTGACGATGCCGTAGTCCGTGTGCTCGCCCATCCCCTTGAGTTCGCCGTCGAGATCGACGCTGCCCGGCGGCAGCGCATAGTTGTTCATGCGCAACACATTCAGTGAATGATCGGTGAAGCGGTCGAAGTAGCCGGCGGGCAGGTCGAGGGCGTCGGCGAAGATGGTGGTGAGGGTGCCGGCGACGCGCGCGGCCTCGGCGTAGTAGTTCAGGACTCGTTGCCGGAATGTGGGAAGTTCTGCGGGCCAGACGTTTTCGGCGTACCCCGCCGCCGCGGGCAAGTCCAGGCCCGGATAGTCGGCCGTGGTCGTGCCGATATTGAACGCCTCGAAGAAGTCGTTCATCCGGGTCGCCGACGCCACTCCGAGGCTCAAACTCAGGCTCTCGCTCTTCGGCGGCGAATAGCCGCGATTGAACTCGACCGCCGCCCGATAACCCTCCTTCGTCGCCTGATCCAGGGCGAAGAAGTCATCGAGCGCGGACTCGAACTCCTCCAGCACCGACCGCGCGATGCCGTGCCCGCGGATCTGCATGAACCCGACGCTGCGCGCCGCCGCATCGATCTGCCGCGCGACCACCGCCCGCGCTGCGGCGCTCGCACCGCCGACATAGGCAGAGATATCGATGACCGGAACCTGAAACTCCACGACGCAGTCCTTCCGTTAGCCGATGATCGCTCCCAGCATGGAACGCGCGGACGTGCCAAACCACACGTTCGAGTCACATTCCGGTAAATCAGGTTCCAGTTCGGCACGTAACAACGGTCTTTTTTGGAACCTTGCCTGTTCGAGGCGTTTTTCTCGCCGAATCCGCTGGCGTGCCCGCAGGTGCCCGGGCCACACTGGTGCGGCAATTTCCATCGAGACAGGGGGTTACATGTCAGCGCCGCTGCTACCACGGGAGGCGAGGGTGTTCCGTTTGGAGTCCAAGTACGAGTTGTTGGACGAAGACCGGCGCGCGTACGAATACGCCATCCTCCAAACGAACAGAAGGGTGAGGAAGACCCATCGACGGGTCCATGAGGTTCAGCGGGAGGTCTGGGCGTTTCGCGGGGACTTCTCGACGTTCCGCCTGAAGATGGGGACCTTCAAGCGCGAGATGAGGGCCTTCCAGGAGGACATGGCAGTCTTCGAACAAGACATGGGGGCGTTTCCAGCAGGATATGGAGGCCTTTAAGCACGAGGTCCGCGATGAATTCGCATCGGTCCGGCAAGAATTCGCATCGGTCAAGAGCGATGTGTCGGATCTGAAGCGGGGCATCGGCGCGATCGTGGCACACCTCGGGGTCGCGTCTCCCGAAGATGAGAACTAACAAGTAGGGGACCATCCCATTCGAGACAGGGGGCTATATGTTTGCAACACTGCCGGCTTTGGGAAAGCGTGTGACTGAGTTGGAGAGGAAGCACGAGTCCTGGGTCGAGTCCTGGAGGGACGACCGAGCGGCCTACCAGGACGAAATCGTCAAGATCCTGGAGATCGTCAAGGTGGTCGAACCGGGTGTCGCTGTGCTCAAGCAGGATGTGTCCGGCTTGAAACAGAGCGTCATCGTGCTGACCGAAGACGTTTCGGGGTTGAAGCAGGACGTCGGTGTGCTGAAGGAAGACGTCTCCGGACTGAAGCAGGACGTGCGTGGGGTGAAGGAAGACGTTTCGGGGTTGAAGCAGGACGTCGGTGTGCTGAAGGAAGACGTCTCCGGCCTGAAGCAGGACGTGTGTGGGGTGAAGGAAGACGTTTCGGGGTTGAAGCAAGACGTCGGTGTGCTGAAGGAAGACGTCTCCGGCCTGAAGCAGGACGTGCGTGGGGTGAAGCAGGACGTTTCGGTGCTGAAGCACGACGTGTCTGGGTTGAAGCAGGACGCGTCGATGCTGAAGCAAGATATGTCGGCGATGAAGCCGATCGTTCTCGACACACAGATGCGGGCGCAGCGCCTTGAACAGGACGTGTCGGGGTTGAAGAAGGACGTTTCGGGGCTGACGCGAGGCGTCGACGCGATCGTGTCCTACTTCAAGATCACGATTCCAGAGGCCGGGCACTAGTAGATAACGACCATCCCCTTCCGTCTTTTCCGACGACATTGCTCAGCAATGCACGCCGCTGTGTTCAGCAAAGCCGCGAAGGAGGATCGGTCCATTCGAGAGAGCAGGGGGTTTGTGGGGCAAGGCTGGACGAACTCGAGGACAGGGTAAGTGTGCTCGAGAAGCTGGTAGGGGCCCGCGGCGAGACGCCATTCTCGGCGGATGACGCCTTGAAGGACGTTCGCAAGCGGATCCTCTCGTTGCAACTGAGTGTGATCGGTATGCGGCATCAGCTCGAGGAGGTTGTCGATGACCGGAGCAGTCACGGTCTAGTGGTCGCCGCGATCGCGTCGCACCTGGGTGTGAAACCTCCGCAGGAACCGGACTGCGAGGACTAAGCCCTAGGCGAAATCCTCTGCGGTTGGCGTCCACACCGGACATGATTCCGGTGTGGACGAGCAGATTTATGTGCGATCTCGGCAGGCGCTGCATGCGGTGGCGGAGTTGTTGATCGCGGGACCGCAGTATCGGCAGCACGGGACGATTCGGTTGCGGGCGGTGCACCAGGGGTTCGGTGGTGTGCAGTGGCCGGTATCGGTGGTCGGCGCGGAATTGGTGTGGGACGAGGGGCGGGCTCCGCTGCGGGGCACGTACCGGGAACTCGGGCAGCTGGCGGGGGTGGTGGCGGAGCCTCCGAAGGACGTGTACAAGGACACGACGGGCGTCGATCCGGACAGTGTGATCGAGATCGATCCCGAGGCGGCGCGACTGGTCGGTGACTGGTTTGCGCTGGGGGACAAGGCTTTGCGAACTTTCGCGCCGGACTCGACACCGGTGCTGTGGCCGGAACACTTCGACCTGTCCATCACGGTCGACGAGGTGAACTACGGTGTCTCGCCGGGCGATTCATTCCATCAAGGCCCCTACGCCTACGTCGGCCCGTGGACCCCGCGCACCGGTGAGTTCTGGAACGCCCCCTTCGGCGCCTACCGCCCCCACGCGGACGTGAACTCGGCCGCAACCCTGCTGGAGTTCTTCGACCAAGGCCGCAAAGCCGCCGAGTAACCCACACCCGCACCACTTCTGATTTCCCGCACCGAAAATCGCATGCGAAATCCGGTGCGGGAAATCAGAAGTGGTGCGTCTTCACGGGATCGAGCGCGCGCGTGCGATGACCGCAGCCTCGCCGTCATCGACATCTGGCGACTGATCGACGGCCGGATCACCGGGCACTGGCACGCGGACCAGCCGGTGCCGGACGACGAGCAGATCCCCAACGGCACGTTCTAGCGCGCGGCGCGGTGGTTGTCGCCGGCCAGGCGGCCGCGGCGGATCAGGGCACGCTTCGTGCCGGGCGCGATGGCCGCCGCGTCCAGCTGCGAATCCGGTTCCGGGTCATCGGGATTCGGCCGGACGAACAGCGTCACCGTGGCGGCGGGGAGGAATCCGCTGCGGGTCATCAGGGCGGTGGAGGCCGCGTTGCGGTCTTCGACATCGGTGACGATCCGCCGGGCGCCACGCGCGAACAGCGCCTCCGAGCAGACATCGACCAGCCGCCGCGCGATGCCGTGCCCCTGCATGTCCGGCGCGACCGCGATCCATTCGAGGTAGGCCCAGTCGTCGCGGTTCTCGAATTCCATCGACCCGAGCACGAAACCAACCACGCGGTCTGAATCGAGCGCGACCCAGCAGGCGTTGTCCGGGCTGTCCAGGTGCTCGGCGACCGAGGTCAGCGACCACGAGGTGTACGGCTTGGTGGTGATGTCGAAGACTTCGTGACCGAGATCGAGGACTTGGCGCAGGTGGCCGAGACCCATCGGGACGATCACAACGGCGGAATCCATACCCGACAGTTTGCCAGGAGTGTGCGCACGCGCTTACGCACCCTTGCGGGCCGCCGTCTTCTTGGCCGCCTTTTTCGCCGGCTTCTCGGCGGTCTTCTTGGCCGCGGTCTTCTTGGCCGCCGGCTTCTTCGCGGCCGCCTTCTTCGCCGGCTTGGCCTTGCCGTTGTCCTCGCCCGCCGCGCGCCGGCCGCTGGCCTCGAGGCTGCGTTGCAGCGCGGCGACCAGGTCGACCACCTCCGCGTCCATCTCGGCGGGCGCGGACTCGGGTTGCTCGGGCACCTTGCCGGTGCCGCTCGCGATCGCCTCGTCGAGCAGTCGCTTGAGTTCGATCTGGTATTCGTCGGTGTACTGGTCCGGGTCGAAATCGTCGGACATGGTCTCGACCAGCGTCTCGGCCATCTTGATTTCCTGCGGTTTCGGCGCGGCGACGCCGTCGAGGGATTCGAACTCGACCTCGCGCACCTCGTCCGGCCACAACAGGGTTTGCAGCACGAGCATGCCGTCGCGTACCCGCAGCGCGGCGAGCCGGGTCTTCTGCCGCAGGGTGAAGTGCACGAGCGCGGTGCGGTCGATTTGCTCCAGCGTCGTCGCGAGCAGCACATACGCCTTGGGCGTGGCCGAATCGGGCTCCAGGTAGTAGCTCTTGTCGAACAGAATCGGGTCGATCTGATCGGACGGCACGAACTGCAACACCGGGATCTCGTGTTTCTCGGCGGCGGGCAGTTTGGCGAAGTCCTCGTCGGTGAGAATGACCTTGTCGCCCTCGGGGGATTCGTACGCCTTGTCGATATCGGCGTACTGCACGGACTTGCCGCACACCGTGCAGACGCGGTCGTATTTGATCCGGCCCCCATCCTTGGCGTGTACCTGATGGAATCGGATGTCGTGATCCTCGGTCGCGGTGTAGACCTTGACCGGGACGTTCACCAGCCCGAATGCGATCGAGCCTTTCCAGATCGACCTCACAGCTGCATCCCCTCGACGCGGGTACCTCGGATGAGTGCCGGACGTTACGTCCCACTCATCCTTCCATGATGGCCGACGGTATTCGAATACGCGAGCGAATGCCGATCCCGAGTGTCGCGGCGGCGACGCGCCGACGGAGCGGGGGCGGGAGCGTGCGGAACAGGGTGCTCATCGCGATAACGGTGCCGGTCAGGTCGGTTCGACCGGACAGATAGGCGCGCTGGGCGGCAGGCGGCAGGTCGAAAAAGGTGTCGAAGAATACCGGTAGGTCTGTCGGTGGCAGTGCGAGCAGCGCGCGCAGCCCCGCGGCGCGGAGCTGGTAGACGGCGCGGGCCGGCGCGGGCCACGCGCGCGCCCCCGTGGCGACGGCATCGGCCGCCATCAGCGACGCGGCGACACTGTAACCGGTGGCCGGATGCGCGAATCCGCCTGCCGCGCCGAAGGTTCGGCGTCCGGGACGGCCCCCTTCGACCGGGAAGCGCACTCGTTCGACTCGCTCATCGCCGGTGAATTCGATTCCGCGGGAACGCAATCGGTGGTGCAGCCGGTCGCGCAGGGTGGGGCCGTCGAGGGCGGGTCGCCCGGCCAGGCAGGTCTCCTCCAGTAGCATCGTCCCGCCGCCGAGCGGTACTACGTAGAGAAACGACCGCGGCGCGTCGGCGGGCGCGCCGTTGTCCGCGCGCCAGTCCATGAAGAGCGGTTCGAGCCCCGCGCAGTGCCGCGCGTCGAGCACGAGCCCATACGCCGTCTGCTCGGCCAATGCGACAGATCGGGCAATTCCCCGTGCGTCGAAGACCCGCCGAGCCGTCAGCGTCCGTCCAGAGGCCAATGCGGCCGTGTTCGCGGTCAGCTCGACCGCACGATCCGCGACGACCTCCGCACCGGCCAGATCGAGCGACTCCCGCAGCCGATCCGAATCGAGCACGACGTAAGGCCGGTCAACCCGATGCGCTCGCGTTCCCCACGCCGTCGGCCGCTCGACCGTGGCCGCGATCGCCGTCGGATCCAGCCACTCGGGCAATTCGTCAACCCACGCCGCGTAGGTCGCCGACCACCGCCGATCCGGTACCGGATCGACCACGGTGACCGACAGCCCACGCACGAGGCATCGATGCGCCAGCGCTCGCCCCGCAGGCCCCGCCCCGCAGACGACGACGTCCGCGGTCATGCCGAAGCCGTCACCGGCGAGTTTCCCACGCGCACTGGCATTCCGGAACGGTCAGATTCCGCCGGTGGACAGCAGGCCGCCGTCCACCCGCACCGTCTCACCGGTGACCCAGGCCGCGTCGTCGGACACCAGGAACCCGATCAGCCGTGCCACATCCTCGGGCGTCCCGAGCCGCTTCATCGGGTAGACACTCGCCGCCCGCTCCTCGTCGGCCGAGTACAGCGCGTCGGCGAACTTCGTCTTGATCACGCCCGGCGCGACCGCGTTCACCCGGATCTTCGGGCCGAGCTGCCAGGCCAATTCGTCGGTGAGCCGGATCAGCGCGGCCTTGGACGCACCGTACGCGGCAATCACGCCGGAGGACCGCAGGCCGGCCACGCTGGCCACATTGACTACCGCGCCGCCGTGCTCACCCATCCATGCCTTGTACGCCTGCTGGATGTAGCCGAGCGCGGCGACCACGTTCACGTCGAAGATCTTGCGCACCGCGTCCAGGTCGGCTTCCATCAGCGAGCCGAACACGGGGTTGATGCCGGTGTTGTTGATCAGGATGTCCACCGAGCCGAACTCGGCCATCAGCCGGTCGATCGCGGCCGCGCGGTCCTCGGCCTGACCCGAGTTGCCGGCCAGCGCGACGACCTCGCCCTGGTGCCCGAGGGCGCGCAGTTCCGCGGCGGTCTCGTCGAGGGGGTCCTTCTTGCGCGCGGTGATCAGCACGTTCGCGCCGCGGCTCAGCAGCTCCGCCGCGACGGCCTTGCCGATGCCCCGGCTGGCCCCGCTGACGAGCGCGCTTTTGCCCAACAGATCTGTACTCATGCCACGGCAGGTTACTCGCCGGTTCAGTTACGGCGGTCACACCCGAGTCGCTGGGTGTAAAAGCGTCGCCGGAACCCGGGTAAAATCAGTGGTTCTTGTGCATATCGCGTCGCACAATCGAGTAGCTACCGCCCAGCACCACCGATCCGCGAGGAGAAATCTGTGATCACCGCGACCGACCTGGAGGTCCGGGCCGGAGTCCGCACCCTGCTGTCGGCCCCCGGACCGGCCCTGCGGGTGCAGTCCGGCGACCGGATCGGACTGGTCGGACGTAACGGTGCTGGCAAGACCACCACGCTGCGCATCCTGGCGGGCGAGGGCGAGCCGTACGCCGGAAAGATTTTGCGCTCCAGCGAGATCGGCTATCTGCCGCAGGATCCGCGGGAGGGCAATCTCGACATCCTGGCTCGCGATCGGGTGCTGTCCGCGCGCGGCCTGGACACGCTGATCCGCGACATGGAGAAGCAGCAGGCGCTGATGGCCGAGGTGGCCGACGAGAACGAGCGGGACAAGGCGGTGCGCAAGTACGGCCGCCTGGAGGAGCGTTTCTCCGCGCTCGGCGGCTATGTCGCGGAGAGCGACGCCGCCCGGATCTGTAACAGCCTCGGTCTGCCGGACCGGGTGCTGGCCCAGGCGCTGCGCACGCTATCTGGTGGTCAGCGTCGCCGAATCGAATTGGCGCGCATCCTGTTCGCCGCCTCCGACGGCAGCGGCGGGCGTTCGGACACGATCCTGTTGCTCGACGAGCCGACCAACCACCTCGACGCCGACTCGATCACCTGGCTGCGCGGTTTTCTGCAGAACCACGACGGCGGCCTGATCGTGATCAGTCACGACGTGGAACTGCTCGGCGACGTGGTGAACAAGGTCTGGTTCCTGGACGCGGTACGCGGGGAGGCCGACGTCTACAACATGGGCTGGCAGAAATACCTGGACGCCCGCGCCACCGACGAACAGCGCCGCCGTCGCGAACGCGCCAACGCCGAGAAGAAGGCGAGCGCGCTGCGCGTGCAGGCGGCCAAACTCGGCGCCAAGGCCACCAAAGCCACTGCGGCACAGAACATGGCCAAGCGCGCCGACCGCTTGATCGCCGAGCTGGACGACGTCCGCGTGGCCGACAAGGTGGCCAGGATCAAGTTCCCCGAGCCGGCCCCGTGCGGCAAGACGCCGCTGATGGCGGAGAACCTGACCAAGGTCTACGGCTCGCTGGAGATCTTCACCGGCGTCGACCTGGCCATCGACCGCGGCAGCCGGGTCGTCGTGCTCGGCCTCAACGGCGCGGGCAAGACCACGCTGCTGCGCATGCTGGCCGGGGTCGAGCAACCGACCGCGGGCAACCTGGTCCCCGGACACGGCCTGAAGGTCGGGTACTTCGCGCAGGAGCACGACACCCTCGACGATCAGGCCACGGTGTGGGAGAACATTCGCCATGCCGCGCCGGATGCGGGGGAGCAGAGCCTGCGCAGCCTGCTCGGCGCGTTCATGTTCACCGGTCCCCAGTTGGAGCAGCCGGCCGGCACGCTGTCCGGTGGTGAGAAGACCCGTCTCGCGCTGGCGGGGCTCGTCTCCTCGGCCGCGAACGTGCTGCTGCTCGACGAACCGACCAACAACCTCGATCCGGTTTCGCGCGAGCAGGTGCTCGATGCGCTGCGCACTTACGCCGGCGCGGTTGTGCTGGTCACGCACGATCCGGGCGCCGCGGAGGCGCTGTCGCCGGAGCGGGTGATCCTGCTACCGGACGGTTCGGAAGACCATTGGTCGGCCGAATATTTGGAGCTTATTCAGCTTGCGTGACTTTCATCACAAGAATCCGTTGATCACGGACCCTCGAGTGCTTAGCCTGGAAAGAGCTGCTCGGCGACTCGGAGGAAGCCATGAGCGACAGGCCCACGCAAGTCAAAGCCACCCTGGGTAAGGGAACACGTGTCACGGGGAAGTCCCGGGACCGCCTACAGACCCAGTTGAAGAAGCAGTACGAGGCAGGGGCGAGCATTCGCTCGCTGGCGCGAGCAACCGGTCGCTCCTACGGCTTCATCCACAACGTGCTGGTGGAGTCGCATGTGCAACTCCGCAGTCGCGGCGGTGCCAACCGCCGTAAGACCCAGTAGCGTCCGGACGACTCGAAACCGGTTTCGGCGGTATGTTTTTCGCCGGCACCGGTGAGTTCGGCGGGCCGGTGCGATCTCGGACTCGGCCCGCCTCCGGTGCTGCGCGGGCGATCTGCTCAGGTCAGCGGGCCGGTGACGATTGTCGTGCCGGCACAAGCTGATCTGTTGGCCTGCGCGGGATGTGGTTCCGCCGCTGGAGTTTCCGGGCGCCCCGTCGACGCGACGATCCAGTTTTGTGGAAACGGCGTGCTGACAGGGACTCTCGTCAGTAGCCGCTGACTGCCCCGTCGCCGTCGACGAGGAGATTGGCGAGGCTGCGGAAGATCGGCAGGCCCGTCTTGATCTCCAGGTAGGCGAACTGTCCCTGCGGATTGACCTCGAGGAAGTAGTACTCGCCGTCGAGGCCGAGCCGAATGTCCAAGACGCCGAAGGACAATCCGAGCGCGCCCATCAGCGTGGCGAGGGACTTGCTCACCGACGCGGGCAGGTGCTCGGGCGCGAAATCGACCGAGGTGTCCAGCCGGGAATCGACCCGGCCGACACCGGCCTGCGAGTCGATCCGCACCGTCCACTCGACGCCGTCCACCCAGACGACCCGCAGATCGCACTCGGCGTCGATGTAATCCTGGAACGTGGTCGGCGAGGAGCGGATACCGGCGAGCCGGGGGTAATCCGCCTCGGTGATGATCCTGGTCTCGGCGAACTCCGCGCGACTGGTCCCGGTGCGCTTGTAAACGACTGGGCCGGGCCGGGATTCGGCGAAGCTGCGGGCCTCGTCCGGATCGTTGGTGATCAGCGTCTCCGGCACGGCGAAGCCGGCCCGCAGCGCGGTCTCCAGCTGCACGATCTTGCGGGTCGCGGTGCGGTCGGCGCCGGGATCGTTGACCCAGGCGGCCGGAATGGACCAGAGCATGCCCTGGATGAAGCTGTCGCACTCGGCCTGGCGGTACTCGTCGTCGGCGGCGCGCACCCCGCCGGGCACCTGGCTCAGGTGCGGCCTGCGCCACCAGACCGAGCGCACGTCGTCGAGGCCCATCACGTGCGAGAGCGAGCGGGCGGTGCCGAGCCGGTCCAGCCGGAAACTGCCCGACTCCCGGGGGAAGTCGCGCAGGTCGAGGTGAATTGCGTTGAGCGCGTGGTGTTCTCGCAGCGTCGCCGCCATCGCGGTGGCGTGTAGATCGTCGGTTTCCGACACTATGAGGACCGAGCTCGCCCGGCGTGCCGTCATGCGCGCACCGCTCAGTCGAGACTGTCGCAGTTGATGCCGTCGTCGCTGGTCGCGAGCGACTTCGTCTGGCAGTACGTGAAGGTCGCGCCGTGCGCGCCGGTGAGGTCGGCGAGTTGCATACGGTCGGCCCAGGTTTCGGTGAGCTGCTGCAACTGCTCGTCGCCGAGCGCCGCGGACGGCGCCTCGGTGAGCGTCATCGGGCGGTCGACGAGATCGATGCGCAGGCGGCGGGTGAAATCGGCGGTGGCGCCCGCGCGGATGTCCACCAGCACCGGGCGGCCGGACTCGGCGGGACCGTCGGACACGGTGCAGACGCCGTCGGGGACGAGCGGGACCCCGTCGGGCAGTGGCGAATCGAGCACGCGCAGCACATCGGACCGACAGAACGTCCACGTTCCCTCGGCGACCCGCACGGTGATCTCGCGTTCCGACTCCGCTACCAGCAAACCCTGGAGCGGGGGAACGCGGTCACTCTTCGGCGCGGTGCCAGGGAGGCGGAGTGCGTCGGTCATAACTGTTTCTCCGATCTGCTCGCGATTTGCCACGACCCCCGAGCGTGAACTGGATCATATCGCGGAGCGAGGCCGGATCGGTTCGGATCGGGAGATTTCGCGGCCGGTGGCAAACCAGATTTCGATACCGGATGCGCTAGCGCCGAAAGATTTTCGGTACACCATCGATAGTTCGTGCGCAACCGATTAGCTATTTCCGAACGGAAAAGTTTCGTCTCTCATAGCCGAAGGTTGGCGGCCGTGCATCCGTACTTACGTTTTCGCTGACCGGGCAGGTCGGGGGGCTCGGCCGGCGATGCGAGGTGTTCGCTCCGCGTGGCGGTGAGTGCGCGGACGGCGAGATCGAGCCGCCCGGTGGTCGTCGATATCTCGGCGGTCGCGGTTGCCGTCGGGTTTGCGGGTCCCGTGCCGGGGTCAACGGCGGTTGGCGTTGCGCTCGGCCCACCAGTTCGGCGCGTCGACGAAGTGATTGTCGAATTCGTCCTGGGCCGCGGCGAGTTCGGCCGGCTCCGATTCACCCTTGGCGATGCGGTCGAGGAGCCGGAAATACTCGAAGCGTTGCACGCCGGGCATGAGGGCGATCATGATTCGCGCCCCGCTGTCGGGCGTGGCGCCGAATGCGTGCGGCATGAACTTGGGTACGACGATCGAACCGCCGACGCTCACGGTGACGATCTTGTCGCCGGCCAGTAGTTGCAATTCGCCATCCGCGACGTAGAAGAGTTCGTCTGAAGTGGTGTGGAAGTGCGGCGACGCGCCGTCCGCGCCTCGGCGCATGGTGACCTCGAGCGTGCTGAGCGTGCCGTCGGTGTCGGCGGCGTCGAGGAGTAGTCGCATGGTGACCGCCTCGGTGCCGAGGGTCTCCGTCTCGTGCGCCTGCCGGATCGCGACGTCCATGCGGGGAGTGGTGGTGCTCATCGTGCGCTCCAGGTAGTTCGTTGATTGATAATTCGTTACCGAACTATATATCAGCGAATAGAATCCCGTCCATGGTTGAGATTCGACGAACTCCGCAAGCGCATGGATGACTCGCCGGGCACCGCCAAGACCCCGGCAGCGGGGAAAACGGCCCGTGACGCCCCGGTCGGGGCATTTGCCGCCGGCGCGGCGGGGGGCGATCCCGTTGACGTGATCATCGGGCAGTGGCGGCGCGAGCGACCTGATCTCGAGCTGGAGGCGATGTCGATCCTCGGCCGGCTCGCGCGGCTGCTCATCATCGGGCAGCGGGTGGTGGAGGCGGTCTTCACCGCGCACGGCTTGCAACGCGGGGAGTTCGATGTGCTTGCGGCGCTGCGTCGTTCGGGCGACCCCTATGAACTGAACCCGTCGGTGCTCGCCGACACCCTGATGCTGTCGCGGGCGGGGATGACCGGGCGGCTCGACCGGCTGGAGTCGGCCGGGCTCGTCCGGCGGATCGCCGACCCGGCCGATCGACGGGCCGTGCGGGTCGCGCTGAGCGAGGACGGCCGCAAGCTGATCGATCGGGTAGTCACCGCGCACGCGGAGAACGAGACCCGGATGCTGGCCGTGCTCTCGCCAGGGGATCGCGGCGAACTCGACCGGATCGTCCGGGTGCTGCTGGGGAGTTTGGAGTAGTGCCTAGCACACCCGCGTGCCGTACCCGGCTTACCTCCCCGATCAGGTGCGCTGTATCGAGTCGAGTCAAATGGTCGCTGTACAAGATCTTTTGACGACCATTTGACTCGACTCGATGGGAGTCCCAGGCGTGGTGGGCGTCAGGGATGTGTCAGAGCCGGGGCGGGGCTCTTGTCTTGGGGCGTCGAGCGCGGTTGTGTTGAGGTATGACTGCAACTTTTGGCCTTTGGCGCGGGGTGCCGGGGGTTGTTGTGTGTCGTGAACAGGATCTTCCGTCCGCCTTGGAGCGTGTTGGTTTCGGGAGTGAGGACGAGCCGCCGAGTCCCGGTTCGGTCTGACCTATTCGCCGCGCGCCGAATGTGTTGCGCGGGTTTCTTTTCGCGTGCCTGACCTGAGTGTTGGTGTGCGCAATCAGCATCCGCGGCCTCGAGCGCGGATCCATTCTCCGCGTGCGTCTTCGGTGACCGACGGGCGCACGCTCCCTCGATAGGAGAGCTATGTCCGAATTCCCGTTCGACGGCCGGACCGTGCTGGTGACCGGCGTCGATGAACGACTCGGTTATGCGACGGCGAAGCGGTTGGCGACTGACGGTGCCACGGTCATCGTGCACGCTCAGGACAAGGAACTCGCCGACTACGCGCTGGAACGGTTGATCGCCGACGGTGCGCAGGCGCGGCAGGTTCGTTCGGTGCACGCCGCCTTCACCGAGCTGGCCGAGGTGGACGAACTCGCCGGGCTCTTGGCCGCGACCGTGCCGGCGCTCGACGCGCTGATCAACGCGGCGGCGATGCCCGGTTTGCCGCGGCGTTCGCACACCGCGGACGGCAACGAGCTGACCTTGCAGTTCAACTACCTCGCGCCGCAGCGGTTAACCTTCGCCCTGGTCACGGCGCTCGCGCGAGCGCGGGGCCGGGTGGTCAACGTCGGCGGCAACATCGACTACTCCGACCTGGACCGCAACCGCGGCATCTACACGCCGATGTCGGTCTACGCCCAGTCCAAACTGGCGCTCACCATGTTCACCCGAACGCTCGCCGAAACCGGCCCGACCGGGTTGACCGCGATCAGCGTGAGTCCCGCCGGCTTCGAACTCGACATGCCGCAGCTGCGCAGTCACGCGACCGCGCCCGTCGAGGGGGCCGCGGATCTGCTGGCGTTGCTGAGCGCCGCGTCGACGCCGGTGGTCAACGGCGGCTACTACGACGGCATCGAGGAGGCGAAACCAGCTGCCTTGGTGCGTAATTCACGCGCCCGTGCACGGCTGGCGGCCTGGAGCCGACAGCCCGCGTAACCCTTACTGCCCAACGAAAGCAGGCACAGCAATGTCCAAGCGCGCGAACAAGAAACGCGCCCGCCGGAAGAACACAGCCAATCACGGCAAACGGCCGGGCGCCTGAGCCCTCGCTCTCCCTCCTGGCGGTAGCGAGCCCGGTCCGCCGCGACTCCGAACGGGGTCGCGGCGGGTCCGTTCGGAGTTTACGGTTCGGTGACCGGATCGAGTAGTTCGTTACGCACGCAATGGGCGCGCGGCGGGCCTACCGTGGGGTTCTGCGCCGAAAACCTCGGCGTGGTGGGCTAGGAGACCAACGATGATCGACATCATCACCCTCCGCGGCACCGGCGAGCCGCGGAACTCGAACGGGGCGCCCGCCGGAATGCTCTACGACGTCACGAAACTGCTCGATACCGAACGCTTCTCGTTCTTCGAACCGAATTGGCCCGCCTCGGTCGGGCCGTCGCCGGATGTGTGGGGGCCCTCGCTGGACACCTCGGTGCGGCTGGGCACCGCCGCAGGGGTCAAGGCGATCCAGGATTCGCCGAATGTCTGTGGGCTGCTGAGCTATTCGCTCGGCGGAATCTGCGCGAGCCATATTCTGGAGGGGGTGCGCTCGGGCAAGTACAAGAACACCGACGGGTCTCCGCTGGAGATCGCGTTCGCGGTGAATATCGCCAACCCGTTGCGCCGGGCGGGGCAGTCGGTGGACAACCTCTGTCCGCCGTCGACCTATGGGCTGCACGGTCAGCGCGGCGCCTGGCCGGCCGCGGTCGCCATTCGCGAATACGCGAATCCGGGCGACATCATCACCGCCGCGCCCGCCGACTCGCCGCTGCGCTTCATCGACGTCGGCATCTCGCCGTTCTCGTTCCTGGAGGGCGCCCGGATCGGCAACCTCGGTCCGCTGATCTTCGCGGAGCTGCTCGACTGGTTGATGCACGATCCGATCGCGAATCTCGATCGATATGCCACGGCCGTTCGCGGGGTCGTCGGGTATCTGACGCCCTGGCCGGATGGCCAGCATGTGTTGTACTCCGGGCACAACATGCCAGGGACCGATCACTTGTGGACGACCGACGCGGCCGAGTACATCAACGACAACTTCTGAAGTCGAGTTCATACGCGCCACCCCAAACGGGAACCGAGTGGTTCTCAGGGTCTGCCGAGCAATCAGAAGAGATAGCTGAAAGATCGCTGTACCTCCACTTGGGGTGCTTGAACGTTTCCGGGTATCGCGTGTCAAGGGTGTCGGCCGTCAGTATTTCGTAAACCCATTCCGCGGCGGAAAGGTGCGATCTTCGGGCAGAGCTGGTCATATGTCCAGTGGGGCCGATTTGTCCATTGACGGGCGTGTGCCGCTTCTCAAACCTGGAAGCATGACCAGTTATGCGAGATGCGGAAAATTAGCTATCGCACGCGCCTCGGTCGTACCGCGCGCACCTTCCGCCGTGCGACCGGTGCCCGGGCCGCCGTCCGGCGGGTGTTCCGCGGCCTGCCCGCCCGGGTCGCGCTCGCCGTTCCCCTCAGGCGTGAGCGTCGGACAACACGCGTATCTGTGCCGTCGCGACGCAGGCGGCGCAATCCGCGTAGGCCGCGCGACCGCCGCCGGAATCGGCGGTTTGTGGTCGCGGACCATCTGCGCGAGCGGTGCGTCCGACAGGCGGATTCGTCCCCATTCGAAGAGCTCCGCGCGAGTATTGCCCGCCTGGTCCGATCCGGCCGCGTACTCGCTGCATCACCTCGATCGAAAGGTCCTCGTATGTTTGCAACACACAAACGTCGCCGGGTAACCGCACCCGCCGTGCGACACCGCAAGGGTCGCTACGCGGCCGCCGCGGTCGCCTCGCTGGCCACGGTCCTGCTCTCGACCGGCCAAGCGGCCGCCGAGTCGCCGCCGGCCCCGGTTCCCGCGAACCCGAGCGACATCGTTTCCGGTGCGAACTCGGTGGTTTCCCTCGCGATGCCGGAAATCCGCCGAGTGATGACCGAGTTCGGCGACTCGGTACCACCGCCGACCGGGATACCCGAACTCGACGACCTCGCGGCGACCTGGGTCCCGGTTGTGCAGGATGTTCTCGGCCAGGCGCTCACCGCGCTCGACCCGGTGCCGGCCGCCCCGCCGGACCGGGGCCCGGGCGAGACGATCCACGACCCGACCTCGCCGGAACCTTTGCTCTCGGCACTGCCCACTGGTTTGATTTCCGACGCGCCCTCTGCGAGCCCGAGCGTCACGGCACCACTGCCGGTCGCCGAACTAGCTTCCGTCGCCGGGCAACTCGCCGACACCGTCGACCTGAGTCAACTTGCCAATTCGGCCGTGCCGACCGGGCCGCTCGGCCAGCCCATCCGCAACCTGCTCGTGTTCGTAGACGAGGCGATCGAACAGGCCGGCGCCCGCCGCGACCTCCTCGGCACACCGCTGGAGAACGTCGCCGACCAGGCCCGCCCCCCATTCGGCTTCCCGGCAGCCGGCCCCGATCCGGCCGAGGCGCTACGCGTTCTCCTGAATCCGATGCCCGAACAGGCGACGGATGGCGGGGATCAGTTGTCGGACTTGGCTATTGGCTTGCGGCAGTCAATCGGTGATCCGACTGGCTTGTGGCAGCCGGCCGGTGATCCGCTTGCGATCGGCATCGGTTCGTTGCTGACTCCGTCGCTCGACCAGGCGATCCGCGGCGGGGATTCGTTGACGGACTTGGCCACTGATCTGCGGACGCTTATTGGTGGCCCGGCTGCGATCGGCGTCGGATCGTTGCTGAGCCCGTGGCTCGGCCAAGCAGTGACCGGTGATGATTTGTTGTCAGGGTTGGCTATTGGCTTCCGGCAGTTCATCGATACTTCTGCTGGCCTCGGCTCCGTGCTCGGTCAGGTGTTGGGTGGGGATCTGTTGTCGGGCATTGCTTCTGGGGTGCGGATGCTTGTCGGCGATCCGGCTGTTGCGGCTGGCTCGGCGGTCAACCTGACTGCTGCCCGGGGCATGCTGGACGACGGTGGGTTGATGGGCAGGCATGGCGCGATGTTGCCGTTTCTGGATCTGCCGATGATCATCGGGGGTGGGCTGCTTCTCGGTACCTTGGCGGCCGGCGCTGCCGGGGCGCTCGCGGTGCTGGCCGCGCCGGAGATCGTCGGCGCGCTGGCGATCGGCGCAATTCTGCTCGCGCCCATCGCGATTCCCGCGGTACTCGGGATCGGTGCGGTGCTTGTCGGTCTCGAGGTGCTGGCCTTGCCGTTCGAGATCACCCTCGCGGTGCCGGTGCTCGGCGCCCTCGGTCTGGGTGCGGCGGTGCTCCTCGGTGGTGCGTTGCTGGCGGCGCCGGAGGTGTTGGGCGTGCTCGGTGTGGGTGCCGCTGTCTTGCTCGGTGGCGTGTTGCTGGCCGCGCCGGAAGTGTTCGCGGTGCTTGGTTTGGGTGCGGCGGTGCTGTTCGGTGGCGCGTTGCTGGCGGCGCCGGAGGTGCTCGGAGTACTGGCTCTCGGTGCGGCGGTGCTGTTCGGCGGCGCGCTGTTCACGCTGCCGGAGGTGCTCGGGTTCGGTGTGTTCGTGCTCGGTGCGCTGGCCGGTCTGGTGGCGGGCGGCGGTGCCGCGCTGCTGGTGGTCGGCGGCATGATCGCCGGTGCGGTCGGCTCGGCGCTCATCGGGACGCTGATGGCGGGCTCGGCTGCCGCCGCGACGGTCGGCGCCGGGATGGCGCTGGTGACGGTGATCGGTGTTCCGCTGCTCGAGTTCGGTGTGCCCGCCGCGTTCGTGGTGCTGCTGACGCTCGGGATGCTGTCGATGCTGTTCCTGGCGATTCCGGCGCTGGAGGAGATGGAGGGTGTGGTGCTCTTCGAGGAGTTGATCGGGTCGCTGCTGACCGGATCCGCACCCGAGGTGCCGCGGAGCACGCCGTCCCCGTACGGTGCGCCCGCGCCCTACGGCGGGGTGGCTCCGGTGCCGTTCGATGCGCCGGCCCCCGCACCTTACGGACAGGTGGGTCCGTCTCCGTTCGGTGAGGCACCGCGAACCGCCCCTTCACCTTTCGGTGAGGCACCGCGGACCGCGCCGTCACCCTTCGGGGAGCCTGCTCCTCGTACGGTGCCGTCGCCCTATGGTGAGACGGGCCCGGTTCCGTCGCAGCCGCCGTTCGGTGAATCCTCGCCGCGCCCAACCCCTTCGCCGTTCGACCAGAGCGGTCCGCGCACTGCTCCTTCGCCTAACGGCGAAACGACACCCGCGCCGTACGGTGAGACCGGCCCGCGTGGTGAAAGCGGCCCGCGTCCCGCACCCTCGCCCAACGGCGAGACCGGTCCGCGCAGCGCGCCTTTGCCCAACGGCGAAACAGGCCCGCGCACAGCCCCTTCCCCCTATGGCGAGAGCGGCCCGCGTCCGCAACCCGGCCCGTACAGTGAGCCCGCTCCGCAGGTTCAGCCGAGGCCCTATGTCGAGCCTCGGGTGGAGCCCAGGCCGTACACCGGGCCCGCCCCGCGGCCGTACAGCGAGCCTGCTCCGCAGATCCAGCCCCGGCCCTACTCCGAGCCTGCTCCGCGGGTGGAACCGTGGCAGTACAGCGAGCCCGCGCCGAGGATTGAGCCCGGACCTTATGTCCAGCCGTGGCAGTACAGCGAGCCTGCCCCGCAGATCCAGCCGCGGCCCTACTCCGAGCCTGCTCCGCGGGTGGAACCGTGGCAGTACAGCGAGCCTGCCCCGCAGGTTCAGCCCCGGCCGTACTCGGAGCCTGCTCCGTATCCTCAGCCGTGGCAGTACTCCGAGCCCGCGCCGCAGCCGTATCTCGAGCCTGTGCCGCAGCCTTATGCGCAACCAGCGCCGCAGCCTTACGCCCAGTCGGCGCCGCAGCCCTACGCCGAACCGTGGCAGTACAGCGAACCCGCTCCGTATGCGGAGCCAGCACCGAGGCAGTATGCCGAGCCTGCCCCCTGGCAGTACTCGGAGCCCGCCCCGCAGTCAGGGCCTCGGGCATACGGCACCGCGTTCACGAGTTCTGCTGCGCCGCAGGTTGATAGCGGCGCAGCGGATGGGTCGGTTCCGAGTGATCGAGGATTGGTGAGGGTGTGAGCCGTCGGACGGGCTATTCGCTCGTGACTGAACTTGGCGGACGTCGAGTCTGCGCCATTTTCGGGGCCTACCGCCCGTCGTTCACCAATTCCATTGCGCTTTCGGTCGATAGCCGCCCGGCGGAAGGACTGGATGCGAGGGGGCGAGGACAGGTGTGGGCCATTGTCGGACGGACCATTCGTTCGTGGTCGAACATGGCGGGCGTCGAGCCTGCGCCGTGCGTAGGGCGATTGCCTCGTGGTTCACGAATTGCATTGCGCCACCGCAGGTTATCAACGGCGCTGCGGATGGGTCGGCTGCAAGTGGTCGAGGGTTGGTGAGGGTGTGAGTCGGTGTCGGACGGACCATTCGTTCGCGGTCGAATTTGGTGGGCGTCGCGTCTGCGCCCCGGGTAGGGCTGTTGCCTTGGTATTCGCGAGTTGCATTGCACCGCAGATGATTAGCGGCGCGTCGGAAGTTTTGGTCGCGGGTGATCTAGGGCTGGTGAGGGTGTGAGTTGCTGTCGGACGGGTCATTTGTTCGTGGCCGAACCTGGTGAACGTCCAGTCTTTGTCATGGGTGGGCCGACCGCCCGTCGTTCGCCAATTCCAGCGCGGATGACGGCGCGACGAGCGGGCTGGGGCGACTGCGGAGCTGGTGGCGGCTTGATTGGCGCCGACCGGAACCATTCGCTTGCAAAAGAATACGACGACCATAGGAGTTTGACGTGAAGTCGAACCTGGATGTCAGACCTGAGGGGTTGCTCGATATCAGTTCCGCGTCAATTGGTTTCGGATACTACGCGCAGAATGCCGATGGTGCGGAAACCGGATCGCGGAACGTGGACCATGTCGGCTGGTGGTCACGCCACCGGCGGCTGACGGTCGGCGTCGGCATGACGCTGGCGGCGGCTCTGGGGTTCGTCCCGGCGGTGCAGTTCGCCGTCCTGTTGGTGCAGTCGTAGCGCACCACCAGCACGACGCCCGCAGCGCATCGAACATACCGACTGGTATGCTCAGGCCACCGCTGTAACCAGCGTTTTTCCAGCTCAGCACGCAATTCCTGGACACCCGACCCCATGGTGGTGAACATGCGATTGTTCGATCCGCTGGTCTGTCCCAACCCGCTGCCCACTCGCGGATAACCCTCCGTGGTCGACCAACGAAACGTCGCCGCCCCGAGCCGGGCCGAGGGCCGCCGCCTGTTCGCCGACCGGCTCGGCCAACTCTTCGCCGCGGCCGGTGGACCCCCGTTGAAGTCGGTGGTGAGAGCCGCCAACGCCCGCCTTCCGCAGGGCGCGGGCAAGATCACCTTCCAGCGGATCAGCGATTGGCGGCGCGGCCGGCGCACGCCGGCGGTGTTCGACTCGGTCCGTCCGGTGCTGGAGGTCCTGATCGCGGACGCGCGCAGGCGAACCCCGGAGAACCCGCGGATCGATCCCACGCTGCTCGATCTGGAACGGTGGCACCAGGACTGGGAGGCCGCCAAGGTCGAGCCGCCGGGTATGGACGCCGATCGCGCGCCATATCGCGGACTCCGGTCGTACCGGCTCGCGGACAGCGATCTGTTCTTCGGCCGCGCCGACGCGAAACAGCGCCTGCTCGAACTGATCTCGGCGGTCGAGTCGAGCGATCTACCGGCCGCGGCGCTGCTGCTCGGTCCCTCCGGCATCGGCAAGTCGTCCCTGCTCGCCGCCGGATTACAGGCCGCACCGGGACCACGCACCCCGATCACCATGACTCCCGGCCACGACCCGGTGGCGGCCTTGACCGCCGCGTTGACGGACCGGCCGCCGAACCGCAGGCTGCTGCTCATCGATCACGGCGAGGAGCTGTTCACGCTGTGCGCGGATGACACACTGCGGCAACAGTTCCTGCGCAAGCTGACCGCCCTCGCCGATCCCGCCGCCGAGCCGCCGACCACCGTCGTCGCCGCGTTCGACGTCGCGTTCCTGCACGAGCTGCTGCACGCCTTCCTGCGGTACTCGTGGGCGGTGGGACCACTGCGCCAGCACGCGATGCTGCTCGCCCCGATGACCCTGCCGGAGCTGCGCGAGGTGATCGTCCGGCCCGCCGAGACCATCGGATTGCGGGTCGAGGACAGTCTGGTCGAGGTGGTGCTGCAGGATCTGGGCGCCATCCAGGCCGACAGCGCGTTCCGGCTGCCGCTGTTATCGCTGGCCCTGTCCATGACCTGGGCGAACCGCCACGGGCGCACACTGACCGTGGACGGCTACCGCGAAGCGGGCGGCCTGAGCGGGGCCTGTGCGATCGGCTGCGAGTCGGTCTGGTCCCAGCTCACCGACCGCGAGCAGTCCATCGCCCGGCAGGTCCTCGTCGCGTTGACCATCACCGAACCGACCACCGTGGTACGCAACCGGATGCCCGTCGAACTGCTGATCGAGGAATCGGCGGATCCCGAAACCGCTCGCGCCGCGATCGCCAAGCTGACCGCCGGCCGAATCCTGGTGCAGCACAACGACGATATCGAACTGGTTCACGAACTGCTGCTCAGCGGCTGGCCCCGGCTGGCCGAATGGCTCTCCGAGGAACGGGAATTCGCCGCCGACCGGCAGCGCATCGAGGCGGATGCCCGCGAATGGGCACGGATGGAGCGGCCGATATCACTGCTGTACACCAAGACTCGGCTGGAGAACGCGACCGGGTGGATGCGGCGCACGGAGTCGTCGAACCGGCTCGCGCGCGAGTTCGTCTCGGTGTCGCAGGCCCGGCACCGCACCCGCGCCATCCGATGGCGGTTTTTCCTGTCCGCCGTCGGCGTGCTCACCGGGATTGCACTGGTGCTTTCGGTCGTGGTGGTCGGTCAGCGCGCGACTGTCACGCAGGAGCGCAAGGACACGATGCTCAGCCAACTCGTCGATCAGTCGGAACGCGTCGAGAACGCGGACCCGGTGCTGTCCACCCAGCTCGCCCTCGCCGCTTACCGGCTGAACCCGGCGGATTCCGCGGCCAGGGCACGTCTACTGGCCGCGCAGGTGCAACCGATCGAACTCGTCACGGCGCCGGCCCACGACGGCCCCATCCGCCACCTGGCCTTCAGCTCGAGCCGTCGTCTGGTGTCCACTGGCGGTGACGACGGGCTCGTAAAGCTGTGGGATATAGCGAATCCCAGCGCGCTCACCCAGGCCGGCCCATCCTTGAGCGGGCAACGAGGCGCCGTCGAATCGGTCGCATTCAACCAGGACGGCACCCTGCTGGCCAGCCTCGATTCCGTTGGCACGCTACGCCTCTGGGATATCCGCGAGCCGGGCAAGGCGAGCCTGGCCGGGACCTTCGACAACGGCGCCCGGCTCACCACCGTCGCCTTCCTGCCGGGTGGTCGGACGATGGCTGCCGGCGGCGACGACGGAACCCTGACTTTCCTCGATATCACCGCACCACAAGCTATCCGAGGACTCGGCACAGTCCCGGGCGCACACCCGACCGCGATCAAGTCGATGGCCCTCGCCCCCGACGCGCCGGTCCTCGCCACCGCGGGCGACGACCGCACCGTGCGCCTGTGGGCCGTCGACGACACCGAACAGCCGCACCCGGTCGGCGTTCCGCTCGACAGCGGGGGAGCGGTGCAGGCCCTCGCGTTCGGCGCCCTCGGCCGGCTCGCCGCGGGCACCGCCGACGGCCAACTGCTGTTCTGGGACACCCGCGACCGCGATCGGCCGCAGCTCGTCGACCGGAAACAGACTCGCCCCGTACCGATTTCGAGCTTGCAATACTGGCTGGACGGCCGCGCGCTGGTGGTCACCGACTCGGGCGGCACCGCAAGGGAATGGAATACCAGCCGCCTGGACCGTGTGTCACCCGTCGTCCTTGACCTGGTGAACAGCGATTCGATGCAGTTGCTGATGGTGGTCACGAACACCACCGCGATCAGCGCGGGCGCCGACGGAAAGCTCCGGACCTGGAGCCAGGCCGGCGCGCGCCTGCCCATCGTGTTCGCCAGCTCGCTCACCTCGCTCGGCTTCGATCACGCGGGCAAGACGCTGGTCGGCGGATTCCGCGATGGTGAAGTGGCGGTGTGGGATACGGCCGCACCGCTGCTCAGTTCGATGCTCAGCGAGGTGCGGGCGGGCCCGCCGGATCCGCACGGGACGCAGGTGGCACTGCGGCCGGACGGCACCCTGCTGGCCACCACCGGCGTCGACGAGGTCCGGTTGTGGAGTCTGGCCGATCGGGCCCGGCCCACGCCACTGGGCGCGGTGCCCGCCACCGAGCCGATTGCCTTCGCTCCAAAGGGCGATCGATTACTCACCGGCGTGGGCCACCGGTCGTTGCAAGTGTGGGACGTCGCCGACCGAGCCGCCCCGCGCCCGATCGGCGGACCCTTGACGACCGGACGCGACCGCCAACTGGACTCGGCCGTCTTCGCCCCCGGCCGTCCGGTGGTCGCGGCCGCCGACGATGCGCGAATCTACTTGTGGGACACCACCGACCCGGCAAAGCCGGCCGAACTCGACCTGCACGGCGCGAAAGCCCGCGCCCTGCTCTTCGCCCCCGATGGCAAAACCTTGTTCAGCGGCGACGACCGCGGCATGGTCCGCGCCTGGGACATCACCGATCCAGCGAAAGCCCGTGAACTGGACGCGATTCGCGCCCACACCGCCACCATCCGAACGCTGGCAATGGACGAGTCCGGTCATCGACTGGCCTCCGGCGGCGCGGACGAAACGGCTCGCCTCTGGGACATCACCGACCCGTCCCGCCTGCGCGCACTCGGTGACCCGATCGAGGCCAAAATCGGCTGGACCTGGTTCTTACGCTTCGACCCCACCGACGAATCCCGCCTGCTCGGCGTCGGCGACCAACTCTCCACCCTCTGGTACACCGACCCCGCCGCAGTCGCCGACAAGCTGTGCTCGTCCTCGTCCGCCATGCTCGACGAACAGCAGTGGCGCAGCCTGCTCCCCACAGTGCCGTACACCCGCCCCTGCTGATTTCCCGCACCACTCTTGATTTCCCGCACCGAGAATCGCATGCAATTCTCGGTGCGGGAAATCAGAAGTGTTGCGGCTCAGGGGGTTCGCGCTCAGTCGCGGCGTCGGACCGAGGCTTCGACTAGATCCAGTACCGCGGTGAGGTTTTCGTTCGTATGACCGGATGCGATCCGGGCGATCAACCCGTCGAGTACCAGATCCAGGTACCCGAGCAGGACATCGGTGGGCACGTCGTCGCGCAATGCCCCGGCGGCCTTGCGCCGCTCCAGCCGGGCCAGCGTCGCCGCGGTCAGCTCCGCCGACCGCTGAGTCCACCCCGCACGGAACTCAGGATCGGTGCGCAGCCGCCGCGCGATCTCCAAACGCGTGCCCAGCCAATTGAATTGCTCGGGATGGGCGAGCATGTCCCGCATCACCCCGACGATGCCCTGGTTGGCCGCGACGTCGGCCATCCGTTCGGCGTCTTCTTGCGCCAGCGCGAAGAACAACGCGTCCTTGTCCCGGAAGTGGTGGAAGATCGCGCCGCGAGACAGGCCGATCTCCTCCTCCAGCCGCCGGACCGTTGCGCCCTCGTACCCGTATTCGGCAAAGCAGCGCCGCGCCCCGTCGAGAATCTGGCTGCGCCGGGCGGCGAGGTGATCATCACTGACTTTGGGCATAGCGGGCGTGCTCCTCCACGAGGTGTGAGAAGTCCGCGCACCGCGAAAACGCGGTGCGCGGACCCTCGACTAACGGCGTGTGCGTGATCAGCCGCGAATCATGTTGCGCAGCACGTACTGCAGGATGCCGCCGTTGCGGTAGTAATCGGCCTCACCGGGGGTGTCGATGCGGACCACGGCGTCGAAGGTGACCTTGTCACCGTTCTCCTTGGTGGCGGTGACCTTCAGGGTCTTCGGCGTCGTGCCCTCGTTCAGCTTGGTGATGCCCTCGATGTCGAAGGTCTCGGTGCCGTCCAGCTTCAGCGACGCGGCCGACTCGCCGGCCGGGAACTGCAGCGGGATGACACCCATACCAATGAGATTCGAGCGGTGGATGCGCTCGAACGACTCGGTGATGACGGCCTTGACGCCGAGCAGCGAGGTGCCCTTGGCCGCCCAGTCGCGCGAGGACCCCGAGCCGTACTCCTTGCCGCCCAGCACGACCAGCGGGATGCCCGCGGCCTGGTAGTTCTGCGAGGCGTCGTAGATGAAGGCCTGCGGGCCGCCGTCCTGGGTGAAGTCGCGGGTGTAACCGCCCGAGACGTCGTCCAGCAGCTGGTTGCGCAGCCGGATGTTGGCGAAGGTGCCGCGGATCATCACCTCGTGGTTACCGCGACGCGAGCCGTAGGAGTTGTAGTCCTTGCGCTCGACGCCGTGGCTGTCGAGGTACTGCGCGGCCGGCGTGCCCGCCTTGATGTTGCCCGCAGGGGAGATGTGGTCGGTGGTGACCGAATCGCCGAGCAGGGCCAGCACCCGAGCGCCGGTGATGTCGGTGACCGGCTCCGGGTTCTGCGGCATGCCGTCGAAGTACGGAGGCTTGCGCACGTAGGTGGAGTCGGCGTCCCAGTCGAAGATCTTGCCCTCGGGGGTCTCCAGCCCGCGCCAGCGCTCGTCACCCTTGAACACGTCGGCGTAGGACTTGACGAACATGTCCTGGCTGATCGCGCTGCCGATGGTCGCCTCGATCTCCTTCGAGGACGGCCAGATGTCCTTCAGGAACACGTCGTTGCCGTCGGCGTCCTGGCCGAGCGCGTCGTGCTCGAAGTCGAAGTCCATCGTTCCGGCGAGCGCGTAGGCGATGACCAGCGGCGGCGAGGCCAGGTAGTTCATCTTCACGTCGGGGGAGATGCGGCCCTCGAAGTTGCGGTTGCCGGACAGCACCGCGGTGACCGAGAGGTCGTTGTCGTTGATCGCCTTGGACACGGCCTCCGGCAGCGGGCCGGTGTTGCCGATGCAGGTGGCGCAGCCGTAACCGACCAGGAAGAAGCCGAGCTTCTCCAGGTAGGGCCACAGGCCGGCCTTGTTGTAGTAGTCGTTGACGACCTGCGAACCCGGCGCCATGGAGGTCTTGACCCACGGCTTGGAGGTCAGGCCCTTCTCGACGGCGTTGCGCGCGAGCAGCGCGGCGCCGAGCATGACCGACGGGTTGGACGTGTTGGTGCAGGAGGTGATCGAGGCGACCACCACCGCGCCGTGGTCGAGCACGAAGTCGCCGTACTCCTCCGAAGACACCTTGACCGGCTTGCTCGGGCGGCCGACGGCGCCGTTCGCGGCGGACGGGATCAGCACCGCGTCGTCGTCGGCGAAGGACAGCACGGCCGGATCGCTGGCCGGGAAGGACTCCTCGATGGCCTCGTCCAGGTGCGTGTGCGGGGTGGCGGCAGCGGGGCCGCTCTCCGCGTCGTTGGTGTAGTTGTGGATGTCCTTGCGGAACGCGGTCTTGGAGTCCGACAACAGGATTCGGTCCTGCGGACGCTTCGGGCCTGCGATCGACGGGACCACGTCGCCCAGGTCGAGCTCCATGTACTCCGAGTACACCGGCTCGTGCTCGGCGTCGTGCCACATGCCCTGCTCTTTGGCGTACGCCTCGACCAGCGCGAGCTGCTCGTCGCTGCGGCCGGTCAGGCGCAGGTAGTCGATGGTCACCTCGTCGATCGGGAAGATCGCTGCGGTGGAACCGAATTCGGGGCTCATGTTGCCCAGGGTCGCGCGGTTCGCCAGCGGCACCTCGGCGACGCCCTTGCCGTAGAACTCGACGAACTTGCCGACCACGCCGTGCTTGCGCAGCATGTCGGTGACGGTGAGCACCACGTCGGTGGCGGTGACGCCGGGCTTGATCTCACCGGTCAGCTTGAAGCCGACGACGCGCGGGATCAGCATGGAGACGGGCTGGCCGAGCATGGCCGCCTCGGCCTCGATTCCGCCGACGCCCCAACCCAATACGCCGAGGCCGTTGACCATCGTGGTGTGCGAGTCGGTGCCGACGCAGGTGTCCGGGTAGGCCTGGCCGTTGCGGACCATGACCGTGCGGGCCAGGTGCTCGATGTTGACCTGGTGCACGATGCCGGTGCCCGGGGGGACGACCTTGAAGTCGTCGAACGCGCCCTGGCCCCAGCGCAGGAACTGGTAGCGCTCGCGGTTGCGTGAGTATTCGATGTCGACGTTGCGCTCGAGCGCGTCGGCGCGGCCGAACACATCGATGATCACCGAGTGGTCGATGACCATCTCGGCGGGTGCCAGCGGGTTGACCTTGTCCGGGTCGCCGCCGAGGGTCTGCACGGCCTCGCGCATGGTGGCGAGGTCGACGATGCAGGGCACGCCGGTGAAGTCCTGCATGATCACGCGGGCCGGGGTGAACTGGATCTCGATGCTCGGCTCGGCCGAGGCGTCCCAATCCGCGATGGCGCGAATGTGGTCGGCGGTGATGTTCGCGCCGTCCTCGGTGCGGAGCAGGTTCTCCGCGAGGACCTTGAGTGCGTAGGGGAGTTTCTTGGTGCCGGGCACGGCGGAGAGGCGGAAGATCTCGTAGGAGTTGCTTCCGACCTCGAGGGTGCCCTTGGCGCCGAAAGTATCGATACTTGTCGTCACGTCAGCTCCACTCGTCTGTGAGGGTTGGCCGTCGGCGGGGCTGTGCCGGCGACCGAGTCTTTGCAGGTGCTCCGGCGTCGAGTGTGCCGGTTCCTCGCGCTACGACCTTAACAGTACGCTTGTCCTGTGAGCGCATCGGCCCCGCCCGCTCAGTCTGCGCCAGGGCCGTGCGCCGAGCCGCGCGGGGGCGCGTCGCGTGCCGTCTGCGCATGCACCGACTCTCCGTCGCGTACTGTGCTTTCGGAGCCAGCCGGGTGGAGTTGCGCTCACCCAGCAGTGTTGGATGCACGTCGCTTCGGATGCCGATGCGGCTCGACAGACCGGATGGAAGATGACCGTCTCGCACACCTCGGTTCTCACCCCCATGGCCGCCGGCCTGCCGCCGAATGTCACCGACGAAACCGTCGCCACCATCAAAACCGACCTGGCCGACAACCATGTCGCCACGCTCGACGGCAAGGACCAGACGGAGCTGGCGGCCGTCGCCGCCGATGCGAACGCGCACGGAATCCCGCTGAACATCGTGATCGTGCCCGGCGCTCCCGGCCACGAAAGCCTGCGTGACCTGGCCACCACGATCGGCAAGGACGAGCAGGGCACCGTCCTCGTGCTGAGTGACGACTGGGCGGGCACCTACAGCGACTCCATCTCCCGGGTCCGGCTGGAATGGGCCGAGGACAAGGCGAAGTTCAACGGCGGACACTCGGCCGAGGCGGCACAGCAGTTCGTGGCCAAACTGGAGCAGCCGGAGGTCGTCTCCTGGACCACGATCGCCAGTGTGTTGCTCGCGGGCACCGCCGCGGTCGTGGTCGGCCTCTACTTCGTGAAGTCGCGTCGGCGTGCCGAACCCGCCACGCCGGTGAGTGTTTCAGATTCGGATGGCGATCGGGCCTCCACCGTATAGCTGGTTGCTAACCAGCTACTTTTCCTGACGACCGGTATGTAATACCGCTCGGAAACCTTTGCCGCATGCGGCTATTTTCAGGCAACGGCAAAATTACGCGCCTGTCATTCTGTGGCTGGAGTTCCTTTGGTGACTCGAGTGTCGTACGGTCGTGTAGTTACCGATGGGGAAAGAGTGTTGTCGAGGGTTATCTGCCCACCATCGAGCCGGTAGGTGTGGTTGGTGCTCGTGGGGCGTTGCTGGGTTCGGGTCCTTGGGAGGTGCGATGCGCAACAACGGCGAAGCCGCCTATCGGCGTCCGCTGGGGATCGCTCTGGGGTTGCTGGTTTCGGTCGCGCTGGTCCTGACCGGACCCGCCGCCGCGGTGCCGCCCGCCCCGCCGAACCCGAGTGACGGCGAGATCGCCGGCGCCGGAGCCCAAGTCGACGCCGGCGTGACCGAGGTCGGCGGACTCATCAATCAGGTCGCGGTGGTCGACCAGCAGTTGCAACAGCTCGACAGCGAGGTCGCCCGCAAGCGCGAAGAGGTGAACAAGGCCCTCGTCGACCTGCAGAACGCGCGCGACGCCGCCGACGCGGCCGCCGCCGTGGTGGAGCAGACCCAGCGCGAATTGGCCGACGCCGGAACGAAAGTCGGCGCGGCCCGGCGCAACTTCGACCAGTTCGCCACCCAGGCCTACACCCGCCCCGCGGCCGAATCCATGGTCGTCTACCTAGCCGCGGCCACGCCGGCCGCCGCCCTCGACCAGGCCCAGCTCCTAGCCTTGGTCTCGAAGAATCAGCAGCAGGTCCTCGACCGCCTACGTCGCGCCCAGATCGATCAGGGCAACAAGAATTCCAGTGCGCGCCAAGCGAAGTCGGACGCCGACGCGGCCGCCGCGGCCGCCGAACAAGCCAAGCGCGACGCCGAGCAGGCGGTGGTCGCCGCCAAGGCCGCGCTGGATCAGCAAACCGTGCAGCGCGACAACCTGCAACGCCAGCGCCAGGACGCGCAGAATCGCTTGGACTTCGCGCGACAGAACGTCGCCGGACTACAAGGACAGCGGGACGCCTATTTGAACTGGGAGCAGCAGCGCAAGGCCGAAGAGGCCGCGGTGCGCGCCGCCGCCGCGGCCGCCGCCGCGCGCGCCGCCGCCGACCAGAACGCCCAGGGCCGGGCCGGCCAGCTCGGCGACGGCAAGCGCCCGCACACCCAAATGGAGAATTCGCCCCCGCCGCGCCGCGGCACCCCGCGTCCGAGCCTGCCGTCGGTCAGCGGCTCCGCGGCGATCGAGACGGTGGTCGACCGCGCCATGTCCCAGCTCGGCGTCATCTACGCCTGGGGCGGTGGCGACGAGGACGGCCCGACCTACGGCATCCACGACGGGGGTGTCGCCGACAGCTACGGCGATTACAACAAGATCGGCTTCGACTGCTCCGGCCTGATGATCTATGCCTTTGCCGGGATCGGGGTTTCGCTGCCGCACTACAGCGGGTACCAGTACAACGCGGGCACTCGGGTGCCGGTCGATCAGCGCGCCCGCGGCGACATGCTGTTCTGGGGTGCGAACGCCAGCGAGCACGTCGCGTTGTACCTGGGTAACGGGCAGATGATCGAGGCGCCGGAATCCGGCGAGGTCGTCCGGGTGACGTCGGTGCGCGAGGGTGGCATCATGCCGTACGCGGTGCGGATCGTCAGCTGACGTTTATCCTTCGCCGTGCCGCGGATCGACCGAACCGGACACTGAAAGCTTTGAATTCCCTTCATGTCGGGTCCGGTTGCGGCACATACGGCCATTACCTGGAATAGTTGTGGCAGCACGCACAGGACCAAGGCGAAAGCGGGGATGTTGGTGACTTCGACAGACGGTGTCAGCGGGGCGAAATTGGCGAAAGATGCGCCAGCGTCCACGCCCGACACCCTGGAGCGTGACGTCCAGACCCTGGAGAAGGCGATCTATGAGGTCAAGCGGGTAATCGTCGGCCAGGATCGGCTGGTCGAACGGCTGCTCGTGGGCGTGCTCGCGCGGGGTCACGTGTTGCTCGAAGGCGTGCCCGGCATCGCGAAGACGCTGGCCGTGGAGACCTTCGCCAAGGTGATCGGCGGCTCGTTCTCCCGGGTGCAGTTCACCCCGGACCTCGTGCCCACCGACCTCATCGGTACCCGTATCTACCGGCAGGGCCGCGAGGAGTTCGACACCGAGCTCGGCCCGGTCGTGGCGAACTTCGTGCTCGCCGACGAGATCAACCGCGCGCCCGCCAAGGTGCAGTCGGCGCTGCTCGAGGTGATGGCCGAGCGGCACGTGTCGATCGGCGGCAAGACCTACCCGATGCCCAACCCGTTCCTGGTGATGGCGACGCAGAACCCGATCGAGAGCGAGGGCGTGTACCCGCTGCCCGAGGCGCAGCGCGACCGCTTCCTGTTCAAGGTCGTCGTCGACTACCCCTCGGTCGAGGAGGAGCGCGAGATCATCTACCGGATGGGGGTCACCCCGCCGGAGGCGTCGCGCATCCTGACCCCGGAGGACGTGGTCCGCCTGCAGCAGGTCGCGGCCACCGTGTTCGTGCACCACGCGCTGGTCGACTACGTGGTCCGGGTGATCGCGGCGACCCGCAAGCCCGCCGACTTCGGCATGCAGGACGTGGCCAGCTGGATCGCCTACGGCGCCTCGCCGCGCGCCAGCCTCGGCATCATCGCCGCGGCCCGCGCCGTCGCGCTGATCCGCGGCCGCGACTACGTGGTGCCGCAGGACGTCGTCGAGGTCATCCCGGACGTGCTGCGGCACCGTCTGGTGCTGTCCTACGACGCGCTGGCCGACGAGATCAGCCCGGAGGAAGTGATCAAGCGGGTGTTGCAGACCGTCGGCCTGCCGCAGGTCGCCCCGCAGGCCGTCGCCCCGGGTGCGCCCGCCGCACCGCCTGCCGGTTCCGCTGCGCCGCAACAGCTTTCGCAGCAGAACGGGCCCGCGCCGCAGCCGGCCCAGCAGCCGCAACAGCAGGCCGTTCCGCAGCCGCCGAACGGGCAGCAGTCCCAGCCCGCCGGCAACGTTCAGAACAAGTGAGCGCAGCGCCGGAACCGCTTCCCGCAGTGTCTACCCACCCTCGGTCGGCTCCGCCTCCCCACCAATCCCCAGGGGCCAGGTCTTCGCACGCCCCGCCGTCCTTCCACGCGGGTGAGCTGACCGACCCGCGGCTGACCGCGGCGCTGAAAACGCTCGAGCTCACGGTGCGCCGCCGGCTCGACGGCGTGCTGCACGGCGACCATCTCGGCCTGATCCCCGGACCCGGCTCCGAGCCGGGCGAGGCGCGCACTTATCAGCCGGGTGACGATGTGCGGCAAATGGATTGGTCGGTCACCGCCCGCACCACCCATCCGCACGTGCGGCAGAGCATCGCCGACCGGGAGCTGGAAACCTGGATGGTTGTCGACCTGTCGGCCAGCCTCGACTTCGGCACCGCGCTGTGCCAGAAGCGCGACCTGGCGATCGCCGCCGCGGCCGCCATCACCCATCTCACCAGCGGCGGCGGCAACCGGATCGGCGCCGTCGTCGCGACCGGCGAGGAACTGGTCCGGGTGCCCGCGCGCAGCGGCCGGGTACACGCGCAGTCGCTGCTGCGCAGCATCGCGACCACCCCGCACGCCCGCGACGGCGTGCGCGGCGACCTGCGCGGCGGCATCGAATCGCTGCGCAGGCCACAGCGCAAGCGCGGCCTCGCGGTGATCATCAGCGACTTCCTCGGCGATATCGACTGGCAGCGTTCGCTGCGCGCCATCTCCGCGCGCCACGACCTGCTCGCGGTGGAGGTGCTCGACCCGCGTGACCTGTCGCTGCCCGACGTCGGCGACGTCGTGCTGCACGATCCGGAGACCGGGCGCACCCGCGAATTCAGCGTGACGCCCACGCTGCGCGCCGATTTCGCGGCCGCCGCGCAACGGCACCGGAATCAGGTCGAAGAGGCGTTGCGCAGTTGCGGCGCACCGGTGCTCACCCTGCAGACCGATCGGGACTGGATCTCCGACGTGGTCCGGTTCGTGTCCACCCGGCGCCACAGCTTGGGCGCCCCGACCGGGCGGGTGCCACGCCAGTGAGTATTTCGCATTTCACCGCGCAGATCTGGCTCGGTTTCCTGGTCGTCGTCGCGCTGATCGCGCTCGGCTACATCCTGGTCCAGCGCAGCAGGCACAAGCACATGCTCCAGTTCAGCAACATGGAGCTGCTGGAGAAGGTCGCCCCCGCGCGGCCGAGTCAGTTCCGGCATGTGCCGGTCGCGCTGATGCTGGTCGGCCTGGTCTTCCTGACCGTCGCGGCCGCCGGTCCGACGGCGGTCAAGAAGGTGCCGCGCAATCGCGCGACGGTCATTCTGGTGATGGACGTTTCGCTGTCCATGGAGGCGACCGACGTGCCGCCGAGCCGGTTGCAGGTCGCGCAGAAGGCGGGCAAGGAGTTCGTCGACGGACTCACCCCCGGCATCAATCTCGGCTTCGTCACCTTCGCCGGCACCGCCTCGGTGATGGTCTCGCCGACCACCAACCGGGAAGCGGTCAAGGCCGCTATCGACAACATCAAGCTGGCCGAGCGCACCGCGACCGGTGAGGGCATCTTCACCGCGCTCAATTCCATCGACACCCTGGCCTCGGTGCTCGGCGGCGCGGAGACCCCGCCGCCGGCCCGCATCGTGCTCATGTCGGACGGCAAGCAGACCGTGCCGGACGACAAGGACATCGACAATCCGCGTCACGGCTTCACCGCCGCGCGCCTGGCCAAGAACAAGAACATCCCGGTGTCGACGATCTCGTTCGGCACCGAATGGGGGTCGGTGGAGATCCCTGACCAGGACGGACAGGGCTCCCAGCGGGTCAAGGTGCCGGTCGACAACGACTCGTTGCGCGAGATCGCCAAGCTCTCCGGCGGCGATTTCTACACCGCGTCCAGCCTCGCGGAACTGACCGCGGTCTACGACACCCTCGAACAGCAGATCGGTTACGAGATGACCAGGGGCGATGCCAGCAGACCGTGGCTGTTGCTCGGCATGCTGCTGGTCGCCGCGGGCGTCGTCACCGGATTGCTTTATCGTCAACGCCTGCCGTAACGCCTGCGACTTGTGGCATCTACCAAGGGGTGGAGCCAAGGCGCGGCGTCCGAACCTCACCAGATAGGTTGATCGTCATGTCGAACATCACATCCCGGTCCGTCCTCGTCACCGGCGGTAATCGCGGCATCGGGCTCGCGGTCGCGCAGCGGCTGCTGGCCGACGGTCACAAGGTGGCCGTCACGCATCGTGGGTCGGGCGCGCCGGACGGCATGCTCGGCGTGAAATGCGATGTGACCGATAGTGCTTCGGTCGATGCGGCCTTCAGTGAGATCGAGGAGAAGCAAGGTCCGGTCGAGGTGCTTGTCGCGAACGCGGGCATCACCGACGACACGCTGCTGATGCGGATGACCGAAGAGCAGTTTTCGAAGGTCATCGACGCAAACCTCACCGGTGCGTTCCGCTGCGCGAAGCGGGCCAACCGGGCGATGCTGCGGGCACGCTGGGGCCGGATGATCTTCCTCGGCTCGGTCGTCGGCCTGGCCGGTCAGGCCGGTCAGATCAATTACGCGTCCTCGAAGGCCGGTGTGATCGGCCTGGCGCGCTCCATCACTCGTGAGCTCGGCTCGCGCTCGATCACCGCGAACGTGGTCGCGCCGGGCTTCATCGAGACCGATATGACCAAGGATCTGCCTGACGATCTGCGCGATATGGCCAAGAAGTTCATCCCGTTGCAGCGCCTCGGCCAGCCCGAGGATGTCGCGGCCGTGGTCAGCTTCCTGGCCTCCGAGGATTCCCGCTACGTGTCCGGCGCGATCATCCCGGTCGATGGCGGCATGGGCATGGGCCACTGACCTGACGGACCCCGCGGTCGGCGAAACCTCGGCGGCCGCAAGCAATTCCACACTCGACTCCAGGAGAACCGAAAACTTATGGGCGGACTGCTCGAAGGTAAGACCATTCTGGTCACCGGCATCATCACCGACTCGTCGATCGCGTTCCACGCGGCCGCCGTCGCGCAGGAGCAGGGCGCGAAGGTGATCATCACCGGCATTCCGGAGCGGCTGCGGCTGATCGACCGGATCGCCAAGCGGCTGCCGCACGAGGTCCCCCCGGCCATCCCGCTCGACGTCACCAACGAGGAGAACCTCGCCGAGCTGGCGGACAAGGTGCGCGAGCTGGCGCCCGAGGGCGTGGACGGCGTGCTGCACTCGATCGCGTTCGCGCCGCGCACCCTGATGGGTCCGGAGGCGCGTCCGTTCCTCGAGGGCCCCGGCCCGGACGCGGCCAAGGCGTTCGAGATCTCCGCGTGGAGCTACGCGTCGCTGGCCCGCGCGGTGCTGCCGGTGATGAACGAGCGCGGCTCGATCGTCGGCATGGACTTCGATCCGCGCACCGCGATGCCGTACTACAACTGGATGGGTGTGGCGAAGGCCGCGCTCGAGTCGGTCAACCGGTACGTGGCGCGAGAGGTGGGCGCCGCCAAGAAGATTCGCTCGAATCTGATCGCCGCCGGCCCGATCAAGACGCTGGCCGCCAAGGCCATCGCCGGCACCGCGACCGACGATGCCGCCAAGCTCAACCAGCTCAACGAGTACTGGGACGGCGCGTCCCCGATCGGCTGGGACGTCGACGACCCGACGGTGGTCGCCAAGTCCATCGTCGCGCTGCTGTCGGACTGGCTGCCGGGCACCACCGCGTCGATCATCTACGTCGACGGCGGAGCCAGCCACAACACCTGGTTCCCCGAGGGCATGTCGATCAACTGATCTCCGAGGAGGGCATTGTGGTTCGGACTGCTGACGCGCTGTTGCTGCTGTCCTTCGGCGGTCCGGAGCGCCCCGAGGACGTGATGCCGTTCCTGGAGAACGTCACTCGGGGCCGGGGAGTGCCGCGCGAACGGCTCGAAGAGGTCGCCGAGCACTACCTGCACTTCGGCGGAGTCTCGCCGATCAACGCGCTCAACCGGGACATCATCGCGGCGGTCGAGGCCGAATTGGCCACGGCCGGAATAGATCTCCCGGTGTACTTCGGTAACCGGAATTGGGCTCCGATGGTGGAGGACACCGTCGCGCGGATGGCCGCCGACGGTGTTCGTTCGGCTCTGGTGTTCCCCACGTCGGCGTGGGGTGGGTACTCGGGATGCCTGCAGTATCACGAGGACATCACCAGGGCGCGAACCGCTTTCGGCGCCGACGCGCCGGATCTGGTCAAGCTGCGGCAATACTTCGATCATCCGCTGTTGATTGAGGCCTTCGCCGACGCGATTCGCGCGGCGCGGGAAGAACTTCCGGAGCAACGGCGCGATGGTGCTCGGCTCGTGTTCACCGCGCACTCCATCCCGATCAGCGCCGACACCGCCGCGGGACCGCCCGCCGACGGTGGGCATCTGTACAGCCGCCAGGTCGCCGAGGCGGCCCGACTAGCCGCCGCCGCAACCGGTTTCACCGATTACGACGTCGTCTGGCAGTCGCGCTCCGGGCCGCCGCAGGTGCCGTGGCTCGACCCGGACATCGTCGATCATCTCGATGATCTCGCCGCCAAGAACGTCGAGGCGGTCATCGTCTGCCCGGTCGGTTTCGTCTCCGATCACCTCGAGGTGATCTGGGACCTGGACAACGAGGCGAAGGAGAAGGCCGCCGAACTCGGGATCGCCTTCGCCCGCGCCGCCACCCCGGGCACCGACCCGCGCTTCGCGCGGCTGGTCGTCGAACTGATCGACGAGCAGTTGAACGACACCGCGTCCCGGCACCTCGGCGAGGTTCCCGGCTACGGCTGCACGCTGAACGGCACGCCCTGCGCCATCGGTTGCTGTGCGCCGCAGCGCCGTCCAGCGGTCGCCGAGTGAGGCGAATCGGGTTGCGATAGCATCGCTTCGCCTTCGGAGAAAGCCGAAGCGGGGCGAAAGATGAACTTGAATGATCTATACCGAAATGTTGACCACCGGGCTGCTCGATCCGCAGGTCTGGTCCGACCAGAGCGTCTGGGCGGCGGGGCTCGAGACCAGTGAGGCCCGGCGCCGCAGCCATGGGGGGAGCAGCGGCGGTTCCTGGGTGGTCGGGTTCGTGTGTCTGGGCCTGGTTTTGGTCGGCATCGTGGTGCTCGTGGTGATCTCGCGCAAGAAGAACTCGAATCAGCAGCAGACGCAGTTCCCGCAGCAGCACAATGCGCCGCAGCCGTATCAGCAGCCGTATGGCGGGCAGCAATACCCGGGTCAGCAGCAGCAGTATCCCGGTCAGCAGCCGTATCCGGCTCAGCAGCAGTATTCGCCGCAGCAGTATCAGGGGCAGCAGCCCTACCCGGGGCAGCAGTACGCGCCGCAGCAGCAGTATCAGCAGCCGTACACGCCCCAGCAGCCGCAGCAGCAGTACCCGCCGCAGCCGTATCAGTAGCCAGCCGCGCTGAGCTGACGCTCACGTAGCGGGTGTCGGCCGGTCGGCTCTGCTCTGGCAGGGCACTGGCCAATTCGCACCATTTCTGATTTCCCGCACCGAGAATTGCATGCGATTTTCGGTGCGGGGAATCAAAAGGCGTGCGGTTGTGGCTCAGAACCCGACGGCGGACAGCTTCGTGTAGACACCCGGGAAGCCTGGGCGGGCGGCGCCCTTGCCCCATGAGGTGAGGCCGGCCAGTTGACCGTCGACCAGAAGCGGGCCGCCGCTGTCGTATTCGGCGGTGTCGGCTGCGGGGGAGCCGGCGCACAGCATCTCGTTCGGATCGAACGCGGAGCCGTACGCGGCGGCGCAGTCGGCGTCCGGGACGAGCGGGACATTGGCGCTGCGCAGGTGGGTGTTCGATTCGTCGGATTCCGAGGTCGCGCCCCAGCCGAGAATCGTTCCGGTGTTCCCTTGTGCGGCGGCGACTTTCACGAACGGACCGGGTTGCGGGCGGTCCAAGGTGAGGATGGCCAGATCGTTGTGATGCACGGTCTCGCCGTCGAAGTCGGTGTCGTAGAAACCCGGGTGAATCCGAATGTCCTTGACGTGCACCTTGACCCCATCGGAGTCGCGTAAGTCGGTGCGGCCGAAGGTAACCGTGACCGCCTGAGCGACCGGTTGCGCGAGCGACACACAGTGCGCCGCAGTGAGCACCTGATCGGGCGCGATCAGCGCGCCACCGCAGAACTGCCCCGATGGCCTGGTGAAGAACAGGGGGCTGCCCACCGCGCCGAGCCACGGGTAGGTGCTCGCCTCGGCCTCGGTACCACCGACGATCGCCGCAGCCGGCGCCGCGGCAGGCAAGCCGAGCGCGATCAACGCGGCGACCAGAGTCGCGGCACCGCGACGCGAGAGTTGCATGTCATACCACCTGCTGAGTGGGCCGGAAGGTCGATTCATTCAAGCAGAAATATCGCCGCGACGACCGTTTCACTGGGGCACGCCTACACGGATACCACGAGCGATCGCGCGTCCGCACCAGACAGCGTCTCAGCGATGTCGTTGCGACCAGGGAGGGGCGTTATCGCAACTAGGCGCAGACGCAATCACGATGAGGGGGCGCTGCCGCGATGGGACCGGGCGCTATCGGGATAGGAACAACCGCTACCGCGACGGGAAGTGGGTATCGCGATGAGGAGCGGGCCTATTGCGACGCCGCAGTGAGTGCTGCTGCGACGGATAGCGATGCTGTCGATGTGGCGGACGGGTGCAGTCACGCTAAGGCAGCGGTGCTTTCGCAACCAAGAGTTGTGCTATCGCGATCAGGCGGCATTCGAATTCACTGGAGTTGCCGGCCGCCGCGTGAATGACCGCCAGTAGTGCGGCGCGGATCGTCCCACAGGGTGAGCGGGGCCCATTGCGACGTTGGCGGGAGTGGTGCTGCGATAGGTGGCGGGTGCTGTCGCGGTAGAGGGGCGGGCGCTATCGCGATGGGGAAGCGGGTCTATTGCGATGTCGGAATGGATGCTGCTGTGATCCGCGACGGGTACCTCTGCGGTAGTGAAGGGACCATCGCGATCGGGCGGCGGGCGTCATCGCGATCGGGCGGCGCATGAACTCACGGTGTGCTGCGGGCGGCTGCGTGGATGGCTACCAGGCGGGCGGCGCGGATTGCGTCCCAGAGTGGGCGTAGTAGGGACTCCTGGGCGCCGATGGCGCTTGCGGAGGTTGGTGAGGATGCTGGTTCGCGTTGGGCCACAGTGAGTATCGCCGCTACGTGGTCGGCGGTGTCGAGAATCTTTCTGGCCCGCAACGGGATCGAGTCCGGATAGTCGTGCCGGGAGTAGTCGGCGAGTTCGGCCTCGATGAGCTCGCGCGGATCCGAGTCCGCGGAACCGACCGACGTGGTGTGCAGTTGCATCAGTGCGTCGGCCGCGTCGCGGACCGCTTCGCGCATCGCGTATTCGGCTTCACCGAGCGACATGTCCTGCCCCGGCGCCGGCGGGATCGGCGTGCTGTAGACGGACCACTGCAACGTGTCCTCGTCGGTCCACTGCGGGATCAGGCCGGTGCCCTCGGCGCCGGGCACCCCGATCAGCAGGCCCTCCTCCGCCTCGATCGCGTCGGCGGCGAAGGCGGTGCCTGCGGGCAGGCCGCGCACGTCGCCGGGCACCGGCAGCACCAGGCGCAGCTGCGCGCCGGGCTCGGCCATGCTTTCCCGAATCACCTTGAGCAGCGCCATCATTCCGGTGCCGGGCAGGTTGCCCCTGGACGACCAGGGCAGGTCCGTCCGACCACCCGTGACGGGATCACCGGCGGCGATGGTGTGCTGGGGCGCCCACGCGTGCAGGGCCTCCAACACGTCGTCGGGCGCGCTGCAGCCGGCCAGCCAGGAGCCGGCCCACACCGTCAGCGTGGCACTAGGAGAGCACATAATTATCGAGCATAAAGGGTGACGGTTATTCGCGGGCATTCCCGGAAAGGGCATTCCTGAGCAGCGGCGCGAGCGACCAGGTCGGCCGGGTTATTCCGGTTCTGTGACGAAGTCGATGAGCCGCTCGACCGCGCCGATGAGCGGAGCCTCCAAGTCGCGGAAGGACTCCACCGAGCCGTACACCCGCCGCCAGCCGTCCTGCGGGGTGCCCCAGCCGAGCCGATTGCAAATGCCTGTTTTCCAGTCCTCGCCGCGGGGCACGTCCGGCCAGGCCTCGATCCCGACCGTCGCCGGCCGCACCGCCTGCCAGACATCGATGAACGGATGACCGGTGACGAGCACGTTCGGTCCCAGTCCGGTGGTGAGCTGAGTTTCCTTGGAACCGGTGACCAGATGGTCGACCAGCACTCCGACCCGGCGACCGGGTCCCGGCGCGAACTCGGTGAGCCGCTCGCCGAGATTGTCCAGGCCTTCCAGATGTTCGACGACCACGCCTTCGACCCGCAGATCGTGTCCCCACACCCGCTCGACCAGCGCCGCGTCGTGCACGCCCTCCACCCAGATCCGGCTGGTCCTGGCGACCCGCGCGCGCAAGCCCTCCACCCGGGTGGAGCCGGAGGCCGAACGTGTCTCCTTCTTCGGCGCGGTGGCCGTCGGCCGGACCAGGGTGACCGGCTCGCCGTCGATCAGGAACGCGGCCTCGCGCATCGCGAAGAGCCGCACCGCGCCACGCGCGTCCTCGAGTTTCACGAACTCGCCGTCGTAGCTGCGATCGAAACCGACCACGGCGCCGCAGAATCCGGTCGCCGCGTCCTCCACGACCAGGTCGCGGTCCGCGGTCACCCGCGGCACCACCCGCTTTCTGGCGCGTGCGTGGCCGGCGAAGATGTCGCCGCCATAGCTGTCATGTCCGCTCACCCGCCCGAACCTAGCAGGCGGGGAAGCACATTCGACCCGCGCACGCGGCGCGGCAACTTTTGCGACACGTACCTGCGGCAAGAGCACCGGCCCGGGACGAATGCGCACTAGAGTGGGTTTCGTGGCCGCAATAGTTTGGCTGGTCGCGGGGATCCTGCTCGCGGCGGCGGAGATGCTCACCGGTGACCTGACGCTGCTCATGCTCGGTGTCGCCGCGCTGGGCACCGCGGGGGTCAGCGCGGTCGCGGATACCACGCTGGTGGGGGATGCCGTCGTCTTCGGCGTGCTCACGCTGTTGCTGTTCCTCGGCGTGCGCCCGCTGCTGCGCCGCCGTTTCGGGACGCCGCCGCCGACCCCGACGAACGTGGATGCGTTGCAAGGCAAGTCGGCGACGGTGCTGGAGCAGGTGGCCGCGCACACGGGCCAGGTGAAGCTGGGCGGCGAGGTCTGGACCGCGCGGCCGATGGACGAGTCCGAGGTTTATGAACCGGGTACGAAGGTGTATGTCATGAGGATCGAAGGCGCGACCGCCGTCGTCTGGAAGGGGCCGTAATGGCTGTACTGATCGTTGCCGCCGTACTCGTGTTGCTGATTGTGGTGGTGGTGTTCAAGTCGATCGCGCTGGTGCCGCAGGCCGAGGCGGCGGTGATCGAGCGGCTCGGCCGGTATTCGCGCACGGTGTCCGGTCAGCTGACGTTCCTGGTTCCGTTCGCCGACCGTATTCGCGCCAAGGTCGACCTGCGCGAGCGGGTGGTGTCGTTCCCGCCGCAGCCGGTGATCACCGAGGACAACCTCACCCTGCACATCGACACCGTGGTGTATTTCCAGGTCACCAGCCCGCAGGCCGCGGTCTACGAGATCAGCAACTACATCGCCGCGGTCGAGCAGCTCACCGTCACCACGCTGCGCAACGTGGTCGGCGGCATGACCCTGGAACAGACGCTGACCTCGCGCGATCAGATCAACGGCCAGCTGCGCGGCGTGCTCGACGAGGCGACCGGGCGCTGGGGCCTGCGGGTGGCGCGGGTCGAGCTGAAGAGCATCGACCCGCCCGCGTCCATCCAGGAGTCGATGGAAAAGCAGATGAAGGCCGACCGGGAGAAGCGGGCGATGATCCTCACCGCCGAGGGCACCCGGGAATCGCAGATCAAGATGGCCGAGGGCGCCAAGCAGGCGCAGGTGCTCTCCGCCGAGGGCGCCAAGCAGTCGGCGATCCTGGAGGCCGAAGGTGAACGGCAGAGCCGCATCCTGCGCGCGCAGGGTGAACGGGCCGCCTCTTACCTGCAGGCGCAGGGTCAGGCCAAGGCCATCGAAAAGGTCTTCGCCGCAATCAAGAACGGCAAGCCGACGCCGGAACTGCTTGCCTACCAATACATGCAGACGCTGCCGATGGTCGCGCGCGGTGACGCCAACAAGGTGTGGCTGGTGCCGAGCGATTTCGGCAAGGCGCTAGAGGGCTTCGCCACCAGCTTCGGCAGCAAGGGCGAGGACGGCATCTTCCGCTACGAACCGCCCGCGCCCGACGGCGAGGCGATCAAGGTGGAGGACGACTCCGAGGACGTCGCGGACTGGTTCGACACCGCGCCGGACCCGGCCATCGCCAAGGCGGTGCGCGCCGCCGAAGAGACCGCGCGCACCTCGGTGGACGGCTTGATGACCCCGCCCCCGGCCGCCCCGCGCCAGTCGACGCCGCATCAGCCGTCGCCGCATCAGCCGGTGATGCCGCCGCAGGAGGAGTTCCCGCCGCAACAGTCGCAACCGCAGCAGTTGCCGCAGCAGCAACCGCCGCAGCAGCAACCCCAGCAGTACCGCCCCGACGACCCGCACGGTCGCCCGTGGCAGCCGCCGGAGAACTTCTCGAAGTAGGCGCTCGCGCGAGGTAGGTGGGCTCCGGGGGGCTATGCGAACCAGGCGGGAACTTTTGCGAGTGGCGCTGATCGCACCGCTCGCCGCCGCCTGCGCCCCGAATCTCCTGCTCGGCAACCCCGGCGCGGTCCGCATCGGGGTGTCGTGGAGCGGGTCCGAACTCGCGGCGTTCCGCGCGGTGCTCGCTCGCCTCGACTACCGCCACGAGGTGGACGTCGTCCCGCTCGGCGACGAGATCGAGACCGCGTTCACCGCGGGCGGCCGGTCCGCACCGGACATCGTGATGCTGCCGCAGGCGGGACGGGTGCGCCCGCTCGCCGAGCAACGCAAACTGCGGCCGGTTCCGGACGCGCTGTGGTCCGACGAGCTCGGCTCGCGCTACCCGGACGTGTGGCGACAGTTGGTGCAGCACAACGGAAAACCGTACGGCGTGCCGTTCAAGGCGGCGGACAAGTCGATGGTCTGGTACGACCGCCGGCTCGTCGACCAGCACGGCCTCGGCGACCCGGTCGGCTGGACCCTCGCCGACTGGCTCGACCGCATGGAGGTACTCGCCGAGACCCCCGTGCGGCTGCTCGCCCTCGGCGCCGCGGACGGCTGGGTACTCACCGACGTGTTCGAGAACGCGTTGCTCGCCGAGTCGCCGCGGATCTACGACGAGGTGGCCACCGGCCGCAACGATCGCACCTGGGAGAGCCCCGCGGTGCGGGCGGCGTTCGGCCACCTCGGCTCGCTGTGGGGACATCGGCACGCGTTTCCCGGCGGCATCGCCTCGGCGTTGACCCGCCAATTTCCGGACGCCGTCCGCGAGGTATTCGAGCACCGGCGGGCGGTGATGGTCGTGGCGCCGGACTTCGCCGAACCGATCGTCCTGGCCGCCGTGCGCCGCTCCGGGCGGCGGCCCGAAGACGTGGTCGGCGTGGCCGCCTTCCCCGCCGTCGCCGCCGGGCAGGATCCGCCGCGGATCGTCGGCGGCGACGTGATGGTGGTGACCGAGTCCGCCTCCGATCGCGCCATGGACCTGGTCAAGGCGCTCGCCGACCCGGCCGCGCCATTGCCGTGGATCAAGGACTACGGCGGCTTCATGGCCCCGAATCTGCGGACGGACGCACAGTATTCGCGGTTCCTCGAACCGGCGGCCCGCGCTCTCGGTACCCGCACCGCCTTCGACCTGTCCGATCGGATCGGCGCGGTCGGTGGCCGAAACGGGTTGTGGCGCATACTGACCGACTTCCTGATCGCGGTCGGCGACGGGCAGATCGAACGACTCGACGAGGCGACCGATCGGGCGATCGTCGCGCTCGACGCGGTGGACCGGGGGCGGCGATGATGCCCGAATATCGACCACATGGGCTGGCATTGGAGCTGGCCACCCGGCGGATGCGCGGGCCGCTGGTCGCAGGGACCCATCCGCGGCGATGGGTCGGCTGGGCCGCCGGGTTGCCCGCGATCGTGCTGACGGTGTCGCTGATCGCGGTGCCGGTGGTGTGGACCGTGGTGCTCGCGGTGCGGGCGCGTCCGCTGCTGGTCGGCTCGTGTGTGCTGGCCGCGGCCGGTGCGGTCGGCTTGACCCTGCTCGTCCGGCACCGATCCCATCTGGAATTTCGGGTGGGACCGGTGCCGATCCCGGGCGGGCTCGTGGTCGCCGGGCTGTGGCCGATCCCGAGCGCACCGCTGGTCGCGGGCTTGTGGTTGCTCGGCGCCGCACTGGGGCGCGACGGCGGCTGGGCCTATCTGCGCACGCTGGTCTGGGTGCTGTTCGGGGTGGTGCTGCTGGCGGTCGCTATGGGGATCGCTTGGTGGGGAAGGGATTCGCGGTGGTTGTGGCGGCCGTTGATCGTGCCGTTCGGGATTTCCGCGGTGGTCTCCGGTGTCGCCTTTCGGTTGATCTTCCAGTACCTCGGCGACCGGCTCGGGATCGAAAGCGTTGGGCTGTACCGGTTCTGGTTCGCGGCGATGCTGGGTTCCGCGTTCCTGTGGACTTGGCTCGGCTTCGTCACCGGGCTGTTCCGCGCCGGAATCCACGCCATCGAGACCGATCCGGCGCGTGTCGGTGATCTGCCTCACGGGGGCAAGCTGTTGCCGTTGCGGCTCTATGTCCTGTTGCGCCCGGTGGTACTGATCGCCGGGCTGGCCGTCGGCGTCGCCGCGGCGAGGGTGTTCGACGTGGTGCTGATCGGGGTGCCGGGTTCGATGCAGTATCAGATCGACAGCGCGACCGTGCACTGGTGGCGGTTGGCGGTCGACTCCGATGTCGACGCCGGCGTGGCGGCGGCCTACGGGTTTCCGCTCGCGGTGCTGGTCGGATTCCTGGGCTGGCTGCTGCAACACGACGTGGGTAAACACCGGACCGCGCCGGCCGAACGGACGGCCCCGGCCGCGTGGCAACCGCCGAGGCCATTGCGGATCCTCGGGATGCTTGCGGTGTCGGGGGTGGCGTTGTTCCCGATAGTCGCGCTGGTCCTGACCATGCTCCAGGACGGGAACGGCTGGGGCTTCGGCGCGTTCACGCGCATGTGGCGCGATCCCGCGTTGCTGCGGTCACTGGAGACGACGGCGTGGGTGGCCGCCCTCACCACCCTGGTCGTGGTGGCCGCGGCGGTGCCGGTCGCGTACCGCCTCGCGGCCCTGCGACCGAACCGTCCCGCCGCGAGCACGGCGGTGGTTTTCCTGGTCGTGCTCGCGGTGCTGCCGGTGCAGAGCTACCTCGGTCCGGTGAACGCCTTCATCGACGGTTACGGTCTGTCCGGCACCCGAATCCCGTTGATCCTGCTGCATGCCGCGGCCGGTCTGCCGGTCGCCATCCTCGTCCTGCGCGGCGCTCTGCTCGCCCCACCAGGCAGCCCGGCCGCCGACGCGCTGCACGGCCTGGCCGGTCCGGGCACGATCGCCCGGCGGGTACTGACCTCGGCGGGCCCGGCTCTCGTCGCGGTCGCGGTGCTCGAATTCGTCCAGGTCTGGAACGATTTCGTGATCGGGCTCCTGATCAGCGGCGCGGGCGCGACCCCGTGGTCGCTGCTGCTCTGGGGCGAAGCACGTCAATTCGGCGAGAACTCGGCGCAATTGGCGGCCGGTGCGCTGATGTCGGCGATCCTTCCGGTAGCCCTGGTGCTGGCGACGTGGCGGCGCTGGCTCGTCCCCGGCCTGACCGGCGGAGCATTGCGATGAGTCAGCCTGGGGGACAGGAACACCGCGAGCACGGCGGACCTGCGCGACCCGATGAGCCCTCGCCGGTGGCACCGAGCACACCGAGATCGTCTGTCTGGCAAGGGTTTCTAGGCACGGCCTCGGTGGTTGCGTATGCGTTGTTGTTCGAGCTGGCGCGCAATCTGGTATTGAATTCGCTCGGGGAGAGCCCGGCGGTCAAGTTTGCGGCCGGGACGTTGCGGTGGTTGTCGGTGCTCGTCATTGCCGCGGCGGCGGTCTATGTGGGGTATCGGTTCGTGCAGCGGTATCGCGAAAAGATCCGCACGGCAAACGAACTCGAGCTGATCGCGGATCTGGTCGAACCCGGCGCGGAGGTCGTTGCGGCGAACCCGGACCCGAACCCGGCCCCGAACCCCGACCCCGATCCGGCGTGGACCGATGAGGCGATGGCGGTGGTACGGGATCTGGGCGTGCGTGAATTCGAAGCGGCTGCCCTGCTTGCCGTGTTGACCGCTGTACGTGAAGCACCGGCCCGGCGGACCGCGGCACCCGGTGCACAGGATGAGCCGCCGTCGACTGCCGAAGTGCTGCTCCGCCAATTACTGGAGCACAGTCCGCCAAGAGTGAAAATCGTTGGTGCGCAGCGTTATCGATTGGCCATAGTGCCTCGGTGGCCGGAACCTGACGAGGTGTTCGAGGGAGCGCGGTGGCCGACGGCCGTGACCGCACTGGCGCACTACTACGCCGAGCTGTCGACCCGCTGGGCATTCGCGCTGGATTCGGTGCGTTTCGCCGCGGGGGCGCGACGCTGGTTCGGGGCGCACGAAGCGGACCTGAGCGGCCTGGTCTCCGCCTACGTGGACCTCGGCGAGCGGGTACCGGCGACCGCGGTTGCCGAAGTGGCGCGGATCGGAGACGCGCTGGACGGGTGGTATGCCCGAATCGGCGACGGGGAACGCCAGGCCAGGCTGGCCACCACCCTGTGTTCGGTACGCGGGATGGAAGATGTTGTGCTGCATGGCGACCTGGCGCAGCTGCGAGCGGGCCGGCTACCTGGGAAGCCGAACCGCTATCGACCCCGCAACCTGTCCACCAGCCTGTCCGCGCGATGGGAGCACCGGGAGGCGCTGCGCCTGCTCACCGACCCACCCGGTGGACTGTCCGAGCAGGATTGGCGGCGCGGCACCTTGCCCGTGGTGGCCGAGCGACTGGAGGCCGCCTGGTGGTTGCTGCCGCGCGAAGACGTGGCGGGCGAGGTCTGCGCGCTGATCAACCTGGCCGTCGTGCATCTCCGGCAGGGCCGGCTCGTCGCGGCCCAGGACCGCCTGGAACTGGCCGAATCGCTGACCCGCGGCGGCCGCGACCCGGACGGGCGTGCGCACATCCGGGAGACCATGGGCATCGTGTGGTGGGCGCGCGGTGAGTTCGGCCGCGCGGTGCGCTGCTGGCAGCAGGCGCTGACCGGCTACCGCACCTTGGCCGACGACCTCGGCACCGCCCGGTGTCTGCAACACCTCGGCTCCGCCATGGTCGTCGGCCCGGAACACGGCGGCACCCTCTTCGCCGCCGACCAACCCATCACCCACAACGAAGTTCGACGCCAAGCCAGTGGCTGGCTGTTCGAAGCCCACCGCCTGCACCGCCGGTACCGCCTGCATGATCGGAACACCGAGTGCTACGCCGAAGGCTATATCGAAAAAGCTCGTTCGAGCCTGGCCGGTACCAATCTGACCGTCTTGGGCCACATCGACCGCTGGCCCCTTCCGGTCGGTGACCCGCACTGATCCGTAACCGTCCATGATCGACGCGCCCTGGTGCCGAGTCGTGCTCGGCTCCAGCGAATCCGCGTTCGCCCGGGATCCACGCGAGCTTCAGCGCCGAGGCCGGGTGTCGGTCCTGGGCCGGGTGTCTCGTTGATCATGAACGGGTCCGATCTCGGCGAGGACGCCGGTTTCGGTGGCAGACTGCGAGGTATGACGACTACCGAATGGGGCGATGTAGACAGCTACATCGTGGACACTCTGGTGCGCGATGCCGACACCGCGGCGGCGTTGACGGCGAATGCGGCCGCGCGGCTGCCTGCGATCGATGTGTCTCCGCCGCAGGGGAAGTTTCTGTATCTGCTCGCGCTGACGGCGCGGGCGCGGCGGGTGCTGGAGATCGGCACCCTCGGCGGGTACAGCACGATCTGGCTCGCGCGCGCGGTCGGCGAGAAGGGGCAGGTGGTGACCCTGGAATTCCAGCAGGAGCACGCCGAGTTCGCGCGCAAGAACTTGGACAACGCGGGGGTGGGCGAGCGGGTCGATATTCGAGTCGGCGCGGCGCTGGACAGCCTCCCGGTGCTTGCGCAGGAGGGGCAGGAACCGTTCGACCTGGTGTTCATCGACGCAGACAAGGTCAACAACTCGAACTACGTCCGGTGGGCGCTGAAACTGACCCGTCCGGGTTCGGTGATCATCGTCGACAACGTCGTCCGCAAAGGTGGTCTCGCCGACTCGGTTTCGGAGGACGAGATGATCCGCGCCAGCCGCGCCGTCGTCGAACTGCTCGCCGCCGAGCCGACTCTGGAAGCGACCGTCGTGCAGACCGTCGGCAGCAAGGGCTGGGACGGGTTCGCGTATGCGGTGGTGAAGGGTGACACGGACTGAGGCTGTCTGATCGCGTTCGCCGGCGCGGGAGGATGCGCGTCCAGCGCCTGACACCGGCGGCGAGCGGCTGGGCGAGCGACCGACGCTGTGGTCAAGCCGATTTCGATGATTTCGCTGATCGACCCGGGCGGCGTCCCGCTGAGTGGCATTGCCGCAACGTGGATTCCGTCCGGCGGTGCATACTTACGTAACAGGTCGTAACGTATTTATCGGCGGTGCTTCGCGAAGGACCGCGCGGCGGTGAGGAGTAGCTGGTGGGAGACCGTCGGATCGAATATCCGGTACCGCCTTCGGGTTTCGATGCGACCGACCCGGCACTCTGGGGCGCCGGGATCCCGGATCGGGAGCTGGCCGAGCTGCGCCGCACCGCGCCGATCTGGTGGACCCCGCAGCCGCCCGGTGTCGGTGGCTTCCCGGACGACGGCTTCTGGCTGATCACCAGGCATGCCGACGTCAAGGAGGTATCGCGGCGTAGCGACGTGTTCTCCAGTTTCGAGAACACCGCGATCCCGCGCTTCGCCGATGGTTTCACCCGCGAGCAACTCGAACTACAGCGGTTCTCGATGGTCAACCAGGACGCGCCGGAACACACCAGGTTGCGCAAGCTGGTCGCCAAGGGTTTCACGCCACGGGCCGTCAACGGCCTGCGCGCCGAGCTCGCGGCGCGGGCGGAGTCGATTGTGCTGGCGGCCGCCGCTGTCGGGTGGGGCGACTTCGTTACCCAGGTGGCGTGTGAGCTGCCGCTGCAGGCCATCGCCGAGTTGCTCGGGATACCGCAGGAAGACCGGCTGCGGGTTTTCCGCTGGTCGAATCAGATGACGGCCTACGACGATCCGGGCAACGACGCCGACCCGGTGGTCGCGGCGACCGAGATCCTCGGCTACGCCTGGCAGCTGGCCGAGGCCCGAAAGGCCTGCCCGGCAGCCGATCTCGTGACCGAGCTGGTGCGCGCCGACGCCGAGGGCGAAGCGCTGACCGCCGAGGAGTTCGGTTTCCTGGTGATCCTGCTCGCGGTCGCGGGCAACGAGACGACGCGCAACGCGATCACCCACGGCCTGCTCGGGTTTCTCGAAAACCCGGACCAATGGGCGCTGTTCAAGTCCGCCCGGCCGAAAACGGCGGCGGACGAGATCATTCGCTGGGCCACCCCGGTCTCCGCCTTTCAGCGGACGGCGCTGGCCGACACCACCATCGGCGGCGTGCGGATCGCGCAGGGGCAGCGGGTGGTGATGTCCTACCGGTCGGCCAACTTCGATGAGGCCGTGTTCGACCATCCCGACCGCTTCGATATCTCGCGTGATCCCAACCCGCACTTGTCTTTCGGCGGGACCGGCGCACACTATTGCGTCGGTGCCAACCTGGCCCGGCTGGAGGTCGAACTCATTTTCGACGCCATCGCCGATCATCTCCCCGATCTGGCCGCAGTGGGCGAACCGGAGCGGTTGCGGTCGGGCTGGATCAACGGAATCAAGAAGTGCCCGGTCGATTACCGGGCCGGAGCGGGGGCGCGATGAAGGTCGACCTGCGGCTGGACGGAAAGCTCGAAGATACCGCCGCCCGGGCTGCGGAACTGGTCGCACTCGGTGCCGACGGGTTGTTCACCTTCGAGGGCGCCAACGATGTCTTCGTGCCGCTGACCCTGGCCGCCGCCGCGGTGCGCGCGGATCTCATGTCCAATGTCGCGATCGCCTTGCCGCGCAGCCCATTGCATCTGGCGCACGTCGCCTACGACCTGCAAACCTTGAGTCACGGGCGATTCCGGCTCGGTCTCGGTTCGCAGATCCGCCCGCATATCGAAAAGCGTTACGGTGCGCAGTGGTCGGAACCGGCCGCGCGGATGCGCGAGATGGTGCTGGCGATCAAGGCGATCTTCGCGGCGTGGGAAGGCCGGGAGCCGTTGCGGTTCCGCGGGCGCTTCACCACACATACGCTGATGCCGCCGACCTTCGATCCGGGGCCCAATCCGTATGGCCCGCCGCAGGTTTGCCTCGGGGCTCTCGGTCCGCGGATGACGCGCGCCGCCGCCGAGGTCGCCGACGGGCTGCTGGTGATGCCGTTCAACAGCGCCGCGCATTTTCGCGAGCGTACCCTGCCCGCGGTGGCGGCCGGGCTGGCGGCCGCCGGGCGCGCGCCGGGCGACCTGTCGATCTACCCGCAGATCATCGTCGGGGTCGGCCGCACGCCCGACGAATTGTCCGCCGCCGCAACGGGTGTGCGCACGCTCCTGGCGTTCTACGGTTCCACGCCCGCGTACCGGCCGGTGCTCGAGGTGGAGGGCTGGGGCGGGTTGCAGCCGAAGCTGAACGTGCTGAGCAAGCAGGGCGACCGCGCCGCCATGACCGGGCTGATCGATGACGCCATGCTCACTACGCTGGCGGTGCACGGCACCCCGGAAGAATGCGCGGCGCAGATCCTGGCCCGGTTCGGTGCCCACGCCGACCGCGTCTGCTGCTACTTCCCCGGCTATCCGGTATCGAACCGCCATGTCGCAGAGCTGATTCGAGCGTTGCGGGCAGGTGCCGCGTGAGTGTGGTCCGCGCCCGGGTCGAGGACGGCGTCGGCGTGCTGACCCTGCACCGGCCCGAACGGCGCAATGCGTTCACCAGCGAAATGGGCACGGCCCTGGGGGAGTACTACCGCGCGTTCGACGCCGACGACGCGGTGCGCGTCATCGTGCTGACCGGCACGCCACCGGCGTTCTGCGCGGGTGCGGACCTCGGCGGCGGTGCGGACACCTTCGCGGCGCCGGACGACCCGGGTTTCAGTGCGTCACCGGTAGCGCCCGCCGCGTTCGACCTGCGCAAGCCGGTCATCGCGGCGATGAACGGGCATGCGATCGGCATCGGATTCACCCTCGCCCTGCAGGCCGACATTCGATTGGTCGCCGACGACGCGGCCTACGCGGTGCCCCAGGTGCGGTTCGGGATGGTGCCGGATGCCATGGCGCACTGGACCGTTCAGCACCTGACCGGCGTCGCCGTGGCGGCCGACATCCTGTTGACCGGGCGCAGGCTCGACGGTGCCGAGGTGGTCCGGCTCGGATTGGCGAGCCGATGCCTGCCCGCCGCGGAGGTGCTGCCCGCCGCGCTGGCGACGGCCCGCGAGATCGCCACCCACGTCGCGCCGCTGTCCGCCGCATTGTCCAAAAAGCTGCTGTGGGACACCGCTCGTCACGGCTATGGTCCGGCAGCGGTCGCCGCACTCGAGACCGAGTTGCACCACCGGGTGATGGGCACGTCCGATGCTGCCGAAGGTGTCCGGGCCTATCTCGAGCGCCGCGAACCGCAGTGGTCGGCGCGCGTCTCCGCTGAATTACCGGACCCCGTCACGGGAACGTCGGCGGGTGATGAGCTTGTTTCCGGCCTCGGTGAGAAGTAGTCGACGCGGAGGTCGGCGAAGTGATGGTCGTGGCAGGCGGAGGCCGACATGATCACGGCGACGCCCGCGGATTCGACGTCTGCGTAGTCCTCGCGGTGCGAGCGATCAGCGCCATGCCGTGACTTCGACGCGATCGGGGTGCGTCGATGTAACTGACTGCCAGTCAGCCTATTTCGTTCCGATCCGACGGCCATCCGGTGGCGCGTCGGGTCCTATCGACCGCTTCGTATCGCGCGAGCGGTCATCGATTCCAGCGAGGAGATCGACCGATGTCATTGGCCCTGGACGCAGACCAGCACGCGCTCGCCGAGTCCATGGCGGCGTTCGCACAGCGGCACGCGCCGCTCTCGGTGACCCGCGACCGGCTCGGCGAAGCCGATGCGCACCAACAGCTTTGGCAGCAAATTGTGCGCCAGGGCCTGCACGCCATGCATCTGCCCGAGCGTTTCGGCGGCGACGAGTGCGGCCTGGACACGCTCGCGGTGGTCGTCGAGCAATTCGGCCGGGCACTGCTCCCCGGCCCCTATCTCCCGACCATCCTGGCCGGCTCGGTAGCCGCGACCGCCGACGAAAACCACGATCTACTGGCGGCTTTCGCCGCCGGCGCAACCGGTGCACTCTGCACCGGCGGCACCCTCACCGCCCATCACCGCAACGGCGAATGGGTAGTATCCGGCCTCTCGGACCCGGCCATCGGCCTACCCACCGCATCCATGATCGTGGTAGCGGCCCAAAAGCCGGGAAGCACCGAGCCCCTCTGGTTCTGGCTCGACACCACAACCCTCAACACCGCACCCCATGCTGCCGCGACCGATGAGGCAATCCGCGCTGCCGCGTCCGGCGATGGTGTGACCAGTGATGCCGTAACTCGTGATGGGGCGATCCGTGGTGTCGTGCCTGGTGATGGGGTAGCGCGCGCTGCCGCGTCCGGCAATGGTGTGACCAGTGATGCCGTAACTCGTGATGGGGCGATCCGTGGGGTCGTGCCTGGTGATGGGGTAGCGCGCGCTGCCGCGTCCGGCGATGGTGTGACCAGTGATGCCGCAACTCGTGATGGGGCGATCCGTGGTGTCGCGCCTGGCGAAGGGGTGACTCGTGCCGCTGCGAACTTTGATGCCGCGAGTCGTGGTGCCGCAGCCCTTGATACCGCTAGCTGTGGTGCCGCAGCCTTCGACGTCGCGGCTCGTGATGCTGCGACCCTTGACGCCGTAGCTGATGACGCCGTTGCTTGTGATGTCGCCACCCTCGACGCCGCCACCCTCGACGCCGCTGCCCATGACGCTTCGGTCCGTGATTCCGCAGTCCGTGGTGCTGTGGTCTGCGCCGCCGCGACGGTCGACGGCTCGACCGGTGCCGTCGTCGCGGGGGAGTCGATCGATCTGACCAGGTCGGTCGGTCGATTGCGGCTCACGGAGCATCCGGTTGCCGCGAACTCTGTGCTGAGCGGGGTCGGTTCGGCCGACGTCGAGCTGATTCGCATCAGTCTGCTTGCGGCGGAGGCCAGTGGCATCGCGGCTTGGTGCCTCGATACGGCGGTTGGTTATGTTCGTGTTCGCACCCAATTCGGCCGGGCCGTCGGCACTTTCCAGGCCGTGCAGCATCGGGCCGCGCTGATGCTGGTGCGGGCGGAGGTGATCAAGGCGGCCGCCTGGGATGCCGCTCGTGCCGCGGGACAGCCGGCGCAGCAACGGGAGCTGGCTGCCGCGCACGCCGCGGTGGCCGCGCTTCCAGCCGTGGTGGATCAGGCGCTGGAATGCATCGGCCTGCTCGGCGCGATCGGCTTCAGCTGGGAGCACGACGCCCACCTCTACTGGCGGCGGGCGATCAGCATCGCCGCGCTCGCCGGCGCGGAGGACACGTGGGCGGACCGGCTCGGCCGGATCGCCCTGCTGGCCGAGCGGGACTTCTCGTTCGTCGAACCCGGCACACTGCCCGACCTGCGCGCGCGAGTCGGCGTCGTGCTCGACGACGTGCTGGGCATGCCGGACGACGAGCAGCCTTCCGCCGGGTGGGCGCCGCCCCGGGGCGGCGCGCGTCGCGCCCGGCTGGCGGACGCGGGATTGGTCGCTCCGCACTATCCGGCGCCGTTCGGACTCGGCGCCGGTCCGCGGGAACAGGCCGTTATCGACGCGGAGTTCCGCGGTCGCGGCCTCACGCCGCCCCGGCTGGGCATCGGTGACTGGGTGCTGCCCTCGCTGATCGCCAACGGTACTGTGGCGCAACATGATCGGTTCGTGACACCGACTCTGCGCGGCCGCATCGTCTGGTGTCAGCTGTTTTCCGAACCCGGGGCAGGTTCGGACCTCGCCGGGCTCACCACCCGGGCCGTCCGGGTCGACGGGGGATGGCGGCTGACCGGACAGAAGGTCTGGAATACCCAGGCGGCCGAGGCCGACTGGGGTGTCTGCTTGGCCCGCACCGACCCGGACGTGGCCAAACACGCTGGGCTGACCTACTTTCTGTTACCCATGCGGGCACCCGGCGTCGAGGTGCGCCGGGTTCGTCAGGCCACCGGGGTGTGGGAATTCCACGAGGTCTTCCTGGACGAGGTATTCGTGCCGGACGACTGTGTCGTCGGCGAACCCGGCGACGGTTGGCGCCTGGCGGTGGGCACGCTGTCGCACGAGCGATCCGCCATGGGCAACGCGGATTTCGGCCACGGCTCGGCGGCGCTGGTGCGCACCCTGATCGAGCGTGGCGACCACGCCTGCACCCGGGACGACGCGGTGCGGACGCTGGGCCGTAACACCGCGCGGGAATGCTCGGTGGCCGCGCTCAATCTCCGAGACGCGTTGAGCCGTATGGGTGGTAGCGAAGTCGCGGGGATCGCCAGCGTGCGCAAGGTGTTCCACGCCATCGCGCAGCGTGATGGCGCGCGGGCCGTACTCGGGCTGCTCGGTCCCCTCGGCTGCCTGGGCGGCCCGGAATTGCCCTACGCCGAGGACTATCTCGGCGTGCCCGCGGTATTGATCGGCGGAGGCACGATCGAAATCCAGCTCAATGTGATCGCGCAGCGGGTACTCGGTCTGCCGCGCTAGGCGCTCAGCTACGGCCGGTTCCGGCGAGCACGCACAGAGCGTCCGCGAGCGTCTCGGCGAAGCCGTCGTGATCGTCGCCGCCGCGCACCAAGGCATGGAAGGTTGTTGTGCCGGCGAGGATTTCGAACAGTACCTCGTGGTCGGTGCCCGCCCCGGAATCGTCTGCCCGGCGCAGCATTTCGGCGAACGCCAGCCGGACCGGGGCCCCGATGGCGAGCAGTCGCCTGCGTGCCTCCTCGGTCTGCGAATCGGCCAGCAGGCCGGGCACCCCGGAGCGGGCCGCGGGACTGGCCGCGCGGGCCAGGAAGATCCGCACCCAGGTCCGCAGGTCGGCCCGCAGGTCACCGGTTGGTTCAGGCAACTGATGCGCGCCCGGACCGTGCACCGCCTCCTCGAGCAATGCCTCTCGGCTCGGCCATCGCCGATAGATGGCCGGTGCGTTCACCCCGGCCCGGCGCGCGATGGCGGCGACGGTGGTCTGCTGATAGCCGACCTCGGCGAGCAGCCGGCGCGCGGCGACCAGTACGGCGAGATCCTTGTCGGCGTCCCGGGGCCGACCAGGACGTGGGCGCGCTTGCGAGCTCATCTGTGCATGGTAGGACGCGGCCGGCCAACCGCTCGGTTGCGGCGCTAGGGAATCAGCACGACCTTGCCGGTGGTCGCCCGAGTCTCCAGGGCGTGGTGCGCCGCAGCGGCTTCGGCGAGTGAAAACCTTTGTACCGCAGGACGCAACCGACCGGCGGTCGCCTCCGCCAGCGCGCGTTCCTCCAGGACTCGGATGTCCCCGCCCGCGCGCTGGATCATCGGCGGCCCGAGCACGAACTCGGAGGTGATGCCACGAGCCGCTAGTTCCTCGCTCGAACGGGCGGGCGTCGCGGCATCTGCCGGACTCTGGGCGGATGCGCCGAACACCAGATGCTGCCCGCCCGCACCCAGCAGATCGAGGGCGGCGCGGGCGATCTCGCCGCCTACCGAATCGAACAGGACCGTCGCGGACCGCCCGGCGAGGAAACCTCGGACCTGTTCCGGCCAATCGGGTAGCAGGTAGTCGACGGCCAGGTCGGCGCCGTTGCGCTGTACCAGTTCGGCTTTCGCGGGTCCGCCGGCCAGCCCGATGACGGTCGCGCCCGCGTTTTTCGCGAATTGCACCAGCAGCGTGCCGATTCCGCCCGCGGCGGCGGGCACGAGCACCACACTGTCCGGCCCGAGCTCGGTGAATTGCAGGATGCCCATGGTGGTCCGCCCGGTGCCGATCATCGCCACCGCTCCGGCGGGTCCGAGCGCGGCCGGGATCTCGTGCAGCCGAGCCGCTTCCGCGACCGCGAACTCGGCGTAACCGCCGGGCGCCGAGCCCAGATGTGCTACCACCTGCTTGCCGATCCAGCTCGGATCGACCCCTGCGCCCACCGCATCGATCGTCCCGGCCACTTCGCGACCGGGAATGGTGGGCAGTTCCGGAACCGGATAGGGCCCCGGCAGCCCCTTGCGCAACGCCGTATCGACCAGATGAACACCGGCCGCCGCCACGGCAATTCGCACCTGACCCGCCCCTGGACTCGGATCGGGAACGGTCTCGTAACGCAGATTGTCGGCCGGGCCGAAGGCATGAAGGCGGATCGCGTGCACGGTGGCTCCTGTTCGTGATGGTCGCCGATCACCGTGCAACATGAAGTCAGGTTCAGGTCAAGTCGGCCCGCAGCCGCGCCTTGGCCTCGAAGCCGTCGCACAGGGCGGCGAGACCGGCATAGAGCAGATCTTCCTGGGATAGATCGTTGATCCCGCTGCCCTCGAGGTCCGCGAGCGCGGCAGGCACCGGAAACTGTGATCTTCCTTTCAGCATCGTGCGCAGTCCGTTGTCGCCCTCCGGGTTCATGCCCTTGCGGGCCATCAGCGCGGCGCTGATGTGCGGGAGGGTCGCGCCGGAGATGTGATTCCACACGGTGAACGCCATCGTCGTGGCTTCCCTGGTCGACACATTCAGCTCGGAGAATCCCTCGACCATCCAGGCCAGGCAGGCCAGGCTCATCGGCCCGAAGCTGTAGCGCGGCGTGGCGAAGGTGAGCAGGACCCACGGATGTTGCTGGTAGAGCGCCCAATCGATCTCGGCGGCGATGCGCACCCGGTCGCGCCAGGTCCACTGCTGTCCCTCCGCGGAGGGGTACGGGTTGCGTCTGGCCACCTCGTCGGTCATCTCGGCGAGCAGTTCGTCCTTGTTCGCCACATGCCGGTACAGGGACATGGCGCCGACACCCAGCTTGTCGGCGATCCGGCGCATGGACAACGCGTCGAGACCCTCTTCGTCGGCAAGCGTTATCGCGGTGTCGATGATGGCGGCTCGGTTGAGCTTGAGCTCAGACATCCCATGACTCACTTTCACTTCCGGGGGAGCTTGCGTACACTGTACTCCAGTTGTGCGTACGGCGTACGCGAGATGGAGAGGATTACCAAGGATGACAGACGTCGAGGCAGTACGGCCCGCGCAGGCGGCGCCCACTGTCGGCTCGCGCCGTGCCTGGCTCGGCCTCGCGGTGTTGCTGCTGCCGGTGCTGCTGGTGTCGATGGACATCTCGGTGCTGTTCCTGGCCATGCCGACGCTCACCGTCGACCTGGATCCCTCGGCCGCCGAGCAGCTGTGGATCCTGGACATCTACGGCTTCCTGATCGCCGGCCTGCTGATCACCATGGGCAACCTCGGCGACCGGATCGGCCGGCGCAACATCCTGCTCGCCGGCGCCACCATCTTCGGCATCGCCTCCGTCCTGGCCGCGTTCGCGCCGAGTTCCGCGGTACTGATCATCGCGCGGGCCATGATGGGCATCGGCGGCGCGACCCTGCTGCCGTCCAGCCTCGCGCTGATCTCCACCCTGTTCCCCGACGCGCGCAAGCGGGCCGCCGCGATCGGCATCTGGACCGCGTTCTTCGCCGGCGGTTCGGCGGTCGGGCCGATCATCGGCGGCATGCTGCTGCACCAGTTCTGGTGGGGCTCGGTCTTTCTCATCAACATCCCGGTGCTGCTGATCCTGCTCGCGCTCGGCCCGTTCGTGCTGCCCGAGCATCGCGCCGGGGTGCGCGGACCGCTGGATCTGCCGAGCGTCGCGCTGTCCATCGGCGGCATCCTGCCGCTGGTGTACGGCATCAAGCACGCCGCGGCCGACGGGGTCGACGCGGAGGCGATCCTGATCTCGCTGATCGGCGTGGTGCTCCTGACCGTCTTCGTGCGCAGGCAGCGCAAGCTCGACGAACCATTGCTCGACCTGCGGTTGTTCACCCGTGCCGGGTTTTCGGTGGCGATCGGCTCCAGCCTGGTCGGCATGATGTCGCTGGCCGCGATGAGCTACCTCACCAGTATCTACCTGCAATCGGTCACCGGCCGCGACCCGCTCGCGGCGGCCCTGTTCGGCATTCCGATGGCGGTCGCAGTGTTCGTCTGCTCGATGAGCGGCGCCCGGTTCGGTCGACGCTTCGGCACGCGCAATACCTTCGTGTTCGCGCTGACCGCTTCGGCCGTAGGCAATCTCATGCTGCTCGGCGTCGGCGTGCACGGCGGCCTGTGGTGGTACCTGGTCGGCTCCACCGTCGCCGGTATCGGTTACGGCCTTGCGTTCACGCTGGTTTCGGATGTCGCGGTGTCCTCGGTCCCCGCCGAACGCGCCGGCTCGGCGGTCGGCATCTCGGAGACCAGCTTCGAGCTAGGCAACGCGCTCGGCCTGGCCCTGCTGGGATCCCTTGCCGCACTGATCTTCCGCTCCGGCGGCGACTACGCCGCGACGCTGGGGGAGACCATCCAGGAAGCGGGCGGCAACACCGCCCTGATCGAGTCCGCGCGTGAATCGTTCGTCTCCGGCATGCATATCGCCACCGCGGTCGGCGCGACGGTGCTGATCGCGATGGCGATGATCGCGCGGTTCGCCTCACCGGCCCGGGTCGAGTCGAGCGGCGTCGGGCACTAGCGGCGGGCGCTTGCGTGCGGCCGTGGTCCGACGGAAACTGCATTCGGCGCACGTGTTCGATGCGCGGGCGGCGCATGACCGCCGGCAATGCTGCCGCCGCCGAACGCGGCCAACGATCTCCAACTAAATTGACGTGCTGCTAATAGAGTCGGAATCGTGAACGAGACTCCGGCGCAGAGCAACGGTCGCCCGATCGCCGAGCGAGTGGCCGCACGACTGTTGTATCCGACCTCGCGCCCGCGCGACGGCAAGCTGCACGCGGCGGTGGACGGCAAGATCGTGCTGGTCACCGGCGCGTCGCACGGCATCGGCAAGGCGAGCGCGCGCAAGCTCGGCGCGGCCGGAGCGGTCGTGCTGCTCGTCGCGCGCTCCGCCGACGACCTGCATCAGGTGGCCGCCGAGATCGAGGCCGACGGCGGCACCGCGCACGTCTATCCCACCGACCTCACCGACATGGACGCCGTCGAGAAACTCGGCAGGCAACTACTCGACGAACACGGGCACGTCGACATGGTGATCAACAACGCGGGCAAGTCGATTCGCCGCCCGATCAGCAAGTCCTACGACCGCTTCCACGACTTCACCCGCACCATCGACATCAACTATCTCGGCCCGGTGCGCCTGCTGCTCACGTTGCTGCCGGACATGCGCGAACGCAAACAGGGCCACATCGTCAACATCTCCACCTGGGCGATCCTCGTCCCGCCCGCCCCGCAGTGGGCCGCCTACGGCGCGTCCAAATCCGCCTTCGACGTCTGGCTGCGCAGCGTCGCCGCCGAGGCGGCCGGCGACGGCGTCACCTCCACCTCCATCTATATGCCGTTGGTGCACACCAGGATGAGCGCTCCCACCGACTTCAGCCGAGTCCCCGGCCTGACCGTCGACGAAGCCTCCGACCTCGTCTGCCACGCCGTCACCGCCAAGCCCCGCGAAATCGCCCCCTGGTGGTCCGCCCCCGTCCAAGCCTGGACCAACCTCACCCGCAACCAGGTCCAGCGCTTCTTCGAACGCATGCCCCGCCGCATGCCAGGGAAGTCGCGCCGGAGCTAGACCCGTTTGTCGACCCCGCGCCACCGCATGCCCGGTAGCTCCCGCCGAACTCAGCTCCTGCCGAGTCGAGGCAGATCGTCGCGGTCACCGGTTCCCGCCGCTGCCCGGTCTTTCCGTTGTGGTTCGCGAGAGGTGATCCGGGTCGTGCGAACGATCGCGCGACCCACCGTGTTGCGTACCGCGAGCCCCGGTCCGGTGGCGGGCACCAGGAGTCTGGCGAGCAGGCCGACGCGTCGTTGCCGCGGTCGCACTTCGTGGCGTAGCCGCGACTCGTAGGCGGCGAAGGCGCGGGCGTGGTCGCCGGGGTGGGCGGCGAGTTCCTCCGCGAGGGCATGCGCCCCTGCCATCGCCATGCTCGACCCGTCCCCCAGCAGGGCGGTGGCCGCCGCCGCGTCCCCGAGCAGGACGATCCGTCCGCGGGACCACGAGGGCATCCGGACGGTGGTCAGCGGGTCGAAGAACGGGGCCGGGTGGTCGAGGTACGCCGCCACGAATTCCGGTGTCCGCCATCGCACGTCGGCGTACGCGTCGGCCACGATCTGCTTGTGCGCAGCGATGTTCTTGCGGTCGTGGGGCGCCCGCGGTGCGGCCCGGAAGGTGAAGATCGCGAGCGGCGTCGTGCGCGAGGGATGGACGACCAGCATCCGGTTCGGCACGGTCAGCATCGTCAGCTCGCTCGGATCATCGACGGCGCCGGGTTCCAGCGGGACGGTCGCGCCAAAGAGGCCCAGATCGCGCACGAACTGCTGCTCGTCCCCGAACACCAGACGCCTTGTGGTGGAGTGCATTCCATCGGCGCCGATCACCAGGTCGAAACGCCGTGGCGCGGACCGTCGAAAGGTGACGTCGACCCCGGCTTCGTCCTGATCGAGTGCGGTGACCGTGTCGTCGAACACGAACTCGGCATCGTCGCGCGCCGACCGGTGGAGAACTTCGGACAGGTCGGCCCGGGTCACCTCGACCGCGGGCGACCCGCCCGGGGCGGAGGGAAGTCGCAGGACCGGTTTGCCGACCGGATCGAGCAGGATCAGCGACCGATTGCGGGTGGCGAGTTCGCGCAGCCGCGGCAGGATGCCCATGCGCTCGGCGACCGGTATCGCGGGCCCGCGCACGACGATCGCGCTGCCGCCGGAGCGCAGCTGCCTGGCGTGCTCGACGACGGTCGGCCGATATCCATGCCGGGCGAGCCAGTACGCGAGGGTGGGTCCGGCGATTCCGGCACCGACTATGAGCACCTCGGGCTTCTTCATGACAAGACCTCTCGGAGCATCGACGGACACCTGCCTGCCGTCTAGGTACGATCAATTTCGTACTCGAGTAGAGCACGCCGCTCAGGTACGATGCAATACGTACCTGAAGGAGGTGTCCGTGGCCGGAACGAACCTGGTCGGTCCCGAGGCCGGTGCGCTCGAGCTGGGCGTGGTGCTTCGCGCCCTCGCCGACGAACACCGCCGGTCGGTGATGACGAAGCTGGCCGCCGACCGCACCGACAGCGAGCGCGGCTGCAACTCGTTCGATCTCCCGATCTCGAAGCAGACCCAGACCCACCACTTCCGGGTGCTGCGCGAAGCAGGCCTCATCGACGAGATCGACTACGGAAATCGCAAGGGCATCCGCCTGCGACGCACGGACGTCGAGAGCAGGTTTCCCGGACTGCTCGCACTGCTGGAAGCCGAACATCAGGGCGGTACCGAACCGCGCTGAACCGGGCTCCTCGTCTCGCCGACGAAGCTGATCTCGGTCATTACCCCGCGAGTGGACAGTCGTGTCCCGTTGGGCGGCAAGGATTTCGGCGGCGGCTGCTGAGCGGGACATCGTGGCGTCGCTACTCGATGTTCGTCGCCGCCGTGTCCCTCTCGCGGGGAGATGTCCGGCGGTGTGGTGCAGGGAGAGTCGACCAGGACACGCCGATGCAACACGCCGGGCATAGGATCCGTCGGTGGGTGAAATCGGGTCGGTGAGTCTGGCGACGCTGCTGGCGTTGGCGGATTCGCGGTTGCCGATCGGCGGGCATGTGCACTCGGGTGGGGTGGAGGAGGCGATCGCGTGCGGGGTGGTGCGCGATGTGGGGACGGTCGAGTTGTATCTGCGGCGCCGGATCAGCACCTCGGGACTGGTCGCCGCCTCGTTGGCCGCCGCGGTCTGTGCCGGGGCGCTCGAACCCGCTCGCGCGGAAGCCGAGGCCGACGCGCGGACACCGTCGCCCGCCGCCCGCACCGCGTCGCGCGCACAGGGGCGTGGCCTGCTGCGGTTGGCCAAACAGCTGTGGCCGCAAGAGGATTGGTCCGCACTCGGCGCCCGCCCGCATCTGTCGACGGTGTTCGGCATGGTCGGCGCGGCCTGCGCCGTCACCCCGAAGGAGATCGCGGGCGTGGTCGTCTACACGACCCTGACCGGCGCCGCCACCGCCGCCCAGCGCCTGCTCGCGCTCGATCCCGCCGCCATCGCCGGTTGCACGATCCGCCTCGCCGACCTCTGCGACCGCACCGCCGCCACCGCCGCGGACGGCCTCGCCTGCCTCTCCGACCCGCTGCAAGACGTGCTCGCCGAACGTCACCTGCACCGTGACATGCCCCTGTTCGCCAGCTGAGTCCCCGATAGAAGGAGATCGCCACCATGCCACCGCACCTGATCGACGGTGAACCGCACGACCACACCCACGATCGCCCGAAACGCGACCGCACCGCCGGTGAGGCGCTGCGCATCGGCATCGGCGGCCCGGTCGGCTCCGGCAAGACCGCGCTGGTGGCCGCGCTGTGCAGGCAACTGCGCGAGGAACTGTCGCTCGCCGTGCTGACCAACGACATCTACACCACCGAGGACGCCGACTTCCTGCGCAGGCACGCGGTGCTGCCGGACGAGCGGATCACCGCCGTGCAGACCGGCGGCTGCCCGCACACCGCCATCCGCGACGACATCACCGCGAACCTCGACGCCATCGACGACCTCATCGCGGCCAACCCGCCGCTGGACCTGATCCTGGTCGAGTCCGGCGGCGACAACCTCACCGCGACGTTCTCCTCCGGCCTGATCGACGTGCAGATCTTCGTGGTCGATGTGGCCGGCGGCGACAAGGTGCCGCGCAAAGGCGGTCCGGGCGTGACCTTCTCGGATCTGCTCGTGGTCAACAAGACCGACCTGGCTCCGCTGGTCGGCGCGGATCTGGGGGTGATGGAACGCGACGCGGCGAAGGTGCGCGAGGGCCGCCCGACCGCGCTCATCTCGCTCACCGACGACCCGGCCGCCACCCAGGTGCTCGCCTGGGTGCGCGAGCAACTGCGCGTCATCGCCGAGCAGGACCGGGCCGGCACCGGATCCGCTGTTGCGCACTGAGGTCCGGATCGTCGCGAGCGCGACGGCGCTGCCCGAGATCCACGCGAGCGGCGGGCTGTCGGCCCGCCGCACCGCGCCGCACACCGTGCACCTGATCGGCACCGCCGCGACCCCGCTCGGCGGGGACGAACTCGACATCACCATCGTGGTCGGCCCGGGCGCGCGCCTGGCCGTGCGCTCGGTCGCGGCGACCATCGCCCTGCCGAGCGCCGCGACCCCAGCGTCCCTGGCGCACTGGCGTTTTCAGGTCGACACCGGGGGAGAGCTCGACTTCGATCCCGAGCCGACGATCGTCGCGGGCGGCGCGCATCACCACACCATCACCTCGGTCCGCCTCGCCCCCGACGCTCGCCTGCGCCTGCGCGAACGCGTGCAGATCGGCCGTTCCGGCGAAGACGCCGGCGGCTGGCGCGGCGACTTGATCGCCGACCTCGGCGAAATGCCTTTGCTCCGACACCGTTTGGAGCTGGGCGCGGGCACCGCCGCCGATGACCGGCTCGCCGCCCCACGAGCGTTGGAAAGCGAACTCCGCTACCCCGACGATCACCCGGCCGAAACCACCGACCTCACCGAAACCCGCCTCCCCCTGGCGGCAGGCGGCACCCTGCTCACCCGAACGGGCTCCCTCCTGGCCGCCGCGCCTTGATCGGCTCGTAGCACCTCGATCGCGCGAAGCCGCACACCTTGTGGCATCCGCACCCGTGTCGTGGCGGCGAGCCGGGTGTGCGGGAAATCAAATGGTGTGCGGCAAGTCGATACCTTTGGTCGCCGGTGGGCATCGCTCGGGCCGCTCGGAATTGCTGTTGTGTTGCGCTGATCTTGATGTCAACACGACTCGCCGAAAGCGACTCGCCGAATCAGAAACGCGGGTGCGTGTCCGCCGTCACCTCGAGGTGTATCCCCGCCCAGGAGGGGAGAAACGAGAAAGGGTGGGAACTCGACAGTGTCGTCGGGTTCCCACCCTGTTCGGTTCTGCTCGCACCTAAGTGATCAGTCGCCCACGACTCGCGAGGGCGCGTTGAACGCGTTGACCGCGCCGACGGCCGCACCGGCCGCAGCGCCGACGGCGGCCGCGGGAACTGTGATCACGGCCGCGCCGACGGACGCGCCGAGCATCGGCCCGGCCACGATGCCGACCGGCACGAACGGCAGCCCGACGACCAGCCCGATCGCCCCGCCGACCAGCGCGGAGGTCGCCGCGATCGGCGCACCCGAGGCAGCACCGGCCACGGCGCCCATGGCGGCGGTGCCGACGATCTGCCCGGCCATCCGGTCGGACCGGCTGCGTTCCATGCCGACCGAGTCGAAGAAGGTGGCCAGGTTCGCCTCGAGCATGGCCGAGTTGTCGTTGATCTGGATGGCCTGCTCGGAGTCGATGAAGTCCGGCGCGTCGACCTGCACGTCACCGAAGCGGAACTTGCCCGGCGGCGGCGCGATCGGCGGCACGGGGGCCACCGGCACGGGCGGGTGCAGCACGCCGACCGGCGCCAGGTACTTCTTCTCCGGCATCGGCCGCGACCACTGCAACGAGCTCTTGGTGTTGTCCGGGATGTTCAAGCCCTCGTACGGCATCGCGTTCGGCGGCTCGGCCGCGGGCCACTGCACCGGATGGTCGGGCTGCGCCGTCACGTTGGGTTGTGCAGGCTCGGCATTGGCGGTGCCGGTGCCGACCAGTGCGAGGACCAGCGGTACCGCACCTGCCGCGACCATCGAGCCCACCTTTTGCCGCTGCGGGTTGGGGGCTCTGTGCTTGCCTGTGCCCATAGGTAGATCGCCTTTCGTCAGGTCAGAAGAGATGTCACTTTCGACGTCCGACATTCGGATCTGCTCGGCGAATGGATGGGTGCATTATCGGTCGATTTACCGGCCCTCGCATTGCCGGTAAATAGCTACGCGGGAGTCGCGAACTCCGCCGCGAACGGCCTTTCGGACATGTCGGGCACAACGACGAAGGCGACCCTCGGACAGTCCGAGAGTCGCCTTCGATGGGATCGGATCGAGCTCAGCCCACCCGGCCGTCGATCGCCGCCTTGGCCTTCTCCGCCAGCTTGCCCCTCTCGGCCGGCGGCGCACCGAGCGCGGCCGCGAGCTCGTCGGCCTCTTCCTCGTCGGAATTGACCTGTTCGAGCGCGAGCCGGGCGAACACCCACTGCTCGGTCGCGGCCATCTGCCCGCGACTGCGCCCGAGGAACGTGACGAACCACTGGATGACCGTGACGATCCGGCTGCGGTAGCCGATCAGGTAGTACAGGTGCAGCGCCAGCCAGGCGAGCCAGGCGATGAACCCGCTGAACTCCAGCTTGCCGATCTGGCACACGGCGTTGAACCGGGACACGGTCGCCATGCTGCCCTTGTTGAAGTACTTGAACGGCTTACGGTCTTGCGGCGCTTGACCGTTCAGTCCCGCCTTGATCGCCTTGGCCGCGTAGGTGGCGCCCTGGATCGCGCCCTGCGCCTGGCCCGGCACGTCCGGCACGGACATCAGGTCGCCGACGACGAAGACGTTCGGATGTCCCTTGATGGTCAGGTCCGGCTCCACGATGACGCGCCCGGCCCGGTCCACCTCGGTGCCGTCGGAGCGCTCGGCGAGCATCTTGCCCAGCGGGCTGGCCTGCACGCCGGCCGACCACACCTTGCAGGAGGACTCGATGCGCCGGATGGTGCCGTCGGAGTCCTTGACCGTCACGCCGAGCGCGTCGATATCGGTGACCATGGCGTTGAGCTGGATCTCGACACCCATCTTCTCCAGCCGCTTCTTGGCCTTGAGTCCGAGCTTCGGTCCCATCGGCCCGAGCACCGCGCCGGCTCCTTCGAGCAGCACCACGCGGGCGTCGCGCGGATCGATGTTGTGGAACGTGCCCTCGAGCGTGCGATCGGCGAGTTCGGCGATCTGCCCGGCCAATTCGACTCCGGTGGGCCCGGCGCCGACCACCACGAAGGTGAGCAGGCGGTCCCGCATCTCCTGGCTGGTGGCCAGCTCCGCACCCTCGAACGAGCCGAGAATGCGGCCGCGTAGCTCCAGCGCGTCGTCGATGGTCTTCATGCCGGGGGCGTAGGTGGCGAACTGGTCGTTGCCGAAGTACGACTGCTGCGCGCCGGTGGCCACGATCAGGCTGTCGAACGGGGTGACCGTGTTCGAGTTGAGCAGCCGCGAGGTGACCGTCTTGGCCTCGAGGTCGATGTCGATGACATCGCCGAGCAGCACCTGCGCGTTCTTCTGCTTGCGCAACACCAGCCGGGTCGCGGGCGCGATCTCGCCGACCGAGAGGATGCCGGTGGCCACCTGGTAGAGCAGCGGCTGGAATAGGTGCGACGTGGTCTTGGAGATCAACGTGACGTCCACGTCCGCGCGCTTGAGGTGCTTGGTGCCGAACAGGCCGCCGAAGCCGGAGCCGATCACTACCACCTGGTGCCGACCCGCCCGGTCACCGCCGCTCACCGAATCGCTGCGCGATGCTGTGCTCATGGTTGCTGACTCCTCGACAGACCTGGGGATTGTCCCCCGCGAACAGTTGTGGTCAGGTCCCAACCGTAGTCGGCTCCATCCCGGCCGTCGCGACGACGTCCCTGTTCCCGGTGTGTTGCGCGACGGGGTCGCGTCGTATTTGCCCGAGTCGGTTGCGCGAACCGGCCTAAGCAGACGGCGAAAGAGAATACGATGAATACCCTCGTTCAGGGAGGTTCGCGATGGTCGCCGGGGACCGTGCAGTAGGCCGAAAGCCCAGCGTGCGCGGGAAATCCGAGGACTTACCCCGGTCCGAGAACTCCGCGCTGATCGACATCCCGCACGACCATCTGCTGGACCGGGCGCTGGACCTGATCCCCGAGCGGCACCAGGTGCTGGCGACCCCGCCGGAGGGTAGCGAGACCACCGCGGTGCACGGCGACGCCGGGCTGCCCTACCTCGGTCGCGTGCTCCAGTACATGCGCTGGGGCCCGGCCGAGATGGTCGGCCGCTACCGCAAGTACGGACCGGTCTCGTTGAACACCTCGCTCGGCATCGACCGGGTGCTGGTCGCCGGGCCCGAGGCGCTCGACGAGGTGCTCGGCCGCCGCCGCCGCGACTTCGGCCAGGGCTGGGACTATTTCATCGGCCCGTTCTTCCGGCGCGGGCTGCTGCTGCTCGAATTCGAAGAGCACAAATTCCATCGCCGGATCATGCAGCAGGCCTTCACCAGGGAACGGCTGGAAGCGCACCTCGCCGCGCTGACCCCGGTCGTGCGCACGAGCATCGATCGCTGGATTCCGCAGGGCGGCAACGCCGAACGGACGGTCCAGCTGTATCCGACGCTCAAGGAACTGACCCTCGACATCGCGGGCGAGACGTTCATGGGCGTCGACGTCGGCCCGCGCCGGCGTCAACTGATCGACGCGTTCATCGACTGTACGCACGCGGGCCTGGCGATCATCCGGCACTCGGTTCCGGGCGGCCACTGGCGCTCGGGTCTGCGCGGCCGAAAAGTGTTGCAGGACTACTTCACCGCGATGCTGCCGGAGAAGCGGCGCACCGAATCACCGGACTTCTTCTCCGGCCTGTGTCATGCGCGCAGCGAGGACGGCGGGGTGTTCGGCGACGCGGACGTGGTGAACCACATGATCTTCCTGATCATGGCCGCGCACGACACCACGACGACCACCGCGACCGCCGTCGCCTACTACCTCGGCAAGCACCCGGAGTGGCAGGAGCGGGTGCGCAACGAGGTGCTCGGGCTGGACAGCGAAAAGAGCGGCGCCGCACCGACTATCACCGATCTGGAGGGTCTGCGCGATCTGGATCTGGTGATCAAGGAGAGCCTGCGGTTGATGCCGCCGGTGCCCGGGCTGTCGCGTCGCGCGGTGCGCGACACCGAGATCGCCGGTCACTACATCCCGGCGGGCACGCCGATCGATCTCGCCTATCAGGTCAACCATCTGCTACCCGAATTGTGGACGCGCCCAGAGCTGTTCGACCCCGAACGGTTCGACGAGCAACGGCGCGAGGACAAGTCGCATCGGCTGGCCTGGATGCCGTTCGGCGCGGGCGCGCACAAGTGCATCGGCATGCACTTCGGCACCTTCGAGGTGAAGACGGTCATCGCCGCGCTGGTGCGTGCGTACACGTGGCAGATTCCCGACGCCTACCGAATGCCGTGGGGGTACACCTCGATTCCGTTCCCGCGGGACGGAGCGCCGATGGTGTTGCACCGGCGCTCCGGGTAATCCGGTGTGTGCGTGGCGGGTTCAGCGCCCCGCGAACAACATCTCGGCGACCTTGGTGTCGGTGTCCGCGCCGTCGGTGAAGACGCCGCCGTCGCCGAGCGAGGTCATGATGGCCAGCGTGTAGCGCTCGCCGGGGCCCGCGAAGCCGACCGAGTTGACCACCCAGCCGCCCTGCTCCTGCGACCAGCCGTTCTTCAGGCCCGGTCGCATCGCAGCACCCGCGCCCCACACACCCCAGTGCTGGTTGCTGTCCACCGCGCGCATGCGGTCGAGCAGGTAGTTGCGGTCGTCCGGGTGCATGCGGCTGAGGATGTTGTCCATCAACCGGTCCAGGTCGGCCGCGGTGCACTTCTGGAACGACCAGTCCGGGAACAGCGCGGTGTTGGTCGGCTGCGGGTCCAGGGTGGCCATGCCGTTCGCGCGGAACGCGTTGTTGAACGCCATCCGGTCCAGACCCGAGTACTTGGTCCAGAGGATGTCCGCCGCGCCGTCGTTGGACGTGGCGAGCATCGCCTCCATGGTTCCGCGATCTTCCGGCGTCAGGTTGATCGCGCCGACCCTGGCCCGGTTCAGCAGGTCCTCGGCGATGGCGAGCTTGATCGTGGACGCGGTCCAGACCTTGTTCTCCGCGTTGGCATTCGCGTACACGCCGCCGGAGACCCGGTCGCGCACAACGTAACCGGTGACGCCGGGGCGCCCGGCCAGGTACTTGTCCACCGCGGCGATCCGGCTGCTCATATCGCAGTCGAACCCGGCCAGGCACCCCTGGGTATGCGCCAGGGGTAGCGCGGCGGCGCTGGGCAGCAGAGTTGGCGCGCTGGGGATGAGGATCGCCGCAGCGGCGAGGACACAGGCGGATGCGGCCACGCGCGGAACGGAACGGGTGGCGGGCGAGGGATGACGCACGAGGCAACACGATCGCACATCGGCGAGCCAGACGCACGTCTTGAGCTCCGGACCGGCGTGTGCTAAGCGATGTTGCGTACTTGCGCCCCAGCGGGTTTCGGCCACCACCCGCGGTTCAGCGGAACGCGGCCTTCAGTTCCTCTACTGTGCGTCCGTTGAGGCGGTAGCAGTGCTCGAACGCCTCGGTGTGCTGGTCGCGCGGCCACGAATGTAGGACGACCGTGCGGCCGTAGCCTCGCGAGTTGACGAGCTCCCAGCGATCTCCTACGCGGCGGACTGTGAACCCGCCTCGCGGAACCAGGGGAATCACCATCGCAATCATGAACGCGAACCAGCCTTTCGGTGCAGCTCTCTCGTCCTCCCCGGTTCAGCACTGTCGCACATCGGGCGCGCGGATCCGAGCGGACACGGCGTAGGAATGTGTTCTTGTGTGGTTCATTTCACTCCAGTCACACAGGTAACGTAAACAGGTCCGTTCGGAACTGCTTCGGGGTGGCACAGTTGCCTCGGAGTCACTGGGCGTATAAACGTGCACGAAGCCCGGAGGCGATTCGCCACACGTGAGCGATCACCACCCCGTCGCGAGTCCCCGCGCCTGTCCGATTGCCCCGCCGACCGAAAGGCGCAGATGCCGCTGCACATCCACCGTGCCGAGCGCGCCGACGTCCTGGCCGACGGACTCGCCGAGCTGCTGACCACGCCCCTGCCCGATCCGTTCGCGGCGGAGCTGGTCGCGGTGCCCGCGAAGGGGGTCGAGCGGTGGCTGACGCAGCGGTTGTCGTCGGTGCTCGGTGTGTCCGGGGCGGTGGCGTTCTCGGCGTCCTTCGACGCCGCCTCGACCGACGGCGTCGCGGCGAATATCCAGTTTCCGTCGCCCTCCGCGCTGGTCACCGCCGCGCTGGCGGCGGCGAGCGGGGTCCGGCCGGAGGACGATCCGTGGGCGGGCGAGCGGGTCGTATGGACGTTGCTGCGGGTGATCGATGCCTCGCTCGGCGAGCCGTGGTGCGCGGTGCTCGCCCGGCATCTGGGCGCGAACGACCCGGCCGGGCACGATCATCGGATCGGCCGCCGGTACGCCACGGCCGCGCACGTGGCCGCGCTGTTCGACAGTTACGCGGCGCAGCGGCCGGGGCTGATCCTCGACTGGGCCGCGGGGTCCGACACCGACGGCGCGGGAAATCCGGTGCCCGGCGATCTGCTGTGGCAGCCCGAACTGTGGCGGCGGCTGCGCGCCGAGTCCGGCGCGCCGAGTCCGGCGGAGCGACTCGAGGCGGCGTGCGCGCGGCTGCGGGCAGACGGTGAACTTGTTCCATTTCCGGAGCGGTTCTCGTTGTTCGGCGCGACCCGGATGTCCACCGATCAGCTCGCGGTGTTGTCCGCGCTGGCGCAGACGCGGGAGATCCATCTGTGGCTGCCGCACCCGAGTCCGGTGATGTGGACCGAGCTGGCCGGAAGTCCGGCGGCGCGTTCGCGGGCGGCCGATCGCAGCGGAAGTGCCGTGCGGCATCCGCTGCTGGCGGGTCTCGCGCGCGATGTTCGCGAATTGCAACAGCGGCTGGCCGAGTCCGTGGGCTCGGATACTCACTATCCGATTTCGGATGATCTTGTGCCGCAAGGTGATACGTCCGATGCGACGCTGCTCGCGGCGTTGCAGGCGGGAATCCGCGACGACCGGTGGCCGCCGGCCGCGGTGTGTGCCGGTGACGGAACGGTGCAGATCCACGCCTGTCACGGACCCGCGCGGCAGGTCGAGGTGCTGCGCGAGTGCCTGCTCGGATTGTTCGCCGCGGACGAGACCTTGGAACCGCGCGACGTGCTGGTCATGTGCCCCGAGGTGGAGGCGTTCGCGCCGCTGGTGCGCGCGGCCTTCGGCCAGCGGGCGCCGGGATCGGTTGAGCAGGCGCCGGATTCGGGGCATCCGGCGCATCGCCTGCGGGTCCGGCTCGCGGATCGCGGGCGGGGCATCACCAATCCGCTGCTCGCGGTGATCGGGGTGCTGCTCGAGCTGGCCGACGGCCGGGTCACCGTGACCCAGGTGCTCGATCTGGCCGCGGCCGAAACGGTCCGGCGGCGTTGCGGATTCGACGACGACGACATCGAGCGGCTGCGCGAGTGGGCCGCCGAGTCCGGCGCGCGCTGGGGGATCGGGCAGCGGCAGCGGCAGGCGTTCGGGCTGGCCGACTTCGCGCAGAACACGCTGAACGCCGCGGTGGACCGCATCCTGCTCGGCGTCACCGCGGGCGAAACCTCGGAAGACTGGCTCGATCTCGCGCTGCCCCTGGACGACGTGGACAGCAACGATGTCGATCTGGCCGGCCGGTTCGCCGAATTCATCGACCGGCTCGCCGTCTGCCTGCGTGATCTGCGCGGCCCGCGCCCCGCGCACGAGTGGGCGGCGGTGCTCGGCCGCGCGCTGGACCTGCTGACGGACGTGCCGGATTCGCAGTCCTGGGTGCGCACCGAGGCCCGGCAGGAACTGGCCGCCGCCACCGAGCACGCCGGCGATGTGTCGCTGCGGCTGGCCGACGTCGGGGTGCTGTTGCACTCCCGGCTGGCCGCCCGGCCGACCCGCGCCAACTTCCGCACCGGCGAGCTGACCGTGTGCACGCTGGTGCCGATGCGGTCGGTGCCGCATCGCGTGGTGGTGCTGCTCGGCCTCGACGACGACGTGTTCCCGCGTGCCGGCGGTGTCGACGGCGACGACGTGCTGGCCCGCAACCCGCAACTCGGCGAACGGGATCCGCGCAGCGAGGACCGGCAGCTGTTGCTCGACGCGATCCTGTCGGCCAGGGACAAGCTGCTGATTTTGCACACCGGCGCCGACCCGGTCACCGGCGCGCACCGCCCGCCCGCTATCCCGGTCGCCGAGGTGCTCGATGTGCTGCGCGCGCACGTCGGCGCGCAAGGCATGGACGCCGTGGTGACCCGGCATCCGTTGCAGGCCTTCGATCGTCGCAACTTCCGCGCCGAACATCCGTTCAGCTTCGACACCGTCGCGCTGGCCGGGGCGCGCTCCGCCGGGCAACCCCCGGTGCCGCGCCCACCGTTCCTGCCGGAGCCGTTGCCGGCCCCGGAGTTCACGGATGTGGCACTGGCCGACTTGATTTCGTTCGTCGAGCATCCGATTCGCGCGTTCCTGTGGCAGCGGCTCGGCTTGCGGGTGCCCGAGCACGAAGAGGACATCGCGGACCGGTTGCCCATCGAACTCGACGGGCTGGCGAAATGGGAACTGGGCGAACGCCTGCTGGCCGCCCGCCTGACCGGTGCGGACGCGGCCGGGTTGCGCGCCGCCGAGTGGCGGCGAGGCACGTTGCCGCCCTTCGGTTTCGGCGCGGCGGTGCTCGACGAGGTCGAACACACGGTGGACAAGCTGGTCCGCGCGTCGCAGGGCGACTACGAGGGCAGCCCGCGCGCCGTCGACGTCGCGGTGGATCTCGGCAACGGACGCAGGCTCACCGGCACCGTTCCCGAGGTGCGCGGCGAGACCCTGGTCCGCACCACGTTCTCCCGGCTCGCCCCGAAACACCGGATCGCCGCCTGGGTTTCGCTGCTGGCCCTGGCCGTCACCGAGGACCGCACCTGGCGCGCCGTCACCACCGGCCGCGGCCAATTCGGCCGCCCCGCATGGCGTTCGGAGATCACCGCCCCGGAAATGCCCGCCGCCCGCGGCATTCTGCGCGAACTCGTAGCCCTGCGTGACGCCGGACTAACCGAACCCCTGCCGATCACCCCCACCGCCACCGCCGCCTACGCCGAGCGCCGCTTCCGCGGCGCCAACGTCGACGAGGCCATCGCCGCCGCCGAACGCGAATTCAACGGCGGCCCGAACGGACCCGGACCCTTCGGCGACCACACCGACCGCCACCTCCGCTACGTCTGGGGCCCGGCCCCCCGCCTCGAACACCTCATGGAAATCCCGGCCCCGCCCGGCGAGCCAGGCGAGACCACCCGCTTCGGCGCACTGGCCCGCCGCCTGTGGGCCCCCCTGCTGACCGCCGAAACCCAGGGCCAACCGTGAGCGCTGGCAACCGAGTCCGCCCTGTTCGGGGCCGGGCGAATCGGGGTGGTCGCTTGGGGAGCGGGGCGGAGGCGTTGAGGGTCGGCGACTACTGGCGAGTTCGGCGTGGGTCGGGGGTGGCTGCGGTGATCGTCACGCGTGTCGGTGGCGCGGTGGGGCGGGTCGGGGCGGCAGAATGGCACTTTCGGCGGGTCGGAAGGCGGGTGTTCGCGTGACCGTGCAAGACACCTCGTTCGTGGTGTCCGAGATGGGGGCGCCCGACAGCTTCGAGCCGTATGGTCCGCTGCCCACCGGGACGACCGTGTTGGAAGCCAGTGCGGGGACCGGCAAGACACACGCGATCGTCGGGCTGGCGGTGCGGTATGTGGCCGAGGCCGGGATCGATGTCTCCCAGTTGCTGCTGGTGACGTTCAGCCGGGCGGCCACCCAGGAATTGCGCGAGCGCACGCGAGATCGGTTCGTGGTGGTCGCGGCTGGGCTGGCGGATCCTGAGCTGGCCCGCGCGCACGCCGACGAACTGATCCGGCATCTCGCGCAGGCGGATCCGGACGAGGTGCGCCGCCGCCGGGCCCGATTGCTCGCGGCCCTCTCGGATTTCGACGCGGGCACCATCGCGACCACGCACAGCTTCTGCCAGCGGATGCTGGACGAACTCGGCCTGGCCGGCGAGCACGACCCCGGTTCGCGCCTGGTCGAGACCGTCGACGAGCTGATCGGCACGGTCGCCGACGACCTCTACCTGAATCGGTACGCCCGTACCGAACCGCCGTTCTCGGTCAAGGAGGCGCACACCCTGGCGCTGGCCGCCGTGCGCGACCGGCACGCGGTGCTGATGCCGAAGGGCGACTCCGTGGCCGGCGAACGGGTGGCCTTCGCGACGGCGGTGCGCGCGGAAACCGAACGCCGCAAGCGCCTCGCCGGGCTGCGCGACTTCGACGACCTGCTCGTCCTGCTGCACGACGTGCTGGCCGACGACGAGCACGGCCCGCTCGCCTGCCGCCGCATCCGCGAGCGCTACCGCGTCGCGCTGGTCGACGAGTTCCAGGACACCGACCCGCTGCAATGGGACATCCTGCGCCGCGCCTTCCACGGCCACACCACGCTGGTGCTGGTCGGCGACCCGAAGCAGGCCATCTACGCCTTCCGCGGCGCGGAGGTGCTCAGCTACCTGGACGCGGTCGCGCACGCCGACACCCGCAAGGAACTCACCACCAACTGGCGCAGCGACGCCGGCCTGCTCGCCGCGCTGGACCACCTGCAGGGCGGTGCGGCGTTGGGGCACAAGGAGATCACCGTCTATCCGGTGCACGCCACCCGCTCGTGGTCGCGGCTGTCCGGACCGGACGAGCTGATCACGCCGCTGCGCATGCGATGCCTGACCCGTACCGGCGCAGGGCCGTTGAACAAATCCGGCTTCCCCGCGGTCGGTCGTATGCGCGCGAAGGTCGCCGACGATTTGGCCGCCGACATCGTCCGGCTCTTGGAGTCCGGGGTCGCGTTGACCACAAACGCGCGACCGACCCATATCGGCCAGGATTCCGTCTTGCCGAACGCCGGAGCGGGGTTCGCCGATCGGGGAACGGCGATGGACGCGCGCAGGCCGATCAGCCCGGGCGATATCGCGGTCCTGGTGCGGACACGGTCTCAAATCGATGTGGTACGAGCAGCTTTGGATCGGGTCGGCGTCGCCTCCGTGCTGGCCGGTGGCACCAGTGTGTTTGCCACCAGCAGCGCCACCGACTGGCTCTGGTTGCTGCGGGCGCTGGAGCAGCCGCACCGCGGCGACCGCGTCAGGTTGGCGGCCTGCACGCCGCTGATCGGTGTCACCGCCGCCGAGATCGACAGCGGCGGAGCGGATCTGGTCGGCCGGATCAGCGCGCAACTCCGTGATGCCGCGCGCCTGTTCGCGCGCGCCGGTTTCGCGGCCGTCTTCGAAAAGATCTCTGCCGAGGCGGATCTGGCGCACCGGTTGCTCGCCGTCGAGAACGGCGAACGCCAGCTGACCGACCTGCGGCACATCGCCCAGCTGCTCGATCAGGTCTCGCTCACCGAATCGCTCGGGCTGACCGCGTTGACCCGCTGGCTCGGCGATCGGGTGCGCGACCCCGCGTCGGGCACCGTCGCCGATCGCAGCCGCAGGCTCGACCGCGACGCCGCGGCCGTGCAGATCGCCACCGTGCACGCCAGTAAGGGCCTCGAATTCCCCATCGTCTATGTGCCTTTCGCCTGGGACAACGCGAAGAACCCCTACCCGGCCACCCTGTTGTTCCACGACGACAACGACATGCGCGTCCTCGATGTCGGCGGCCCCGATGCCTCCGGTTACGCGGAACGCAAGCTGCGCAGCGAATCCGAAGAGGCCGGTGAGGAACTGCGCCTGCTATACGTCGCGCTGACCCGCGCCATGTGCCAGGTGGTCGCCTGGTGGGCGCCGGCGATCACGACCGCCGCGTCGCCACTGCACCGGATGATCCTCGGCCGCCCCGATGGTGGCGACACCGTTCCGCCGCGCGCCTCGGTGCCCGCGGATGCCGTTGCCCCGGGTCTGCTTTCGGCCTGGGCCGGGGGAGCGGCGGAGGCCATCTCGGTGACCGCCGTCGTGGGCACCGACGACGTGGAGATCGAACGAGTGCGCACCGAATCCGTCACCGGCGAGCTGGCCGCCGCGCACTTCGACCGCAAACTCGACCAGCACTGGCGCCGCACTTCGTACTCCGCGCTCACCGCCTCCGCGCACGGACCCGTCACACCCGAACTGGAGATCGAACCCGAGGACACTCGCGGCCCCGCCGACGAGCCGAGCACTCCGGTGGTCGCCGAGGTCGAAGAGGTGTTCGCCGGCCCGGCGTCGCTGATGAACTCCCTGCCCTACGGCGCGGAATTCGGCACCCTCGTGCACGGCGTGTTCGAGCTGATCGACACGGACGCACCGGATCTCGCCGCCGAGGTGGACAACCGCTGCCGCGCGGCCGTCGACGAACTCATGGCCGAGGCCGACCCGGCGGTGCTCAGCACCGCCGTGCTCGCCGCGCTGCGCACCCCGCTCGGTTTCGGCTCGCTCGCCGACATCTCGACCCGAGATCGCTTGAACGAGTTGGAATTCGAGCTGCCCCTGGCCGGCGGTGACACCCCGGGTGCGGCGACCGCGACCCTGCGTCAGATCGCCGACCTGCTGCGCACCCACCTGTCACCCGACGACGACCTGTACGTCTATGCCGATCACCTGGCCACCCTCGACGACATCCCGCTGCGCGGCTACCTCACCGGCAGCATCGACGCCGTCCTGCGCGTAACCGACGGCACGGACACTCGTTTCGTCATCGTCGACTACAAGACCAACCGCCTCGGCACCGGCGACCTCACCGTCGCCCACTACACCCGCGAGCGCATGGCCGCTGAGATGATCCGCTCCCACTATCCCCTCCAGGCCCTCCTCTACGCGGTAGCCCTGCACCGCTACCTCCGCTGGCGCCTGCCCGCCTACGACCCCGCCCACCACCTCGGCGGCGCCCGCTACCTGTTCGTCCGCGGCATGATCGGCCCCGAAACCCCCGAAGGCCACGGCGTCTTCGACTGGAACCCACCCGCCCCGCTCATCCTCGCCATATCCCGCCTCCTCGCCGGAGAGTCCCCCCGATGACCCCCCACCCCCGCACCCCTCCCGACGGCCCGCGCAGCGGCGGGGTGGTCTTATGACCTCGATTCAGTTGGCGCAGCGGGGGACTGGACTGTTGCGGACGTTCAACGAGGCGGGGGTGTTGTCCGCCGCGGACGTGCATGTCGCGGTTCGGCTGGGGCGGTTGGGGCGGGAGGACACCGAGGCGGTGTTGTTCGCGGCGGCGCTCGCGGTGCGGGCGGTGCGTTCCGGGTCGGTGTGCCTGGAGCTGCATCGGATGCGGGAGATCGGCATCGACGCGGACGAGACCTGGGACACCGGTGAGCGCATCGATCCGGCGACGCTGCCGTGGCCCGACATCGACGCGGTGGTGGCCGCGCTGCGGGTCAGCCCGCTGGTGACCGGTGGACCCGCCGGTCCGTTGCAACCGTTGCGACTGGTGGAATCGCGCAGCCGCGACGATTCCGGTCCGCTGCTCTACCTGGACCGGTACTACCAGCAGGAGCAGACGGTCCGCCGCGTCCTCACCGAGCGATCCGGACATCACCCGGTGGTCGACCCGAATATCGTTCGCCGCGAACTGGATCGGCTGTTCGACGCGCCGGTCGGCGGCGTCCCCGACCGCCAGCGCCTCGCCGCCGCACTCGCCGCGACCCACTGGACCACGGTCGTCGCGGGCGGCCCCGGCACCGGCAAGACCCACACCATCGCGCGCATCATCGGCCTGCTCGACGCGCACCGCAAAGCCAATCCCAAACTGCCCGCACTGCGCATCGCACTGGCCGCGCCGACCGGCAAGGCCGCCGCGCGTCTGCAAGAGGCCGTCCGGGAACAAGCCGAAGAACTCGACCTGCCCGACCTCACCGCCGCCACCCTGCACCGCCTGCTCGGCTGGCAGCGCGGCCGCACCACCCGGTTCAAGTACCACGAATTCAACCGGCTCCCGTACGACGTGATCGTGGTCGACGAAACCTCCATGGTCTCGCTGACCATGATGAGCAGGCTGTTCGCCGCGCTGCGCCCGGACACCCGCCTGGTCCTCGTCGGCGACCCGGACCAGCTCGCGTCGGTCGACGCGGGCGCGGTGCTCGCCGACCTCGTCGCGGGACCCGTTGCGGGCACCCCGAATCCGTTGCTCGACGAGATCCTCGGCGCCGACTCCCCGGAATCGGCCGCGCCGGAACAGAACTCGTCCGCCCTCACCGCCCTGGAACGAACTCGCCTGCGCGGCGGCATCGTTCGCCTGACCCGTGGTCGCCGCTTCGGCGGCCGGATCGCCGACCTCGCGGTCGCCGTCCGGGCCGGCGACGCCGACACCGCCCTGGATCTGCTCCGCGCGGGCGGCGACGAACTGTCGCTCAGCGCCCCGGACGAAATGGCCGGTGTCCGTGCCGATGTCGTGCGGGCCGCCCGCGAGGTGACCACCGCCGCCCTCGACGGCGATGCCGCGGGCGCGCTCGCCGCCCTCGAATCGCACCGTCTGCTGTGCGCGCACCGCCAGGGTCCGTTCGGCGTCGAACGCTGGGACCGGATGGCCGCGGAATGGGCCGCGGCCGGGGGAGCGGGTCCCGAATCCCACTCCGCCCCTTGGTATCCGGGTCAGCCGCTGCTGGTCACCGCCAACGACCACGAGGCCCGCATCTACAACGGCGACACCGGCGTCGTCGTGCGCATGCCCGACGGTTCGTTACGCGCCGCACTGCAACGCGGCAGCGAGCCGTACCTGGTGCACCCGACCCAGTTCCCGGCCGTGGTCACGGTGTTCGCCATGACCATCCACCGCAGCCAGGGCAGCCAGTACGACACCGTCTCGGTGGTCCTGCCGGAACCGGAATCGACCCTGCTGACCAGGGAACTGCTCTACACGGCGATCACCCGCGCCCGCCGCCACGTCCGGGTGATCGGCACCGACGAGTCCATCCGGGCCGGCATCGCCCGGCGCGTGCTGCGCGCCAGCGGCCTGTCCCGCCGGGTGGACGGCGACCGATGACCAGCGCATCTCACGTTTTCCCGGCCCCGCACGTCTACCCAGTGTGAGATTGCCTCCGTTCGAGGAAGTGGTGGCCGAATACGGCCCGATGGTGTTGCGCGTCTGCCGGGCCGTGCTCGGTCCGACGGACGCGGCCGACGCGTGGTCGGAGACGTTCCTGTCCGCTTTGCGCGCCTATCCCGACCTCGACCCCGACGCGAACATCGAGGCCTGGTTGGTCACCATCGCGCACCGCCGCGCGATCGATGTCGGCCGCGCGCTCACCCGCGCGCCGATCCCGGCCGAGACCCTGCCCGAGCGCCCGTCCGCGGCGCCCGACCCCGCCGACTACGACCCGCACCTCTGGGCCGCCTTGAGAACGTTGCCGCCCAAGCAGCGTCAGGCGGTCGCCTACCACTACCTGGCAGGCCTGCCACACGCCGAGATCGCGGAGCTGCTGGGCAATTCCACCGATGCCGCCCGCCGCGCCGCCGCCGACGGCCTGAAAACCCTGCGCAAGCTCTACCCGAAGGATGACTCATGATGGCCACCATCGATCGTGGCGACCCGAACGGCCTGTTCGACGGCCTGACCCCGGACGACGCTCTACTGACCGAACTGCACCGCCGTTTGGTGGTCGACGCACAGTCCGCGGGCCTGCTCGACGTCGCCTACCGCACCATGGACACCCCCGTCGGCACGTTGCTGCTCGCCGCCACCCCGGCCGGGCTGGTCCGCGTCGCCTACCCCAGCGAAGACCACGACGCCGTCCTGACCACGCTCGCCGAACGGGTCAGTCCGCGCGTGCTCGCCGCACCCGCACGCCTGGACGCCGGGGCCCGCGAGATCGACGAGTACTTCGCCGGTGCCCGAACGCATTTCGACCTGCCCCTGGATCTGCGACTGACCGGTGGCTTCCGCCGCCAGGTGATCGAGCATCTGATCGACATCGGCTACGGGCAGCGCGAAAGCTATGCCGCCGTCGCCGCCGCCGTCGGCAACCCGCGGGCGGTGCGCGCTGTCGGCTCCGCCTGCGCGCACAACCCACTGCCCGTGGTGATTCCGTGCCATCGGGTGGTCCGCAGCGATGGATCGATCGGGCAGTACGTGGGCGGGATCGAGGCCAAAACCGCCCTGCTGACACTGGAAGCCGCGTGAGCGCGGCACCGACAACCCGCTGACCTTGGAGGCGGAATGCAGAACACCGAAACCTCGGCCCCGCTGGCCGATCGAGTGGCCGCGCAGTCCTGGCCCGGCCTGATCGAGGAGATCGACGCCTACGGGTGCGCGCAAACCGGCCCGCTGCTGACGCCCGACGAGTGTGCCGAGTTCGTCGAGATGTGGGACGACGTCGCGAGATTCCGCTCCACCATCGACATGGCGCGCTATCGATTCGGGCAGGGCACCTATCGCTACTTCGCCGACCCGGTGCCCGAGCCGATCATGGCGATGCGTGCGGCGTTCTACCGGAAGTTGTTGCCGGTGGCCCGCTCCTGGGCCGAGCGGCTCGGCGATCCGGCGCCGTGGCCGGACGACTTCGGCGCCTGGCTCGACGCCTGTCATGCCGCCGGCCAGTCCCGGCCCACGCCGATTCTGTTGCGCTACACCGAAGGTGACTGGAACGCCTTGCATCGCGACCTGTACGGCGACCGGGTGTTCCCGTTGCAGGTGGTGATCGGGCTGGACCGTCCGGGGACAGACCACACCGGCGGGGAGTTCACGCTCGTCGAGCAACGCCCACGCGCACAGTCGAAGGCCACCGTCACCGTGCTGGAACAGGGGCACGGCCTGATCTTCACCACCCGGGACCGGCCGACTCCGTCGAGCCGCGGCTGGTCCCGCGCGCCGGTTCGGCACGGCGTCAGCCGAATTCGGGGCGGTGTCCGGCACACCCTCGGTCTCGTGCTACATGACGCCGAATGATCACATGTTCACGTTGCTCGACGCCGATGGCCGCTCGTACCTCAGCCCGGCACCGGGAACGTACGGGGGTCATCGGCGCGGCAGAATCTACGGTCGGCTGGACTGTCCGTCCGCGTTGCGCGCGCTGGCCCGTGGCGCGTACCGCGTGCACCGTGTCTTCTTCGCCGATGAGCCCACCGCGATCAGCGCGGGCTACCGGCCGTGTGCGGTCTGCCTGCCGCAGCGGTACGCGGCATGGAAAGCCGCGCGGCACAGTGATTCCGAGTGATCTCACGTTTCCGCCTCGGCCGGCGTCTACCGAATGACAAGAACGCCGAACAGGAGTACACCATGCAGATCTCGAGTGCCCGAGCAGTTCACGCCTCGACCCTCGGCAACCTCCGCGTCGAAGCAAGCGCGCTGGGCGTCACCCGAGTCGCGTTCACCGCGGACGCGCCCACCGCACCGAGCGCCGAGAACTCTTGTGCCCTCGAATATCTCGTCACCGCGATAGCCCAGGTCGACGGGTACCTGGCGGGCGGCCGGCAGGAATTCACCGTGCCGATGGATCGCTCCGCGCTGAGCGGCTTCGACCGCCAGGTCCTGGAAACTCTCGAAGCCACAGCCGGTTACGGCTGCACGACGACCTACGGCGCGCTCACCCGTGCCCTCGGCCGTGGAAGCGCGGACGCCCGCAAGGTCGGCGGCGCACTGGCCCGCAACCCGCTGCTGATCCTGCTCCCGTGCCACCGCGTCGTCGGCGCGGACGGCGCGCTCACCGGATACGCGGGCGGCCTGCCGGCCAAACGCGCCCTACTGGACCTCGAGTCCGCAGAGCTGCTGCTGCCGCTGGCTATCTGACCGGAACGGCGCTCGTCGGCGCGGTGGCGAGCCGGCGTGTGCGGAATCACGCAGATGCGCCCCTCCCACCGGACGGTGAGAGGAGCATGCATCCGGCCTGATCAGATGGTGCGGACGTCCGTGGCCTGCGGGCCCTTCTGGCCCTGGCCGACCTCGAACTCCACTCGCTGTCCCTCATCGAGGGACTTGAACCCGGAACCGCTGAGAGCCGAGTAGTGGACGAAGACGTCGGGACCGCCGCCGTCCTGCGCGATGAAGCCGAACCCCTTCTCCGCGTTGAACCACTTGACGACGCCCTGTGTCATATTTTCTCCTTGTACTCAGTGATGTTTCAGTCCACAGAAATGTTGCACATTCACGGACTCAGTGGACAGCATTCCATGTGCGCCGGCCGCGTGGTTAACGCGGGCGAGCGGAATGTGTGCAAAAGCATTCTCCGCTCACTGCGCGGCCGACCTACTGCCGACCGCACTGGCGCCGCGTCAGCCTACCTTTTTCCGGCGGATTGCGGGTGGGCGGCGTGGCCGGCAACCTGGGTCGATCCTTCGGCGCGTCACGAAACCGGCGCGGCGACGCGGCATTGTGTGTGATTTGTTCACCGAAATTGGGGTTTAGTTCGGCTTCGGTGCAACCTTCAACGACGGTGGCGTGTGTCGGCGAATTCCGATGAAAATTCTCCGGCAGAAATTGGGCACGATCCAATTCGGCATAGCCGGGGCTCGGTGGGGGTCACGGTGCGCCGGCTCGAGGGGTGCGGGGAGGGGCGCGCGTGGGCCCGGCACCTTGTCAAGACCTGAATCTTGGTCTTCCCCTTCGGGTTTTGCGCCGATCCTGCGGCGGTACAACGGAATAGTGGCGGCTTCGAGGTTTTTGGTTTCACTGGTCGGTGTGCTGATGGTTTCGGTCCTGTCCGTCGGCTCGGCCGCGGCAGCTCCGTCCGGGGCGCGGTTGGTCGAAGAGTCTTCGCTGGGCGGGTCGATCGTGCAGCTGGACGTCTACTCGCCGGCGATGGATCGGGTGGTGACCAACCGGGTGATCCGGGCCGCGGGCGGTCCGGCGCCCACGCTGTATCTGCTCACCGGGATCGGCGGCGGGACCGACGGCATCTCCTGGTGGGACGACACCGACGTCCGGGAGTTCTTCGCGGACAAGCACGTCAACGTGGTGATGCCGGTGGGCGGCGCGTACAGCCTCTACACCGACTGGCTCGCCGACGACCCGATGGTCGGCCGCAACCGCTGGCTGACCTATCTCACCCGCGAACTTCCCGGCGTACTCGACGCGCGACTCGGCAGCACCGGACGCAACGCCATCGCCGGGGTGTCGATGAGCGCGGGTTCCGCGGTCGACCTCGCGATCCAAGCGCCCGACGTCTACCGCGCCGTCGCCGCCTACAGCGGATGTCCCTGGACCGCAGACGCTCTCGGCGTCGCGATGGTCAGTGCCCAGGTCGTGCGCGGCGGCGGCAACACCGCGAACATGTGGGGTGCGCCGGGCGATGCGATCTGGCGCGCCCACGACGCGTTCGCCAATGCCGCCGCGCTGGCCGGGAAAACGATCTACCTGTCCGCCGCGACCGGCACGCCCGGCGCGATCGACGAAGGCGGGCTGGCCTTTCCGCCGATCGAGGCCATCGCGAGCGCGTGCACGGCCGCCTTCGCCGACCGGCTCGATCAGCTCGGGTTGCCCGCGGTACACGTCAACCGGCCCGAGGGCGCGCATACCTGGGGCCAGTTCGAGACGGATCTGCACGATTCCTGGCCGCTGCTGGCCGGTGCGCTCGGCGCGTAACCGCTGACCTCGCCAGAACGGGCGAAGTAGACAATCCTTAGCGTCAGCCGCGGCTCATCCGCTCGTCCGCCGCGGCCGATGTCAGCGAAGGATCGGTTGCCTGCTTTACGCTGCTCACCCGGAGATTCGGCAACCGGAGGATGCATGTCCAGCGAGAACGAAACGGTCAGCCGCAAACGGGATTCGGCCGCTACCAGCGCCGCGATTCTGACCGCGGCCCAGGAGCTGTTCGCCGAGCGCGGCTACGAGCGGGCGACGGTGCGCGACATCGCGACGCGGGCCGGGGTGAATCAGGCGTTGCTGTTCCGGTATTTCGGCAACAAGGACGAACTGTTCCGGGCGGCGATCGCGGACCAGGGGCGGCGCAGACTGGAGGACGGGCCGGTCGAAGGGCTGCTGAGCAGGCTGCTCGTCGGAATACTCGAGCCGAGCGGGTCGGTGGCGCAGGAGCATTGGTTGCAGGCCGCGCTGCGGTCCAGCGGACACGACGAGGGGGCCTCGGCGATTCGCCGCGAACTGGGGGACGAGTACGTCCGGGCGATGTCCTCGCTCGGCGACGATCCCGATAGCGAGCTGTGTGCGGATCTGCTGCTGGCCTGGTTGCTCGGCATCGGCCTGCTGCGCACCGTGCACCGCAGAGAGCCGCTGGCCAGTGCGGATTCGGCCACGGTTGCCCGCCATGTGCTGAAGGCGGCGCAGGCGCTGCTGCCCCGGACGGACGTGAATTTCCCGCCGCCGTAACGGGATCCGACCGTTGACGCGGGATTGTGACCTCCCTAACATGAAGTGTTGTAAGCAATTGCTTACATCACTACCGCGCCGATCGGCGTCGGCCAAGGGAGACCCGCATGACCGTGAAAACTGAGGTGCGCCAATACCCTTTCGGTGAACCCATCCGCCTGGACATGGATCCGCTGTTCGCCAAGCTGCGCCGCGAGGAACCGACCTCGCGCGTCCAGCTGCCCTACGGCGGCGAGGGCTGGCTGGTCACCCGCTACGCGGACGCCAAGCTGGTGCTCGCCGACCCGCGGTTCAGCCGCGCGGTAACCGTTGACCGCGAGGACATTCCGCGCACCACGCCGGGCCCGTCTCGGCAGAATTCGTTGCTCAGCATGGACGCGCCCGAACACAGCAGGCTGCGCAAGCTGGTCGCCAAGGCGTTCACCAGCCGGCGGGTCGAGCAGCTGCGCCCGCGGGCCCAGCAGATCGTGGACGAGCGGCTCACCGAGATCGAATCAGCAGGCCCGGTAGCCGATTTGGTGCAGAGTCTCGCCCTGCCGCTGCCGGTCACCGTGATCTGCGAGATGCTCGGCGTGCCCACCGAGGACCAGCATCGCTTCCGCGACTTCTCCGACACCGTGCTGTCCACCACCGCGCACACCCCCGCGCAGATCGACGCGGCGCGCGTCTCGCTCGAGGAGTACCTCGCCGAGCTGGTGGCGCAGCGCCGGGCCGAACCCGCCGACGACCTGCTCGCCGCGCTGGTCGCCGCCCGCGACAACGACGACCGGCTCACCGAGGACGAGCTGGTCAACATGGGTATCGGCCTGCTGATCGCGGGCCACGAGACCACCGCCAACCAGATCGCCAACTTCACCTACGTCCTGCTCAGCGAGCGGCGGCACTGGGAATTGCTGCGCAGCCGGCCGGAGCTGGTGCCCGGCGCCGTCGAGGAGCTGCTGCGCTACGTTCAGCTCGGCTCCGGCGGGTCCTTCGCCCGGGTCGCCACCGAGGACGTCGTGCTGAGCGGTGTGACCGTGCGAGCGGGGGAGTCGGTGATCGTCAACACGCAGGCCGCCAACCGCGACGAGAGCGTGTTCGAGAACTCCGATGAGCTCGATCTCACCCGAAACAACAACCCGCACATGGCGTTCGGTCACGGCATCCATCACTGCCTTGGCGCCCAACTCGCCAGACTGGAGCTGCAGGTCGCGTTAGGCTCACTGCTGCAACGCTTCCCGACGCTGCACCTCGCGGTCCCGTTCGAGGAAGTACCGTGGAAGACCGGCCTGCTGGTCCGTGGGCCGAAGGCGCTTCCCGTCAGCTGGTAAGGGGAAACTGTTATGGCAGAACAGAAGTGGCGGATCGAAGTGGACCGTGGCGCCTGCCTCGGCTCCGGCATGTGCACCGGCCTGGCCCCCGAACACTTCACCCTCGTCGACGGCCGGTCCAGTCCGATCGCCGAGGTCGTCCAGCCCGACGACCTGCTCATCGACGCCGCCGAATCCTGCCCGATCGAGGCGATCCTCGTTCGCGCGGCCGACACCGGAGAGATCCTCAGCCCCGAGCAGTGAACGGTAGAGCCCCTCGGTGCAGGGGCTCTACCCCGGCCGCACGCACCTGTCCGCAACCGCCGCGCGTGACGACCGGACATCTCCGCGCGGTGTCGCCAGATCCGCATGCGCCCTACGCTGCAAGAATGATCGAGTTCGGCTCGAGAAGCCGCCGCCTCCCCGCCCCACCCCACATCGTCTGGGAATCCCTGACCCGCCCCCGCCGCCCCCAGTCCCGCCCCTGGCTCATCCTCCTCTCCGACGAAGTCGAACCCACAGTCCTGGCGGCCGAGAACCCGCACCGAGTCGTCTGGTCCTCCCTCTGGCCCACCAGACCCGACGACCAGATCCACTTCCACCTGACATCCACCGATTCCGCCGAAACCCTCCTGAACTTCACCCTCCTCACCCCCGCCGAACCCCCCGACCAAAGCAAAACCGGCCACCTCCGCCGCCGCCTCAACCACCTCCTCTTCGCAAACCTCCGCTTTTCCTACGGGCAATAGCGCCTGGCCGCGTCCCGGCACACTCCCGCCGAGGGTGGCTTCGCTGAATCAGGAGATCGGCCGATGCGATTCGACCTCGGTCACGGCCTGCTTCGAGATCTAGTTGATTGGACGTCTTCGTTCGAGCGCTTTGCCGATGAGCGCTCGGGCGGGCTCTCCGGTCACCGATTGGTTGACGAGAATGTCGAACGTTCGGTGATAGATTCCGATTTCCCTCGGCTGAGTTATGCGGAGTTCGGCCGTGATTCCCTCGACCAGGATCATCTTGTTGTCGAACATGACGAAGCTTGTTGTCGCGGTCTCGAACGGCGCCATGAAGGGCACGATGCCCAGGGTCACTCTGGGCATTCCCTGAATGGCGATGAGCCGGTCCAGCTGGCCGATCATGGTTTGGTCGTGTCCGACGGTGGTGTACAGCGCCTGCTCGGCGATGACGAAATGGAACAGATGGTCCCGCTGATACAGAATGCGTTGGCGTTCCATACGCTTGGACACGCCTTCGTCGAGGTCATCAGGGATGCGGTGAAAGTCGATGACCTTCCGGAGGATGCCCGTCGCGTAGTCGGCCGTCTGGAGCAGGCCGGGTATGAGTACAGGCTCGTACCACCGCAGAATCCGGGCCTCGGCTTCCCATTTGACTGATGCCTGTTGGCGTCGTTTGGTTCCGGTGCCGAGAATCTTCCGCCACTCCATGTACGCGGAATCGATATTGTGTCGAGTTGCGAGAAGATCTGGTAACTGATTGTCGGCGTCGCAGTCGCGGCAGTACGCCGTGATGTCTGCACGCGACGGCTTGATCCTCCCGTATTCGATTTTCGAGACTTTGCTCGGATGCCATGCGTTGCGGCGGGCGAGCTCGGCGCCGGAGACGTTTGCGGCAACACGGATCTCCCGAAGCCGTGCTCCGAGGGATTCACGTTGCTGCTGTACGGAGTCGGTCACGCCGTGGCGTACTCCGAATATGGCACAGACAATGGCCAGAACCGTTCTTTGATCCGTTGGCAGTAGCCCACGATGGTTGCGTCCACGGTCACCGCGCCGGACCACGCGCTGGACGGGCCGAACGCCGAGAAGATCACCAGTTCGTCGTCGAACAGCCAGAAGTCGTCTGGTGGTACGTCTTCGGCGAGATGGCGCGGCAAGTATCGGATGTCCTCCCCGGCCTGAGTGTTGAGTTCGGCGACGGTCAAAGAAAACCTCGTGTAGTCGGTGTGGGGCACCGACACTATCCGCGTTCGGGTGATTGCTACTCCGCGTTCCGTGGTTTCCCGCACGACATCCATCCACGGTTGGAACCAGATGTAATCGTCCGGCTCGCCGTCGAGGAATCGGCGAAGCGGTTCGTGCTCATGCGGTTCAGCATAGGAGTCGAGCACCTCGAGATGGAAAGCTTCGCGTTTGCAGGACCGTAGTAGGTCCCTGAATCCGTCATCGCCTATCAGCCGCACCGTAGAACGTCCTTTCTCGCTTGGGTACCTCGACCGCGGCCTCATCGTCGGCCGGTTGCAGCTGACTCAATGTCTCGTCATCGGTGATCAGGCGGCCGGTGAGAGTGAAGGTACCGCGTCCGGTATCGCCGAGCGCGGCTCCGATGAAGGTACTCGGCTCGGCGAATCCGGTGAGTAGGTGCGGGATTTCGACTGTCTCAGGGCGTTGGGTCTTCCAGCCCATCACCACATAGCTGTCTTGGTCGGTGGCGAACAGCGACGGACAACCGTTGTTCGTGCTACCACCTTTACCGAGGAACCGTAACCGCATGATGCGTTCTCCTTCGCCTCGTGCAGGATCATGCTTTCGATAGATCCATTGTCGCCCACTGATACCAGTTCTGTACTGGCGAAATAGGTCTCGTGCACGATTGTGCAATGTGTTGGTCGGGCAATCATCGATCTTCATAGCGTTGTAGGCGGCGCTTGGGACCGGTGCCGGTCAACCCGGTTCCGAGCCGCCGGCCAACAACGAGTCGGATGGGGTGAATCGGTGAGTCGACCTACGGCGATCGGGTATCTGCGGCGCGATGTGTCCGGCTGCTCGCAGCCTTGGCATGAGACTCAAATACGTAGCCTGGCAAAGCGGTTGGGGTATGAGTTGGCGAAGACGGTGGTGTTCGGCGCGGAGACCGACGAGCCGGTCGAGCGCCTGCTGAACGTTATTCGCGCCGTGGGGGCCGAAGCGGTTGTCGTGCCGAACGCCGAGCATTTCGGCGGCACGGTGCCGGAGCGGGTGGTGCGGGTGTGTGACGTGATCACCGTGTCACCGCACTACACGTATGCGCGGTCGTATGCGTCGCCGGTTCTCGGGGACGGTGCGTGAATCGGTGGCGTTCGCGGATTCGGTTGCCGATCCGCCGATTCGGCGCAGAGGTGGGGTGTCGAGTGTTCGGGGGACAGACAGCGAATGTGCTGGTTGGGAGACTCATCGGGCGGGTCGAATCGCGAGAAGGGTGATCGGTGTGGCGTCTCCGATGCTGAGCAAGGGGCAGAATCTGTCGCTGCCGGAGGATGTGGTGCGGATCGATGTGGTGATCGGGTGGACCGAGTCGGAGATCGAGGTCGATGGGTCGGCGCTGCTGTTGGGGGCGGACGGGAAGGTTGGTTGTGACAGCGATTTCGTCTTTTACAATCAGCCGGAGTCGGTGGATGGGGCGGTGCGGTTTCTGGGAACGAGTGCGACCGAGGAGGGGGCGCAGGCGCGGATCGCGGTCGATTTGTCGGCAGTCTCCGCGGCGGTGCATACCGTGGCGCTTGTCGGCAGCGTGGGTGCGGGCACGTTCGGCGACCTCGGCAAGTTGACATTGAGAGTGGTTGACGCTGCGGGACATTCGCTGGCGGAGTACACCACCGCCGATGCGACCACGGAGTCGGCGTTCGTCTTCGGCGAGGTGTACCGGCGGGGCAGCGCGTGGAAGGTCCGCGCGGTGGGGCAGGGGTGGGCGTCGGGTCTGGCCGGGCTGGCGACGCACTTCGGCGTCGAGGTGGACGAGGACGTCGAGCAGGTCGAGGCGCCGGGTGTGCGTGCGGAACCGGCGATCGCCGCACCGCGGCCGCCCGAACAACCTGCCGGACCTCCGGTGCGGAACCGCGGAGTGCGCACCGCCAAGCGGGCATCGAAGAAGGCGAAGCCGATGGAGTTCCGGCTTGCCGAGTTCGATACCTGGCAGCGGGCTCCGTTGTTCTCGGTGATCGGGGTCGGTGCCGGCGAGGAGCAGGAGCGGCGTGCGACATCGGCCCTGATCGCGACGATGCAGGCGGTGCGCCCGTTCGCGCGGGCGGTGTGTGCGCGGATGGGTGCACCGGTGGGGGTGTTCGAGGGGTACATCGAGGTGCAGTTCGAGCGGGGCGATTCGAAGGTGGTCCCGGACGCGGTGCTGAAGGTGTCGCGCGGCAGTCGAGTGTGGACCGGGCTGCTCGAGGTCAAGACCGGCAACGGCAAGCTGCGGCGAGAACAGCTGGAGAACTACCTCGACGTGGCGCGCCGGAAGAACTACGACGTGGTGGTCAGCCTGTCGAACGACATTCCTGCCGGTCCCGGCGAACTTCCGGTCGAGGTCGACCGCCGCAAGCTGGCCAAGGTGGCCTTACGCCATCTGTCTTGGGCCGAGGTGGCGCACGAGGCGCGAATGCTGCTCTCGCACGGCGGTATCGAAGAGGACTTGCAGGCCTGGATCTTGAGCGAGTTCCTGCGCTACCTCGACTGCCCGCGCTCGGGCGCCTCGGAATTCGTCGACATGGGCAGGCATTGGGTCGCGGTCCGGGACGCGGTGACGGCCGGGACCTTGCGCGCGAGCGATCAGAAGGCGCTGATCGTCGCCGACACGTGGGTGTCGCTGTCCCGGCATCTCGCACTGCGGATGACCGCCCGGCTCGGCATGACCGTCAACTATGTGCTGTCGCGCCGGCACCGCGCCGATCCGGCCGCCCGCAACGCCGCGGTCGCCGAACGGTTCGCCGCCGACGGAACATTCGAGGCCGTGCTCCGAATACCGGACGCCGCAGGCGATCTGGTGATCGTCGCGGATGTGCGAACCAATCGGATCCGCTGCCGCACCACCCTCGACGCGCCGACCGAGGGCACCCCGGGCCGTCGATTGTCCTGGCTGATCAAGCAACTCGACAACGCGCCGGACGATGTTCAAGTGGAAGTGGTGTTCGCCGAACGTGGCACCGAAGCCTGCGAACTGCTCCGTACCGGGCGGGCCAACCCGAAGGTGCTGACCGTGGGCCGCACGGCACCGATCGTGTCTTTCGCGCTGGAGCAGAACTTCCCGATGGGCAACCGCCGATCCGGAACCGCGGCCAGCTTCGTCACCAGTGTGAAGTCGGCGACCGACATCTTCTACGGATCGGTGGTGCGACCATTGCGCGGTTGGGCACCCGCGACACCGAAACACTCCGCGGTCAGCGGAACAGATTCGGCCCCAGCGGATTTGGTCGGCCAACGCGGGTAGATCGCGAGCGCCGTCAGCGCAGGACCGTTTTCGTCCGCATGAGGAACTCGCCGAGGTAACTGTCGTGCGGCAGACCGGGCTCCAGCCAGTTGGTCGGGTGGTGGCCGAGGTAGACGTTGCCGATGGTCGGTTCGTTGATCAGGTCGTCGATCAGCGACCCGGAGGTGGTGAACGCGGTGAGGACCAGCGTGTTACGTAGCGGCGCGACACCGTCGGTGCGGGCCCACGGGGCGATCCACACGCAGGGGAAGGGGAGTTCGGCGCCGACCTGCTCGGCGAACGGGCTGTTCACCTGGTGTACGGCGGGGCGGAGGACGGCGCTGCCGTCGCGGAGGTCATCGACTATTCCGGTTCCGCCCAGCCATGGCGTGGTTCCCGCGGCTCGCTTCAGTAGGTGATCTTCCCATCGGCGGGCTTCCTGGAGCGTGTGGACGGGGAGGATCGCTTGTTCGTCGTGCGCGGGCAAGCTGGGGAGGGCGGCGAGCCGGTCGGCGACTGCGGCGGCTACCGGGGCGGGATCGCCCTCGACTAACACTGCGGTGGCGTTTACGCAGCCGACACCGCCACCGCCGCTGACGGATTCGACGATGGTATCGAGAGCGGCGGTCCAGTCGGTGCCTGCGGTCAGCAGGATCTTGGAACGTCCCGGCCCTTGGGGCAGAATGCCTGGGCTGCCTGCGTATTTGGCGACCACGTCGTCGCCTCCGTAGACCATGCCCAGGTCGGCCATGCGCAGGATCTCGTCGGCCGCAGCGTGCTCGGTGGGCAACAGCACGACCTGGTCGTCGCCGAACCCGGCCGCGCGCAGAGCGCTGATCAATCGGTGCGGGGTGAAGGGCTCACGGCGGGAGGGACGCACTGCGACGCGAAACCCGACGGCGAGGGGTTCCAGCCAACCCTGGTGCACCGCAGGGTGATTGCCTGCGGCGTGCACGGCGAAGACCTCGCCGCGCCGGGTCCACACCGCCCGTCCCGCACGGGTGGACGGGTCCTGCCACTTGACGACCGCGCCGACCGGGCGCGCGTTCTGCACGTGGCGATACGCGTGCGCCGCGGCCCGCTCGATGTCCCGGGTTGCCTGGCGTACCACGGTGATCGGCATGCCGGCGACCGCGCTGACCGTGCGCTGGTATTCGTCGGCGGTCTGGCCGGCGACCCGCTCGTTCGCGAACGCGTGCCCCGCGCGAGCGATCGCCGCGATCCGTTCATCGACGGGAACAGGGGACGACCGATGCATGGCCTGCATCGCCCGGGCGGCGTAGAGCGGGGGCACGAGACTCAGTGTCGCGACGGGGTTTCCGGAGCGATCCGGGATCGTCTCCTGCTTGCGTGACCGGTACGGACCGGTGGGGCCGAGCGCGTCGAGCTCGAGCATCAGTACACCCCCTCGATCACGGCCGCACCGCCGAATGCGGCAACCGGCGCGACATCGGCCACGGAATCCCCGAAACCCCCTGTGGGCGCGGCCATTCGCACGCCATGGTCGCGTTCGGCATTGTTGACCAGCAGCGCCGACTTGCTCAGATGATGCATCACGACCTGACCGCGTTCGCCGTACGGAACAACCTGCCCGGTGTCCGGGTCGACGATCCGGAAGGTGGTGTACGGGGCGAACGTGTCGAACACACACGGCTCCTCGTCCCGCAGGCCGGGACGTTCGATCGCCGCGCCGAGTATCATTGTGCTGCCGTACATTCCGACCAGATCGGCGTGCGGGAAGACCTCGTGGCGCAGCAGGTTCCTGGTATCGGCGTCCAGATGCGCGCCGCCCCAGATGATCGTGCGGACCTTGCGATCGACCAGATCGACCAGGTCGTCGTGCCGCGCCAGCCGCTCCAGCAGCGGCGGGGTGCAGACGAACACGCCGACCTCCTGGCTGCGCAAGACGTGACCGATCTGCTCGATCAGATGGTCGGTGTAGGCGTCGGCCTGGTCGTGGTGTCCGCCGGCGATCAGTCGCTTCACCCAGCGCGGGTCCAGATCGATGGTGAAGTTCAGGCTGCCCCGGGCACGGCACAGGCCGGCGATCGTCGCGCCGACGCCGTGCGGTCCGCTCGGAATCGCGCTGAGCCAGTCGGCATCCCGGGAGATGCCGAGCGCGTCGAAGCGTTCGCTGAGCCAGTCCGCGGCGCTGCGTTCCCAGTCCGCGGTGAACACCACCCGCTTCGGTTGCCCGGTGGTGCCGCCGCTTTCGAATACCCGCACCGCGCGGTCGTCGCAGCCGCGCGGAATCAGGTCGCGAACCTCGATATCGCGCAACTCGTCGACGACATTGGGAAACAGGGCGAGATCGTCGAAACCGCGGACGTCGACCAGCGGATCGAAGTCCAGGGTCTTGGCGCGGGCCAACCAGAACGGCGAACCGGTCTGCTCGCTGAAGTGCCAGCGCATCATCGCCCGCACGAACTCTCCGGATTCTTGTTTGGGCATGGAACATCCTCTCGCAGAACATCTATCGCTCGAAAAGCACGCACTCGGCGGCTGCACGACCAACGCTAGAACCGGGCAGTTGATAACGTCCAAGACCGAAACGCGCATGAATTGATGCCATGGCGGTTATGAGAGAGTGGTTGGCATGGACCTGCTGGCACTGCGCTATTTCCAAGTGGTCGCCCGCCACGAGCACATCAGTCGCGCCGCCGCGGAGCTGCGCGTCGCGCAACCGTCGATCAGCCGGACGATCGCCCGCCTGGAGGCCGAACTGGGCGTGCAGCTGTTCGACCGGCAGGGGCGCCAGATCCGGTTGAACCGGTTCGGCGCGGCCTTCCTCCGCCGGATATCCCATGCCCTCGCCGAAATCGACGACGCGCGTAGGGAATTGGCCGACGCCGCCGGTCTGGAGCACGGCCTGGTCGCGGTCGCGTCGGAAACGCTGCTCTCGCTCACCGAATTCCTGCCGGGCTTCCGCGCCCACTATCCGGGGGTCGAGATCCAGCTCTACCAGTCCACCGCCGAGCGCATGGTGCAGCAGCTCGCCGCGCGCGAGGTCGACCTGTGTCTCGCGTCCCAGCCGCTCACCGGACCCGATCTGCGCACAGTCGAGCTGGTCCGCGAGCCGGTGCTGCTGGCCGTGCCTGCCGCGCATCCACTGGCCGGCCGCACCGATGTCCCGGTCGAGGCGCTGGCGGGGGAGCCGATCGTCACCACCCGGACCGGCTATTGGCAGCGCGCGCTCACCGATCGGCTGTTCGCCGCCGCCGGCCTGGTCCCGAACGTCGTGGTGGAAGGAGACGAGCTCGCGGCGGTGCAGTACATGGTCAGCGCCGGGCTCGGGATCGGTCTGATCCCGGCGATGTCGCGGCGCGTCGGCACCCATCCCGAGGTCGGCTCGGTGCGGCTGAGCAGCCAGGACAGCTACCGCACGCTGCGGCTCGTCTGGCGCGACGACGCCTATCTGTCGCACGCGGCGCAACGGTTCCGCGACATGATCATCGAGCGGCTGAGCGAGAAATAGACTGGCGTGAAGCCGGGGGCCGGTCGTATGGTGGTGGCGTTTTGCGGGGCGCGAACCGTGTCCGGCTTCCATCGAGTTCTGAGGTGATGACCTATCCCAAACGCTTAGGAGTCGTCGTTCCGGCACTGAGACCGTGAGCCGCGCAAGCGTGCTCCGGTCGGTTTGTGGACGGCTGCTCCCGATGGCCTGGGATATTCGTTGTACCTTTCCTGCTCCTGTGCGCAGTTGACGCACGCGGCTTGGCCTGCCCGCTGCTGTTTCCCGCTGTCCGACCACCGGTACCGAAATCCGGACGGATCGGCGCGGGAAGGCCGGGTGGTCGCGTGATGTCAACGGGCGCAGTGTATTCGGCATTCGCCGACAAGGAATACGCTCATGATTCGAGTGCTGATCGCCGGGGGACAGCGGCTCCCCCGCGAGGCGGTGGCCGCCGTCCTGTCCGGCGAGCCGGGGATGCAGGTGGTCGCGCAGGTGGAGTTGGGCACCGAGGTGGTGGCGAGCGCGCGGCGCAGCCGGCCGAACCTGGCGCTGCTGGACGCGGAACTCGCAGGGCTGAACGGGGTTTCGGCGGCGGCACGGTTGAAGGCGGCGTTGCCCGGCTGCCGCGTGATCGTCGTGACGACGCCGCACCGCCCGGATGTGCTCCGGTCCGCGCTGGCCGCGCAGGTAGAGGGGTTCTTGAGTAAAGGCGCATCGATCGACGCGCTGATCGCCGCCGTGCGCCGGGTCGCGCACGGCGACCGGGTACTGGACCCGCAGGCGGTCACCGAGGCGATGCACGGCCCGGACAATCCGCTCGGCACCCGCGACGTCGACATCCTCCGGCTGGCCGCACGAGGGCGCACGCCCGACGAAATCGCAGTGGCGCTGCATCTTTCGCCGGGCACCATTCGCAACAACCTGGCCGCCATCAATCGCAAGGTGGGCGCGCGCAACCGCATCGAGGCGATCCGGATCGCCGCCGACCGTGGATGGATTTGAGGCGGTGCAATCTGCACGGAATGCCATGCGTTCTGCATCGATCCGGCGGCAAGACCGATCGCTGTTTGCGCTGGTCATAGGTCCTGTTCGGCGCCCACTGCGGGACTGGACGGCAGCGCGCGGTTCACGGAGACCGCCAACAATGCAAGTGACCACCGACGCCGACGGCGATGACCTCGCCAGAACAGGAGAGATGATGTCCGCCCACTGTGACGTCTGCGGCAAGAAGCCGAGCTTCGGAAATCAGGTGGCCCGCGCCGGCCGCCGTGCGCAGCAGCGGTACGTGAAGGGACGGACGAGTCGCCGGTTCAATCCGAACATCCAGTCCGTGCGAACAGTCAAAGACGGTGCGCCCGTGCGAATGAAGGTGTGCACCTCTTGCATCAAAAAGGGCAGTGTGCAGCGTCGCGCTTGGTGATTTCGAATAAGATGGCAGCGCAGACTATTTCGAATTCGGTGCATCGATTACTGATGTGGTGGAACGGCATCGGCGATCGAACCATCGATGCGCGGCATTGCGCGCGGGATGAATTCCCCTGCCACGAATGCGGATCGGCGACCGCACCCATAGACGGTCCGGACGAGTGGTACACGGTGCACGACTCGGTATGGAAATGCGCCGCCGCTTCGGCCGACAGCATTCTCTGCATCGGCTGTCTCGAAGCCCGGCTCGGGCGCAGACTGCGGCACACCGATTTCGTTGCCGCGGTTCTCAATCAGCCGGGATATGGACACCACAGTCCGCGATTGCAAAGTCGTCTGCGACCGGACTGAGTCCGACACGGCGTGCTCCCCGGCAGATCTGCCGGGGAGCACGCGTGGCTCACTTCATCGCACCGTCGAACAGCGCCTGTGCTTCGATAATGGCCTGAGCCAACGACTTCGGGTCCGAGTCGAGTCCGCGGGCGATGCTGTCGACTTCCCGGAGTCCGGCCCGGTGCAGCAGCCGCTTTTCGTTGGTGGTCCATTCGCCGCGAGCGGCCAGGACCGCGTGGGCGGTCTGCATCGCGGCGATGACCACGGACGCCGCTACTTCGGCGGCCTGGCCGCGTTCGACGTAGGCGTTCTCGGCGTACTGCAACGTCATTGCGGCGCGGCTCTGCCATATCGGCGGCGCCGTTGTGCGTAGCGCCGGGGGATAGTCGGGACGCGGAAGGCTGCCGTGCAACACCTGGTTGATCGCCAGTTCGGCGACGACCAGGTAGCTGGGGATGCCGGCCAGATGGAACATCAGTGGTTCCCAATGGAATCGGCCCTGTCCGGCCTCGGTGAGTTCGTGTTCGACGACGTCGAGGTCGCGATAGTGCACGTCGACCTGGCGGTCGTCGATGGTGAACCAGGCGCCGCCGTTGAAGACGCCGCCGCCCCAGCCGCCGAGTTCGGAAACCTCACCGGGCCAGCCGAGTTCGCGGAGGTCGGTGGGGTCGAGGGTGTCCCGGTAGTAGATGGCGAGGTCCCAGTCGCTGTCCGGGGTGTGCGTGCCCTGGGCGCGCGAGCCGCCCAGCGTGACCGCTCGGACGCCGGGAACGGCGGCCAACCGGCCGGTGACGTGCTGAAGGAAGGTTTCGTCGGGCATGAGTGTCCTAGGTCGCAGGAGTGATGACGGATGCGGGCAGCACCGCCGGACGCTCGAACCGCTACTGCGGCAGCGTATTCGGCGGGCGCACTCGGCATCGGTCATCACTCCATGACATCGGATGGTACCGAGTGCCGGTGACGATCTCGAACTATTTTCTGACCATTACTTATCCGGCTGTTTGGGCCGGGCACGCAGGTGCGCGCGTTCACCCTGCTTGCCGAAAAGGCTGAGGAACTCCACGGATTCGGCGGTCGCGGCGCCGAACCAGTGCGGCACCCTGGTGTCGAACTCGGCGGCCTCACCGGGGGTGAGCACGAGGTCGCGTTCGCCGAGCACGAGGCGCAGCTTGCCGTTGAGCACATAGAGCCACTCGTAGCCCTCGTGGGTCTGCGGCGACGGTTCGGTGCGGCTGGACTTGGCCGGCAGCACCATCTTGTAGGCCTGGATGCCGCCGGCCCGGCGGGTCAGCGGGAGGATGGTCATGCCGTGCGCGGCCACCGGGCGCAGGTGGATGCGCGGGTCGCCGGTGGGCGGGGCGTCGACGAGTTCGTCGAGGGTGACGCCGTGCGCGCGGGCGAGCGGGAGCAGTTGCTCGAGCGTGGGGCGACGGCCGCCGGATTCCAGCCGGGACAGGGTGCTCACCGAGATGCCGGTGGCCGCGGACAGGGCGGACAGGGTGGTTTCGCGCTGCTTGCGCAGCGCGCGCAGCCGGGGCCCGACCGCGTCGAGGGCTTGATCGAGGTCGTCGTCCATGTCCACAGCTTGCCATATCGGCAACAAAGTTTGCAGATATGCCGGATGTGATCGCAGGGTGGTCGTGGAGGTGGTCATGATGACTGAACAGCTGAAAGACGGCTATGACGTGGTGGTGGTCGGCGGCGGCGCGGCCGGATCGAGCGGGGCGCTGATGCTCGGGCGGGCGCGGCGGTCGGTGGTGGTGATCGACGCGGGCGCGCCGCGCAACGCTCCGGCGAGCGGCGTGCACGGGTTGCTGGCCAGGGACGGGATGGCGCCGAGCGAGCTGGTGGCCCGCGGGCAGGCGGAGGTACGCGATTACGGGGGCGACGTCGTCTCCGGTGTGGTCGAGACCGTGTCCCGCGCGGATGACGGCTTCGTCGTGACCCTGGCCGACGGCCGCACGACGCGCGCGCGGCGGCTGCTGGTGACCACCGGACTGGTGGACGAGCTGCCGGAACTTCCGGGTCTGCGCGAACGGTGGGGACGGGACGTGCTGCACTGCCCGTACTGCCACGGCTGGGAGGTCCGCGACCAGGCGATCGGCGTGCTCGGCACCGGACCGATGGCGGTGCACCAGACCTTGCTGTTCCGTCAATGGAGTGACGACATCACCCTTTTCACGCACACCATGCCGGCACCGAGCGGCGCGGAGCTGGAGCAGTTCGCCGCGCGCGGCATCGCCGTGGTGCACGGCGAAGTAGCGTCGGTGGAGATCGTCGGCGATCGACTGGTCGGCGTGCGCATGCGCGACGGCCGGCTCGTCCATCGCGCGGCACTCACCGTGATGAGCCGGATGTCGGCGCGCACCGATTTCCTTGCCGGACTCGGGTTGCGGCCAGCCCAGCACCCGTCCGGTCTCGGCGAGCACCTCGTCGCGGACGCGACGGGCCGCAGCGCGGTGCCCGGCGTGTGGGTCGCGGGCAACGTCACCGATCTGTCCGCACAGGTCGGCGGGGCCGCGGCGGCAGGCGCTCTCGCGGCCGCGCAGATCAACGCGGACCTGGTCACCGAGGACACCGAACGAGCGGTGGCGAAGTATCGGAACACGTTCTCCGCCGAAAACGAAGCGCGGGTCAGCGAATTGGTGTCGGCCGATCGTCGGCACGGTATGTGAGCCGGGGAATGACCGGCCGAGTGTTATGCCTCGGGAATCGGAATCAACTCGAGGTGCTCGGCGACTTTGGGTGTCTTGCAAGCACTCCGGCCGGTCACCGAATTCACCCCGCCCTGGTGCGAAACCAGGAATCTGCCACATACACAGCGCATATAGCGCACCGCCCCGTGCGTTGAGACAAGCATCGGCGATGGCCAGGAGCAGGAGGGGCAGGCGGCGGACATGGGAGCTAAGCCTGGAGAGCGATCGAAGGTATTGCAATCTTCATCGCGGCGTGGCGACTGATCGGTATGAAAAATATTCGGCGGACAAGATATTCATTGATGTTCCAGATGTTTTCGGGATCCGGTGTGGCGCTTCGACCGGGCCCCAGCATGATTCATGGAATTGGTGCTGGTTGTGCTGCGGGTTCGACGGTGGCGGCGATTCGGCGGGGGCGCCGGAAGGGGGTCCACCAGTTGGCGGCGCCCATGAGTTCGACGAGGGCGGGGACCAGCAGCATGCGCACGAGGGTGGCGTCGATCAGGAGGGCGATGATCATGCCCAGGCCGAGGAAACGCATGGGGGTGAGCGGCGAGAGGGTGAAGGCGCCGGTGACGATGACGAGCAGGGTGGCGGCGGCGGTGATCACGCGGGCCGTCTTCAGGGTGCCGATGCGGACCGAGGCCGCGGTGCCTGCGCCGGCGTTGTGTGCTTCGACCATGCGGGAGAGCAGGAAGACCTCGTAGTCGGTGGAGAGGCCGAAGACCACGGCGATGATCAAGACGAGCATGCCCGCGGCGAGCGGACCGGGGCTGACGCCGAGCAGGTTCGCCAGGTGGCCGTCGCCGAAGATCCAGGTGAGGACGCCGAAGGTGGCGGCAAGGCTGAGAAACGCCATCAGCACGGCCTTGAGCGGCAACACGATCGACCGGAAGGCCGCGAAGAGCAGCAGAACGGTCGCGGTGACCATGGCGAGGATCATCCAGGGCATGGCGTGCACGATGGAGCGGACGCTGTCGACGGTGGCGGCGGTGTCGCCGCCGATCCGCAGGACGGTGCCGTCCGGGGGAGTGAGGGCGCGGATGTCATGGACGGTGGCCGAGGCGTTTTCGCTGCGGTCGGTCGCGGTGAGGAACGCGTGGAAGACGACGAAATCGTCGGCGCGTCCCACCTGGAGCACCTGCCGGACACCGTCGACGTGACTCAGCGCGGTGCGCGCGGCGTCGACCGCGGCGGACTGCGGCGGGCCGTCGGTCCCTTGCAGCACCGCCGTGACGCCGCTGCTCGCGGCGGGGAACCCGGCGGTGAGTTCCTCGACGGTGGTGCGCATCTCGTTGCCCGCCGGTAACGCGCGATGATCGATGTCGCCGAGTTTCGCGCCGGTCAGCGGCAGGGCGAGGACCAGGAGCGCCGCGCCGACGACGATGGCGACGAGGCCCGGCCTGCGCAGCACGGCGTCCACCACCCGGCCCCAGAATCGCTCGGTGCGGTCCCTGTTGCCCGCCTTGCCGATTCGGGCGCCGAACAGCGCGAGCATGGCCGGCAACACGGTGAGCGAGAGTCCGGCGGCGAGCGCGACCGCGGCGATGGCGCCGAAACCCAGTGAGCGCAGCACCGCCTGCGGGAAGACGAAGGTGCCGGCGAAGGCGCAGACCAGCAGCAGCGCGGAGAAGGCGACGGTGCGGCCTGCGGTGGCGCAGGTGCGTTCGATGGCGGACTCGACACCGCGACCATCGGCGAGTTCTTCCCGGAATCGGGTCACCAGGAACAGCCCGTAGTCGATGGCCATGCCCAGCCCGAGCAGCGAGGCGATATTCACCGCGAACGTGCTTACCTCGGTGAATTCGGTGAGGACACGGATGGTGCCCATCGCACCGAGCACGGCGAGCACACCGACCGCGACCGGCATCGAGGCCGCGACCAGACCGCCGAACACCAGCACCAGGATGAGCAAAGTCAGTGGCAGCGAAAGGGATTCGGCGCGCACCAGATCGTGCTGGGACTGACCGTTGATCTGGGTCGCGAGTGCGCTGTAGCCGGACAGTTTCGTATCGATGCCCGGAACCTTCAGTGCCGCTTCGATATCCGGGTAGGCGGTGACCCGCCGGTTGTCGTCGCCGGCGAGAAACACCGCCGCCAGTGCCTGCCGGTTGTCCGCGGACTTCAGGAACTGTTGCCGCGGCGGGACGCTGTTCCAATAGGTTTCGATCGGGCGCTGGAGCAGGGCCGGATCGATCCGGGACAGCGACTGCCGCACGCGCGGGCCGATATCGTCCAGGGTCTCGCCCGCGGGCGCGGTGTAGAGCGCGACCGCGTCGGGCGTTTGCGGGCCGAAGTGGTCGCGGACCAGCCGGTCGACCGCCGCCGATTCGCTGTGCGGGTCGGTGAATCCGGCGGCGCTCACCTTGTCCGCGGTGTTCATGCCGAGCAACCCGAACAGCAGCATCACCCCGGTCACCACGGCCAGCACCGTGCGCGGCCGGGCGAGGACGAACCGAGCCCAGCCGGTCATCGTACCGGCGAATCTTGCGGCGCCAGATCGGCTTCCAGTGTGACGGCGATCTTGTCGAGCAGGGCCTCCAGCCGCGCCTCGACGCCTTCGCCGTTGCGACAGGAGACCGTCAGATCGATCTTGCCGCCCGACTCCATCATGCCGAACAGGAGCGGCATCGCCCCGCTGTGCTGCGGCAGCACCCGCATGGTGCTCGGTGTCCAGCCGGGCACCGCCAGCTCGTCCAGGTCGAACCTGCCCATGTGGGACACGGTGGCCGACACCATGTTCCGGTTGAACCGGGCGCCGATCCAGTTGCTGAACCGTAGTACGGCGCGGATCACGGCGGGCGGGAACTTCGACAGACCGCCGTTGTCGAGCTGATTCAGTTCGGTCTTCTGCTGCAATCCGGCGCGCATGCGGGCGCTGACCGTCTCCCAGCTGTCGCCGGGCTCGACATCGAGAAACAGTGGCAGCGCCAGGTTTCCGGTCGAGCGCAGCGCCGGATCGTGCCTGCGCAGATCCACCGGCACCATGAAGCGGGACTTGGCGCCGGTCTCGGCGGCGAGGATCGCCGCTACCCGGGCGACCATGCCCTTGCCGGTGGCGTGCACAGTCCGGTGCCGCAACAACCATCGTGACGCCGCCGGATCCTGCCGGCCACGTCCAGTGGGCGCCGGGTAGGTCGGCAGCACCAGCGTCTGCCTGCCCGGCGCTCCGACCCGCGCCACCAGCTCGGCGTCGGAGATCGGGTCGGGCGCCCCGACCGGGGCCACGCCGCGCAGCGCGCGCAGCACGTCGTCGACCCACATCCGCATACCCATCCCGTCCATCACTCCGTGGAAGACACGGAACACGACGGTGGTTTGTTCACCGGTGAGCAGCAGCACCTCGGTGGTCCGGTCGGGGGTGGGGCCGATCGGACTGTTCAGGACCTCGTCGTTCTCCAGCGTGGCGTAGTCGAGTGTCCACCCCGGCACCACCCGGACCTGCGCCGGGACGCCGCTGTCGACCCAGTACTTGCCGTCGCGGACCAGCCGCGCACCGGGATTCGCCGCCGACGCCACATCGACGGCGCGCTGCACCGCGGCGGGGTCGAGGGTGCCGACACCGTGCACGACCATGTGCATCAGGAACGGCGGCGACAGCTCCCTGGTGAAGAAGTACAGGCGCTCCGTGGGCGAGATCTTCCGGCGGAAGACGGTGTCTGGGTTCATGTTTGCCTCCGGTGACGACTGGGGGAGTGGCTCAGCGCAGATGTCGGGTGAGTTCTTCGGCGCCGCCCTGGGTTTCGAGCCACGCGAGGAAGGCGGCCAGCCCGGTGTTCCGATCGACGACCGGCCGGTAGCCGAAATCGCGGGTGGCGGCGGTGGTGTCGTAGGTCGCGCTGCGCGTCATGAGCGCGACGGCGTAGCGGGACAGCGGCGGCGACCAGCGGGCCGCGACGGCCGGTATGCGCCAGAGGGTTTCGATGACGTTCACCACGCCGTTGATCACCTTGGGGTTCGGCTTGCGGCTCGGCGGCGCGTAGCCGAGATCCGTCGCCACGGAACCGAGGAACTCCCAGACGTTCGTCTTCTCGGCATCGGCGACGAAATACGCCTTGCCGCCCACCGCGTCCGAAGCCGCCGCCCGGACGCACGCTTCGACGATGTTGTCGACATGGCACAGCGAGGCGTAGACGGTGCGGCCGAACGAGATGTCCGGCAGCGTCCCGGCGGCGGTCTTGCCGAGCAGGCGCACGATCGGACCGGACCGGTCGCCCGCGCCCCAGATCGCCCGGGGGCGCAGCGCGCAGGTGGTGAATCCTTCGGTGTTCGCGGCCAATACGGCGCGTTCGGCCGCGGCCTTGGTCTCGGAGTAGAGGTTCAGGTACCGCCGCGGATAGGGGACCGACTCGTCGATGTCGAGCTGATCGCCGCCGTCGTAGGCCATCAACGCGCTGGGGCTGGAGATGAAGACGAACCGGGACGCGCCGCCGCGCCGAGCGGCGTCCAGGAGTCGTTCGGTCGCTCGAACGTTCTCCGCCCAGAACTGTTCCCGGGTGCCGCGCTCGTCCACCCGTGCGGCACTGTGGAACACGATGTCGACGCCATTGGTCGCCGCGACCAGCGAGGCCGGGTCGGTCAGATCGCCGTAGACCAGCTGCACCCGATCGACGTCCGCGCCGAGGTCGGCCAGCTTGCTGGTGCGCCGCACCAGGATCGAGACATCGTGCTCGCCGTCGCGCACCAGCCTGCGGACCAGCGCGCCGCCGAGGAACCCGGAGGCGCCGGTCACCAATACCTTTGTCATCGCGTCTCCTGCGTTCGCCACCAGGTCATTCCGAAGATCTGCGTCAGCACGGCCGTCTCGACGGGGGAGCGCCCCGAACCCTCGGCCGCCCGCAGCGCGGGCCGGATCTGCGCCGCGTGCACGACGACGCTGAGGAACGCGTCGATCCACCACGCGGCGCGCAACAGCCGGTTCCGCGGCACCCGATCGGTCGCGACGGCGAGGACGCCGCCGGCCAGGTACAGCCAGCCGAGCACCGGAATCGCCCGCAGGGCCGTCGTTTTCCCGCTCATCCGCGCTTTCCGATCTGCCCGGCCGCCCACTGGGACAGCTGCTCGCGGCCGATCTTGGCGTTGTGCCGGATATCGACCGGGAACCCGGGATGGCTGAGGAAGTCGGCGATCGGGCGGGTGAGTTCGAACTCCCGTCCGCGGGCCCGCAGCGCGGCCCCGACCGCTGCGCCGTCGGCCTCGGGCTTCAGTTCGAAACACAGCACGGGCCGTTGCGCTCCGCGCGCACCCACACCGACCAGGGCGGTGCGGGCAACGCCGGCCACGGTATTGAAGATCTGCTCGACCTGCACCGTGAACATCGGCCCGTCGGCCGTCTCCACCCGCTGACTCTTGCGCCCACAGAACCAGATTCGGCCCTCGGCGTCGATTCGGGCGAGATCGCCGGTGCGGTGCCAGATCCGGTCGCTGTCGGCGATCTTGCCCTGCCGGTTGGCTTCCTCCGGCCAGTAGTAGTGCGTGCTGACATTCGGCCCAGCGACGACGAGTTCGCCGATGCCGCGCGAGCTTTCGAGCTCGCCGGCCAGCTCCTCGACCCGCGCCCAATCCGGAATCGCCGCATCGGTGATCGCGACGACGCGCGCGTCGATCTGGTCGGCGGCACGCCCGATGCAGGTGCCCTCGCCCCGATGCGCCCGCTCCACCAGACCGCCGAACAGTTCCCGCGATTCGATGAGCGACATCGGCAAGGCCTCGGTCGACCCGTAGCCGGCGAAGATCCGCACGTCCTCGGCCAGCACCTCGCGCAACCCGGCGATGCACCAGTCCGGCACGGGGGCGCCGCCGGAGTAGATGCTGCTCAACGTCTTCAGCTCGATCGGCTGCTGCTGGAGATGACGCAGCAGCGGAATCAGCAGGGCGGGGGAGGCGAACATGGTCCGCACCCCGAACTTCTCGATCGCGTGCGCCACATGCGCCGGGTCGGTGGAACCGACCTTGCTCGGGATCAACGGCGGTAGCACGCAACGGGATCCGAGCAGCAGGTCGAGAATTCCGACCAGCGGCAACGTGATCAGCGAGGTCTCCGGCGCCACCTCGCCGCGCGCGGTGTGCACCTGGTCGATCATCGAGGCCAGATTGCCGTGGGTCAGCTCGACCGCCTTGGCGGGTCCGGTACTGCCCGTGGTGAATCCGATGACGAGCACGTCGTCCGCGGGGGCGGGCACCCGCTGCGGTGCGGCGCCGGACGGCCTGCGGCCCCACGCCGCCAGCCGTTCGCCGCGCCAGAACCAGCGCTTGCCGACGGTCACCGTGGTGCGCACCTTGCGGAAGCTGCTCCGGAACAACACCCGCACGGCGTGCGCGGGCGGTATCCCGATGAACGCCTCCGCCTCCACCGCGCGCAGGCAGTGCACCATCTTGCGCAGGCCCATGCCCGGGTCGATCACCACGGGCACGGCGCCGATCTTCAACAGCCCGAACAGGATCGCGTACAGCTCCGGGCTCGGCAGCACCAGCACGATGGTGCGGGTGCCCGAGCCGACCCCGGCCGCGGTGAGCCGCTCGGCGATGGTCTCGGACCAGTCGTCGAGCTCGCGGTAGCTGACGTGCCGGTAGGACGGCAGGTCGCCCGACGTTCCGTCGGGGTAGATGACCGCCTCTCGATCCGGTTCCGTGCGCGCGAACGCACGGAACCGGTCGATGGCGGCCCAGTAGGTCGCCGAGGTCACGCAGCCGCCCCGGCGAGCGCGGGCAGCCGGTACAGCACCGCCGCCGCCGACGGACCCGCGCCCGCCGCGACGAACAGCACGTGGGTGAAATCCTTCAGCGTGTCCGCGATGACGGCCCGGTCGTAGGCCTGCGGCAGCGACGCGGTGTGCGGGTCGCCGTCGGTCAGGTCCGGCGTGCGCACCGAATCCTGGTCGATGCCGAGAACATCCGCGAGCCGTTTGGGAAACTCCACGGTCGGCGTCGAGGCGATGAGCGCCGTGCCGGCCAGGTCCGCGTGCTCCGCGAGCGCGGCCTTCGCGGCCTCGGTCGCGACGCTCAGCAGCCGATCTTCGAAGTCCGGCTCCCGGTCGACGGTCATCAGGCCGCGGCCGACACTGCCCATGGCGGCCGTGTCGACATACGCCTCGACCGCCGGGGTGCCCTCGCCGTTGACCGTGTGCACCGTGCCGAAGCCGTCCGGCTCGTCGGTGTAGTCCAGCAGCAACGCGGCTCCCGAAGTGGCGTACGGGAAGTCGTCCGCGGCGGCGGTGCGGGTCATCGACGGGTGGCCGTCGCCGGCGACGATGAGCACGTGCTCGGCGCTGCCGGTCGCCAGCAGCGAGGTGGCCACCTGCACGGCGTTGAGCACGCCGGTCGCGCCGTTCATCAGGTCGAAGGAGAAGGTCCGCGGGTCGTTCTTCGCGTACTCCAGGCCGATGCCCGCCGCCTTCTGGATCAGCGCGGACACGGCCGGTTCGACGGTGTTCGAGTCGCGGAAGACCCCCGCGTTGATCAGCACGCCGACCTGGTCGGGCCGCACCCCGGCCCGCTCCAGGCTCTGCTTCGCGGCCAGGCCGCTGTTCTCCACACTGCTTTGCGTTTCCCGGCTGATGCCGACGGATTTGATGCGCACGCCCATGACTGACCTCAGACCTTCAGCGACGAGATGGTGGTGGACAGGAAGCCGGTCACGATGCCGGAGGCGGCCGGAATCATCAGCAGCTTCGAGCCCGCCGGGATGTTCTGGTCGCTGAGCTGATCGTGCAGGACGATGAAATGCGAAGTGGTGGAGGTGTTTCCGTACTTCTCGATGACCCGCAGATCCGGCGGCATCGGGGTGCCGAACTCGCGCTCGCAGATGGCGTTCATCCACGGAATGGCGGCCGCGCCGAACTGGTGGTGGATGACGTAGTCGAACTGCTCGTCGGCGAAGGTGCGGCCCTGGGCCTGGAGGTAGTTGATCTGGCTGTTGGTGCCCAACAGGAAGCGGTCTTCGTTGTGCATTTTGCGGTTATCGGTGTACAGCGCAACACCCTGGCTCTTGTCGCTGGGCATGCCGAGACACAGCTGCGAGTACTCCGCCGCGGTCATCATCTCGATGTAGTGGATCTTGTCGTTGTCGTCGACGGCCTCGTCCAGCACGACCGCGGCGCCCGAGTCGCCCACCGACAGCGACGCGAACTGCAGATCGTATTTCTCCGAAATCTCGGCCACCGCGGTGTCGGCGATCGGAGTAATGGCCTCACCGCTGACCACCATGCCGTTGCGCACCGCACCCGAGCGGATCATCCGGTCCAGAATGTAGGTGCCGGTGAGCATTCCGGCGCAGGCGTTCGACACATCGAACGTAATGGCCTTGGACGCGCCAATAAGACGGCTTATCGAACCGGCGAAGGACGGTTCCATGTACATGCGGGTGGCGTGCTTGCTCCGCGTGATGGAGGTGGAGATGATGACGTCGAGCTCGCTCGCGTCGTAGCGCGACCTGGATAGACAGTCCTCGGCGGCCTTCATCGCGATCGCGAAGGAGTCCTCGTAGCTGTCCGGGTTCGTGTCGTGCACCCGGCGTTGTTTCACGCCGGTAATTTTTTCGAGATCGAAAGACGGGGGTTCCTTGAGCCGGGAGAGCAGCTCCTGGGTCGTGACGATATTCGAAGGCAGATAGGCGCCGATGGATTCGAATCGAGAATGCGACACGCGCGCTCCTGGAAATCGTGGAAAGAAACGGTTCCGGATCGTCTCTGATCTTCGGTGCGACGGACACTACCCGACGGTAACTAGGAACGCCTATGGCTCGGGTGTTGGGGTGAGCGACAGTGTGAGAGTAAGTGTTTCGTGAGGTATCACTAACTGGTGACCGGCTGGCTATGGAGGTGGAACAGTGCCGCTGCGGCATGAATTTTGCGGGTCGCCAATGGTTTTCGGGTCCGGTGCGCACCGGCCGGGCGGCGCTGTGTGCGGCACGGAACTCGCGAGTTGGCAAATAGTCAGCTAACGCAATGTTCGAGAGCGGGGAATGGGTGGTGCGCCGCCGTGATGTGAGTGAGTTCACTGCGGGCCGGGCGGCGGGATGCCGTTCGGTTCCGCTCGGGACGGTCCTCTCGTTCAATGCTTAACTACGTTGCGGCCGAACGGAATCCGTGCACGGCGCGCGACGTATACATCCCACGATTCATCCGGCTGCGCGGAACCGACTGTCTGGGTCGTAGGCTGGGCACGCACCCCGCCTAGCCGAGGAGACAGCGATGACAACCGCTACCGAGCACATCGATGTGCTCATTGTCGGGGCCGGACTGTCCGGCATCGGCGCGGCCTATCAGTTGCAGCGAGCGTTCCCGCGCCGGACCTACGCGATCCTGGAGGGGCGCGCGGCGCTCGGCGGGACCTGGGATCTGTTCCGGTATCCCGGAATTCGCTCCGACTCCGACATGTACACCCTCGGTTACCGGTTCAAGCCGTGGCTCGGGGAGAAGTCGATCGCCGACGGCGACACGATCCTCGACTATGTCCGGGAGACGGCCGCGGAGAACGGCATCGATCGCCACATCCGGTTCCGGCACCGGGTGCTGCGCGCCGAATGGTCCTCGCCGGACAACCGCTGGACCGTGACCGCCGAGCGCACCGACACCGGCGAAACCGTCACGCTCACCGCCGGTTTCCTGTTCTCCTGCTCCGGCTACTACCGATACGACGAGCCGTATGTGCCGGAGTTCCCCGGTGCCGACCGCTTCACCGGACCCGTGGTGCATCCCCAGTCCTGGCCCGCGGGCCTCGATTACGCGAACAAGAGGGTGGTGGTGATCGGCAGCGGCGCCACCGCGGTCACCCTCGGGCCCGCGCTGACCGAGCAGGGTGCGCAGGTCACCATGGTGCAGCGGAGTCCGAGCTATATCGTGTCCCGTCCGGCCAAGGACAAGATCGCGATGAAGGTGCGCCGCTACCTGTCGCCGCGGGCGGCCTATGCGGTGATCCGGGCCAAGAACGTGGCCTTCACGACCACGATGTATGAACTGAGCCAACGTTATCCGGCCTGGATGCGCGAACGCATCCGCGGCCTCCAGCAACGCTGGCTGCCGCCGGGCTATGACATCGACACCCATTTCACGCCCCGTTACGACCCGTGGGATCAGCGACTTTGCCTGACTCCCAACAACGATTTCTTCCGGGCCATCCGCAAGGACAAGCTGGAGATCGTCACCGACCGGATCGAGACGTTCACCGAGACCGGCCTGCGCCTGGCCTCCGGCGCGACGCTGGACGCCGACATCATCGTCACCGCAACGGGATTGAACCTGCTCGCGTTCGGCGGCATGGACCTGGTGGTGGACGGCAAGCCGGTGAAGCTGTCGGAACGCATGGCCTACAAGGCGATGATGCTCTCGGACGTGCCGAACTTCGCCTACATCATCGGCTACACCAACGCCTCGTGGACGCTCAAGGCGGATCTGGTGTCCGAGTACGTGGTTCGGTTGCTCCGGCACATGGACCGGCACGGTTACGTGCGCTGCATGCCGGTGGGTGACCCGTCGGTCGGCGCCGAATCGTTGTTCGCCGACTTCAATCCCGGCTATGTGCTGCGGTCCGCGAGCGAGTTCCCGATCCAGGGCGACCGGGCGCCGTGGCGGTTGCGGATGAACTATCTGCGCGATCTGGTCACGCTGCGGCACGGCTCGGTCGCCGATGACACGATCAGTTTCGCGCGGGCCGGGCATCGCGCGCCGGTGGCGGTGGCGGACTAGGCCTCGGTACGCACCGAAGAACGGGCGCGGGCAATGTGTTCCAGCACGGTCGCGGCGTGGTCGTCGAATCGCGCGCGGGGGACCGGGATCTCGCCGTCCAGCCAGGGCCGGTAGAGGTAGGCGAGGGCGCCGAAGATGGCGCTGGCGTTGAGGGCGTTGTCGTGTTCGTCGGGTGGTGCGTTCGAGTAGTCGCCGGCGCCGATCGTCAGAGCGATCGGCGCCGTGAATAACCCGATCAGTTCGTTGGCGCGGGGCATCAGCACCGGGGTGGCCTGCGATTCGACGAACATGATCCGGCCCCGGCGGCGATCGTCGACCAGGTAGTCGGTGAAGACGCCGACCAGATGACGGAACATGGCGTCGCGTTCGATCGGCGCCTCAGGTAACGCGTCGAGTAATCGGTCCCGCGCGCCGAGGACGACGGCGTCCAGCACGGTGGTGAGCAGCGCGTCCAGGTTCGCGAAGCTCTCGTAGAAATAGCGTTCGGTGAGCCCGGCCTGCCGGCACACGCCGCGCATCGAGGTCTCGGCGGCGCCCACGGTGGCCATCAGCTCGGTGCAGGCCTCGATGAGCTGCTCACGGCGTCCGGCGACCCGATCGGCGGGGGACCGTCCGCGCCAACGGCGCATGCCGGGGATGGACCCGTCGTCTTCGGCGACCATCCCGCCATCTTCTCACAGGCGAGATACCGACCTCGGGCGATGTTGACAGCGTCTGATGTCATCAATAGATTGCCAGGATACTGGGCTTCGTTGCCGGTGCTGGGCTTCGCCGATCAGAGATGAGGGTTGCGAGATGGGCTCCACGGTGTGTGCGGATCAGGCGAACGCGGTCGCGTGACGGTCGTCGAGGAAGGGTATCGGGCGGGTTCCGGGCTGCGGATGATGGCCGCCGACGCGCACCGGCGGACGTTCGTGGAAGCGGATGTGGCGCAGTCGGTTTCGATGCCGCAGGTCGTCATCGATCGGATCGAGCCGGAGGCCGACGGGGTGGTCAGCCTGGTCTTGACCGATCCGCACGAGGTGCCGTTACCCGCATGGTTGCCCGGTGCGCACCTCGACGTCGTGCTGCCCTCGGGCAGGCGGCGGCAGTATTCGCTGACCAGTGATCCGGCCGATCGAGGGCGATACCGAATTGCCGTGCGCCACATCGCCGATGGCGACGGTGGATCGGCCGAGATCCACGCGCGGTTACGCGCGGGTGACCGGCTGTCGGTGCGTGCGGTGCGCAACACCTTCCCGTTCATCGAGGCGCGGCAGTACCTGTTCGTCGCCGGCGGCATCGGGATCGCGCCGATTCTCTCGATGGTCCACGCGGCCGAACGCGCCGGAACGCCGTGGCGGCTGATGTATTTCGGTCGTTCCCGGGCCCGGATGCCGTTCCTGTGCGAACTGGCGCGACTGACCGGCGGCGATGTGGTGGTGCGCCCGGACGACGAGTTCGGCAGGCCGAACCCGTGGATGATCTTCGAGCAGGCGCCGACCGGCGCGGCCGTATATGTCTGCGCCCCACCGCCGTTGGCCGAGTCCGCGCGACAGGTGCTGTCGCTGCACGACCCGACGGCCTCGCTGTACATCGAGCGTTTCGCGCCGGTGTCCTGAAACCTGTGGACTCGGCGACCAGCGTCGTTCGCCGAGTTCGCGGGTCGGCACGCGGCCGGCCCGCCGCGATCACACCGGGAAGATGCCCGGCAGCCGCATCGCGTATTCGAGGTCGGTGCGGGTGCCGAGGGTGGTCAGCAGGACGCGGATCATCGTAAGCCGTCCCGCGGCAACCGTTTCCGGGTCCGGCTCGCCGCCGGGTTCGGTGCCCGCGGAGATGCGGTAGACGATGTACTCGCAGACGTGCAGCGCCGCATCGAGATCCAGCGGGCTGGGCACCGGGCGGCCGAGTTCGGTGAATCTCGCGCGGACGAGGGCGCGGATATCGTCCAGCGCGCGTTCGCGATACGCCGAGACCGGCGAGCCGGGGTCGTGCAGTTCGGCGAACAGCGGGCGCAGCATCGCGCCGTGCCCGCCGGCCCAGTCGAGGTAGGCGTCGATGAGGCGGATGCCCAGGTCGACGGGTTCGTCGGTGCCGGTCAGCGCCAGCCGGATGCCGTCGACCAGGCCGTCGTTCGAGGTGTTGAGCAGCACGTGCAGCGGCTCGGTCGCGTTGCCGAAGTAGCGGTAGAAGGTGGGGCGGGCCAGTCCCGCCTGCTCGATGATCTGCGCGACGCTCAGCCCGCGCGACCCGTTGCGGGTGAACACCTCGGCGGTGGCGAGCACGATCCGGGCGCGGACCTCCTCGGCCTGCTCCTGCGTCTGCGGCGGTCGGCCGCGCCGCGTCGTCGCCTCGGTCATCGCGCCTCGTGGACATGGTGCCGGCTCACAGCGAACCGCCGGTCATGTCTGTGTTCCATGACGAAGAGCTTGACACGAGGTGTGGCACGCCTATTAATCTAACACTAGTGTTCAGTTAAAGGCGGGTGCGCTTCCGGCTCGTCCGACCGTCCGATGAGAGGGCCGACAATGACGACCGCCTCCCAGCTCGCCGCCGCCGACGCATTGCCATCGTCGCTGGTAGAGCCGTTGCTTGCCCGCGCGGTCGCCGGTGGCGCGCCCGCGGTCGAGGTGTTCGCGCCGGCCACCGGACGCAAGCTGGCGAACCTGCCGCAGTCCTCGGTCGCCGACATCGAACGGGCCTTCGCGACGGCCCGCGCGGCGCAGCAGGAGTGGGCCCGCCGCCCGATCCGCGAGCGCGCCGCAGTGCTGCGCCGCTTCCACGACATCGTGCTCGCCGAGCAGGACACCATCCTCGACATCGTGCAGACCGAGACCGGCAAGTCGCGGGCGCACGCCTTCGACGAGGTCGGCGATGTGGCGGTCAACGCCAGGTACTACGCGCAGGTCGCCGCGAAACTGCTGGCCACCCGCAAACCGCGCGGTGTGCTGCCGGTGCTCACCCAGGTCGACGTGCGGCACCGGCCCAAGGGCGTGGTCGCGGTGATCTCGCCGTGGAACTACCCGCTCGCGCTGGCCGCCTCCGACGCCCTGCCCGCCCTGGTCGCGGGCAACGCGGTGGTCGCGCGCCCGGACAACCAGACCGCGATCACCGCGCTCTGGGCCATCGATGCCGCCGAACGGGCCGGCCTGCCGAAGGGGTTGTGGCAGGCGGTACTCGGCCGTGGCTCGGTGATCGGGCACGAGGTGATCGGCCGCGCGGACTACGTCGACTACACCGGTTCCAGCGCGACCGGCCGCACCATCGCGCAGCAGGCGGGCGAGCGGCTCATCGGCTACTCGCTCGAGCTCGGCGGCAAGAATCCACTGGTGGTGCTCGCCGACGCCGACGTGTCCAGGGCGGCCAAGATCGCCATCCGCGCCTGCTTTGCCTCGGCCGGGCAGCTGTGCGAATCGATGGAGCGAATCTATGTGCACGACAAGGTGTATGACCAGTTCGTCAGCGAATTCGTCGAGCACGTCCGGGGAATCGCGCTCGGCGGCGGGCTGAACTACGACAACGACATGGGCTCGCTGACCTTCCCGCGCCAATTGGACACGGTCCGTTCGCATGTCGACGACGCGGTGGCCAAGGGCGCGACGGTGCTGGCCGGCGGCAAGCACCGGCCCGATCTCGGCCCGTACTTCTACGAACCGACGGTGCTGAGCGGCGTGCGGCCCGGCATGACCGTGTACCGCGAGGAGACCTTCGGCCCGGTCGTGTCGATCTATCGGGTCGGCAGCGACGACGAGGCGGTCGAGCAGGCCAACGACACCGCCTACGGCCTGAACGCCAGCGTCTGGACCAAGGACATCGGCCGTGGCCGCGAGGTCGCGGCGCGGATCAACGCCGGTTCGGTGAACGTGAACGAGGGCTTCATCGCGGCCTGGGGTAGCGCCGACGCCCCGTCCGGCGGGCTCGGCATCTCCGGCACCGGACGCAGGCACGGCGCCGAGGGCCTGCTGAAATACATCGACACCCAGACCATCGCGGTGCAGCGGATGCTGCCGATCGCACCGCTGCCCGGCATGTCCGAGGAGCTGTGGGCCAAAACCATGACGCTCTACTTCGGGGTCATGAAAAAGCTTCGGCAGAAGTAACTTTCAGCAGAATCGACAGGACAGGAACGGATGAGACTCGACACGGTTGCGGGCAAGAAGGTGCTCGTCACGGGCGCCGCGATGGGCCTGGGCAAGCTGTTCGCCGAGCGGGCGGTGCGCGAGGGCGCGGCCGCGGTGGTGCTGTGGGATATCAACGAGCTCGCGCTGAAGGAGACCGCCGCGGAGCTGACCGGTCTCGGCGGCACCATCCACCACTTCGTGGTCGACGTGTCCGCGCCGGACGCCATCGCCGAGGCGGCGGAGTCGGTCCGCGCCGAGGTCGGCGCCATCGACGTCCTGGTCAACAACGCGGGCATCGTCCGGGGCAACAGCTACTTCTGGGAGACGGAGAATCGCGGCGACATCGAGAAGACGATGGCGATCAACGCGCACGCGCCGATGTACGTCACCCTCGAATTCCTGCCCGCCATGGTGGCCGGCTCGGCCGAGGCGCGGGTGCTGACCATCGCGTCGTCCGCCGGTCTGGTGTCGAATCCGCGGATGAGCGTGTACGCGGCGTCCAAGTGGGCGGCGCTCGGCTGGTCGGATTCGGTGCGCATCGAGCTGGAGCAGGCGGGGCACGAACACGTCCGGGTGACGACGGTCTGCCCGACCTACATCAACACCGGAATGTTCGACGGCGCCAAGGGATTCCTGTTCACCCCGATCCTGGAGCAGGACGAGGTGGTCGACACCTCGTGGCGGGCGATGAAGAACGGCACACCGCTGGTGATCCTGCCGTGGACCTCGCGGCTGAACAAGGCGTTGTCCGGCATCCTGCCGATCAAGTTGCGCGACCTGTTCCTCAACACCGTCGGTGTCTACCACTCGATGGACGAGTTCACCGGTCGCAAGAAGTAGGGCTAGCGGGCGGGTCTGGTGCCGATGACGACGGTGGCGTAGTCCTCGTCGGATTCGGCGATCCGGCCGGTGAGCCCGTGCTCGTTCAGCACGTCGAGCGCGACCGGTGCCTGCGTCTGACTGGATTCGATCAGCAGGTGGCCGCCGGGAGCGAGCCAGGTCCGGGCGCCCGCGGCGACGCGGCGGAAGATGTCCAGGCCGTCCGGCCCGCCGTCGAGGGCGGCGCGCGGTTCGTGGTCGCGGGCTTCCGGCGGCATCCGCTCGATCAGGCCGGACGGGACGTACGGGGTGTTGGCGAGCAGGATGTCGAGGCAGCCGTGCAGTTCTTCGGGCAGTGGCTCGAACAGGTCGCCCTGGTAGACGGGTGCGCCGATCGGCGTGAGGTTGCGCCGAGCGCACTCGACGGCCGCGGGGTCGACATCGGCGGCGGCGAGCGTGACCGCGGTGTGCTCGGCGGCCAGCATCGTGGCCAGCGCCAGACCCAAAGCGCCTGAGCCGCAACATAAATCGACGACAACACAGTGACGGTCGCGGGCGCGGACCAGATCCGCGGCGACGTCGACGAGAAAAGCGGTGCGCTGGCGGGGCACGAATACACCCGGCGCCACCGCGACCCGCAGGCCGTGGAATTCGGCCCAGCCGAGCAGATGTTCCAGGGGAGTGCCGGCGACCCGCTGCGCCACCAGGGCGTTCAGCTCGGCGCCGGTTTCCGCGGCGGCGGCGGTGAGCAGGCGGGCCTCGTCCTCGGCGAAGACGCATCCCGCCGCGCGTAAGACCTCGACCACCTCGGTGCTAGCTGCCATCACCCGGACATCCTGCCGTGCCGGCGCGCTGTCGGGCCACTGGATTTCCCGGTGCTGCCGGTCCGGACCGCCGCGCACCCGGGATCCGCGCGGACCCCGGATGCGGGCGCTGAGCTCAGCGCGAAGTGTCCAACTCGAACGTGCGGGTGGCGTCGAGGTAGATGCCGCGCTGGGACTGCCGGGCCGGCGGCGGCAGCTGGGAGACCAGCTGTTCCAGCGAGGTGGTCGCGCCGACCACCTGGGTGCCCGCCACGATGAAGTCGGCGACCGCGCGCCGGATGTGGTTGGGCGAGGTGACGACCACCGCGCTGGTCGCGCCGGCCTCGCGCAGCTTCTGCGTGCCGAACAGCGCGTTCTGCACGGTCGACCCGGCCCGGCCCTCCACGCTGATCCGGTTCGGTGGCACGCCGTGGCCGATCAGCCAGCCCGCCATCGCGTCCGCCTCGGGGATGCCGTTCTGCGGATTGCCGCCGGTCACCACGATGGGGGACATGGGTGCGGCGATCGATTGCAGCCAGGCCGCGGTCAGCCGGTTCACCAGCTCGGGGCGCAGCGCGCCGTCGGGCAGCAGGCCGTAGCCGAGGACCACGATGCCGGTCTGCGGGCCGATCAGCGCGGGCAGCGGATTCGGCAGCGTGCCGACCGCGGCGCCGATGGCGTCGAGCACGTGGGTCGTGCCCGCCGCCATGCCGGGATCGACGACGTTGAGCCGGGCCATCGCGTCGGCGAGGGCGGGCAGGTCGCCCGCGTAGTGCGACCAGATGGCCTGCAGCGAAAGGGCGTCGGCGTCGCCGGGGTCGGCGCCGATCAGGGCGCGCAGGTCGGCGCGGCCGGCGACGTCGTTGCCGTCGGTGAAGTTGCGCTGGGCGGAGTTGTAGAGGGCGTCGGTCTCACCGGCGTGCGCAGGGACGGCGGCCAGGCCGGTGACGATGACGGCCGCGAACAGGGACGCGGCCAGATGTTTCCAGTGCCTCGAAATCTTCACTACAGTCGACACCTTTCCGCGAAAATGCTGAGGGCATAGAACGGGTAGGGCACGTGCTGGCAGTTAGCCGTGGGCAAGCATGATCACGATACGGCGGCGTGATCTGGAAATCGCGTATTTGCCGGGCGGATTCTGCGGCTTATTTCGGGCATCGGGACAAACCGGGCGCGGCTCGTCGGGCGCGGTCGCCGCGTCGTACGGCGGCCCCGATAAGGTGTGACAGCGTGGATACCGTTTCGCTGACCGGCAAGGAACTCGCCGCCGCCATCAACGCCGACACCAAGCAACGTGCCGCCGCGCGCGCCGAGGCGGGCGCCGCGCCGCGCCTGGCCCTGATCGTGGCGAACGACGACCCGGCCAGCGCCTGGTATGTGAACTCGCTGCGCAAGGCCGCCGAGCGTCTCGGGATCGCTTGCGACACCGTCGATCTCGGTGCCGACGCGACCGCGGACACGATCCGCGCGGAACTCGCCGCGCGCAGCGCGGACCGCGCGACCGACGGCATCATGCTGCAGACGCCGTTGCCGGCCGGCATCACCCTCGAAGACGTCAGCTCGGCGATCGCCGCGACCAAGGACGTCGACGGCGTGAGCCCGCTGTCGCTCGGCCTGCTCGCCTCCGGGCTCGACGGGTTCGTCGCCGCGACGTCCGAGGCGGTGGTCGAACTGCTGAAGCATCACGAGATTCCGCTGTCCGGTCGGCATGTCGCGGTCGTCGGGCGGTCCAATGTGGTCGGCAAACCGCTCGCGCAGCTGCTGCTCGCCGAAAACGCCACGGTCACCATCTGTCACTCGCGCACGACCGATCTGCCCGCGGTCACGTCGGCGGCGGACGTCGTCGTCGCCGCGGCGGGACGCATCGGCCTGGTCACCGGCAAGCACGTGCGCGAGGGCGCGGTCGTCATCGATGTCGGCACCAACGAAGCCGCGGATGGCAGCATCGTCGGCGATGTCGACGCCGACTCGGTGCGCGGCAAGGCCGCGGCCCTGAGCCCGGTCCCCGGCGGGATCGGCCCCGTCACCACCGCGCTGCTCATGCGGCACGTCGTGGTCGCCGCGGAGAAAGCCGCGAACTAGCGGCCGATCAGGTTCGGCGCGTGATGACCATGATGTATTCGCAGCGGGCATTCGTCCGGTTGGCGAAACCGTGGTCCGCGTCGGCCTGGAAGAACAGGGAGTCGCCGGTGTTCAGGGTTTCGATGATGCCGCCGATCGCGACGGTGAGGGTGCCGTCGAGCACCACGAGCTGCTTCTCCGTGCCCGCCGGATAGGCGGGCAGCAGGCCGGTCGAGACGTGCGCGGGGAGATGGTGGACGATCATCTCCGCGCCGCTCGCACCCGGGGCCGCGGACACCATGTGCCGTTCGAAACCGGTTGCCGGGTCACGGAATACGGGGCGTTCGTGCCTGCGCAGGGCGACGGCCACACCGGATCCGCCGCCGGCCGGTCCGCCGATCAGGTCGGAGAGCGACGCGTCGAGCGCGTGGGCGATCTTGGACGCGACCCCGATCGTCGGGCTCTTCTCCCCGCGTTCGACCTTCGACAGCATCGCCCGGCTGACCGAGGACTGTACGGACAGTTGCTCCAGCGTCAGCCCGGCCTCCTCGCGGCGTCGCCGCACGTTACCGCCGAACGCGCCGGCCAGGTCGTCGCGCGGCGGTGGTTCGGCCGCGTTCGTGTCGTGCTGGACCACCTTGCTCCTCGATCGATGGATGCTTTGCGCGCACAGTCTAGCTTTCTCCTAAAGAAGATGTACTCTTCTATCGGAGAGGCGCGCGAGGCGCCGCACCTGATGGAGGTTCCATGCGTTTCAGCTCGAGTGGCCGGCACCATGCCACGTTCGAATTCGGCGATCTGCAAGTGATTTCGTTGCGCGACGGGTACATCGACATGCCGCCGACCCGGCTCCGCGACGAGGACGGGTGCGTGCTCGTGGCGCTGCCGCCCGCCGTCCCGCTGGTCGGCGACAGCTTGAGACTGTCGGTGAACGCCTTCTTCGTCACCGACGGCACGCGGTCGGTGCTCGTGGACACCGGCGGGTCCGACGTCTGGCACGACCCGACCATGGGATTGATCTACACCGCGCTCGACGAGGCGGGCGTCGACCGCGCGCGGATCACCGATGTGGCCATCACGCACCGGCACGAAGACCATGTCAGCGGGCTGATCGCGCCGGACGGTTCGGAGGCGTTTCCCGGACTCGAGCGGGTGTGGATCGGCGCGGGCGACGCCGAGGTGTTCACCGGGCGGCTCGCGCCGATCCGCGACCGGGTCGTTCCCGTGTCGGAACGGGTCGCGATCAACGACTGGGTCACCGCGATCCCGGCGCCGGGCCACACCCCCGGTCACACCGTCTACGAGATCCGCAGCGGCGCAGGCCACCTGCTCGCCTGGGGTGACACCGTGCATGTGCCCACGCTGCAATTCGATCGGCCGAACGTGGCCTGGGAGTTCGACGGTGACCAGTCCCAGGCCCGCGTCGCGCGAGCGGGCCTGCTCGAACAGCTGACCGGGCCGCACCATTTCGTCGCCGGCGCGCACCTCGACTCGCCTGGCATCGCCCGCGTCACCCCTGCCGGTGACGGATACGCGCTGGAATACCTCGCGCCACCGATCGGCTGAACCCGGCACTAGCGCATTTCGGCCATCTCCCTTCGTCGCGTCTGCGAAGCTCTTGTGCGTCAGGTCACAGCATGAGTAGCATGCCACTCATCAAGTGAGACATGTTACTAATCTAGGTGGCATGCCATCGCAGCTTGTGGCTCTGTGCTGTGGAGGAAAGAAGATGGACCGTGCGATCCCTCGTATCGAGGGGGAAGTCATGCAGGCGAACGCAATCCGGAAGATCACCCGCCGGGTGGTGCCGTTGCTGGTGATCGGCTACATCGTCAGCTATATCGACCGGATCAACGTCAGCTTCGCCAAGTTCGGCATGGAGGAGACGTTCGGCATGAGCGCGACCCAGTACGGGTTCGTGGCCGGCATCTTCTTCGTCGGATATGTGCTGGCCGAGGTGCCGAGCAACATCATCATGACCAAGGTGGGCGCCCGGATCTGGCTCAGCCGGATCCTGGTCACCTGGGGCCTCATCGCGGCGCTGACCGCGTTCGCGACCAGCGTCGAGATGGTCTATGTGCTGCGCTTCCTGCTCGGCGTCGCGGAGGCGGGCTTCTTTCCGGGCATCATCGTCTATCTCGCCCGGTGGTATCCGAATGCCCAGCGCACCAAGGTGATTGCCACCGTGATGGTAGCTATTCCGGTGGCCAGCGTGCTCGGCAGTCCGCTGAACGGATGGATTCTCGACACCTTCGACGGCGCATTCGGATTGGCCGGCTGGCGCTGGATCTTCATCGTCGGCGGCGTGCCCGCGATCGTGCTCGGCGTGGTGTTCTTCTTCCTGCTCACCGAGTCGCCGGACAAGGCGAAGTGGCTCGACGACGCCGAGCGTGCGTGGCTGAAGGAAACCTTGGACGCGGAGAACGCCGAGCGCGCGCGGACGGCGCCGGCCGGTCATCTCGCGGCGCTGCGGGACAGGCGGGTGCTGGCCCTGTGCCTGGCCTACTTCCTGTTGCTGTGCGGGGCATATCCGCTGGCCTACTGGATGCCGTCGGTGGTCAAGGAGGTCGGGCACGGGCTCACCAGCTTCCAGATCGGCTGGCTCTCGGCGATCCCGTTCCTGCTCGCCGCGATCGGGATGTACATCACCGGGCGGCTGGTACGTAACGACCGTTCGGCGCGGCCGGTGCTGATCGCGCTGGGCATCTCGGTGGTCGCGTTCACCGTGACGGCGTTCGCGCTCGGCTCGCCGCTGCTGGCGTTCACCGCGATCACCGTGGCGACCATGGCCGCGCAGACGGCGAAACCGCTGTTCTGGTCGGTGCCGACGGCATACCTGGCCGGCGCGGGCGCGGCCAGCGGCATCGCGTTGATCAACTCGCTCGGCAACGCGGCCGGGTTCGTCAGCCCGTATGCCTTCGGCTGGATCAAGGACGCGTCCGGCGGGCACACCAGCGTCGCGATCGCGGTGATGATCTCGGCCAACGTCGGGGCGCTGGTGGTGGTCGGCGCCATCGCCGTGCGGACCCGGGCCCGTCGCGCCGCGGCGATACCCGCCGCCTGAGCGGCTATGCTGGGGAATCGCCCGAGGTCGGTGTGCCACGGGCGATTTCCCATTGCTTTCGCTCCATGAAGAGGTGCCTTGTCGCAGGACGCGGTTGACAGCAAGTCCGAGCAGATCGCTGCCGAGATCCGGGACGCGATCCGGCAAGGGCGGCTCGAGCGCGGCATCCTCTACTCGTCGCGGGAACTGGGCGAACGGTTCGGGGCCTCCCGGACGCCGGTGCGCGAGGCGCTGCTGAAGCTGGCCGATCTGGGCCTGGTCAAGATCGAGCGCAACCGCGGCGCCCGGGTGCTCGGGCAGGACGGTCGCGGCATCGTCGACCTGTGCAGCCTGCGCGTGCTGCTGGAACCGCCGGCCTGCCGCAGCGCCGCCGCGGTGCTGACCAGCCGCGACGACGAGGCCATGCTGGCCGAATACCGGATCATGGAGCGCACCGCCGACGGCGGCACCGAGTACTTCGCCGCCGATGAGCGCCTGCACGAACTGATCCTGCAGGCCAGCGGCAATCGGCGGTTGGCCAAGTTCGTCAACGAGCTGCGCCAGACGCTGGCCCTCGACGGCAGGCACAGCGTGCCGCGCTATCAGCCGGTGGATACCGCGCTGAAAGACCACTGGGACATCATCGACGCGCTGCGCAAGCGCGACGGCGTCGGCGCCGAGCGCGCGATGCGCAAGCACCTGGTGCGTTCCGGTGATCTGCTCGTCGCGCACAGCAGCGACGACAACCGCGGCCTGGTCGCGGAATGGCGGCGCTGGGTCTCGGTGTCGGTGCCCGAGGGCGATCAAGTCACCTACTGACAGTTCGGTTCGAAACTGGCTCGGGGTCACCCCTAACCGAGTGTTGCATGCTACTCACAATGAGTAGTATGTTGCAGACACCAAGGGGCTGCGCTCGGCAGCCGGTCCGGCGAAGGGACATTCGGTGAATTCCAACTCGTATGCGACGTCCGTCGCCAGAGGCATCTGGGCGGCGGAGGTCGATCTGGTCGGGTACGTGCCATCGGTCAGCGTGGCGCCCGTCATCACCGCGCTGGTGCAGACCAGCGGCGGCGCGGCGGGCATCTCGGAGCGGGTGTTCCCGCTCTCCAGGGAGGAAGAGGCGGCCGGCCTGATCGGCGCGCTGCCGCTGACCGGGAAGCTCGGCGCGATCGTCATGCAGGACAACGGTTTCGGCAATGCGCTGACCGCGCTGACCACGTTCAACGTGGCCTATCACCTGCCGATGCTGATCGTCGCGAACACCCGCGGCGGGCTCGGTGAGTACAACTCGATGATCCACACGTTCAGCCAGCACGTGCCGCGCATGCTCGACCAGTTCGGCATCCAGGCCTTCGAGATCGACCGGCGCAGCGGCCCCGAGGATTGGGCGGCGGTGGTCACCGAGGCGGGGGTGCACGCCCGCATGACTTTCCGTCCCGTGGTGGTGCTCGCGCACTTCTGGGCGACCGACGGCAAGGCGGCCTGATCGTGAAACGCATTGACGCACTGCGCATTATCGCCACCCACACGACCGGCCTGCCGGTGGTGGTGACCTGTGCCGCGTCCAGCCGGGAGCTGGCGGCGGTGGCGGATCGCCCGAACCACCTGTATCTGCTCGACGCGATGGGACTGGCCGGTTCGGTGGCCACCGGGGTCGCGCTGGGGATCGCCGACACCGATGTGCCGAAGGTGGTGACGATCGAAGGCGACGGGTCGCTGCTGATGAACCCGAATGTGCTTGCGACAGCGGGGTTCCTGCGGCCGGCGAAGCTGGTGATGGTGTTGCTGGACAACGGGGTGTACGGCGCGACGGCGAACCTGCCGACCTATGGTTCGCGCATCGACCTGGGGGAGCTGGCCGCCGCGGCGGGCTGGACGGTCCGTCGGGCGGCCGATTCCGAAGAACTCGGCAAACGGCTGACCGAGGTGCTGGCTCTCGACGGCCCGGTGTTCCTGCATGTCCGCATCGCCGTGGGTAATGCCACCGGCGTACCGAAGCTGCTGGAGAATCCGGTGATCCTCGGCCGGCGCTTCCAGGACTGGCTGGCCGCGCGATCCACCGTCAAGGCGGGCCGATGATCACCACCATCAATCCCGTCGACGGAAGTCCCATCGAGACATACTCTTTCACCCCGGATCATCAGCTGTCGGCGCTGTTGAACCGGGCCGTCGCCGCTGCCCGACGGGCGGTCGACGAGCCGTTCGCGGACCGGGCCGATCGGCTGCGACTGCTGGCCGCCCGGCTGCGCTCCGACTCGCCGACGCTGGCGGCGCTGATCACCACCGAGATGGGCAAGCCGATCAGCCAGGCGCTCGCCGAGATCGAGAAGTGCGCACTCACCTGTGACTACTACGCCGATCGCGTGCCGGATCTGGTTGCGCCGCAAGCGGTCGACGTTTTCCCGGACGGCGGCCAGATCCGAACCCGGCCGCTCGGCGTCATTCTCGCCATCATGCCGTGGAACTACCCGTTCTGGCAGGTCTTCCGGTCGATGCTGCCCGCGATCGCGATCGGCAACACGGTGCTGCTCAAGCACGCCGACAATGTGACCGGTTGCGCGCTGGCCGTGCAGCGGCTGTTCGACGAGGTGTGCGGCACGGGGGTGCTGACCAGCGTATTGTTGCCGCCGGATCGGATCGGGCCGCTGATCGACGATCCGCGCATCGCGGCGGTGGCATTCACCGGCAGCAATCGGGTCGGTGCGATCGTCGGGGCTCGTGCGGGGCGGGCGGTCAAGAAGGTCGTGCTGGAACTCGGTGGGTCCGATCCGTTCATCGTGCTGTCCGATGCCGAGGTGGGTGCCGCGGCCGCCGCGGCGGTGCGCTCCCGGTTCCTCAATGCCGGGCAGAGCTGTATCGCCGCGAAGCGCATCATCGTCGAGCGGACCATCTTTCCCGAGTTCGCCGAGGCGATGGTGGCCGAACTCGGCAAGCTGGCGGTCGGGGATCCGGCGTTGCCGGGCACCGACATCGGCCCGATGGCGCGCGCAGACCTGCGCGACGAATTGCGCAGGCAGCTGCACGCGACGGTCGCCACCGGGGCCGAGGTATTGGCCGGCGGCGCGGACGATTCCGGTCCGGGCGCCTGGTTCACGCCGACCATCGTCGAGGTGCCGGACACGTATTCCGTTGCGTTTCAAGAGGAAACGTTCGGGCCGCTCGGCGCGCTGCTGCCGGTCGGCTCGGCGGCCGCGGCGCTGACCGCGGCCAACGCCTCCGCGTACGGATTGAGCTGCTCGATCTGGGGTCGCGACCTCGGCCGGGTCGAGCAACTCGCGGCCAACATCGCGGCCGGCTCCGTCTTCGTCAACCGCATCTCCGAATCCGACCCGCGCCTGCCCGTCGGCGGGGTCAAAGCCAGCGGGCACGGCCGCGAGCTGAGCACCTACGGCGCCACGGAATTCGCCAACATCCAGGCGGTACGCACCGCCCCATCCGCGAGGAGCAGTCGATGACCATCACCCGAATCTCAGCCCGCGTGGTCGGCATCCCGGTGGACAAGCCGACCCGAATGTCCAACCGGGACTTGACCGATCGGCACTACGTCCTGGTCGAGGTCGCCGACGACACCGGCGCGACCGGCCTCGGCTACACCTACGCGGGCACCAGCGGCGGCACGCTGACCAAGTGCGCGGTCGACGACGTGCTCGCGCCGGTCTACCTCGGCGCCGACCACAACGACGTGTCCGGGCTGTGGAGCCTGGCCTACCAGGAGGCGCTGCTCGCGGGCCGGCGCGGCGCCGTGCTGCGGGCCTTGTCGGCCATCGACATCGCGCTCTGGGACCTGCGGGCGAAGCGTGCCGGACTACCCCTGGCCAGCCTGCTCGGCGGCTCGACCGCCCCACTGCCCGCCTACGCGTCCGGCGGCTACTACCGGCCGGACGAGGGCGAGTGGACCCAGGCCGTGCGCAAGGAAATCGAATTCAATGCCGGACAAGGCTTTACCGATCACAAGATCAAGGTCGGCGGCCTGAGCGTGGCCGAGGACGCGCGCCGGGTGGCCGCCGCGGTCGAGGCGATCGGCGACACCGGCCGGCTCGCGCTCGACGCCAACAACGCCTATCACTCGGTGCACGAGGCCCGCCGCGCCATCGAGGCGTTCGAGCGCGCGGCCGGCGACCGGGAACTGTGGTGGTTCGAGGAACCGCTCTCGCCGGACGCGATCGCCGGGCACGGCGAGCTGGCCAGGCAGATCCGCACCCCGGTCGCCACCGGTGAGATCCACCAGACCCGGTGGGAATTCCGCCAGCTCATCGAGGCGGGCGCGGCCTCGATCGTGCAAGCCGACGCCGGCGTGGTCGGGGGAGTCACCGAGTGGCTGCGGGTCGCGCACGCCGCCGACGCGTTCGGGCTGCGGATGGCGCCGCACTGGCACCACAACCTGCACGTGCACCTGTGCGGCGCGGTGGTGAACACGCTGGTCGTCGAGTACTTCGCGCTGGAGAAGGGCATCTACAACTTCGAACAGCTGCTCACGCCGGAGACCCGGTTGCGCTATGGGTCGAATCAGGTGCAGGTGCCGCAGCGCCCGGGACTCGGCATCGAACTCGACGAGGAAGTCGTCGCCAAGTACGAGTTCGCCTGAGCCGCAGCGCTATTGGCCGGGGCTGATGGCGCTGATCAGGGTGCGGCCGTCGTCCTTGGTGGTGGTGACGAGCTGCGGGTTGTAGGTGACCGGCGCGCGGCCGGGACGGTTCTCGGTGACGACCACCATGTACTGGCCGGCGAACGCCCCGGGGGTGATCGCGACGCAGTAGGTGGTGCCCGCCGGAATGCTGTCGATGCCGCGCTGGATGGCGTCGGCCGGTTCCACCGCCGCGTCCTGGGTGGTCGCGGCGCGCACCTCGTCGCCGGAGCGGGTGACGTAGTACGCGTGCTGGAAGGCGAAGATCGCGCCCGGCCCGGAGTCGAAGTTGCCCGCGTCGTTGCCCTTGATCCGGTTGCCGACCTGCTCCGAGGTGCACTGCGCGCCGCTGGAGGCGGCCGGGTCGGCGATCCGCGGCGTGCTGGTCGCCACCGAGGCCGGCTCGTCGCCGCGGGCGAAGAACACGAAGGCGGCGGCCGCCACCGCCGCCGCGCCGAGCACACCGAGCAGCGGCACCACCCACCGGCGGGCCGATCGGTTTCGCTTGGATCGATCGATCAGTCCGCTGAACTCGTCCTCGAAGTACTCCGGCTCGTAGTCCGGCTCGGGTTCGCGCGCGGGCATCTGGTCGACCCAGTCGGCGTACTCGCCCCGGTACCTCTCCTCCGGTGCGTACCGTTGCTCCGGCGTGTACCGCTGTTCCGGCACACCACGATTCATCATCTGCGGCCCCCGCCCATAGTCGTATCCGGGCTGTGCGCCCATCTCCGGTCGATCCATCGCCCCGCCTTCGTCAGGTCATATCGCCAGGTTATCCGCACCGTTCCCGAAATGCAGCAACGTGCGGACGCGTATGTCCGGCCGACTCGCTGTCGCTCCGGGCAGAATACTGCCCGGTTGCTGACAATGGTGTACGCGCGGGGGATACCGGTCGGTAAGTCCGGATTGTGCTATCCGGCGGTCGAATCGAGGGTGGCCAGCAGGTCTCGCAGGGTGTCGCGCTGCTCGGCGGTGAGGTTGGCGAAGAGTTCCTCGGCCGCCTCGCGGCGTGCTTCGGCCATCCGGGCGAGGGTGGCGTGGCCGGAATCGGTCAGGGTGACCAGGGTGGCGCGGCGGTTGGCCGGGTCGGGCGCGCGGGTGACCAGGTCGGCGGCGGTGAGGGCGTCGACGACGGTGGTGGCCGAGCGGGGAACGATGCCGAGGTGTTCGGCGAGCGCGGTCATCCGCAGGGGTTCGTCGTGGTGCGCGATGATGCGCAACGCGCGCGCCTGCGCCGGGGTGAGGCCCAGCGGGGCGAGCCGGCCGACCTGGTTGCGCCGGATCCGTTTGGCCGCACGCAGGAACAGTTCGGGCAGGTCGGTGTCCACGGGCTCCATGATTCTGAGCATAACTCATTGTTTCGGGAACAATTATGAGTCATGCTCAGTTTCATCAGTTAGCTTTCGGAAGGAGGCGCCTATGCAGCCCCCACATCACCTTCGCCGGATCGTCCGGCTGTTCCGGCCCTATCGGGTCCGGCTGGCCCTCGTGGCCGCCCTCGTCTGTCTTTCCTCGGTCGTCGCACTGGCCTCGCCGTTCATGCTGCGCGCGGTGCTCGACGACGCGCTTCCGCACGGGCGCACCGGTCTGCTCACCCTGCTCGCCGCGGGCATGATCGCGGTCGCTGCGCTGACCAGCGTGTTCGGGGTGCTCCAGACCTACATCTCGACCACCGTCGGCCAGGACGTCATGCACGACCTGCGGTCCGCGGTGTACGCGCAACTCCAGCGAATGCCGTTGTCCTTCTTCACCAAGACCCGCACCGGGGAGGTGCAGTCGCGCATCGCCAACGACATCGGCGGCATGCAGTCGACCGTCACCTCCACCGCGACGTCGCTGGTCTCGAACTTCACCACGGTGCTCGCCGCGGTGACCGCGATGCTCGTGCTGGACTGGCGGCTGACCCTGGTCTCGCTGGTCATGCTGCCGTTCTTCGTCTGGATCAGCCGCCGCGTCGGCAGCGAGCGGCGCAAGATCACCGGTCAGCGGCAGGAGAAGCTGGCCGGCCTGTCGGCGATCGTGGAGGAGTCGCTGTCGGTGAGCGGCATTCTGCTCGGCCGCACGATGGGGCGCTCGCCGGCGCTGGTCGACAGTTTCGTGCGGGAATCGCGCGGGCTGGTCGATCTGGAGGTGCGCGCGAGCATGGCGGGCCGGTGGCGGCAGTCGACCATCATGATCGTCATGTCCGCCATGCCTGCCGTCATTTATTGGGCAGCCGGACTCACGGCGACGGGCGGACGGCCGTTGGTGTCGATCGGCACGCTGGTCGCGTTCACCACTTTGCAGACCACGCTGCTGCGGCCGATGGTGCAGTTGCTGTCGACCGGTGTCGAGGTGCAGAGCTCGATGGCGTTGTTCGGCAGGATCTTCGAGTACCTGGATCTGAAGCCGGATATCGAAGAGCCGGTCCAGCCGGTGCCGCTCGGTGAGGTGACGGGTGCCGTCCGATTCGATCATGTCGGGTTCTCGTACGGATCGGGGAACCGAGAGGTGCTGAGCGACATCGACATCACGGTGCCCGCCGGGTCGAGTCTGGCCATCGTCGGCGAAACCGGTTCCGGGAAAACCACTCTCGGCTACCTCGTGGCGCGGCTCTACGACGTGACCTCGGGGCGGATCGCCATCGACGGTAAGGACGTGCGCGAGTTGTCCTTTGCCGATCTCGCCGCCGCCGTCGGCGTGGTGTCGCAGGAGACCTACCTGTTCCATGCCACGGTCGCCGACAACCTGCGGTTTGCGAAACCCGATGCGACGGAAGGGGAACTGCACGACGCGGCCCGCGTCGCGCAGATCCACGAGCACATCATGAGCCTGCCGGACGGTTACGACACTCTCGTCGGTGAGCGCGGCTACCGGTTCTCCGGTGGCGAGAAGCAGCGCCTCGCCGTTGCCCGTGCGGTGCTGCGTAATCCGCCCATCCTGGTGCTGGACGAGGCGACCAGTGCGCTGGACACCCGCACCGAGCAAGAGGTGCAGCAGGCGATCGACGCGCTCGCGGCCGACCGGACCACGATCACCATCGCGCACCGGCTGTCGACCATTCGCGATGCCGACCAGATCGTCGTACTCGACCAGGGACGCGTCGTCGAGCGCGGATCGCACGACGAGCTGATGGCGCTCGACGGGCGTTATGCCGCACTGCTTTCCCGCGACGATACGCTGATCGAGGCGGCCTAGGGCAGCAGGTGTTCGACGAGGAAGGCGGTCTCGTCGGCCACCACCTTGTCGAAATCGGGGGAGACGTAGATGTCGAAATGGCCGGCCGGATACTCGTGCACTTCGACAGTGGATCCGGCGGCCGCCGCGTAACGCAGGGTGCGGCGCGCCGGGGCGACGGTGTCGTTCAGGCAGACACCGAGGAAGACCGGGACGTCGATCTTGCGCAGGCTGCGGCCGGGGCGATAGAGGGGCAGGGTCAGGCCGATGCGGGACGCGACGGCGTTGGGATGGGTGAACGCCGGCGGCACCAGCCCGGTGTAGCCGGGGGCCGCGTCCGGTGCGTTCATCAACGCGGTCTCGCCCGGCCGGCCGGTCAGCGCGACGGTGACCGGCGGCCTGCGCAGGGCCGCGCCGGCGACGTCCGCGATGGCGCGGGCGGCGATGCCGAGCAGCGGCCGGAAGCCGACGGTCGGCGCCGAGGCGAGACCGTCGGTGAACGGGCACTGCGAGACGACCGCCGCCACCCGGCGATCCTGCGCGGCCACGCGCAACACATGCCCGCCGCTGAAAGACGTTCCGAACACAGCGATTCGAGCCGAGTCGACACCGTCGAGGCGAGCGGCGTAGTCGATCGCCGCCGACCAGTCGGCGAGCTGACGGCCGATGCTCAACAGCTGCCGCGGTTCGCCGTCGCTGGCGCCGAAATGCCGGTAGTCGAATACCACCGCGGCGATCCCGGCGGCGGCGAATCGTTCGGCGAAGGCATCCAGGCGCATTTCCTTGACCGCGCCCAGCCCGTGCGCCATGACCACGACGGGAACCGGTTCGCCGGTGGTCTCGGGCCGATACAGCCAGCCCCGCACCGTGCTGCCGTCCGACTGGAATTCGATATCCGAGCGGGTTGCGGTCGTCATCAATCAGCTCCTAGCGGGTCCAGCGACTGAGATCTACTGTCTCACTCGCTCGATCATGTCATGCGGGGGAGCTGACAGCGACGCGATGCGCGCCGTCCCGATGCGGGTATCCGGACCTGCGGACCGCCGAAGCGGTCCGCGGGTGTGCGATGCTTTTACCAGTGCAACGTGACCGGGTCACCGACATTGATGACGTTATAAACCCATTCGGCGTTTTCCGGGGACAGGTTGAGGCAACCGTGGCTGACATTCGCGTTGCCCTGATCCTCGACCGACCACGGCGCCGAGTGGATATAGACACCACCCCAGGTGAGGCGTTCGGCGAATTCACCGTTGATCACATAGCCCTCGGGCGAGGACAGCGGAATGCCGATGGTGCGCGAGTCGAACACGACGTTGCGCGCCTTCTCCAGCACGGGGAAGGTGCCCGACGGGGTCGGGTACTTCGGCTTGCCGTACGAGGCGGGCATCGTCCGCGGTATGCCGCCGACGGTCAGCGTGAATGTGTGCGCCGACATGTCGCCGTCACCGTAAACCCCTGCGTTGGTGTCGAATTCGGCGCGGGCGGGGCCGACGCCGACGGTGATCCTGGCATTGGCGGGCAGGAAGCCGGTCGGCGTCCACACCGCCTCCCGGTCGTTGGTCCACGCGAACGTCCCGGTCAGTGGTTGCGTGGTCCGGATATCGATACTCCGCTCGGCTTTCGCGCGATCGGCGACCGGTGCCGCGAATCGGACGGTCACCGGGTGGGCCACGCCCACCACCTGCCCGCCCGAGGGCCCGATCGATTCGACCGGACCGATTGTTGTGGTGTTCCCGATCAGCGTCGCTGTCGCCGTTCCCGACCAGAACACGGCCATTACCGCGATCAAGATCATTAGGAACAGATATCGGATGACTTTTCTCATGAGCTCCACCCCTTCGAGATGGTGGGTAGGCAAGCAAACTAAATTTTAGGCCGCATGATCAACTCGGGTCTACGAATCGATCCCAGCCGTGCCGCAGTCGTAACCGACCACCATGCCCCTCTCTATGCTGCCTACCCGCCCCCTCGGCCCGCAAACCCGGCGGTTCAACCTCTCGCACGATCGTTCGTGCAGGTCAGCGGTCGATCCGAGCGTCCCGCGTCGACCGTGAACGCGCCCGCGGTCAGAGGGGTAGTGGCTCCGGGGCTGGGCGGGCGTCGAAAGCCGCTCGGGCGGCGAGGATTTGGTGTTGGTGTTCGTCGGACCAATTGCCGAGGGCCTGGCTGATCACGCCGAGGCTTTCGCCCAGCGGAGTCAGGGAGTATTCGACCTTGGGCGGGACGGTCGGGTAGACGGCTCGGTGGACCAGGCCCTCGCGTTCGAGGTTGCGCAGGGTGCGGGTGAGCATCTTCTGGGTGATGCCGTCGAGGCGGCGGCGCAGGTCGTTGAAGCGGACGGGGGTCTGGTTGTCGCGCAGGACGACGAGGACCAGCAGGACCCATTTGTCGGCGAGGACGGCGAAGATCTCGCGGGCCGGGCACTTGTGCAGGTAGCTCTCGACCAGGGTCGAGGCGGGGGCAGTATCCATTGGGTACCTCGGGATCATTAAGGTGCCTTCTTTCCAACAGATACTAGGTCGCCGCAGAATCGTTGGCATGTTGGCAATCATTCAACGCGCATTCGGCGGTCCGGACGTTCTCGAAACGGTCGACGTGGAACAACCGCGGCCGGGACCCGGCGAGGTGCTGGTGCGGGTCGCCGCGACCAGCGTGAACGCGGCGGACTGGAAGGTTCGGGCGGGACACGTGCCCGTGCTCGGAAGTCCGCCGCTGACACTGGGATTGGACGTTTCCGGGGTCGTCGAGGAGCTCGGGCCCGGGGCCGGACGGTTTCAGCGCGGCGATGCCGTCCACGGGATGGTGATGGGCGGTGCTAACGCCGAATACCTTGTGGCGCAGGAACATACGCTGGCGTTGAAACCGGCGAGCCTGGATCACATCCACGCGGCGGCGTTGCCGGTCGCCGCGTCGACCGCCTGGCAGGCGCTGGCCGCCGTCGGTGCGGGGCAGCGCGTCCTGGTGCACGCGGCGGCCGGTGGCGTCGGTCATCTCGCGGTGCAGATCGCCAAGCATCGTGGCGCGCACGTGATCGGCACCGCTCGCGCCGGCAACCACGAGTATCTGCGGGAACTCGGCATCGATGAGGTGATCGATTACACCGCAGTCGATTTCGCCGACACCGTCGGTGACATCGATGTCGTGCTCGACCTGGTCGGCGGCGAATACGGTGCGCGCTCACTGCGCGTGCTCCGCCCGAACGGGCGCTACCTCGACATGCAGGGCCCGGACAGCGCGACCGATCCGCGCGACGAGACCGATCCGCGATACGAACGCTTCTATGTCGAACCGGCGGGTGTCTCCCTGCGTGAGATCACCACCATGGTCGACCGCGGACACCTGCGCGTCACGGTCGATCAGGTCCTGCCCCTCGCCGATGTGGCAAAAGCACACCAGCTCAGCGAGTCCGGCCGGGTCCGCGGCAAAATCGTGCTGACGGCGTGGAATTCGCCGATCTGATCACGCCCCCGATTTCGGGGTGAGCTGCCGGAGCCGGGGTTCGAGTTCCTGCTGATAGAAATCGATGAAACCGTCGGGGTCCGGTCCGGCGTTCTGCATGACCAGGTGATCGAACCCCGCGTCGACGAACTTCTGCGCCACGTCGACATAGCGGGCCGGATCCGGACCGCAGGCGAACTGCTGAACCACATCCTCGATCCGCACCGTCTTGGACGCGGCATCGAAATTGACCGGGTTGGGCAGTTCGCTCATCACCTTCCACCCGGTCAGCGCCCAGCGGCTGGTCTCGAGCACCGCCTTGGCGGCGGTCTCCTCGTCCGGGGCCCAGGCCATCGGGACCTCCGCATAGCGCGGTCCGGCGCCACCGGCCGCCTGGTAGTGCTCGATGATCTCGGACTTCGGCTCGGTGGCGAACAGCCCGTCACCGAGCTCAGCGGCGATGCGCGCGGAGGGTGGTCCGCTGGCCGCGACGGCAATGACCGGAAGCTCATCGGGCAGGTCGAAGACCCGCGCGTCCGACAGCGACAGGTAGCGTCCGTCGTAGGAGCGATAGCCGCCGCGCCACAGCAGCCGGATGATCTCCAGCGCCTCGCGCAGCATCTCCTGACGCTTGCGCGCGTCCGGGAACTCCCGCGCGACCACATGCTCGTTCAGCCGCTCGCCCGAGCCCACGCCGAGGGTGAACCGGCCATCGGACACCAGAGCCAGCGTCGCCGCGGCCTGCGCGATGATCGCCGGGTGATAGCGGACGGTCGGGCAGGTCACCCCGGTCGCCAGCCCGATCCGCTCGGTCTGCGCCGCGATCGCGCCCAGCACCGTCCATGCGAACGGCGAATGCCCCTGCACGTCCAGCCACGGGTGATAGTGGTCGCTCATCTCGACGAAGTCGAATCCGGCGGATTCCGCTCGAACCGCTTGGCGCATCAGCTCTTTCGGCCCGAATGCCTCCGCGGCCAGCTTATATCCGATCTGCACGGCTACCTCCTCGGCTTGGTCGGCGACTTTCCGCCGACATACCCGGCCGTGCGATACGGAAACCGGGGCTACCCGCGAACGGCGTGCACCACGTCGGCATGCAGGCTGTCGGCGCGTGCGACGAGTTCCTCGATCCGCAGCAAAACCGGGGCGAACCGGTCGCCCTCGTCGGCGGGCAGCGACGCGACATTGATCTCGATATTGAGCTGCGAGCTGCCGGCCGCGGCCCGGCAGGCGTCGGCGGCGGCGCCGATATCGGTGACCACGTTCGGGTTGCCGATCGGGAACAGCTCGGTGGCCAGCGAGAGCACCTCATCGGCCTCGTCCACCACCGCGGCGGGCACCCGCGCGGCCTCGACCAGCGCGGCGTTGATCGTGGCGGTGCGCTCGGCGATCTCCTCCGGCGTGCCCTTCGGCAGCTTGTAGGCGGCACCGACCGCGGTGAACGCGGCGGCATCGGCATCGGCCAGGGCCAGCGAGCGGGCGCGGGCGGCGTCGGCGGCCTCGATGATCCGGTCGACCACCGGCCGGTGCTCGGCGTCCTTGGCCCGCGTCGTGTAGCGCGCCACCATCGCGACGAGCGCGGCCGCCTGCGCGGCGTGCAGCGCGGCCACGGCTCCGCCGCCCGGCGCGGGGATCTTGGCGGCCAGATCGTCCAGGTACCGCGCGAGCGTCGCCTCGCCGAACGAGGAGGCGGTTTCCTGGGACGAGGTGCTCGGCTGCGACACGGGTCAGTGGCCTTTCATGGTGCGGCGAGGGTGCGGAGTGCGCGGTCAACGCTACCGGTTCGACCGCATGCGTGGCCTGCCGGACCGGTCCGGTGCGGCGGCGGCCCGTAGTCGCCATTATGTTGAGTGCTATGCGGATCGGATTGGGCATCAACTACTCGGGCGGTTTCAAAGAGGCGGCGGCGGAGGTCGCCGATCTGGAGCAGGCGGGCTTGGACATCGTGTTCGTCCCCGAGGCGTACTCGTACGACGCGGTGAGCGCGCTCGGCTACCTCGCGGCCAAGACCACCCGGCTGCAGCTGGCCTCGGGCATCCTGCAGATCTACACCCGCACCCCGAGCCTGACCGCGATGACCGCGGCCGGCCTCGACTTCGTCTCCGACGGCCGCTACATCCTCGGCCTCGGTGCGTCGGGTCCGCAGGTGATCGAGGGCTTCCACGGCGTGCCCTACGACGCACCCATCGGACGCACCCGGGAACTGGTGGAGATCTGCCGCAAGGTGTGGCGGCGGGAGAAGCTCGAATACCAGGGCAAGTACTACCAGATCCCGCTGCCCGAAGGGCAGGGCACCGGCCTGGGCAAGCCGCTCAAGCTGATCAATCATCCGGTGCGCGAACGTATTCCGGTGCTGCTCGCCGCGATCGGCCCGAAGAACGTCGAGCTGACCGCCGAGATCGCCGAGGGCTGGCAGCCGATCTTCTTCCTGCCGGAGCAGGCGAACAAGATCTGGGGCGAGTCGCTCGAGGCCGGTTTCGCCAAGCGGGATCCGCAGCTCGGCCCACTCGAGGTGTACGCGAGCCCGGCGCTGGCCATCGGCGAGGATGTCGAGCCGCTGCTGGAATTCGTGAAGCCGCACCTCGCGCTCTACATCGGCGGCATGGGCGCCAAGGGCAAGAACTTCTACCACGCGCTGGCCACCAAGTACGGCTACGGCGCCGAGGCCGACCGTATCCAGGAGCTGTACCTGGCGGGCAAGAAGGAGGAGGCGGCGAAGGTCGTCCCCGACGCCCTGGTCCGCGACATCTCGCTGGTCGGCCCCGCGAGCTACGTCAAGGAGCGGGTCGCCGCCTTCGCCGAAGCGGGCGTCACCGTGCTGAACGTGCTCCCCATGGCCGCCACCCCGGCCGATCGGGTCAAGCTGATCGAGCAGCTGCGCGAACTCTGCTGATTCGCGGAAGCGGCTGGCGGGCAAGCACTGTCGGCTTGCTCGCCGGGCGCAGCGATGCGGTCAGCGGTCGCGGAAGCCCGCGAGCGCCGCCTCCAGGGTGGAGTGCACGGCGAAGACCTGGTCGAGATTGGTCATTCTCAGTTGGCGGCTGGTGGCCGGGCCGTCGGCGACGACGGCGATCGCGGTCGATTCGCCCGCACGCTGGTGGGTAGCGACGAGCACGGCCATGCCCGCCGAGGCGAGGAAACTGACTGCGCTCAGGTCGATGATCAGGGCCGCGGGCTTGCCGTTCAGGATCGCCTCGATCGAGCTCTCCAGTGCCGGCGCCGTCGCCAGATCGACCTCGCCTGCCACCGTGAGGACCGTCGCGCCGTCCTGAGCAGCGACCGTGGTGGTCATCGTGTCGGCAACGGGATACGCGTCTCCGGAAGTGTTTGTCACAACTCCACCACACACAAGTAGCGGCAAATTCGCAACCCAGGCGCGTTCATAAGGTCCGACCTTACCGCAGGACGCGGGCCGAAGTTGCCGTTGCGGCGCTTCAGAATCGGGTCGTTACCGGCGGTTCTGCTCAATGGCTGGTCGCGGCGCTCGGTATCTGCCAGGCGGTGGCCAGCCGAGACGGATGTACTTGGGTGCCGTTGCCGAAGTATTCGCAGAACTTCATGATCAGCGGATCCCAGCCGGCCGGATCGACGTGCGTGGTGCCCGGGATGATCAGCTCGTCGGCCACGTGTGCGCGCAGCACGCGGACCGTGTGGGCGATGGCGCCGGTGTCGACGCCGAACGGTTCGGCGGCCAGCAGCTCGCATTCGAGGTGAATCGGGCATTCGGCGACCCGCGGCGCCGCGACGAGGTCCGCGGGGAGCCGGGTGAGCCCGGCGGCGGTGAACTTGTCCGGCTCGTACCGGTACCCCTTCTCGATCTTGTGCGGGCTCATGCTCGGCGAACCGGTCAGCAGCGCCAGCCGGTCCACCGCCGCCGCCAGCGCCGAGGACGGCAGGTTCAACACACACTCCCGCTCCCGCACCATGTTCCGCGAGGTCTGCGACCCGGTGTTCATCCCGAGCATGCACTGATCACCCAACCACCACGCCGACGACATCGGCGCGAGATTCGCGCTCCCGTCCGGATTCCGGGTGCCGATCAACACCACCGGGGTACCGAAGTAGAGAACCCCGAGATCAACAATTCGATGCATGCCGACCACGATGCCGTGCGCTGAGGGGTCCGTGCTGGCGGTAATTCGACGCGGCGGCGGTCCAGCAGGCGGCGCAGCTCGCCGACGGCAAGATGATCGGCGTGAACGGCGGAACCATGGCCCGGCAATGTCTGGAACTCGGTCTGCTGGAAGGGATCTGGGTGGATATGGTGCCGGTCGTGCTCGGGGGCGGAGTGCCGTTCTTCGATCGGGTCGGCGTGGCGCCGTACCTGCTGGACAACCCGACGGTGATTCCCGGTGAACGAGTCACACACCTGCGCTACGGGATTCGGCGGGAGGGTTAGCCGGTGATGCGGCGGTTGATGCCGCGCAACGGGTTTGCCACCGGGAAGGTGATGGCGGGCAGGGTGACCGACATGCGGACGCGGGTGCCGGGGCCGGTGTGGTCGATGTCGAGCTCCTCGGTGAGGGCGCGCATCATGTCGATGCCGCGGCCGCGGTAGCCGGGGTCGGCCGAGCGGGGCTTCCAGCTGCCGGCGTCCTCGACGGTGATCACCACCGTCTCGGTGTTGCAGGTCGCGGTCAACTCGACCCGGTTGACGTCGCCGGACGGGTCGCGCAGGGCGCGGGCGACGCGGCCCATCGAGCGGTCGGTGCTCTCCGGGCGGCCGGTCGGCACGGCGCCGTTGCGGTAGGCGTGCTCGATGCTGTTGCTGCACGCCTCGTTGGTGGCGGCGACCAGATCGGAGGCGAGATCGTGCGGCACCGCGGCGGCGGCCAGCCATGCCTTGAGCGTACGGCGCAGCGCCGCAAGCTCATCCGCGTGCGCGGGCACCTCCAGGCGCAGCGGCGCGGGCGGCTGGCGGTACACCACCATGGCGACGTCGTCGTCGTAGCCCGCGGCGGGGCGCAGGCGCGAGAGCACCGCGTCGGCCACCTCGCGGGGCAGCTTGGCGGAGGTGCCGGAGAGCACGTCGGCGATCTTGGCGAAGCTGTCGTCGATGTCGACGCCGCGCTGTTCGACGAGGCCGTCGGTGAACAGCACCAGGGTCGAGCCCGGCGTCAGCGCCGTGGTCGCCTCCGGGCGGCGCGGCGTCTCGAAGGTGGCGAGGGGGAACGACCGCCCGCCTTCCAGCAGACGACCGGTGGCGTCGACATCGGCCAGGATCGGCGGCATGTGACCTGCGCTGCTGTAGCGGACGAGCCCGCGCACCGGGTCGAGGACCGCGGCGCACACGGTCGTGCACATCGCGCCGGGAATCCGCCCGGCGACGGTGTCCAGCTCGGCGAGCAACTGCGCCGGCCCGGCCCCGCGCAACAGCAAAGCCTGTGCGGCCGTACGCAATTGACCCATCACCACGGCGGCGGACAGGCCACGGCCGACGCAGTCGCCGACCACGACGCCGATGGTGCCGTCGCGCAACGGGACCACGTCGTACCAGTCGCCGCCGATCTCCAGCGGCGGCAGCGCCGGCTCGTAGTGCACCGAGAACCGCGGCGGCAGTTCGATCGGACCGAGCATGGCGCGCTGCAGGGTCAGCGAGGTCGAGCGGGCCTGATCGAAGTTGCGCGCCCGCTGCACCGCGAGGCTCAGGTGCCCGATCAGCAGCGAGAACAGGGTCCAGTCGGCGGCGCTGATCGCGCGCGGCGCGGCGAAGCGCAACCACAGTGCGGCGTCACCGGTTTCGCCGAGCGGCGCGACGATGCCCTCGGAACTGTCGGTGCCCTCCGGGATCGCGAACAGGCTGCGTCCGGGTCTGCGTCTGGCCCGGTCGAGCATGGCCCGTGCGCGCGCGTCCAATTCGGCGCTCTCCGGGCCGTTGGCGCCCTCCGCACCGGAGACGTACACCTCCGGCTCGACGTGCCTGCTCGGCCACACCGACACCACGGCCGTCTGCGCGCCGACCGTGCGCCGCAGTTCGTCGAGCCCGACCGCGAGCACCTCGACCACGCTGGTCGCCGCGCCCACCGCGGTGGCCAGCCGCGACGCGGCCTGGTCGCGGGCCTGCGCGTCGTGCTCGGCGGTGACGTCGCGAATGGTGCCGACGAAGATGCGTTCGTTGTTCTCCGGCTTGACCAAGGCGCTGGTGCTCACCGCGAGCCACAGCGAGCGCCCGTCCCGATGCCGGATCGGGATGACGAAACGCAGTGCCTCCGTGCCGAGATCGGGATAGCGCGGCCCCTCCGGCATCGACCACGGATGCGGCAGCGGGTAGGGCACGTCGGCGGCGCCGTAACCGGTCAGCGCGCCGAACGCGGAGTTGACCTCGATGATCGCGCCCTGCGAATCGGCGACGAAGAAGCCGTCCTGTAGCGACTCCACCAGCGCGGTGCGGAAGGCGTCGCGGCCGGCCAGATCGTCCGCGCGGGTGCGCTGTTGCTCATACCGCCCGACTCCGTCGAGGTAGCCGCGGGTCGCGATGTCCAGGGCGGCAAGGGTTTGCAGCAGGAACTCCAGCGCCGACTCGGCCAGCCGGGAATCCGGTTTGCCGAGGCCCGCGTCGTGCTCGGCGGCCTGCACCACCCGGAAGTGGTGCTCGTTGAGATCGAGCAGGCTGATGCCCTCGACCAGCGCGCGCCGGCCGAGCTCGTACCCCTCGGCCAGGGTCCCCTGCGTCGGTGAATCCAGGTGCCGCCGTAGCGCTTTCGCGTACTCGTCGAGGAACTCGGCCAATGCGGTCATAACGCGCGGCCCCTCATGACGCGGGGCCCTGCGCCGAACCGCGGTGGCGGGCGGCGAGCACCAGTGCGTCGTCGGTGTCCTTGGCGTGCTTGCCGAGGATGTCGGCGGTGATGTCCGCGGTCGACTTGGACAGGTCGATCGCGTCGGCGGACTCGGTGACGATGCCGTCGGTGGACATCAGCAGCAGGTCGCCGGGGCGCACGTGAATGGTCTGCGGTTGCAGATTCTGCGGTAGTCGGTAACCGACTATGCCCGCGGTGAGCAGGATGGTCGCGCGCACGGCCAGACCGGCGGGACTCACGGTGAGCACCCGGGATTCGACGTTGCCCACGCCGAGCCAGCGCACCGTGTCGCTCGGATCGAACAGCGCGAGCGAGACCGCGGCGCCGCGGGTGTCGGCCATGGCCCGATGACAGAGCACCATCAGCACGTCCAATGGTTCGGCGCGGTTCTCCGAGAGCACCTGCGCGGCCCGGTCGGCGGCGTCGGCCGCCGGCGCGCCGTGGCCGAGCCCGTCCAGGACGGCGAAAAGGACGGTGCCGCCGCCGGTGTCGAGGATGAGGCCGCGATCACCGGAGACGCGCTGGCCGGGGAGTGCGCGACCGGCCACCGCCCACTCGATTCGGCCGATGAACCCGTCTTCATGCACCGTTGGGTACCCACTTCCACATCTCCACCAACGTGCCCTTGCCAGGCGCGGAATCGACGAGCAGCCGATCCATCAGCCTGCGCGCGCCGGGAAGACCGAGTCCTAGTCCGCGCCCGGTCGAATAGCCATCCTCGAGTGCGCGGGGGATGTCGATGATGCCGGGCCCCTGGTCCTCGGCCTGCACCACCAGCGCCTGCCTGCCCTCGCGGTCGTCGACCAGCAGGCGGATCTCGCCGCTGCCCGCGTAACTGGTGATGTTGCGGGCGATTTCGGAGATCGCCGTGGAGATCATGGTGCGGTCTGTCAGTGTGAATCCGAGCTTCGCTGCCAGTTCGCGGCCAGCCTGACGTGCGATCACGATGTCGCCCGACACTCTGACCGCTATCACCAGGTTCTCAGCGGCCACTGTCACGACCGTCCCGCTGGCGTGGGGAGGCGGTCTTCTTGTTCAGCCAGGCCAGACCCTCTTCGAGATCGAGGGCGGTGTGCATGTCCTCGAACGTCAGCCCCAATTGCACCATGGCGAACGCGACTTCCGGCTGCAGCCCGACGATCACCGTTTCGGCGCCGCGCAGCTGCGTCATGTGCGCGATGGTACGCAACGATCTCGCCGCGAAGGAATCCATGATGTCGATCGCGGTGACGTCGACGATGATGCCGTGTGCCCGGTATTTGCTGACCTGTTTCATCAGGTCGTCCTGCAGGCGTTCGGTATCGGCGTCGGTCAACGCTGATTGAACCGACGCGATGAGATAAGTGCCCTGTTTGAGAATCGGTACCGGCATCTGCCCGCCCTGATCTAGCGGCCGTCGCGTTCGGTAACCCGTTCGGCGACTCGGGAAACCTCGTAACCCAGCAGACGTTCGGCTTCCTCGATGCCGCCCTGGAGGTCGCCGACCGCGTTCATCTTGGACAGGTCCAGGCCGATGGTGACCAGGGTCAGCGCGATCTCCGAGGACAGTCCGGTGATGATCACGTTCGCGCCCATCAGTCCGGACGCGTCGACGGTCTGCACCAGGTGGTTGGCCACGGTCGAGTCGATCTGCGGCACACCGGTGATGTCGATGACGACCACCTTGGCGCGGTTGGCCCGGATCGCGCGCAGCAACTGCTCGGTGAGCTGGCGCGCGCGCTGGCTGTCCAGCACGCCGATGATAGGGAGAATCAGCAGCTGTTCACGCACCTGGAGAACAGGCGTGGACAGCTCGCGGATCGCCTCCTGCTGCTGGCGGATGACGCGCTCGCGTTCCTGGACGAAGGAGACGCCCACGGTGTTGGCGATGCGGTTGGCCGCGGGCTCGTAGGCGTCCAGGACCGCGTTCAGTAACTGGAAGTCGGCCTGGTACTTCTCGAACAGCGAGCGGGCCAGCACGTCGCGCAGCAGCAGCACGATGCCGAGGACCTCGTCGGTTTCGACGCCTCTGGGAATGATGCGTTCGGACAGGTCGCGGGCGTAGGCCTGCAGCGCCTCGACGCTACCGGTCTCGAGCACCTCGACGTAGTTGTCGTAGACGGAGGTCGCCTCGGAGAAGATCTCCTCCGGGGTCATCGCGGTCAGGAGCTGAGCGTCGGTGATGCGGCGAGCCCACTCCTCACGCAGCGCGGTGCGGTTCTGGCGCAGATGCTCGACCAGCTGCGGAAGCAGGTTGTCGACCGGTCCCGCGGTCAGCGAATCCGCCGAAAGGCTCATGGACACCTCGGACATGGAAACTCCTGCCCCTTTCGACGGTTTGAGTCGGGATCATCGTGCGTCTCGGCCGTGAGGCCGACACCGAGCCTAGTCATACCCCAGCTGGGTTGCCGATGAAACCTGCCGGTTGTTCGCTTGCGATTCACGGCCGGGGGGCGAAACCGCGTTCCAGTCCGCGCAGCGCCTCCTCCAGATAGACGGTGAGATCGGCGTCGGCGCGGGCCAGCCAGGCGTCGAACGCGGCGCGGGCCGCGGCCAGGGTGGTGCGTCCGACGGCCAGCGGGATCAAGGCGTTATCCGGCTCGCCCAGTCGGCGGGCGGCGAAGTCGCTGACCGCGCGCTCCCATGCGTCGTAGTGCGCGCCCGCGGTGGCGGCCAGCGCCGGGATGGTGGCGACCAGTTGCATGCGGGTGCGTAGCTCGGGCACGTCCTCGGCCCGATATCGATTGGCGTTCACCACAACCCGACGCACCGCGGTCATCATCGGAACATCGTCGGGCACCTCGGCGAAGGCGGTGCGCAGAGCGGCGACTTCGTCATCGAACTGGTACCAGAGCACCTCGGCCTTGGTGGGGAAGTAGCGGAAGAAGGTGCGACCGCTGATCCCGGCGGCGGCGGCGATCTGCTCGACGGTGGTGTCCTCGAAGCCCTGCTCGGTGAACAGTCGCATGGCGATCAGTTCGAGTTCGCGTTTGCTGGTTCCGCGCGGGCGGCCGCGGGTGGTCCTGGCTGGCACGGCTATTGATTATGTCAGTGACTGACGATAATCTCCGGATATGTTCGAAAGTGTCGCAGACCACAGCGGCGGGCCGGCCGATCAGGCCCGCGCGGTGGCCGATCTCACCTGGCCGGAGGCCGGGGAGCGGGCGGCCGCGGACGCGATTCTCGCGGTGGCGGTCGGCGCGACCGAACAGCACGGACCGCATCTGCCGTTGTCCACCGACACCGACATCGCCGCGGCCCTGTGCGCGCGGCTGGCCGCTGCCCGGCCGGATGTGCTTGTCGCACCGGCCATCCCGTACGGCGCCAGCGGCGAGCACGCGGGCTTCCCCGGCACCCTGTCCATCGGGCAGGCCGCGCTGGAACTGCTGGTGGTCGAGCTGTGCCGCTCGGCGACCGACACCTTCGACCGCATCCTGCTCGTCAACTGGCACGGCGGCAACCTCGAACCGCTGCGCCGCGCGGAAACGTTGCTGCGCGGCGAATCCCGCGACGTGCGCGTGTATCTGCCGCGCTACCAAGGCGATCCGCACGCGGGCCGCGCCGAAACCGCGGTGCAACTGGCGCTCACGCCGGACCGGGTGCGGCTCGACCGCGCCGAAGCCGGCGACGTCCGCCCGCTCGCCCAGCTCATGCCGCTGCTGCGCGACGCGGGAGTGCGCTCGGTCAGCGCCAACGGCGTGCTCGGCGATCCCACCGGCGCCGACGCCGACGAGGGCGTCGCGCTGCTCGACCACCTGACCACCGACCTGCTCGACCGAACCCGGCTGTGGTGGCCGGTAGCCGCTCCCGAAAGGACCCTCCGACCATGAACCCGTGGTTCGAAACCGTTGCCGAAGCGCAGCGGCGTGCTAAGAAGAGACTGCCGAAGTCGGTGTACGGCGCGCTGATCGCCGGATCCGAGCGCGGTCAGACGATCGAGGACAACCAGCAGGCGTTCACCGAACTCGGTTTCGCGCCGCACGTCGCCGGCGCCATCGGCGCGCGCGACCAGTCGACCACCGTTCTCGGGCAACACCTTTCGATGCCGGTCATGATCTCGCCGACCGGCGTGCAGGCCGTGCACCCGGATGGTGAAGTGGCCGTGGCCCGTGCGGCCGCCGCGCGCGGAATCGCGATGGGGCTCAGCTCCTTTGCCAGCAAGCCGATCGAAGAGGTCATCGCGGCCAATCCGGCGACCTTCTTCCAGATGTACTGGTGCGGCGGCAAAGACGAGATCCTGCAGCGGATGGCACGGGCGCAGGCGGCCGGCGCGGTGGGGCTGATCCTGACCCTGGACTGGTCGTTCTCGCACGGCCGGGACTGGGGGAGCCCGGTCATCCCGGAGAAGCTCGACCTGCGCACCATGCTGAAGTTCGCGCCGCAGACCCTGGCCAGGCCGCGCTGGCTGGCCACCTACGCCAAGTCCGGGCACATCCCGGATCTCACCGCGCCGAACATGGCCGTCGGCGACGGCCCGGCGCCCGGGTTCTTCGGCGCCTACGGCGAATGGATGGGCACGCCGCCGCCGGATTGGGCAGACGTGCAATGGATTTGCGACCAGTGGGACGGCCCGGTGATGCTCAAGGGCGTCATCCGGGTCGACGACGCGCTGCGTGCGGTCGACGCGGGCGTGGCCGCTATCTCGGTGTCCAACCACGGCGGCAACAACCTGGACGGGACGCCCGCCGCCATCCGGGCGCTGCCCGCTGTGGCCGGCGCGGTGGGGTCGCAGATCGAGGTGGTGCTCGACGGCGGCATCCGGCGCGGCAGCGACGTGGTCAAGGCGGTCGCACTCGGAGCCCGCGCGGTGATGATCGGACGCGGGTATCTGTGGGGCCTGGCCGCGAACGGGCAGGCGGGGGTGGAGAACGTCCTCGACATCCTGCGCGGTGGAATCGATTCGGCGCTGCTCGGCCTGCGCAAAACCAGCGTCGCCGAACTGGATCGCGGCGACCTCGTGGTGCCCGCTGGGTTCGAGCGCGCGCTCGGCCTGCCCGTCGGCCATCGCGAAACCGGCGGCGGGGCAAGCGAATCCGCGGAGCCGGCGGCGCGGGAGGCGGCCAGCGCCTCCGCCTGAGCGCTCAGTTCTCGCTCGGCGTTTGCCGATGATGCGCGAGCAAGGTGTCGTAGATGTCGGCGAGCGCGGCCAGCTGCTGCCGGTCGAGAATGTCGATCATGTGCTTGCGCACGCTGACCACGTGCGCGGGCGCGGCGCCGGTCAGCACCTCGGCGCCGCGCGGGGTCAGCCGGGCCGCGGTGCGGCGCGCGTCGTCGGGGATCGGTTCGCGGACAACGAGTCCGCGCTTCTCCATCCGGGTGATCTGATGCGACAACCTGCTCTGCGACCACTCGAGCTGCGCGGCGAGATCGGCGAAGGTGCAGCGGTGCTCCGGGGTCTTGCTCAGGAAGGCCAGCACCGAGTATTCGACATAGGTGAGATTCGATTCGCGCGTCGAGTCTCGCCCGACCGCCGCGGCGATGAGGTCGCGGGTGCGCACAAAGCCCACCCAGGCGCGCATTTCGACGTCATCGAGCCAATGGGGATCGGTCACGATAGCGCTCCAAACTCTGGCGTTCATACATTGTCGCGCGTCGTTGTGTGTCGCGCGACGGTTGTTGCGGCGATGGGACGCTTGGACGTCCTAACGCTTTTGTGTGGAACGACAGGTAGCACCCCCGGGGTTGAACGTGCAACCTTTTGTGTCAACTGCTAGAGATAAGCCTTGCCTAACCAGCGTGTGACGTAGCCGGGTGGATACGCTCGCTGTGCCTGTGACCAGCCCTGCCCCCGCCCGAAGGAGTGCGTTCCCGTGACCGCCCCGGACTTTCGCTATTCAGACCTGCTGCCGATCGGCGCGGACGACACCTCGTATCGGTTGCTCACCACCGAGGGCGTGCACACCTTCGAGGCCGGCGGCCGCACCTTTCTGCAGGTCGAGCCCGAGGCGCTGCGCCTGCTGACCGCCGAGGCGATGCACGACATCAGCCACTACCTGCGGCCGACCCACCTGGCGCAGCTGCGCAAGATCATCGACGACCCCGAGTCCAGCGGCAACGACCGCTTCGTCGCGCTGGACCTGCTCAAGAACGTGAACATCTCCGCGGGTGGCATCCTGCCGATGTGCCAGGACACCGGCACCGCGATCGTCATGGGCAAGAAGTCCGAGGGCGTGCTGACCGGCGTGGACGACGCCGAATGGATCAGCCGCGGCGTCTACGACGCCTACACCAAGCTGAACCTGCGCTATTCCCAGCTCGCCCCGATCACCATGTGGGACGAGAAGAACACCGGGTCCAACCTGCCCGCGCAGATCGAGTTGTATTCCACGGCAGGCGATCCCGCGCATCCGGCGTACAAGTTCCTGTTCATGGCCAAGGGTGGCGGTTCGGCGAACAAGTCGTTCCTGTACCAGGAGACCAAGGCCGTGCTGAACCCCACGCGCATGCTGGAGTTCCTGGACGAGAAGATCCGTTCGCTCGGCACCGCGGCCTGCCCGCCTTACCACCTCGCCGTGGTGATCGGCGGTACCAGCGCCGAATTCGCTTTGAAGACGGCCAAATACGCGTCCGCGCACTACCTGGACAACCTGCCCACCGAGGGATCGCTCGCCGCGCACGGATTCCGGGATCTGGAGCTGGAGGAGGAGGTCTTCAAGCTCACCCAATCCTTCGGCATCGGTGCGCAATTCGGCGGCAAGTACTTCTGCCACGACGTGCGCGTCGTGCGGCTGCCCCGGCACGGCGCCAGCTGCCCGGTGGCCATCGCGGTGTCCTGCTCGGCCGACCGGCAGGCGCTGGCCAAGATCACGGCCGAGGGCGTGTTCCTGGAGCAGCTCGAACGCGAGCCCGCGCACTACCTGCCCGAGCAGACCGATTCGATCCTCGGCGGCGACGTGGTGCGGATCGACCTGAACCGGCCGATGTCGGAAATCCGCGCCGAGCTGTCGAAATACCCGGTGAAGACCCGGCTCTCGCTCACCGGCCCGCTGGTCGTCGCCCGCGACATCGCGCACGCCAAGATCAAGGAACGCCTCGACGCCGGCGAGCCGATGCCGCAGTACCTGCGCGACATGGCCGTCTACTACGCGGGCCCGGCCAAGACGCCGGAGGGTTACGCCTCCGGCTCCTTCGGCCCGACCACCGCGGGCCGGATGGACTCCTACGTCGACCAGTTCCAGGCGGCCGGCGGCTCGCACGTCATGCTGGCCAAGGGCAACCGCTCAGCCCAGGTGACCAAGGCGTGCCACGAGCACGGCGGCTTCTACCTCGGCTCGATCGGCGGCCCCGCCGCCCGCCTCGCCCTCGACTGCATCAAGTCCGTCGAGGTCCTCGAATACCCCGAACTGGGCATGGAAGCCGTGTGGAAGATCGAGGTCGAGGACTTCCCCGCGTTCATCGTCGTGGACGACAAGGGCAACGACTTCTTCGCCGAAACGCAGAAGCCGATCGCGCTGCGCGTGCGCACCCGCTCGGCGGAACGGGTCTGATGTACCCGGCTGATCGTCGCGTGGGGCGCGACGATCAGCCGGTTGCCCGTCGGTATGCCAGGGTTGCGCGCAGCCGGCCCTGCTTGGTCGGCTGGACGTTGGCCAAGGTGATGTCGCCGTCGTAGTGGGCGAGCACGCGGTGGTCCATCACGATGCGCCACAGCGGGGGGATGGCCGCGAGCACGACCATGGTCGCGTACCCCGCGGGCAGTTGCGGCGCCTCGGTCGAGCTGCGAAGAGTCTGGTACCGGCGTCCAGGATTGGCATGATGGTCGCTGTGCCGCTGCAGGTGGAACAGGAAGATGTTGGTGACCAGGCGGTCGCTGTTCCAGCTGTCGCGCGGCGAGCAGCGGGCGTAGCGTCCGTTGCCGCGCCGGGCGCGCAGCAGACCGTAGTGCTCGACGTAGTTCACCGTCTCCAGCAGCGCGATGCCGATCACGGCCTGCAGCGCGAGCCAGGGCAGGATATGCCAGCCGAACAGCGCGACCAGGGTGCCGAACAGCACCACGGTCATCGCCCACGCCTGCAAGATGTGGTTGTCGATGTCCCACCAGCCGCGGTCCTTGCGCGCGAGCCGCTCGCGCTCGAGCCGGATGGCCGAGCGGAAGCCGCCACTCACACTGCGCGGCAGGAACTCCCAGAGCGATTCGCCGAGCCGGGCGCTGGCCGGATCCTCCGGCGTCGCGACCCGTACATGATGGCCGCGGTTGTGTTCGACGAAGAAGTGGCCGTAACCCGATTGGGCGAGGGCGATTTTCGCCAGCCAGCGTTCCAGGTGCTCGACCCGGTGCCCGAGTTCGTGCGCGGCGTTGATGCCGATGCCGCTGACGAAACCGAGCGTCGCGGCCAGGCCGAGCTTGTCCACCACGGTGAGTTCGTCACCGGCCCACAGGTAGCTCGCGATGCCGAGCCCGAACAGCTGGATCGGCAGGAAAAGATACGTGCACCAGCGGTAATAGCGGTCCCCGGAGAGCAGCTCGTAGTCCTCTTCACGCGGGTTCGCGCCGTCCTCGCCGACCACCCAATCCAGCACCGGGATGACGATCAACACGATGATCGGGCCGATCCACCAGAACACCGGCGCGCCGGTGTGCAGCACGAGCTGCGAGGGGAGCAGTGCGCACATAGGCGCGATCAGGCCGAGCATCCACAGCGGGCGCTTGCGGTCCTGGCCTCGGGGCTGACGACGGTTGATCTGCTTGCTTCTTTCCCTGAGATTCCGGCGCCGGGCAACCGTAATCTGTTGAGACTGCTGAATTATCCACTGTGCGTTTGTTGGTTGTGATAGCTGAGTCGCCGCCACCATGGATCTCGTTACCGGTGTGGAGCGAAAGCGTTCCGAATTGTGACAGGTCGCTCCACTCAGCAGGGCAAACGGGGTCGTGCCAGACTGGGCGGTATGGCCGGAGGGCAAGCACCGATCGCGAATGTGTCGGACACCGCGCGCTGGGTGGCCGCGTATCGTGCGCGCGAGACCGCGCGTCCCGACGCGCTGTTCCAGGATCCGCTGGCCGATCGGCTGGCCGGCGAACACGGGCACGCCATCGTCGACCGGGCGCCGCGCATCATGCGCGACGGCTGGTCCGTGGTCACTCGGACGAAACTCATCGACGACCTGATCGCGAAGTCGATCGCCGAGGGCTGCGACCGGGTGTTGAACCTGGCGGCCGGGTTGGACACCCGCCCGTACCGGCTCGCGCTGCCCGCCGGTTTCGTCTGGGTCGAGGCCGATCTGCCCGAGCTGCTCGCGGAGAAGGAGCGTGCGCTGGCGGGGGAGACCCCGCACGGCGTATTGATCCGGCGCGCAGTCGATCTCGCCGATCCGTCGGCCCGGGACAGGTTCCTCGACGAGGCGCTCGGCGCGCTCGGACCGGCGAGTGCGCCCGCGACCAAGGCGCTGGTGCTCACCGAGGGGCTGCTGTTCTATCTCGACGAGGCGACTGTCGCCGACCTGGCCCACGCTCTGACCAGGCCGGAAATCGCCTGGTGGATGACCGATCTCGCGTTCCGGATGGACCGCATGCGGACCAGCGCGATGTTCGAGAACGCGCCGATGAAGTTCGACCCGGCCGACGGCCTCGCCTTCTTCGGCAAGCTCGGCTGGCAGCCGGTCGACAGCGCGAACCTGCTCGTGCACGCGCGCAAACTGCGCCGCGCCCCCTGGTATCTGCGACCGTTCAGCTACCTCCCGCAGCCCGACCCGCGCAAGCCCCTGCGCAACCCGTGGTCGGCGGTGGTTCGCTTCCGGCCGGAATAGGTCGCCGGACCGGATCGCCATCGCCGGTCGGGGTTGCTGGCATCTCGGCCGGAAGGGCGGCCGCGCCGGACCCCGTGGCACCCGATTTCGCCGCCGCTGGGCGGCGAGTATGGGCCCTGAGCTGGACGTTCGATTTTCGTGGAGGCTTTTGTGCGGACACACAAATGTCACCCCGATCGCCGGGGTGATGCCGCGGGTTCGCGAGGCACCCTTAGCGATGTACATCGTTGATTCCAAAGGGTGCCGTTCATCGCAGATGCCATTGAAGGTCGAGGAGGGCAATGAGTACGTCCAGGGTCATCACGACAACACTGCGTCTCTCGCAATCCGCCAGCCGCCGGCTGGCCGCACGTGCCGCGCGCGAGGGTACTACTTCTACCGCATTGCTCGACCGCCTCATCCGGGAGGGCGTCGATCAGCTCGACCATCCCGGCATCGTGTTCCGCGGGCCGATGAACGACCGGCGCGCCGCCCTGGTCGCCGGCCCGGACGTGTGGGAAGTCGTTGCCCGCCTACAAGAATTGGACGGTCCGGTCGAGCGCCGCATCGAGGTGCTGAGCGCGAAGTCCAGCCTGCACTCCACCAAGATCAAGATCGCCATCGCCTACGCGCGCGACCACGGCCGCGAGATCATCGAGCGGATCGGGCGCAATCGTGAAGCGGCCGAGGCGATTCGCCGTCCGGCGCCGATGCGCCCCTCGGTCGCCGAGCGGGACTACCTCACCCTGGTCACTCCGCTGCGCGAGTGATTCGTCCGGATTACCCGGTGCCGTAGTCGAATTGTCCGTTGTAGTGGCTGTTCACATCGATGGGGAGCGAATGTGGACACTTTCGCCGCCTGTGCACAAACCGCTCGGCCTGCGGACGAACACCTTCCTTCAGCCCGGGGTGTCGTCCGCAGCCGGATCGGGGGATGTGGGCGAGACCGGTACGGTCGTGAAACTCGGGAAACCACCGCAATTTTCGCGAATCGGACTGGTAGCAACCCGTCGATACTGTGATCCACAACACTGGGATAGATTGTGGATAACTTCCGTTCCTTGTGGATGAAGCATTTGCCACGCAACGGATTTCGGGTAAGCATGGGCCATGCCTATCGACTATGACTCCTCGTCAACTCATCCAGGGCGCCGGATCTCGGCGCCGAGTGTGACCGATTCGTGGCAACCAACACCGACGGCCCATGGTATGGCCGGTGGTATGGTGAGACATATGGCGACGCGGAAGATCACGCTCACGGTCGATGAGGCGGTGCTGGCGGATTTGCAGCAGGGTGCCGCCGCCGCCGGGATGCAACTCTCGCCATATTTCGCCCGTTGCGCACACAGTTGGATGCTGTACCAAGACGCCATCCGCTCGGCGGCTCGCGACCGCAGCCTCGGCATGCACGACCTCGACGTGGCCGAGACGGAGCTTGCCGAGCTACACGCGGCGGACGCAGACGCTGAGACGCGTCGCGGTCCGCGCGCATGAGGCGCGGCGAGGTCTACGAGTTCGAGCGCGACCGCCCTTCCCGCGAGCACGATCCACGCACGCCATACCGAGTCGTCGTCTCGGCGGACTACCGCCTGCCCGACGAGCGTGTCCGGGTGCTGACCGCGCCCGTCGAATGCCTGGACCCGCAGTCGATGGTCGCGGTCGAGCTCGGCAGCGACGACCCGGTGGCCGGGTGGGTCAGGGTCGATCTGATCACCAGTACCTACCGGCCGTGGTTGTCCGGGCCACTGGGCGAGCTGAGCGTCGCGACCATGGAGAGCCTGTCCGCGAAGCTTCGAATCGAGCTCGACCTCTGAGTGTCGGCGGCGACTTCGGTTGTCGCCGGCCTCGGCCGTTACCATCGCCGACATGGTGTTGCGGAGTGGTGTGCGGAATCGGCTGGCGCTCGGGCTACCGGTGGCGGTGTTGCCCGCGCTGGTCGCGACGGGTTTGATGGCGCCGCAGGCGGCGGCGGAGCAGGGTGTGGCGATCGATCAGCGGGAGGCGCTGGGGTCGGCGGCCGGGACCGAGGGGCTGGAGCCGCGGCTCGCGGTGGCGTACACGCTGGCCGAGACCGAGGCGCACGCGCAGGGCGTGCCGCTGTCGATCACCTCTGGATACCGCACGCCGGGCGAACAGCAGCAGCTGTGGGACAACGGACTGGCCACCTACGGCAGCCCGGATGTGGCGCGCCGGTGGGTGCTGCCGCCCGAGGAGTCGACCCACGTGTCGGGCAAGGCGGTCGACGTCGGCCCGCTCGAAGGGGCGCAGTGGCTGGAGGCCAACGGAACCCGCTGGGGCCTGTGCCGGATGTACGACAACGAGTGGTGGCATTTCGAGTTGAACACCGTGCCCGGCGGGGTCTGCCCGCCGATGCGCCCGGACGCCAGCAGCCGCTAGCGAGGCCGCATCCCGCGCAGTAGATCGATGACCTTGGTCTCGTCGAGCTCGCCGTAACCGGCGTCGACGAGCCGGCTGAAGATGTCGTGCGCGGCATGGCCCAGCGCGGCCGGTCCCTGCAGGTCGTCGGACAGCTCGAGGCCGATGCGGGTGTCCTTCAGGCGCAGCGTGCCGGTGAAGGCGATCTCGCGGTCGTGCACCCCGTCGAGCATCAAGCGGCCGACGCGCGCCACGTTGGGGCTCCCGGAAATGCTGCCGGCCAGGGTGTCGACGACGGTCGCCAGGTCGAGTCCGGCCAGCTCCGCGACGCGCAGGGCCTCCGCCGTCGCCGCGATCTGGATCGAGCCGAACAGGTTCTGCACCAGCTTGTACGCGGTGCCCGCGCCGACCGCGCCGAAGTGAATGATGTTGGTGCACAGCGGTTCCAGCAGCGGCCGGGCGGCGTCGAGGTCGGCGGGTCCGGCGCCGACGAAGAGGGTCAACGCGCCGGTCGCCGCCGCGGACGGCAGCCCGGTGACCGGGGAGTCGAGGTATCGAAGCCCTTGTGCACCGGCCTGTTTCGCCAGCTGCAACACCCACGGCCGGGAGATGGTCGAGCACTCCACCGCGAATGCGCCCGGCGCGAGATCCGCCGCCAGCGCGCCGTCCGCACCGAGCCACACCGCTCGGGACGCCTCGTCATCGGCCACCATCGAAATGACCGCGTCGGCCCCGTCCGCTGCCGCCCGCGGTGTCGCCGCGCCCACCGCCCCGGCCGAAATCAGTTCCGCCGCTTTGCCGGCCGACCGATTGAACACGGCCACCTCGTGCCCGGCGGCCAGCAGGCGCGCCGCCATCCCCGACCCCATCCGACCCGCCCCGAGAAAGCCTATCTTCGCCATCCTGGCACCCTACCGAGCCCCGGTAGGCCATTCGTGATCGTGGAACCGGGCTCGGGTCGCCGGTGCCTGGACCATCAGCTGTCAGACTGCGGAGATGAACGATTCGGTGCGGCGCCGCGGGCGCCCGGCCAGGCTCTCGCGGGACGCGATCCTGCTGGCCGCGCAGGAAATCGTCGAGTCCGCCGGGATCGACGCGCTGACCATGCGGGCCGTCGCGGAGCGCCTGTCCAGCTCGCCGATGGCGATCTACCGGCACGTCCGGGACAAGGACGAACTGCTGCTGTTGCTGCTCGACCGGGCCGCGGCCGCCCTCGAACGCCCGGAACTGCCCGCGGATCCACGGCAGCGTTTGCGGGTGCTCTGGCGGTTCCTGCACGACGAGCTCGTCGCGCGCCCGTGGCTGGTCGGCGTGCTCGCGAGCGGCGACCTGGCCGGCCGATCGATTCTGTGGTTGCTGGAGGAGATCTTGCAGGCGTTCATGGCGTCCGGGCTCACCGTGGTTCAGGCGGGGGCCGCGTATCGCACGGTGTGGCAGTACACGGTCGGCGTGCTGACCATTCGCATCGCCACCGAGCGCACCGCCGCCGCGCTGGATCGCCCGCGCTTCCAGTCCGAGATGATCGCCGCCGCCGACCCGGGGCAGACCCCGGCCGTCGCCGCGATCGGGGGCGCGTGGCCGCACGCCTTCGACAACTACGATTTCGGGCTGAACGCACTGCTAGAAGGCTTGATTTCGAGCTCTTGACAAGTCCCTCGCCTATTTTGTGTACTTATACGCAAATAGGCGAGGAGAGAGTCATGATCGAAGCGGACGTGGTGGTGATCGGCTCCGGCGCGGCCGGTTTGGCGGCGGCGCTGGCCGCGGCCGACGGGGGAGCCGAGGTGGTGGTGCTGGAGGCGTCGGCGCGCTGGGGCGGATCGACCGCGGTCTCCGGCGGGCAGGTGTGGGCCCCGGCCAACCATCGGATGATCGAGGCGGGCTTCGCCGACTCGGCCGAGGAGGCGCTGACCTACTGCCGGGCCGCGGCGCCCGGACGCGATGACACCCTGGTGGAGACGTTCGTGCGGACCGTGCCCGAGGTGGTGCGTTTCCTCGAGGAGCACTCGCCGATCCGGTTCACGCCGGTGCCGTCCTACCCGGACACCTTCGTCGAACTGCCCGGCGGCAAGACCGCCAGGCACGTCGAAGTGGTGCCGCAGGACCTCGGCGATCTCGGCGACCTGTCCGAACTGGTGTGGCCCGTACCGTTTTTCGCGCCGGTGCTGACCAATCAGGAGGCGATGGAAACCCACCTGTTCGCCGGCGGTCCGCCGCCGATGGAGCTGATCGCGCGGCGCGTGTCCGCCGGGGTGGTGACGCTGGGCGCCGGCCTCGTCGTCGGCCTGCTGCACGGCTGCCGGAAGGCGGGCGTTCACCTCATCCGGGACTGTCGAGTGACCGAGCTGGTCCGCGACGGCGACGGCCGCGTCACCGGGGTGCGCACCGGCGATCCGCTGCGTTCGGTGCGCGCGGACCGCGGCGTCGTGCTCGCGTCCGGCGGTTTCGAACACGACCCGGTGCTGCGCGCGCAACTGCTGTCCGGGCCGCTCACCCATCCGGTGACGCCGCCGATCCAGCACGGCGATGGCCTGCGGATGGCCGGACAGGTCGGCGCGGCCCTGGCCTACACCGGCGAATACTGGTCCTGGCCCGCCTATCAGGCGCCCGGCCGGGCCTGGCCGGATCCGGCAGGCACCGCGCAGCCGCAACTCGCCATCACGGAACGTTCGGTGCCGCACGTGTTGTGGGTGAACCCGGCGGGCCGCCGCTTCGTCAACGAGGCCAGCCACAACTGCGCGGCCGCCTTCGCCGAACTCGATCCCAACACCCACCACCCGCGTAACCTGCCCGCCTGGGCGATCGGCGACGCGCGGTTCCGGGCCAGGTACTCGGTCGCGGGCATCCCCGCCGGCACGCCTGCCCCGGACTGGCTGATCACCGCCGGCAGCATCGCCGAACTCGCCGGGCTCCTCGGGATCGACCCGAAAGCGCTGGAGCGCACCATCGCTCGGTTCAACACCATGGCCGAGGCCGGCCGCGACGACGACTTCCAGCGCGGCCGCACGCGCTACGAACACGCCTTCGGCGACCCGTCCGCCGCGCACCCCAATCTCGGACCGGTAAGCGAGCCACCGTTTTTCGCCCTCCCCGTCTACCCGAGCGCCGTCGGCACCAAGGGCGGCCCGCGCACCGGCAGCCGCGCGCGCGTCCTCGACTGGTCCGGCAACCCCATCCCCGGCCTCTACGCCGCGGGCAACGCGGCCGCCGCCGTCTTCGGCCCCGGCACCTTCGCCGGCGGCCTGACCGTGGCCTCCGCCCTGACCTGGGGCTGGATCGCCGGCCGCGATCTCGCGGCCCGTTGATATCGGGAAATCCGCGCCCCCACTCGGATCTGCGCTCCTAGGGATCCGCACCCCACTATTCATCGGCACCCCATTGCGGATCTGCGCCCCTACCAGGGATCCGAGCGCTCGCTCGTGACCTGCGCGCTCGCTCGCTACCTACCTACCTACGCCTTCGCTCGTGACCTGCACCCTCACTCGGGATCTGCACTCGGAATAGCGCCTATCTCGAGCGCGGACTCTGGGTGAGAGTGCAGATTTCGGCGTGCTGGGGCGCGGCGCGGCAAGCGCCCATTGTGTCGTGCGCCACTGGGAGGTACTCTCGCTGGAATTCGAGACTGAATGGTTTCACTATCAAAATGCGGAGATCCGGCGATGAGGCCGGGTGGATGAGGGAGTCCTCAATGATGAGGTGTGCCGCGTGGATGCGCTCGGGGGTCGCGATAGTGGTTGCGGCGGTGGCGATGTTGGTCGCGGCGCCCGCTGTCGGCGCGGACCCGCCGGAACCGGTTCCCACCGCGCAGAGCGTGTTCAACAAGCCCGGGCCCCATCCGGTCGCGACGCCGGTGCGCACGAATCCGTGCCAGGAATCGATCTGGGGGATGGCCGAGCACATCGTGGTGCACCTGTTCGGTAACCGCGACGACATGACCTGCACCCAGGCCTTTCCGAACGGCCTGGAATCGCCGATCGGGGTGAACACCTACTATCCGGCCGACCTCGCCGAACTCCCCGCCGCGCCGCTGGTGGTGTTCACCGGCGGCATCATCGCCAATCCGGGCATGTACGACGCGCTCGCGCGGCAGTGGGCGAGCAACGGCTTCGTCGTGGTGATCCCCTTCGACTTCTTCAACTCCCTCGCCTACGTGCCTGCCATCGGCGTCGCCGCCGCGGTCATCGCGAATCGGGACCCGAAGTCCCCGCTGTACAACAAGATCGATCTGAGCCGGACGATCTTCGGGGGTCATTCCGGCGGCGGGCAGGCGTCGCTGCAAGCGGGAACTCTGTTCCCCGGTGTCGCCGCGGCGATCGACCCGGCCATGCGGGTGCGCGGTGTGCTGGCCATCGAGCCCGGCCCGCTGGCGGTAGGCGCGCTGGTGTCGGTGCCGACGCTGTTCCTCACCGGCTACAACGATTGGGTGGTGCCCGACTTCGCCTGGGTGCGCTGGTGGCAGTACAACCTAACCTTCCAGGCACCGGCGTGGATCGCCAATGCCCGTGGGGTGAGCCACTTCTCGCCGGTCGATGGACTGGACAACTACCTGTCCGCGGGGACCGCGCTGGCCTGGCTGCGCTACCAGGCGTTCGGCGACGACGTGGCCAAGGACTATTTCGTCGGACCGAACTGGCGGCTGCCCGCCGACAAGACGTACTTCAGCGTCGAGCGCAACGCGCTCGCCGGCGCGTTGAACTGACCAGGGGACAACAGAAATGGGTCGAGTATGAGATTCCGTCGGGCATGGGCAGGTGCGCTCGGCGCCACCGCATTGGTCACCTCCGCGCTGGTATGTCCCGGCGCAACGGCGGATCCCGGTATCGCGTGTGCCGAACCTGCTGCGGGACAAGCGGTTCAACGCACCGATCCGGCGACGGCCGGACTAAACCCGGCCGCGCTGACCGACGCGATCGATTTCGGCGCCGCCAAGGGCGCGTACGCGATTCAGGTGTACCGGCACGGCTGCCTGGTCGGTGACCGCACCGGCACCGGCAATCTGCCCGCGCCGCTGGCCAGTTCGTCGAAGGGGGTCGCCTCGGTCGCGGTCGGCCGCGCGATCACCCTGGGCTACTTCGGCCTCGACGATCCGCTCGGCAAGTTCTTCCCGCAGGCCGACGCCGCGCATGCCGCGCTGACCGTGCGTCAGGTGCTGAATCAAACCACCGGCCTGCGCTTCACCTGGGCCGCCGATATCGCGGGCATCGCCACCGACGAGGTACTCCAGACCCTGGAAACCCCGCCGGCTTTCGCACCGGGCACCACCTTCCAATACGCGCAGGCCGTGCTCGCATTGCTGCCGAAGATCGTGGAAATCACCACCGGGATGGACTTCCAGGACTTCGTCCAGCGGGAGGTCATGCAGCCGTTGGGCATTGCCCGCGACCAATGGGTCTGGCTGCGCGATCGCAGCGGAAACACCGCCGTCAACGGCGGACTCGCCATGCGCGCCGACGACCTGGCCCGCCTCGGCCTGCTCCTGCTGCACGAAGGCCGCTGGGGCGGAGCGCAACTCATCGATCCCGACTACATCCGGCAGGCGCGGCAGCCGACCGACGCCAACGGCGGCTACGGATTCCTGTTCTGGCTCAACGCCGGCGACTCCTACAAGACCGCCACCGTGCCGACGGCCAAGGTGTTCGACCACCCGATGTTCCCCGGCGCACCCCGCGACCTGTACGCCTTCGTCGGCGCGCTCGGCCAGTTCAACGTGGTGATCCCCAGCCGCGACATGGTGATCGTCCGGCTCGGCGTGCCCGGCGGTATCGATACCGGCAACGTGCAGACCTCTCTCGCGGCCGAATCCAACCCGGACAACAAGGAATTCCTGCGCCGCGTCGTCGCCGCGGTCACCGACGTCCCCGCCGAACCCGCCGACGACCCGTACCGCTACGGCGACCACTTCGGCCCCATCATCGGCGACCTCGACGACCTCGCCTTCTGGGTAGACCCCGAACACACCGCCCAAATCCTGCTCGGCGTCGGCCCCTACGCCCCGTCGAACTGCAATGTCCTCTGGTGCAACGGAAAACTCGTCCCCCAGGACATCTTCTCCGCCATGCTCGACTCCACCGGCCAGATCGTCGCCGCGCTGCTCGGCCTCGGACACGGACCTCGGTAGCCCCGGTCGAGGGCCTCGCCCGGGTTCAACAGTCCGACTTCCCGCACCACTCAGCTGACGGGGGTGAGTTCGAGGGCGCCTTCGATGGTGGTGGGGAGGCGGCGGCGGTTGGGGGAGCCGAGGGCGGCGGTGAGGTCGGTGCCGTCGTGTTCGGCGAGGAGGTCGCCGCTGTCCCAGACCAGGAGGGTTGCGCTGACGGTGTTTTCGGCGGCGGCGTGGGCGAGGTCGTAGTGTGCGCAGCCGGGGACGTGAGGGTAGGTGATCCACAGGTCGTAGCCGGTCATGAACAGGTCGAGGTCGAATTGCACGCTGAGGCCGAGCAATTCGCTGCGGCCGTTGTCGTCGACGCCGGCGAACGCCTCGTCCAGCGCGAGCAGGCGGGGGGCCTGCGGATCGGCCGAGTCGAGCATGACGTGCGCGGCGGCGAACAGCGGCAGGTGCAGCGAGACCGACTGCTCGCCGCCGGAGAGCGCGCTGTGCCTGGCCACGGTGAGCTTGTCCTCGCTGCCGTCCGCGGAGATCAGGGTGAACGAGAACACCCGCCAGGTGCGGTAATCCAGGGTGGCGGCGAGGATCTCCGGGTAGGAGCGCTCCGGGTGCGCGGCCCGGGCGGCGCGGATCTCGGACGCGAAATGCGCACGGATGGTGGCCAGTTCGTCCGCGCCGAGGGCCGAGGCGTCGCGGTCGAGCAGCTTGCACATGGCCCGCGCCGGATCGGACAACGTATCGGCCAGCACCCAGTGCACGCCGATGGTGTTGCCGGAGGACATCCGGCGTTGCTTCATCTCCGCGCCCATCCTGGCGATGAGATCGCGGGCGTCGCTGGTGCGTTCGTAGATCTGCTGGGCCAGCCCGGTGAGCAGTGCGTCCTCCAGGATGCGCCGCTCGGCGTCGGTGAGCAGCAGCTCCTGATCCTTGCGCGCGGCGTCGATGCGGGCTGCGAAGTCGGCCAGGGCGGACATGCCGTCGTCGTCCTGCACTTGCACCACGGTCAGCCCGTCGGCGGCGTCCCACTGCAACCGGTAGTCGCGACCGGATCCGGACAGCGCCGCGTCGAACTCCTGCAACGCCGCCGTCACCGCACTGCGCGTCGACTTGCGCGTCGCCTCGCTGGCCCGCACCGACGACGTTGCGGCGGTGAGGCTTTCGAAGAGTTCGGCGACCTCGTCCGGCAGCACCTGCGGCTCGGCCGCCGGGCCGGCCTGGGAAATCCGGTAGAGCAGCTGCTCGGGCGTGGACCAGGCGGCCTCGCTGCTCGGCCAGCGCCCCTCGGACGTCGCGCCGAGCAGGCGGAGCAGATCCGGGCGGGCATACGGGGCAAGGGCTTTCACGTCGGCGAGCACCTCGGTCAGTGCGGTGCCGAGTGATTCGTGCGCGGTCCGGTAGGCCGCCTCGGCGTCGCCGATCGCCTCGATGGCCTCGTTGGCGGCCTTGCGCGCGGCCTTCTGCTCGGCCTTGGTCGCCTCGATCTTGGCGCGCGCCTTCTCCAGTTCCTGATCGATGTCGGCGGCGCCCGCGCCCAATGCCTCGCGCAGGGTTTCGAGCTTGCGCAGCTGCTCCTGATAGCCGGACTTGGCCGCCTCGGCCTCCTCGGCGAACGCCTCGGCCAGGTCCTTGGCCTCGTCGTGCCGGTCGGAGCCCTCACGTTCGCGTTCGCGTTCCCGCTCGTGTTCGGTGCGCAACCGCAGCAGGCCGGTGCCGGTGTTCTCGAAATGGCGGATGGCGGCGGCCAAGGCGTCGAGTTCGCGCGGCTCGCGCGGGGTCCGGTGCTTGGCCGCGGCGGCGCGCAGCTTCTTCTCGACCGCGGTGGTCTCGGCGACGGCTTGGTCGAGGTCGCGCTCGGCCTGGGCGGCCGCCTCGGACCGGGAGCGCATCAGGCCCGCGGTCTCGGAGACCGCGCGCAGCGCGGTGGTGACCGCGGTGGCGCGCGGCAATGCCTTGGCGGCGGCTGAGATTCGGGCCAGCTCGGTGGTGGCCTCGGTCTCCTGATCCATGGCGCCGCGCTGTGCCTCGTGTGCCGCCTCCAGTGCGGCCGCGAGTTCGGTCAGCCGGTGTTCGCGGCGGCGCGCCCTGGCGGTGGCGCCGATGAACTCGGCGTCGGTCTTGTGATGCCTGCCGACCTGCACGCCCTGCCGGAAGGCGCCCGCGGCGCTCACCGCGAGGCCACCGGCCGGGTCGCCCTTGCCCTCGTGCAGGGCGATGGAGGCGAGCACGTCGGCGACGGCCTGTCGCGGGACCGTCAGCTCTGCCGAATCCTCCTCGACCACAAGCACGTCGGCGAGGGTGCGGCCCTTCGGCCGTTCCTTCGCCGGGAGCGGGACCAGGAACTGGTCCGACTCGTACTTCGCGGGCGGTTCGGCGCAGATCCAGCCGTCGAGCAGATCGGCGGCATGCAGCGCGGCCTCGATACCGGCGGCTGTCCGCGGCTCGACGTCGTCGGCGAAGCGGACCAGCCGCCACAGCGGGGCGCCCGCCCGGTCGTCTGCCGCGCGCACTCTGGCCGCGAAAGCCGGTGGCGCGTCGTCGCTTTGCGCGGCGACGCGGTCGCGTTCGGCGGTCAGCTCGGCGATCTGCGCGCCCGCGGTCGCCGCGCGGGCGCGCGCCTCCTGACGGTCGTTGCGGATCTCGTCGATCAACGATTCGGTGCGCTCGGCCAGCACCTCGGCGACCGTCGCTTCTTCCGAACCCGCTTGTGCGAGTGCGGTATCCAGGTCTTCGAACAGTCCGTTGCCGAGCGGGGCGTAGACCTCCCGGTGCTGCTCCCACCAGCCGCGCAGCGCGCTGCTCGCCTCGGTGCGGGCCAGCACGACCGCGGCCTCGGCGTGCGCGACCTCGGCCGCCGCCGCCTCGCTCAGCTCCCGTGCGCGTTCGGCGAGCCGTTCGGCCCGGGTGCGCTCGGCGGCCGCGGTCTCCATGACCCCCATGGCCTGCCGGACCGCGCGCACGTCGGCGTCGCGCTCCTCGGCGTGCGCGCGCACCGTCGCGGTGAGCTGTTCGGCGCGCGCGTGCTCCGACAGCGCGGTCCAGTCGATCCCGGCTTCCTCTGCGGCGGAACGCAATTCGTCCTCGCCCCGGGCCAGCGCCGCGGCGGCGGTGCGGACCGCGGCGCGGGCGCGTTCGGCCTCCTGCGCCCGCTGATCGAGCGTTTGCCGCGCCTTCAGCGCCTTGTCGCCGTGCACGCCCGCCGAGGTCTCCAGGCGGCGGACCGCGTCGGCCAGATCGTCGAGCTGCTGTTTGCCCTCGTAGGCGCTGGAGCGCTGGATGTTCTCCCGGTCGCCGAGCGCCTGCTCGTAGGCGCGGTCGGCGTCCTCGGCGCGCGCCTCGGCGGCGGCCCGTTCGCCCTCGCGGCGCTCGCGCAGCGCGGTCGCGGCGAACAGCGCGGTGCTCGCGTGGGTGACCGCGTCCAGCCGGGTGCGCAGCTGGTCGACGTCCGTCTTGGCCTGTACCGCAAGGTATTTCCGATAGACGTCGACGAACGTCCTGGTGGCGCTGTCGGCGTGCACCAGGCCCTCCAGGGTGCGCCCGACCTCCTCCATATCGCTGAACGAGCGGGCCGCGTCCAGGATCAGCTGCTCGTCGAGCGGCCGCAGGCCGTCGGTGAGCGCCTGCGAAAGCCCGCGCGGGTCCAGGTTTTTCGCCAGCTGCGGGCGGCGCAGCGTGAGGATCAGGTTGATCAGCTGGTCGTAGCGCTGGGTGCCGAGCCCGAACATCCTGGCGTCGATGGCATTCCGGTATTCGACCGGACGGTCGACGATCGCGTCGGTGCCGATCTGCTCGGCCAGCTGCTTGCGGGTGAAGGGCCGGTCGTCGGGACCGATCAGGGAGAAGTCGATGCCGACGCGCCCATCGGCGACGAAGTACCAGCGCGTCACCTTGTCCGAGGAGCGGGTGGCGCGCATGCCGATGCCGACGGTCACCGCCTCCGCGTCGTCCCAGTCGCCGCGCGCGAACTCCATCCAGACATAGGAGTAGGCCGATTCCTGCTTGCGGTACAACAGGTTCGACTTCATCGTGCGCTCTTCGCCGGCGAACGGATTGAGCCTGCGCGGCTCGATCCGCCCGTCCAGCACGAACGGAAACAGCACTTCCAGGGCCTTGGTCTTGCCGGACCCGTTGGGGCCGCGCAGTACCAATCTGCCGTCGGCGAAGCAGAATTCCTGGTCGCGGTAGTCCCACAGGTTGACGATCCCGGCGCGGGTCGGGATGAACCGCACTCCGCCGTGAATGAGCGACATCGCCTCAGTTCCCTTCCGTGCCAGTGCCGTCGGAGCCGTAGGTGTCGGCCGCGGTGACGAACAGTTCCTCGGTGCGCTTGGTGCGGACCGTCACGACGGCGCCGCGATAGCGGGCGAGCGCGGGCAGCACCAGCAGCCCGTCGTCCACCGTCCGCACCAGGCGCAGCCGTTCCAGCAATGCCACCACCTCGGTGGTCAGGCCGGGCACATCGGCCTGCCACTGGGCGGCGAAGGTCGCGCCGTATCGATCGGCGAGCGCCTGCACGGTCTCGCGCACCCAGGCCGATTCGATCAGCGGGTAGGTCAGCTCGACCGGTTCCTCGGCCTCGTCGTCTGACGTCGAGTCCGGTTGTGTGCCAAAGTCATCGAGCGCCCGGAGATCGGCCAGCGGCGCGAAGACCGTCGACTCAGGGATCGCGCCGTCCAGCTGTGCGGCGAGCGCCTCGCCCGCGTCCGGCGCTCCGGTGCGCCATTCGAGGGGATTGTCGATGTCGAGCACCCGGTCGGCGATCTCGCCGGCCAGCAGCAGACCGACCTGCGCCAAGGTCCCGGTGCTCGGGAATCGGATGTCGGAGAGCCGCCCGGAGGTGTCGATCAGCGCGACCCCCTCGGCTCGTCGTTCGGCCTTCAGTCCGGTGAACATCTCGACATCGGCGACGATCCGATCCTGACCCAGCACCGGTCGTTCCGCCGGCGTGAGGTCGTCCAGATAGACCACCGGCCGCTCGACCAGCGTCCGGCGGACCCGGCGGGCCAGATCCGCCGCGTGCGTGGAACCGCTTGTGCCCGTGGCCTCCTCGGTGAGCAGCCCGCGCACGCTGTGCAGATGTTGTAGCGCCCGCGGCGGCCGGAACAGCGCGAACACCACCGGCCGGTCGATGTCGTAGAGCGCCTCGCCCGCCTCGGGGTCGCTGGCCCAGCCGCCCGCGTCGCCGTCGGCCAGGGTGAGCGCGCCGCGGTGGGTCAGCCAGCCGACCGCGTCGACGAAGGCGTCGCGGTCCGCCGCGCGGTCGGTGGACAGTTCCAGGCCCTCCACCCGGCCGGCGTAGGCGGCGACCTGATCGGCCAACTCGGACAGCGTGATCTGGTCACCGGCCCGGCCGAGCGCGGCGATGGACAGCGCGAGGTAGGCGTAGCGCCGGCGATCGAAGAGCCGGTCGGCGGGCGTGCGCGCGGGCTTGCCCGCGTCCAGCCGGTCGATGATGGGGAACACCCGCGCGGTGGTCTCGGTGACCTCCAGGCGGTAGCCGAACAGCTCGGCCAGGTCCTCGCGCAGCTCGGTGGCCCACCGGCGGATCAGCGGCAGCGCGATCCGATCGGGATAGGTCCTGGTTACCAGGTGATTGGCGAGGATGACGCGCGCGGCCCGCTGATAGTTATCCAGCGCAAGGGAATCGATCTTGCGTCCGTGCATCATGCGCGCCCCCCGGTGCCGCGCGGCCGGGTCCTGGTGGTCTCGCGGACCTCCAGCCTGCGATTGTTCAGGTGCAGCAGTCCGTGCGCGGTCCGCACCACGGTAGACCCGTCGTGCTCGGACACGGTCAGGGTGACGCCGCTGTCGGAACCGGTGGTCCCGGCGACCCGCCCGCTCACCGGCACCCACGCGGTGGACGCGGCGTCGAGCAGCCGCAGCAGCACTTCGGTCTCCCGTTCGTCGAGCACCCGATCGTGCACGTCGGCGGAGGCCAGGGACTTGGCCGCGTCGGCGCGGGCCCGCTGCGCGTCCAGCTGCACCTCGCGCAATCGCCGAATGCTCGCGTCGTTGCGGTGGATTCGGGCGGGCGCACCGGCCGAGGGCGGGCGCCCGGTCTCGGCCAGCGTGCGCGAGATCTCCAACGGCGGTGCCTCCCACCAGGATCGCTGCGCCGGGATCAGGTCCGCGTCCGGATGTTCCATCGCCAGGTGCCGCGGCCGGCCGAGGCCGAACACCGCGTCGTAGAGCGCGTGCGCGCTGTCCGCGGTCGGCGCGGCGGTGAACCAGCCGGCCAGATGCCGCAGCGCCGACTCGCGGCTCACCCCGCCCCGCCGGGTCTCGGTGACCCGGCGCAGCAGCGAGAGCACGGCGGCGATGGCGCTCATGGTCGCCTCGCGCAGGCGTTCCGCCTCGGTGGTTCCGGCGTGCTCGCCGGTGCCGGAGGCGACGAACCAGGTGCGCAGCCCGTCCCAGCGTGCGTGCCAATCCGCCTGCCGCTCGGCGACACTCAGCAGCACCCGCTCGTCGCACCCGGCGGCGCGTTCGATCAGCTCGTCCACGCCGGTCTCCTCGATCTCGGCGATCGCGCCGGCCAGCCGCGGCACGAACCGGGCCAGGTCGAGGCTGAACTCGCGCATGTGCGCGAGCAGCGCGTCCTTGTGCGCCAGGAACGATTCGGGGGTGATCTCGGTGGTCCGCACCAGATCGCCGAGGGATAGGTAGAAGTGCGCGGCGCGCGCGGCCATGTCGGTGAGCGCCGCGTCGAGGCGGCGCAGCGTGCGGTAGACCCGCTCGGCGTCGCCCTCGCGATTGGCCGCGGCGAGGGTGTGCAGATCGGCCAGCAACTCCGGCAGCACCAGCCGGGACAGCGAGGCCTCGTCCAGCCGCGCGTTGAGCACGCCCGCGACCGCGCGGTAGGCCTGGAAACCGGCCTGGGAGAACTGGTAGACGAAGTGCCGGTTGCGATATTCGGCCAACGTGGCCGCGCGCGTCCCGTCGTAACTGCGTTCCAGCACGCCCCACTGATGGAGTTGATCGAGTAGCGGTCCGATCTCGGCGGCGGTGAGCCGGGGCGCGTTCGGGCGGGCGCCGCGCTCGCTGGACCAGGCCTGAGCGCTCGCGGGACCGTCGTCGACCGGCGAATCATCTACAGACTGACTGGTCTGCTTGTCCTCTGTATGTTGCTGGGCCTCAACGTCGGGCGCGGGTACCGGCTCGGCGGCGTCGAGCAGGTCGGGGGTGCGCAGGCTGTGCCCGTTGCGCTCGATCCACTCCGCCACGTCGTCGGCATGCAGTAACACCACATAGGCGGCCCGCGCGCTGTCGAAGGCGCGGAGTACCCACAGGTAGTCGGCCCGGCGCTCGGCGGTGGCGAAGGAGAACAGCCGCAGCCGGTCGTCCCACAGGACGGAGGCGCTCGCGGCGGCGTCGACGGAGTCGGTCACCGGGAACAGGGTAGTAGCGGGCCGGTCGCCGATGACGCGTACATACCCGGTTCGCCGCGCGCGTGTCCTGTTTGCCGGATGTTCGCCGATGAATCAGGCTGTGCCGGACCGCTACCGGTCACTCGCTGGAGAGCGAACGCAGCTGGTCGAGGTACGCGCGGGTGCGCGGATCGCCCGGGTAGCGGGCGATGATTTCGCGGGCAGCCTCGCCGGCGATCCACATCAGCGAGGGCAGCGAACGGCGCTTGCCCGCGAACGCGCGCAGGCCCTCGTCGAGCGCGAGTTCCAGATCGCGGTTGCGCACCGCGACGACCGCGAGGGTCAGGTGCGCCTCGGACACCCGCATCGGATTGCGTACCGTGCCGTCCGCCCTGGTCGAGTTGCGGATGACCTCGTTCGCGTAGGTCTCCGCGAGCCGATCCTCGCCCGCGACGCGGCAGCAGTCCATCGCGTAGAAGTCGAACTTCTGCGGATCGACCACGAAATGGTTGTCCAGATTGATCGGATGGTCGAGTCGCTGCAAAATTGCCCGGCCCTCGTCGAGGGCGGTATCGACCTGGCGCCGGTCGCCAAGGCGCGCCCAGGCTTTGGCCCGCTGCGCGGCGAGTTGCACGCCGACGCCGAGGTTCTGGCTGGTCTCCAGCGCCTGGTCGACCGCGTCGATGGCACCCCGGTAGTTACCCTGGGTGAGCGCGAACCAAGCGGCCATTTCCGCACTCCAGCCGGTGATTTCGGCGTTGTCCGCCTCCTGCCCGAGCGACAGCGCGGCGCGCCGGGTCGCCTCCGCGGCGGTGCGCCTGCCGAGGTCGTAGTCCACGCAACCCACCAGCAGCGCAACCCATCCCGCGAGCACCAGGATGTCCCGGTGCTGGGCCAGAGTCAGTCGTCCGTCCAGCAGTGAGGTAATTCGCCGCAACCAGCCGGTTCCCTCGGCGTGCAGCTCGTGCGGATCGGCGTAGGAGTACTCGCAGCACAGGCGTTCCGCGGTGATCCGGATGGCGTCCAGGGTGGCGGGGGAGACGTCCGACATGCGCAGTCGCCCGATGAATTCCAGCGTGTCCATGCCGGTTGCCGAGAGCACCTCGTCGTCCCGATTCGGCCTGGCCTTGGGGAAGAACGCCGCTGTGACAGTGTCGAAGGCGGCGGAAATGATCGGTGCGTAGAAATCATCCGGCCGCGACTCGCCCGATTCCCAGCGGCGCCAGTTACGCAGCAGTGTACTGTCTGTCGGCAGGTTGTGGGATGACTTGGCGCGCATCACGCGGACGGCATCGGCTTGTGACCACCCCCGCGCATCGCGTTCGGAGCGCATCCGGACAGCCCAGACGGGTCGATCGTCTCCAGCGGCCACGTCAGTAGTATCGCACCAGTTAACGCCCGGTGGCCGAGATAGGGCATATAGGTGTCAGTGGGTTGACATCTACATTCGCAAGTTGGCGTTGTACATGCTGGACAAGAGAGCGGAAAGTTAGCCGGACACATCTCGTCTCAACCAGATGCAATTGCATCTGTCCTTGCAAGGCGCAGTACCCCACAATGGGGAGATCCACATAAGGACAGCGGTACCCAATCCAACGGAGGTTCGGGTGGAAGCGTTGATCTATGGATACTTGCGTGACGATTTGGCCGATGGCCACTGTGCAGAGCTAGAGGATGCGATGAGCACCCTCGCCCGCGAAGAAGGGCTCTGCTTCGCCGCAACGTTCCATGAATCGACTTCCGGTGACGGCGCGGCGTTTGTCGAGCTGACTCAGGAGCTCAAGCGGGCAGACGCCCATCACGTCGTGGTGCCGTCGCTCGATCACCTTGCGGGCCAGACGATCCCGCGGGATATCCTGCTGGCGAAGCTGGCCCGCGAAGCGGCGGCACAGGTCTGGACCATCGAGAGCTGAACGCCAGGACGGCACCGGTCCGGCCACCAGGGTGACACCCGGGGTCGAGGCGATTACCGTCGGCCGTCTCAGTTCCGTGCGTACCCTCGTCGCGGCCGCACCGGCCCGGAAGCGAGGCGAGCAACGCCGCAACATGGCGTTGCCCACCGCGGATCCCCCTGCACGCGCAGGAGATAACCGAACAGCGAGCTGCCGGCCTGGACCGCCGCAGCCATGGCGATCAGGGCAGGCGCCCGGCCATGACCACTCGCTCCCCGGTCCGGTGAATCGAAACAGCCGGGCACACAAGCCAACTGGGCAGCGCCTACGAGCCGACTGCCCCAGCGCCGCCGATCTTCGGCGGCCGCCCAGCCGATGGCGGACAACTACGTGCCCATCGGTGGGAACGGCGCATCCTTGTCCGCCGCCGGACCCCGCCTCGGAATCCTGTTGTCCAGCTGCACATTTGCCAGACCTATCAGACCGGCTGACAGCAACATGACGGCAATCTGTGCGGCGATCGGCACTGCGGTCAGCGCGATCGTGGACCACGCATGCCGCAACCATCCGGCACACAGCGAACCAGAGTGGTTACCGCCCAGGCGGTTCAGAGACCGAAGCTGCCCGGACCGCGCCTGCGCAGGTACTTCTCGAACTCGGCCGCGATGGCGTCGCCGTCGATCTTGGCCATCGCCTCGTTCACGTCGACCGCCGCGTCGCCGCGCTCCTCGAGCGAGCGCACGTACTCGCTGACCTCGTCGTCGCCCGCGGTCATCTCGTTGACCGCGGTTTCCCACTCCTCGGACTGCGCGGGCAGCTCGCCGAGCGGCACCTCGATATCGAGCACGTCCTCGACCCGGTGCAGCAACGCGATGGTCGCCTTCGGGTTCGGCGGCTGCGAGACATAGTGCGGCACGGCGGCCCAGAACGACACCGCCGGGACACCGGCCTTGACGCACTGGTCTTGCAGCACGCCGGTGATGCCGGTCGGTCCCTCGTAACGGGTCTGCTCCAGATTGAAGCGCTCGGCCGCCTCCTTGCTATACGCGGAGCCGGTGACCGGAACGGGACGGGTGTGCGGGGTGTCGGCGAGCAACGCGCCGAGGATGACCACGGTCTGCACGCCGAGTTGCTCGATGAACTCCAGCAGATCCTCGCAGAAGCTGCGCCAGCGCATATTGGGCTCGATGCCGCGCAACAGCACGACGTCGCGATCGCTGCCCGGGGGCGAGCAGACCGACAGCATGGTCGAAGGCCACTGGATTTCCCTGGTCACGCCGTCTACCTGCCGAACGGTCGGCCGGTTGACCTGATAGTCGTAGTAGTCCTCGGAATCGAGTTCGGCTAGCGGCTCGGCGTCCCAGATCAATTCCAGATGCTCGACGGCGCCGCTTGCCGCGTCGCCCGCGTCGTTCCAGCCTTCGAAGGCCGCGACCAGCACCGGTTCCCGCAACGTCGGCAGTTCCGGATCGGGAGTTTCACTGGGGTTCACTCGGTCAGCCTAATGTGTGCGGGGAGCTGGCGTGTCGTATGCCGTGGCCCGCTCGGCCGCGTCGGGCCGGAGGCGGCGACGGCCAGGTGTGTCGCTGCCCACTCGACGCGGCGAGCTGCACTGTCGCACCCGACCATTACGCTTGATCTCATGTCTGCGTCCATCCCCGCCGCGTTCGACACCACGCTCCTCGACACGTTGCAACGCCGTGTCGTGATCGGCGACGGTGCGATGGGCACCATGTTGCAGGCGGCCGATCTGACCCTCGATGACTTCATCGGGTTGGAAGGCTGCAACGAGATCCTCAACGACACCCGCCCCGACGTGCTGCGCAATATTCACCGCGCGTACTTCGAGGCCGGCGCCGACGCGGTCGAGACCAACACCTTCGGCTGCAACCTGCCGAACCTGGCCGACTACGACATCGCCGACCGCATCCGCGACCTCTCCGAGCGCGGGACCCGGCTGGCCCGCGAGGTGGCCGACGAGATGGGCCCGTCCGCCGACGGTACCCCGCGCTATGTGCTCGGCTCGATGGGCCCGGGCACGAAGCTGCCCACCCTCGGCCATGCTCCTTATACCGCGCTGCGCGACGCCTACACCGAATCCGCGCTCGGCATGCTCGAGGGCGGCGCCGACGCGATCCTCATCGAGACCTGTCAGGACCTGCTCCAGGTCAAGGCCGCGGTGAACGGCAGCCGGGAGGCCATGCGCCTGCTCGGCCGGCGCATTCCGATCATCACCCACGTCACCGTGGAGACCACCGGCACCATGCTGGTCGGCAGCGAGATCGGCGCGGCGCTCACCGCGCTGGAGCCGCTCGGCATCGACATGATCGGCCTCAACTGCGCGACCGGTCCGGCCGAGATGAGCGAGCACCTGCGGCATCTGTCGAGGCACGCGCAGGTGCCGGTGTCGGTGATGCCGAACGCCGGCCTCCCGGTGCTCGGTAAGCACGGCGCCGAATACCCGCTGACCCCAGAGGAACTGGCGGTCGCGCTGAGCGGCTTCGTCTCCGAGTTCGGCCTCGCGCTGGTCGGCGGCTGCTGCGGCACCACGCCCGAGCACATCCGGCAGGTCACCGAGGCGGTGCGCGAGCTCGAGCCGAAGCTGCCGCCGCTCGACGACCGGCGCAGCCCGGTGCACGAGCCCGCGGTGTCCAGCATGTACACGGCGGTGCCGTTCGAGCAGGAAGCGTCGGTCATGATGATCGGCGAGCGGACGAATGCCAACGGCTCCAAGGCTTTCCGCGACGCGATGCTGGCCGAGGACTGGCAGAAGTGCCTCGACATCGCCAAGGACCAGACCCGCGACGGCGCGCACATGCTCGACCTGTGCGTCGACTACGTCGGCCGCGACGGCGCGAAGGACATGGAGGCGCTGGCCTCGCGGCTGGCCACCTCCTCGACGCTGCCGATCATGCTCGACTCCACCGAAACCCCGGTGCTGAAGGCTGGTTTGGAGCATCTCGGCGGCCGGTGCGCGGTGAACTCGGTGAACTACGAGGACGGCGACGGCCCCGAGTCGCGGTTCCAGCAGACCATGCGACTGGTCGCCGAGCACGGCGCCGCGGTGGTCGCGCTGACCATCGACGAGGAGGGCCAGGCGCGCACCGCCGCGAAGAAGGTGGCCATCGCCGAGCGGCTCATCGCGGACATCACGGGCAACTGGGGGGTGCGCGAAAGCGACATCATCATCGACACGCTGACCTTCACCCTGGGCACCGGCCAGGAGGAGTCGCGCAAGGACGGCATCGAGACGATCGAAGCCATCCGGTTGCTGAAGAGCAAGCACCCGGACGTGCAGACCACGCTGGGTCTGTCGAACATCTCCTTCGGCCTGAACCCGGCGGCCCGGCAGGTGCTCAACTCGGTGTTCATGCACGAATGTGTCCAGGCCGGCCTGGATTCCGCGATCGTGCACGCCTCGAAGATCCTGCCGATGGCCCGGATCCCGGAGGAGCAGCGCGAGACCGCGCTGGATCTGGTCTACGACCGTCGCGGGGCGGACTACGACCCGCTGCAGAAGCTGATGAGCCTGTTCGAGGGCGTGTCGACGTCGTCGTCGCGGGCCTCGCGGGCCGAGGAGCTGGCCGCGCTGCCGCTGTTCGAGCGACTGGCCCGGCGGATCGTGGACGGCGAGCGCAACGGCATGGAGGCCGACCTCGACGAGGCGATGCAGCAGGTGCCGCCGTTGCAGATCATCAACGAGACGCTGCTGTCCGGCATGAAGACGGTCGGTGAGCTGTTCGGCTCCGGCCAGATGCAGCTGCCGTTCGTGTTGCAGTCGGCCGAGGTGATGAAGGCCGCGGTCGCCTACCTGGAGCCGCACATGGAGGCCACCGACGACAGCGGCAAGGGGCGCATCGTGCTGGCCACGGTCAAGGGCGACGTGCACGACATCGGCAAGAACCTGGTCGACATCATCCTGTCCAACAACGGCTACGAGGTGGTCAACCTCGGCATCAAGCAGCCGATCGCGACCATTCTCGACGCCGCCGTGGACAAGAAGGCCGACGTCATCGGGATGTCCGGGCTGCTGGTGAAGTCGACCGTGATCATGAAGGAAAACCTTCAGGAGCTCAACACCAAGGGCGTGGCCGCGCAGTTCCCGGTGCTGCTCGGTGGCGCGGCGCTGACCCGCGGTTACGTCGAGAACGACCTGACCGAGGTGTACGAGGGCGACGTGCACTACGCCCGCGACGCGTTCGAGGGCCTGCGGCTGATGGACGACATCATGACCCGCAAGCGCGGCGGCGGCATCGACCCGGACAGCCCGGAGGCGATCGCCGAGCGGGAGAAGGCGGCCCAGCGCAAGGCGCGCCACGAGCGGTCCAAGCGGATCGCCGAGGAGCGCAAGGCGACCGAGGTGCCGATCGAGGTGCCCGCGCGCTCCGACGTCGCCGCGGACGTGCCGGTGCCGACCCCGCCGTTCTGGGGCACCCGGGTGGTGAAAGGCCTGGCGCTGCACGAGTATTCGGGGCTGCTCGACGAGCGGGCGCTGTTCCTCGGCCAGTGGGGCCTGCGCGGCCAGCGCGGCGGCGAGGGCCCGAGCTACGAGGAGCTGGTGGAGACCGAGGGCAGGCCGCGGTTCCGCGCGTGGCTCGATCGGCTCAGCACCGAGGGCGTATTGCAGCACGCCGCGGTCGTCTACGGGTATTTCCCCGCGGTGTCCGAGGGCGACGACGTGATCGTGCTCACCGAACCCGAACCCGGTGCGCCCGAACGCTATCGGTTCACCTTCCCGCGTCAGCAGCGCGACCGCTTCCTGTGCATCGCCGACTTCATCCGCTCGCGCGAGCGGGCCGAGCAGACCGGCCAGGTGGACGTGCTGCCGTTCCAGCTGGTCACCATGGGCCAGCCGATCGCCGACTTCGCCAACGAGTTGTTCGCCGCGGACAACTACCGCGACTACCTCGAGGTACACGGCATCGGCGTGCAGCTCACCGAGGCCCTGGCCGAATACTGGCACCGCCGGGTGCGCGAGGAACTGACCCTGGACGGGCACGCGGTCGCCGACGACGACCCCAGCGACGTTCTGGAATACTTCAAACTCGGCTACCGCGGCGCGCGCTACTCGTTCGGTTACGGCGCCTGCCCGGACCTGGACGACCGTGCCAAACTGGTCGACCTGCTGGAGGCTGATCGGATCGGCGTCGTCCTGTCCGAGGAACTCCAGTTGCATCCGGAACAGTCCACCGACGCCTTCGTGCTGCTGCATCCCGAGGCGAAGTACTTCAACGCCTGAGGCTCGGCCGCAGGGGAGTGACCTCCGTGCTGTCGATGGGTTAGCCGCACGCTCGCCACGGCGGGTGTGCGGCGGGCTGCGTGACCCTAGCGGGTCTAGGCGGTTATCGAACCGGTCGGTACCGAGTGATCGTGGTCACCGTGCTGCGGAACACTGTTCGCGTACCGCAAGGGCCTTGGCTACCTGCTCGTATGCCATGATTTGGGCAAATCCCGACGCGCCGAGTGGATTTCGTGCTTCGGCGTGGCGGGGCGCTGACCTGGGCGATCGCCGGGGAGCGTGCGGTGAGGTGGATGTGTGTCGGGTGGGTGTGCCATTGTCGGAAGCGTTGCAACTGCATCCGGGGCAGTCGGCGGATGCGTCGCCATCGCTGCTTACGGGTGTAAAGGACCACGGCGCGTAGCAATTTCGGGGATTTCCCGGCGTTGCGGGCCGATGCAGTACCAGCTCGGCGCGTAAGCAGGAAGGCACAACAGCATGACGGCGGACCGATTGATCGCGGGACGGTATCGACTCACGGATCCGATCGGCACAGGCGCGATGGGCGTCGTCTGGCGCGGCACCGATGTCCGCCTGCGACGCACGGTCGCGGTGAAACAGCTCATCCTCGGACCCGGACTGACCCGCACCGCCGCGCTGGAGGCGAAGCTGCGCGCCATGCGCGAGGGGCGCATCGCCGCGCGCCTGCACCATCCGCACGCGATCACCGTCTTCGACGTCGCCGAGGAAGACGGCCAGCCGTGGCTGGTCATGGAATACATGGACGCGCCGAGCCTGGCGGCCAAGCTCTCCGGCCAGCGCACGCTGTCGCCGGTCGAGGTCGCCCGGATCGGCGCGCAGGCGGCGGGCGCGCTGGCCGCCGCGCACGACGCGGGCATCATGCACCGCGACGTGAAGCCGGCCAACCTGCTCGTCGGCGACGACGGCACGGTGAAGATCACCGACTTCGGCATCTCCCGCGCCGTCGGCGACGTCACCGTGACCGCCACCGGCTTCCTCGCCGGCACCCCGGCCTATCTCGCGCCCGAGGTGGCGCGCGGCGAGAACCCGGAACCCGCGTCCGACGTATTCGCCCTCGGCTCAACGCTTTACGCCGCGGTGGAGGGGCAGCCGCCGTTCGGCGAGGGCGACAACCCGCTGGCCGTGCTGCACGCCGTCGCGCGCGGCGAGGTGCCGGCGCCCGAGCACGCCGGCGCGCTCGGACCCGTCCTGCTGCGCCTGCTCGCCCCGACCATCGACGCGCGCCCGACCATGCGTGAGGCGCAGAAGGCGCTGGAAGCCGTTGCGGAGGGCCGGGTTCCGAGCCTGGGCGTGCCCGCGCTCACCAAGGCGCTGCCCGCGCCCGGCGCGGACAACGCGACCACCGTTCTGCCGCAACCGAGTTCGACCGGCACCGACGCGCCGGGCGGTAACGCGAACGACGCCACCGCCGTGGTGCCGACCGCCGCGCTGACCGATCCGCCTGTCGCCCAAGCCGTTTCCGCCCAGCCGCCGGTCCCGCCGCGCAGCGGCGCGACGCTGCCGGGTGGCCCGGGCAGCGGGCCCTCGCGCAACCGTTCGTTCGCCATGGCGGGTGCCGCGTTCGTCGTCGTGCTCGCGGTGATCGGGCTCGTCGCCTTCCTCACCAACGATCGCAAGGGCGGCGACACCGCGACGCCGCCGGCCAGCACGATCGCGTCCTCGTCCCCGGAGGTCCCCGCGCAGCCGCCGAACGCGGCGGGGCCCGGCCAGGCGGAGTCGCCGGTGCCGGCCACCAACCCCACGCCGTCGGAGCAGCCGAGCGGCACGCCCACGCCGTCGTCGGCACCGCCCTCCGCGCCACCCTCGTCCGCGCCTCCGACGACGCCACCGCCGACGGTCAGCGCGACGCCTTTCGGTCCGCCGACGCCGGAGAAGGTTTCCCAGTTCGTGTCCGGTTACTACGGCATGCTCCCCGGCAATCCCAGTGCCGCGTGGTCCCAGCTCTCGCCCGCGTATCAGGGCGTGGCCGGCGGCTACAACGAGTACGTCCGCTGGTGGGGCACGATCCGCTCGATCACCGTTCGCTCGGTGACGCCGAACGGCGACAATCGCGCGGTCGCCTCGCTCACCTATGTGAAGAAGAGCGGCGAGACGGTGAACGAGACCCGCTGGTTCCAGGTCGCCACCGAGAACGGCCGCATGCTGATCACCGCGTCGGGAGCGTAAGCACAACCCCTCCGGGCGTGGTAGAGGCCACAACTGCGCAACTGGCCGCGGCGGTGGTTCGGTGGCGCCGGTTATCGTGGCTACGGCCGGATAGGTACTTCGAACGAGGAGATGTGTGAGCGCGCGACCAGTCGCTGTTCTGTGGGATATGGACGGCACGCTCCTGGATTCGGAGAAGCTCTGGGATATCGCGATGCGCGAGCTCGCCGGCCGGCACGGCCGGGAACTGACCGCCGAGCTGCGGCACTCATTCATCGGCGCGTCCGGGCCGGACGCGCTGCGGCTGCTGTTCACCGGCATCGGCGTCGATCCGACTCCCGAGGCGGTGCGTGAAGCGGGGGAGTTCATCGAGCACCGGGTGACCGAGTTGATGACCGGCCCCATCCCGTGGCGGCCGGGCGCGAAGGACGCGCTGGGGCTGGTCCGGGCCGCCGGGCTGAAGTCGGCTCTCGTCACCAATACCAAGCGGTCGCTCGCCGAGTACGGGCTCGATACCCTGGGGCGCGACTTCTTCGACGTGTCGGTGTGCGGCGACGAGGTGGCGCGCGGCAAGCCGGAACCGGACGTGTACCAGCGTGCCGCCGAATTGCTCGGCGTCGATCCGCAGCACTGTGTCGCCGTGGAGGATTCGCCGACCGGCACCCGTGCCGCGCAGGCCGCGGGCTGCGCGGTGATCGTGATCCCGTGCGAAATTCCGGTGCCGGACGGACCCGGCCGCAGCTTCCGCGACACGTTGGTCGGGCTGACGCTCGACGACCTCGAACAAGCGCTGCACCGGCGCGGCTGACCGGACGTCGTCCGACACTCCCGACCGCGCTTTATCGAGAGTTACTGTGCCGCAACGGTAGTGCGCGCTGCTGATAGGTGTGACCGCGATCACCGGCAATCTCGCCCAATCCCGGGCGTGTCGGCGGTCCGCTCTACCAGAATGTCGCCATGGCAGCGCTGGGTGTCCTCGACGAGATCGTAGATACCGCACGGTATCCCCTCGCGAATTCCGCGGACCCCGGCCGCAGCGCCGCCGTGGCGCACGCCAGGGCGGAATTGGCCGCGAGCGGGTGTACCGTGCTGCGCGGCTTCATCCGCCCGGAGCTGACCGAAACGTTGCGGGCGCAGGGCGATGCGATGGCGCCACACGCCTACTACGAGGTCGAGCGGGTCAACGCGTACAACATCCCGCTGGATACCGAACTGCCGCAAGATCATCCGGGCGCCATCGTGCTGGAGCGCGGTAACGCGTTCGTGCCGCGCGACCGCATCCCCGGCGACGCGCTCATCCATCAGCTGTACACGGACCGGGGATTCCAGCGTTTCGTCGCCGACTGCTTCGCCCTGGCCGAGCTGCATGAGTTCGCCGATCCGCTGGCGGGCCTGTGCCTCAACGTCGTTGCGCCCGGCATGTCGCATCCGTGGCACTTCGACACCAACGAATTCACCGTCAGCATGCTGACCCAGCCCGCCGAGTCGGGCGGAATCTTCGAGTACTGCCCCAACATTCGCACTCCGGAGGCGGAGAACCTGGACGATGTGCGCGCCGTGCTCACCGGCGCGGGCGAGCGCCTGATCCAGCGCCTCGACCTGCGCCCAGGCGACCTGCAACTGTTCCAGGGACGTTTCTCGCTGCACCGGGTGTCGCCCGTCGCCGGTGCCACACAACGGCATTCGGCGATCTTCGCCTACACCGACCGCCCCGGCGTGATCGGCACGGTGGAGCGCACCCGGCAACTCTTCGGCCGTGTACTACCCGACCATCTGGCCGCCGCGGCCGACGTTGTCCGCGGCGACCGTTTGCTCGACTGAGCCGAACGGCCCGATCGATACCCATGATCGGGGACAACCGCTCGACCCGAGAGGAACGACTGTGGCAGTGCCGTTACACACGACCGGGAAAGCCTCCTTCGACGACATCTACGATCGTCCCGATCCACGCGACTACTACGCCCGCATGTCCGACCTCGACTATCGCATTCCGGAACTGGCGAAACCCGTGTTCCAGCAGCAGATCCGGGAGTACCGCGCCTCGGCGCGGGTCAGCACCCCCACCGTGCTCGACATCGGCTGCTCCTACGGCGTCAACGCGGCCCTGCTGCGCTTCGACACCACCATGGCCGAGCTCGCCGAGCACTACCGCGCCGCGGTAGGGGACCACGCCGCGCTCGTCGCGCGCGACCGTGCCGATCTGGCCGGCCGGGACAGCCTCGCCGACGTCCGCTTCCTCGGCATGGACGCGTCCGCGCCCGCGCTCACCTACGCGAAAGCGACCGGCCTGCTGCACGACACCGTGCACGCCGACCTGGAGTCCGGCGAGCCGACCGACGAGCAGCGCGAGCTGCTGGCCGGCGCGGACATCATCATCTCCACCGGGTGCATCGGCTATGTCACCGAGAAAACGCTGACCCGGGTCGCCACCGCGCATCCGCGTCGGCGACCATGGATGGCACACTTCGTGCTGCGCATGTTCGATTTCGCGCCGATCGCCGCGGACCTCGCCGCGCTCGGCTACCGGACCGAGCAGGCGCCGGGGCTCTACCGGCAGCGCAGGTTCGCCTCCGCGGCCGAGCAGGCCCAGGTGCTGAACACCTTGTCCGCCAAGGGAATCGACACCACCGACCGGGAAACCGACGGCTGGCTCTATGCCGGCCTGTACCTATCGCGACCGTTGCCGAAGCACCACGCCGACACCGAGGACCAGCATTGACCGAACGCACGTTCGCCGCCGACGACACCCTGCCCCGGGTGCCCCTGCCGACGCTGGAAGCCAGCTGCGCCAGATTCCTGGAGTGGTGCGCACCGCTGCTGACCGCCGATGAACTCGCCACCACCGAGGCGGCGGTCACCGACCTGCTGCGCGCGGACGGACCCGGCCGCACGCTGCACGCGGCCCTGGCCGAGTACGACGCCGCCCCCGGCACGGGCAGCTGGCTCGACCTGTTCTGGCCGTCGCGCTATCTGGGCCGGCGCGACCGGATCGCGTTGAACGCCAACTTCTTCTTCCTGTTCCGGGACGAGACCGTGCTCGCCGCCTCGACCGCCGCCACCCAGGTGGACCGGGCGGCCGGAATCATCGCCGCCGCGGTGGATTACAAGCTCGCCCTGGACGCCGAGGCGATCCCGCCGGTGTTGCAACGCGGACAGGCGCTGTCCATGTGGCAGAACAAGTACCTGTTCTCCGAGACCCGCATCCCCGGTACGGAGCAGGACAGCGTCCGGGTGCCCTACAGCGCGGAATGGCCGGGTCCGTCGGACGCCCCGCACATCGCGGTCTTCTTCCGCGGCAGCATCTTCCGGATGGACGCGATCGGCCCGGACGGCGTGCCGCACTCGCTCGACGACCTGGCCTGCGGGCTGCGCGAGGTACTCAAGGCCGGCGCCCGCTCGACCCGAACCGATTCCGCGGTAGGCCATCTCACCACGAAGGCGCGGGCCGAATGGGCGGCGAGCAGGCAGCAATTGCTGGCCGATCCGACCAACGCCGCGGCGCTGGACGCGATCGAGACCGCGCTGTTCTGCGTCTGCCTGGAGGACTTCGCGCCGGCCGACGAGCAGCAGGCGTGTGACAACCTGCTGCACGGCGACAGCGCGAACCGGTGGTTCGACAAGGCGGTGTCGTTCATCGTCTTCGCGGACGGCCAGGCGGGCATCAACATCGAGCATTGCGGACTCGACGGCACCACCGTGCTGTCCTTCGTCGACGCCCTGCTGGAGACCTCGGCGCCCGACCACGCCGAGCGATCCGGGGCGCAGGCGCAGGGCCTGCCGGTGGTCGAGCCGATCGACTTCGTGCTGGACGCGGCGCAGCGCAACGACATTGCCGCCGCCGGCGCCGACTTCGCCCGCTATGCCGCCGAAAACGCCACGCAGACGGTCTCTTTCCCGGACTTCGGCACCACCCAGGCCAAGCGGCTCGGCATCTCCCCGGACGCGTTCGCGCAGTTGAGTTATCAGCTCGCGCACCGGCGCAGCAAGGGAATCACCGGCGCCACTTACGAATCCATCGCCACCCGGCAGTATCGCAACGGCCGCACCGAGGCCATGCGGGTGATCACCCCGGAGATGATCGCGTTCGTCGACGCGATGCAGGATCCCGGGGTCGATCAGGCGGCCAAGCTCGCCGCCGCGCGCACCGCGGCCGCCGCGCATGTCGCCAGGGCCAAGCAGTGCCAGGCCGGTGACGCGCCCGAACAGCACCTCTGGGAACTCCAGTGGATCCAGCGCCGCCGTGGCGCGGAACTCGGTGTCACCGAACCGATTCCGCTCTACGACAGCCCCGGCTGGCTGATCATGCGCGACGACTACCTGAGCACCAGCTCGGCGCCGTCGGTCAACATCCGCTACTTCGGTTTCGGCTCCACCAGCCCGCGCTGCATCGGCGTCGCGTACGTCCTGCTGCCGGATCGCTGGAATCTGTATCTGGCCACGCCGACCACGGTCGCCGCGGAGATGCACGCCTTCGCCGGCCACTTGCGCACCGCGGTAGCCGATTTGGCGGCGCTGCTCGCGGAATGATCTCGCGCGCACCGAGTTCGCGGACGCGCCGCCGTGAACTCTGTGCGCTCAAAGTTCGTCGATGTGCCGGCGTGCCGCGCGGGCGAGCGCGGCGTCGGCCTCCGCGGCGATCCGGGCCAGCACCTCTGCGGCGGGCTCGATCGCGGTGATCAGGTCGACACCCTCGCCGGCCCAGACCGGCAGTGCGGTGGGATCGGCCCGGCGCAGGGCATCCAGGTAGACGTCCTGCGCGGCGAAGTCGTCGCGCAGCACGTCCTCGCGGTCCTGCCAGCGGTCGAAGAACGGGTTGCGCAGCATGCGCGCGGTGTACTTGGCCGGCCAGGCGGAGCGGCGGGCGATGTCGAAGACTCGATTACGGGATGTGTCGTCACCGCGGGCGGCGACGATGGCCCGCCCCTCCTCCGGGGTGAGCACCGCCTCGGTGGTTGCCTCGAACCTGGTGCCGATCATGGCTCCGGCCGCGCCGAGGGTCACCGCCGCGGCGAGGCCGCGTCCGTCCGCGATCCCACCCGCCGCGAGCACCGGCGTCGGGTGCACGAGGTCGGCGACGGCCGGCACCAAGGTCAGCGTCGAGCGGCCCGCGCCGTGCCCGCCCGCTTCGCCGCCCTGCGCGACGATCACGTCCGCGCCGACCTGCACGGCTCGTCGAGCCGCGTCGTGGTCGGTGACCTGCACCATCAGCACCGCGCCCGCGGCACGAACCGATTCGGCGAACGGCGCCGGATCGCCGAACGACAGCATGACCGCCCGCGGCTGATACTCCGCCAGTGCCCATTGGACTGTTTCGTCGTCCACCGCCCAGCTGAGGAATCCGATACCCCACGCGGCCCGCGCGGTGTCCGCGACGATCGCCAGTTCCCGTTCCAGCCACGCGCGGTCACCACTGCCGACCAGCCCCAACCCGCCGGCGTTGCTCACCGCGGCAGCCAGCGCACCCCCGGCCACACCCCCCATCGGTGCCGACACCACCGGGTGACGCAAATCCAGCAACTCGGTCAGTGCGGTACGTAGCGGCATGCCCCCATAATGCCCCCGCAACGGTCCGGCACACCGGTCTGAAACAATGGTCCATCGTGAAGAACTTCGAAACCCTGTTCGCCGAGCTGCAGGATCGTGCGGTCACCCGCCCCGAGGGGTCCGGAACCGTGGCCGCGTTGGACGCGGGCGTGCATAGCCAGGGTAAGAAGGTGCTCGAGGAGGCCGGCGAGGTCTGGCTGGCCGCCGAGCACGAGAGCGACGAGTCGCTCGCCGAGGAGATCTCACAGTTGCTGTACTGGGTGCAGGTGCTGATGGTGGGTCGTGGACTGAAGCTCGAAGACGTGTACCGACATCTGTGACGGCCGCGTCGTATTCCGTAGTTTCACTCCCCGAAAGGACCCCCGCCCATGCTGCGCGTCGCAGTCCCCAATAAAGGCGCCCTGTCCGAAGCCGCCACCGCCATCCTGGTCGAGGCCGGCTACCGCAAGCGGACCGATTCCCGCGACCTGACCGTGCTGGACCCGGCCAACCAGGTCGAGTTCTTCTTCCTGCGGCCCAAGGACATCGCCATCTACGTCGGGTCCGGCGAACTCGACCTCGGCATCACCGGCCGCGATCTCGCGCTCGATTCCGGCGCGCCGGTCAGCGAACGGCTCGCCCTCGGCTTCGGCCGCTCCTCCTTCCGCTACGCCGCGCCCGCCGGGCCGGACTGGCGGGTCGAGGACCTCTACGACAAGCGGATCGCCACCTCCTACCCGAACCTCGTGCTCGGCGATCTGCAGCGCCGCGGCATCGAGGCCGAGGTGATCCGCCTCGACGGCGCGGTGGAGATCTCCATCCAGCTCGGCGTCGCCGACGCCATCGCGGACGTGGTCGGCTCGGGCCGGACGCTGCGCCAGCACAACCTGGTCGCGTTCGGTGAGTCGCTGTGCGACTCGGAGGGCGTGCTGATCGAGCGCACCGGCTCCGACCAGCAGGAACGGGCACGCAACCAGCTCATCGCCCGCGTGCAGGGCGTGGTCTTCGGCCAGCAGTACATCATGCTGGACTACGACTGCCCGAAGGAGCTGCTGGAGGCGGCGGTCAAGATCACGCCGGGTCTGGAGTCGCCGACGGTCTCGCCGCTGGCCGACGACGACTGGGTCGCGATCCGGGCGATGGTGCCGCGCAAACAGGGCAACGAGGTGATGGACCAGCTCGCCGAGCTCGGTGCCAAGGCCATTCTCGCCTTCGACATCCGCTCCTGCCGCGCGTTCTGAGCGGATTATCGCCGTCTGATTTGTCGTGTATGCGTGAATAATTCACGCTGAACGCAACCGGTGTGCCGGGTGACCGGGCGTTGTTACCGTGCGGCCTCTCGATGAGGAACGCAAGGAGCACGCCCGTGTCACAGACATCGCCCGAGGAACGCTCGGGGAGCATAGTCGCCTGGAGTGAGGACTGGCTGGCGGCGATCGTCGGACTGGCGCTGATCGCGTTGGTTCTGGTCGGCGCTATCCCGGATTGGCTGGTGCCGTGATGTCGGATACGCCAGCGCGCGAAGGTGATCCGGCCGCCGAGGGGAGCGTTGTCACCGCGTCGGCCGGAACCGGCGCGCAGACTCCGGCTTCCGCCCCGGTGAAGTCGGAAACGGCTGCGCTGCAAGCGGTCTCGCGCCCGACCGTCGGCGCGATCGTGGCGGGTCTGGTGGTGGTCATCGCTCTGGGTGCGCTCACCCGCTACTTCGATACGCACGTCCCGCGGTGGGCGGCGGACACCCCGTTCAAGCGGGTGGCCAAGTCGATCGAATTCCCGGTGTACGCCATCGCGATCGGGCTGCTCGGCAATGTCATCCTGTCGAAACTCGCCCTGCGCGACCGGCTTTCGGCCGGTTTCCGCACCGAGTTCTTCATCAAGACCGGCGTGGTGCTGCTCGGCGCCTCGATTAACCTGAAGATTCTGGTGACCGCCGCCGGCCCGTCGATCGTGCAGGCGTTGCTGCTGATCACCGTGGTGTTCGGCTTCACCTGGTGGTTCGGCGGGCGGCTCGGGCTCGATGACAAACTGCGCGCGCTGCTGTCCTCGGCGGTATCCATCTGCGGCGTCAGCGCGGCCATCGCGGCGGCCGGCGCGGTGCAGGCCAAGCGCGAGCAGATCGCCTACGCGGCCTCGCTGGTGATCATCTTCGCGCTGCCCTCGATCTTCGTATTGCCTTGGCTGGCCGACGTTCTCGGGCTGTCCGACGCGGTCGCCGGGGCGTGGATCGGTGGCAATATCGACACCACGGCGGCGGTCGCGGCCTCGGGCGCGATCGCGGGGGAGAAGGCGCTGCAGATCGCCACCATCGTCAAGACCACGCAGAACGCGCTGATCGGCATCGTGGCGATCGCGCTGACCGCGTACTTCACCCTGAAGGTGGAGCGCACCGCGGGTGCGGTGCGGCCCTCGCTGCGGCAGTTCTGGGAGCGGTTCCCCAAGTTCGTGCTCGGCTTCGTCGCCGCGTCCGTCATCGGCACGCTCTATCTGCAATCCGCGGACAAGAAATCCGGTGCCGCGCACATCGCCATCGTCAACGACCTGCGCACCTGGTTCCTGATCTTCGCGTTCGTGTCCATCGGGCTGGAGTTCTCGCTGCGTGGGCTGCGGGAGGCGGGCTGGCGGCCGGTTGTGGTGTTCGGCTCCGCGGTCGTGGTCAACCTGGCCGTTGGACTCGGCCTTTCGGTCCTGCTGTTCCACAACTTCACCCTCTGAGCCGGGCGGCGCATCGGTTGTCGGTGCCCGCCAATTCCGCGAGTCTTCACGAAAATTTCATGGTCGGTCCGCAACACTGTGCGGTGTGTCGGGCGAAATACACACTGAGAATGCCGGGGCGCGGTCACGGGGCTCGCACCAGAGTTATGAGAGGACGTCGATGATTTCGGACGTCGAGCGGGTAGGCCGATGGCCGCGCCTGCGCAATGTGCTGGTCTTGATGGGTGACGTGGTCGGGGTCGTGGTGTTGATCGTCGCGGTCGCGCTCATCGGATCCCATGGCACATCACTGGATTTCCTCACCTGGCTGACGGGCCGCTAGCGCCCGATCATTCGGCGACCGCGTCGGCCAGGGTCTCGTCCGGTGACTCGCCGGTGCCGCCGGCCGGCCAACCGGGGTAGGGCGGGGGCGTGCCGCCGAATTCGGGGCACAGCGGCTTGTAGTCGCAATACGCGCAGAGCCAGCTGGTGTTCGGCGGGAAGTCGCCGGTGCGGCCCGCCGCCAGGATGGCCTCCCAGAGCGCGGCGAGCGTGCGTTCGAAGCGGCATAGCTCCTCTTCGTCGGGGGCGTAGGTGAGGATCTGCTCGTCGGACAGATAGATCAGGCGCAGCTGGGCCGGCAGGATGCCGCGGGTGCGCAGCACGACCAGGGCGTAGAACTTCAGCTGGAACAGCGCCCTGGTCTCCTGGTTGGGTCCGGGCGCGCGGCCGGTCTTGTAGTCCACCACCCGTAGCTGGCCGGTCGGCGCGACGTCGATCCGATCTACGAAGCCGCGCAACAGAACTCCGTCGTCGAGCTCGACCTCGACCCGCGCCTCGCGCGACTCGGGATCGAAGCGGGTCGGATCCTCCAGGCGGTAATACGCCTGCACCAGCGAGCGCACCTCGCCCAGGAAGCCGTCCAGCTCGTCGTCGGTGATCAGCTCGGTCACCGCGGGCCATTCGGTCGCCACCCGCGCCCACGCGGGCACGACCAGGCCGTCGGCGCACTGCGGCTGCCGCTGCGCGGCGGGCAGCCCGTACAGGTCCTCCAGCACCGCGTGCACCACCGTGCCGCGCAGCGCGTTGCGATTCGGCGGCTCCGGGATCCGGTCGATCGCCCGGAACCGGTATTTCAGCGGGCACTGCTTGAAATCCATTGCCCGCGAGGGCGACAGCGCCGGGCGCGACCGGCTCGCCGCCGCACCGGGATCGGACGCGGGGGCGCCGTCGGCAGGGGGCGTGGACACGGGCGAGCTCATACCTGGCAGGCTATCCGGCGGCACCGACACGCCGGTGCGAGCCTATTCATCCGCACTAGTTCTTCCAGCGAACGGAGATTCATGACGGCCAGACGGACCGGGCCATTCACCCTCGGTGACCGGGTACAGCTGACCGATGCCAAGGGCCGCCTGTACACGGTGGTCTTGGAGGAGGGCAAGGAGTTCCACACCCATCGCGGTGGGATCAAGCACGACAGCTTGATCGGCGCCGACGAGGGCTCGGTGGTCACCTCCACCAACGGCACCCCGTATCTGGCCTTGCGCCCGTTGCTGACCGACTACGTGCTGTCCATGCCGCGCGGCGCTGCGGTCATCTACCCGAAGGACGCCGCCCAGATCGTGCACGAGGGCGACATGTTCCCGGGCGCGCGAGTGCTGGAGGCCGGCGCGGGTTCCGGCGCGCTGACCTGTTCGCTGTTGCGTGCCGTCGGGCCGCAGGGCGAGGTCATCTCCTACGAAATCCGCCAGGATCACGCCGATCACGCCATCCGCAACGTCGAAACGTTCTATGGCGAACGACCGGCTAACTGGTCGCTGACGGTCGGCGACGTCGCCGGCTTCGACGGCGAACCGGTCGATCGCGCGGTGCTGGACATGCTCGCGCCCTGGGACGCGCTGCCCGCGGTGGCCAAGGCGCTGGTGCCCGGCGGCGTGCTGATCGTCTACGTGGCCACGGTGACCCAGCTGTCGAAAGTCGTGGAGGCGCTGCGCGAACAGGAATGCTGGACCGAACCGCGGTCCTGGGAATCGATCGTGCGCGGCTGGCACGTCGTCGGTCTCGCCGTGCGCCCCGAGCACCGCATGCAGGGCCACACGGCCTTCCTGGTGAGCGCACGGAAGCTGGCCGACGGCACGGTAACCCCCAAGCCGCAGCGCAGGCCGTCGAAGGGCTGACGGCCGCGGGCGCATTTCAGCAGGCCGGACCCCTTCGGCCGGCATCCCGCCAGTCGACCGAAGGGGCTTTCGGCAGGCCGGTCAGGCCGGGACGCAGGGGGCCTGGGCGAAGCCGAGGAGCAGGCAGCCGCTGGTGTCCGAGAGCTTCCAGGTGCCGTCGACGTTTTCCCAGGTGATGGGCATCGCGGGGGCGGCGCCGTGCGGCGAGTTGATGGTCACCTGCGCGGTCGCGGTGTTGCCCTGGACTGTGACATCGGACACTGCGTAGGTCAGGGTGTAGCCGGCCAGGCCCTTGTTCATCTGATCGATGTTCGCCGTGCGCTTTTCGCCGTTGACGATGAGCTTGGCCTTGTCCGCCGTGGGTACCGCCGGGTCGGACAGCTTCACCAGCACCGCCTGCAACGTCTCCGGGGTGGGCGCGGTCGCGGGCGCGGCGCTGCCGGACGTACTGGCGGCGACGGCGCTGGAGGAAGACACTGTGGCAGCGGATTTGTTGTCATCGGAACTACAGCCGACGAGCCCGGCGGTAACGGCGAGGGCGGCGGCAGCGGTAGCAAGAGAAACGCGGAGGGTTCTGGCAGGAAGGAGCATCTTCAGCAACCTTTCGGCTCGGTCGGCGAGGGGGCTCACCGAGTGCGGGTTAGGGCAGGCTAACATGGTTATCCGGCGGTCGATCGCAGCCCAGATGTGATCACGACGAAACCATGTCGGAAAGCGAGAACGGTTCGCGCCCGGTAGCGTTGATAGACCGGGACTGGGAGGAGCAGCACATGAGCCCCATCGAGAATTCGGATTCGGCGGCCTGGAGAGAGCTCGAGGCGGTACGCGCCGAAGCGGCTGCACTCCGCAGGCAACTCGCCGATTCGCCGGATCGTGCACGGGAATTGGAAGCCCGCATCGATTCGCTGACGATTCGCAACACCAAGCTGATGGACACCCTCAAGGAAGCGCGGCAGCAGCTGATCGCGTTGCGCGAGGAGGTCGATCGGCTCGGTCAGCCGCCGAGCGGATACGGCATCGTGATCGGCGTCTACGACGATCAGACCGTCGACGTGTTCACCTCCGGCCGCAAGATGCGGCTGACGTGTTCACCGAACATCGAGACCTCGACCCTGGAATACGGGCAGACCGTGCGCCTCAACGAGGCGCTCACGGTGGTCGAGGCCGGCGTGTTCGACGCGATCGGCGAGATCGGCACCCTGCGGGAGATCCTCGATGACGGCCGCCGTGCCCTCGTGGTCGGTCATGCCGACGAGGAGCGCGTGGTCTGGCTGTCGGGTCCGCTGGCCAAGGTCGCCGAGTACGACGACATGGACGACCCGGACTCCCCGATCCGCAAGCTGCGCCCCGGCGATTCACTCCTGGTGGACACCAAGGCGGGCTTCGCGTTCGAGCGCATTCCCAAGGCCGAGGTCGAAGACCTTGTGCTGGAAGAGGTTCCGGACGTCGACTACACCGATATCGGCGGTCTCGGCCGGCAGATCGAGCAGATCCGCGATGCGGTGGAGCTGCCCTTCCTGCACAAGGACCTGTTCCGCGAGTACGCGTTGCGCCCGCCCAAGGGTGTGCTGCTCTACGGCCCGCCCGGTTGCGGTAAGACGCTCATCGCCAAGGCGGTGGCCAACTCGCTGGCCAAGAAGATCGCCGAGGCGCGCGGTGAGGATGCCAAGGAAGCCAAGTCCTTCTTCCTGAACATCAAGGGCCCCGAGCTGCTGAACAAGTTCGTGGGTGAGACCGAGCGTCACATCCGGATCATCTTCCAGCGGGCGCGCGAGAAGGCGTCCGAGGGCACCCCGGTGATCGTGTTCTTCGACGAGATGGATTCCATCTTCCGCACCCGCGGTTCGGGCGTGTCCTCCGATGTGGAGACCACGGTTGTGCCGCAGCTGCTTTCGGAGATCGACGGCGTCGAGGGCCTGGAGAACGTCATCGTGATCGGCGCCTCCAACCGCGAGGACATGATCGACCCCGCGATCCTGCGGCCCGGCCGCCTGGACGTGAAGATCAAGATCGAGCGGCCGGACGCCGAGTCGGCACAGGACATCTTCTCCAAGTACCTCACGGAGACGCTGCCCCTGCACGCCGACGATCTCGCCGAGTTCGGCGGCGACAAGCTGGCGTGCGTGCAGGCGATGATCGAGCGGGTCGTCGACCGGATGTACGCCGAGAGCGAGGACAACCGCTTCCTGGAGGTCACCTACGCCAACGGTGACAAGGAGGTCCTGTACTTCAAGGACTTCAACTCCGGCGCCATGATCCAGAACATCGTGGACCGCTCCAAGAAGTACGCCATCAAATCCGTCCTCGACACAGGCAACCCCGGCCTGCGTCTTCAGCATCTCTACGATTCGATCCAGGACGAGTTCTCCGAAAACGAGGACCTGCCCAACACCACGAATCCCGATGACTGGGCCCGCATCTCGGGCAAGAAGGGCGAGCGGATCGTCTACATCCGCACGCTGGTCACCGGCAAGAACGCCAGCGCGAGCAGGGCGATCGACACCGAGTCCAGCACAGGTCAGTACCTGTAGGTTTCAGTACGAAGGGCCGCGTCTCCGTTGGGGGCGCGGCTTTTTCGTGTGGTCAGTGCCCTCCCTCGAAACCGGGCTCCGCGAGCCCGGCGACGCGCGGGGACCGAATCCGTTCCGTGCGGGCATTCGGCGGCGCAGTGGTGGCTCGATGGGTGGGGGCGCGGCAGACTCGGACGCATGACCAGTGAGATCAATGTGTCGGGCATCGTCGAGACGACCGCGGGGGCCGTGCGCGGTGTGGTCGACGGGGCGGTGACGGTTTACCGGGGTATTCCCTATGCGCGGGCCGCGCGATTCGGTGCGCCGGAGCCGAGCGCGTCGTGGACCGGAGTGCGGGAGGCTGCCGAATTCGGGCCGGCGGCACCGCAATTGGCTTCGCGGCTGGCGCGGGTGATGGGGGACTTCGAAATTCGGCAGGGTGAGGATTGTCTGTCGTTGAATGTATGGGCGCCGCCGGGCGAGGGGCATCCGGTTCTGGTGTTCCTGCACGGTGGCGGATTCTCCAGCGGCGCAGGGAGTCTCGGGTGGTACGACGGGGCGGAGTTCGCGGCGCTGGGGGATGTCGTGGTGGTGACCGTGAACTATCGCCTCGGGGTGTTCGGGTATCTGCGGCTGCCCGGGGTGAGCGACGGAAACCTGGGGCTGCTCGATCAGATCGCCGCGCTCACCTGGGTGCGGGAGAACATCGCGGCCTTCGGCGGTGACCCTGCTCGCGTGACCGCCGCCGGGCAGTCGGCCGGTGCGATATCGCTGGTGGCCATGCTGTCCGGTGAACGGGGGAGCGGACTGTTCCAGCAGGTCGTGTTGCAGAGCACGCCGCTGGGCATGCTGCCGGCCACGCCGGACGAGGCGGCGCAGACCGGCGGAAAATTGTTGCAGGAGTTGGGTATCGAGGCCGAACAGCTCGGGGCGGTGCCGGTTGCCGAGTTGCTGGCCGCGCAGGCCGCGGTCGCGAGTCGAGCACCGTCTCGGATCGTCCCGCCGTTCCAGCTGACCGGAGACGGGACGCTGGTCGATGCCGACCCGGCGGGCGCGGTGGGCCGGCGCAGCACGATGCCGATCCTGCTCGGCACGACCAGGGACGAGGCGGCGGCGTTTTTCGCCGACGACTGGAAGGTCATGGAACAGGCCACCGAACAGGGGTTCGGCGGGCCGACGAGGCGACTGGGCGCGGCGCTTGGCGAACGCGGCGTCGCGCCGTGGCTGTACCGGTTCGATTGGCAGCCGGAAGACAGTCCATTCGGTGCGTGCCACTGCCTCGAGCTGCCGTTCCTGCTCGGCAGTGCCCACGCCTGGCAGCACGCGCCGATGCTGCGCGGCGAGCGACCGCGGCAGCTGGTCGACGAGATGCGCCGCAGCTGGATCGGTTTCGTCCGGGACGGCGATCCGGGGTGGGAGCGCGGCAGCACCCGGCACTTCACTGGCTGATCGTGCTAATATCTGGCCGTGCGGTCAGAAAATAGTCCGAACGGCCAACAAAGATCGTTCATCGAGGAGGCCCGGCGGCGGCAGATCATCGCGTCCGCGGTGGAGGTGATCTCCGAGGTCGGGTACGGCAATGCGTCGCTGGCCCGGATCGCGAAGCATGCCGGGATCTCCAAAGGGGTCATCTCCTACCACTTCGCCGGTAAAGACGATCTGATGACGCAGCTGGTGATCCAGCTGTACGTCTCGGGCGCGGAGCACATCGCGCCGAAGGTCGCCGAGGCGGTCGGCCCGCGAAACATGTTGCTGGCCTACATCGAATCCAATCTCGCCTTCATCGCCGCGAACGTGAACTACGTCGCGGCGCTCACCGATGTGGTGCTGAACCTGCGCGACGCGGAGGGTCGGCCGCGGTTCGCCTCGGCCGACGGCGAGCAGGAGATCATCGTGCCGCTGGTCGACATCATGCGTGACGGCCAGCGCGCCGGGGATTTCGGTGAATTCGATCCGCTGCTGATGGCGAAGTCCATCCGGGACGCGATCGACGGCGCGGCCGGGCGGGCGATCCGGGAGCCGGACTTCGACATGGACCTGTACGCGGCACATATGTGCCGGTTGTTCGATGTGGCTACGCGAAAAGTGGGGGCAGATGACTGACATTGCGGAAACCCGAGTACGGCAACCTGATTCGAGCGAGGGGCAGCCGCCGTTCGCCGTCGTCGGTGTCGGCGCGATCGCGATCGTCGCGGCGATCGCGCTGCTGGCCTCGGCCGGCCGGTACGGATTCTTCGGCGACGAGCTGTATTTCATCTCCGCCGGACGCAGGCTCGCCGTCAGCTACGCCGATCAGGGACCGCTGCTGCCGGCCATCGCCCGGCTGATGGACCTGATCGCACCGGGATCGCTGGTGGCGCAGCGCATTCCGGCGATGCTGGTGACCGTCGCCGCGGTGCTGATCAGCGCCCAGATCGCCAGGGAGTTCGGTGGCGCGCGCAACGCTCAGTTGCTCACCGCGGCCGCCTACGCGACCTCGCCCTTCCTGCTGGTGCAGGGAACCCAGCTGGCCACCAATACCGTCGACACCGCGCTGTGGGTGTTGATCAGCTGGCTGCTGATCCGCTGGGTGCGCACCCGGCACGACTCGCTGCTGCTGTCGGCGTCCCTGGCCACCGCGCTGGACATGCAGGTCAAATGGCTGATTCCGTTCTTCTGGATCGCGGTCGCGATCGGCGTGGCGATCTATGGCCCGCGCGACCTGTTCCGCCGCCCCGCACTGTGGTTGGGCGCGGTGCTGGTCTTCTGTGTGACGGTGCCGAGCCTGATCTGGCAGTCCGCCCACGACTGGCCGCAGCTGCGGCTCGGCGCGGTGGTCGCCGAGGAACAGGCCACCGTCGGCGGTCGCTACACCTGGCTGCCGCTGGCCTTGGCGTCCGCCGGGCTCCTCGGCGGCGTACTGCTGATCTACGGCATCGTGACCCTGTTCCGCTGGGAACCGTTGCGCCAGTATCGATTCCTCGCGCTGCTCCCGATCCTGCTCGCCGTCGCCTTCATCGCCACCGACGGCCGCGCCTATTACGCGGCCGGTTGCTACGCCGCGCTCTTCGCCGCCGGCGCGGTGCGCTGGACCGAGAAGACCGGCCGCCTGCGGACGACCATCACCAGCACGATGATCGTCATATCCGTTGTGCTGGCGGCATTCACGATGCCCTGGCAACCCGAATCCAAGATCGAGCCCGCGACCGGCGCGGCCGACGCGGGCCTGTCGATCGGCGTCTACGGCAAGTTCGGCTGGCCCGAACTCGCCGCGGCCACCTCCGCCGCCTACCGATCCCTGCCCGAAGCCGACCGCGCGAACGTCGTCGTCATCACCGACTCCTACTGGCAGGCAAGCGCTCTCGACGTCCTCGGCACCGACCTCCCCGCCGTCTACAGCCCCAGCCGCGGTTTCGGCTACTTCGGCACCCCACCCGACACCGCCACCACTGTCCTCTGGGTAGGCAACGACGAATCCGAGGTCCGCCCACTCTTCGGCTCGATAACCCCCATCGGCCGAGCCGACGCCCGCCTGGGCTTCCCCGGCTCCACCCGCGACGTAACCATCTGGCGCTGCGACCAACCCCGCGCCCCCTGGTCGGAGGTCTGGCCTGGCCTGATGAAGCTGTGAGCATCGGCCTCCGCGTGACCCACCGTTCGGTCCCGCCGTCCGTTATCCAACCTTAGGAGCATAAGGTTTGGTAACTGTATCGTTTACCAAACCTTATTTCCTTAAGGTTTGGTAACGTACGAGGATGGCAAACGATCCGGTGGGACCCCTGTGGCCTGCGGTCGAGTACGAAGACCGCCCGTGGGTAGTCCGTGATGCGTATGTATCGCGGACCCAGTTGCGCAAGCATGCGGGTCCCTACGCGGCCGCCGTGCTTCCGGCGATCGCGGATGTTGTCCTAAAGCTACCGGCAGGTTTACTGGCCGAAGCGGAAGAGTCGGCGAACCAGCTTGCACGATTCGACGCCCACGTGTCCGCCGCGCTGGGTACGGATTGCGAGCTCGGACCGATGAGCGCTGTGTTGCTGCGCACGGAAAGCGCCGCGTCGTCGCAGATCGAGAACCTGACCGTCGGCGCCCGGCAACTCGCGCTCGCTGAGCTGGGCAAACACACGAACCGGAACGCGCGCATCGTAACCGCAAACGTTCGGGCGATGGAAGCCGCGGTTGAACTCAGCCGCACGGTCGATGCCGAAACGCTGCTGACCATGCATCGGGCGCTGCTCGAATCATCCAATCCGGACCACGCCGGGCGATGGCGGACCGAGCAGGTATGGATCGGGGGTAGCAATATCGGCCCACACGTCGCCGATTTCGTTCCGCCACATCACGAGCGGGTGCCAGACGCGATCGCCGACCTGGTTGATTTCGTGCGCCGCGACGATATCCCGCTGGTCGTGCAGATCGCCTTGGCACACGCGCAGTTCGAGACAATTCATCCGTTTACCGACGGAAACGGCCGCACGGGACGGGCCCTAGTTCATGCGATGCTGCGGGGCAAGGGTCTGACACAGCACGTGACCGTGCCGATCTCGGCCGGGCTGCTGGTCAACACGGCGGCCTACTTCGAAGCTCTGAACCAGTATCGAGGGGGCGATCCGGCACCGATCGTTCGTCAGTTCGTCGACGCCGTGTTCTTCGCCATCGGTAGTGGAACCGATCTCGTCGAGCAGCTCAGTTCGATTCGCGCGGAATATCGCGAGAAGACCACCGCTCGTAGTGATTCGATCGCTTGGCGGGTGATCGATCTGCTGGTTGCGCAACCCGTGATCGACAATGCCTATCTCACCCGGATTTTCCGGGTCAGTGATGTCGCCGCGCAACGCGCCATAGATCGTCTGGTCGAATTCTCTGTGCTCCACGAGGTTTCCCAACGATCCCGCAATCGGGTATGGCAGGCCGACGACATCCTCACGGCCCTCGACGATTTCGCCGCTGGGATCCGCCGCGTACGTGGTTGAGCCGGAAAACGGGTGGCGGTGGGGTGGTGGGTTTGGCACCCTTCGATCATGGTCGACAGGGCGTTCGGTGAGGCACGGTTGGCTGCGGTTTATGACCGGTTCAATTCGTGGGAGGGGCGGGGGGACTTCACGTTCTATCTGCCGTTGGTGATGGGTGCGCGGTCTGTGCTCGATGTCGGTTGCGGGACCGGGGAGCTGTTAAGGCGGGCGCGGCGGGACGGGCACACCGGGCGGCTGTGTGGGCTGGATCCGGCGGCGGCGATGTTGGAAGTCGCACGGGGGCACAAGGATATCGAGTGGGTGCTGGGGGATGCGGAGGCGGTGCGGGGGTGGGTACGGCAGTTCGAGTTGGTGGTGATGACCGGGCATGCCTTTCAACAGCTCGTGGGGGACGACGAGTTGCGGTCGATGTTGGCGGTGGTCGCTTCGGTGCTGACCGAGGACGGCCGGTTTGCGTTCGAGACGCGCAATCCGCTTGTGCGGGAATGGGAGACATGGGATCGGCGGTATTCCGATGTGGTGACCGATGACGACGGAGCGTTGGTGCACTGTGTGTGCCGAGTAACGGAACCGGTTGCGGGCGACCTGGTTTCGTTCACGCACACCTTCACCTGTGACCGCTGGGAACAGCCGGAGGTGAGCCACAGCACGCTGCGGTTTCTCGACCAGAATGGGTTGGCCGCGTTCCTGTCCGAGGCGGGATTGGTTGTCGCCGAGCAGTTCGGGGACTGGGATCGCGGCCGGCTGACGGCGAGCAGCCCGGAGATCATCACCCTCGCGCGGCGCGGCGGCTGAAAATGGCGACGTGCGATCCCGACGACCATCTCTGGGAAGCGGTCTACTTCCTGAACGGGCAGCCGCTCAACTGATTTCGCGAAGCACCGAGGGCCGTGCGCATTCATAGGACGTTGCTACCGGATCTTGGTAGCATTTTCTCGACAGAGGCGTTCGCACGGCCGGGTGACACGCGTCGAGTGTCCGTTCTGCGCCTCTCCTGGGAGGTGTGTCAGCTTGTCTGCTCACGGAATGGGTCTCGGTCGCCTGCTCACGGCGGTGTTATGTGTGGGGGTGCTGGTCGGCGGGTGCACCTCGAGTTCCGACACGAACGGCGCGCCGACCGCGGCACCCGCACCGGCGGGAACCTGGCCGCCGAATGGGGGCCGCGGAAAATGCGCGGTCGACAAACAGACCGACGTCCCCGCGGCGATGCGCGACGGAAAGATCCTGCGCGCGGACGTGTACCGCCCCGCGACCGCCGATCCGGTTCCCGTCATCCTGATGCGCACCCAGTACGGGAAAACCGCGGCGCAGGTGCAACCCTCGCGCTACCAGACCCCGGACTGGTTCGCCTCCCACTGCTATCTCGTTGTGATTCAGGACATTCGAGGCCTCGGCGCCTCGGACGGCGTCTTCACCGAGTTCGACAACGATCTGCGCGACGGCTACGACAGCGTCGAGTGGGCGGCCCAATTACCCGGCACCAACGGCAAAGTCGGCATGTACGGCTCGTCCTACATCGGCGCGACCCAATGGCTGGCCGCGGTCGAGACCCCGCCGCACCTGGCCGCCATCGTCCCGGCCAACACCGCCTCCGACTACTACGACGGCTGGACCTACGAGGGCGGCCAATTCCGCCTCGGCTTCGTCGAACCATGGGCGGTCGGCACCATCGGCTTGGAATCGGCCCAGCAGCGCCACGACGACGCCACCGTCGCCCAGCTGCAAACGGCCATGCAGAACACCACGCAGTGGCTGAATTTCCGCCCGTACAAAGACTTTCCGCCGTTGCAGCCGGGCAATCCGGCGGTCGCCCCGTGGTACTTCGACTGGATCCGCAACTCGACCTACACCGACTCCTGGAAGAACCGCAGCATCCGCGAGCGCTACCAGAATGTGCAGGTCCCGGTGCTGGACATGGAGGGCTGGTACGACGCGTTCCTCTCCGGCGGCATCGAGAATTTCACCGGCATGGTCGACAAGGGGGGCACGCCGGCGGCTCGCCAGAACCAGCGGCTGGTCATCGGCCCGTGGGACCACCTCGGCTGGGGACGGCCGACCTCGACCATCGCCCCACGCCTGGACCAGCTCGGGCCGGTCGCCGACAGCCCGATCAACGAGCTGATGCTCTCCTGGTTCGACCATTTCCTGAAAGGCGCGGACAACGGTGTCGCGGGCACCCCGCGCGTCGACTACTACGTGATGGGCGCCAACCGCTGGAAGACCGCGCCGGGCTGGCCGCTACCCCAAACGCACTGGGAGACTTACTATCTCAACGGGACGGGCGCGATCGGTGTCGGGGGGCGCGCGGGCAAGCTGGTCGAGCAGGCGCCGACCGGACCGGCCGCCGCCGACCATTATCTGTACGACCCGGCCGATCCGGCGCCCAGTCTCGGCGGCCATTCCTGCTGCGGCGTGGGCACCGGCCCGCAGGGACCGTTCGATCAGGCCGCGGCGGAACAACGTTCAGACGTGCTCACCTACGACACGGAACCACTCACCGCCGACACCGAACTCACCGGCCCGACCACGGTGAAACTGTGGGCTTCCTCGACCGCGCCCGACACCGATTTCGTCGCGCGCCTGGAAGTCCTTGCGCCGGATGGTTCTTCGGTCAACTTGAACAACGGCATCATCCGCGCGTCGTTCCGCGACTCGCTCACCGCACCGACACCGATCGTTCCCGGCCGGCCCTATCAGTTCACGATCAAGATCTGGCCGACCAGCTATCAGTTCAAGGCCGGCGACCGGATCCGCATCGCCGTATCCAGCAGCGACTACCCGCAATACGCGCCGAACCCGAACACCGGCGAACCCTTCGGCGAGAGCACCCGCACCGAGCAGGCGACCCAAACCATCTACAAGGACCCCGACCATCCGTCGTCGGTCATCCTGCCGATCATCCCGGCCGGCGACAACGGCTCCACCACGTTCGACCTCACCCCGCACAAATAGGCCGAACGACCCCTGGAAACGACAATGGCGGCGTCGGGGACGCCGCCATTGTCTCGAGGGGAGAAACTAGATCTTGGTGGTTTCGACCTTGTTCAGGACGACGTCGTCGCGCGGCATGCCGTCCGGGCTACCGTCGCGCGTGCCGGCCGCGGCGACGCCCTGGAGGACGTCGAGCCCGGCGGTGATGCGCCCGAACGGGGTGTAGCTCGGGGGCAGCGGGCTGTCCTGGTAGACCAGGAAGAACTGGCTGCCATTGGTATTCGGTCCCGCGTTCGCCATCGCGACGGTGCCCGCCGGGTAGGTGGCGCCGGCCAGGTTCTCGTCCGGGATCTGGTAGCCCGGGCCGCCGGTGCCCTGCGCGGTCGGATCGCCGCACTGCAGGACGTAGATGCCCTTGGTGGTGATGCGGTGGCACTTGGTGTGGTCGAAGTACTGCTCGTTGGACAGGAACGCGAACGAGTTGACCGTCTGCGGCGCGCGCGGGTCGAGCGCGATCTGGATTGCGCCACAGGAGGTGTCGAGCGTCGCCGAGTAGGTGGCGCCGGGCTCGGTGGCGGGGCCCGGGGCCGGGTAGGTGCGCGCGGTCACCGCGCCTGCCGCGGGCGCGGCGCATTGCCCGGCCTGTTGCTGAGTGCGCACGGTCCACGTGTTCGCCGAAACACCGCCGGACGCGAACGCCGCGAGCGCCGCCGCGACGGCCGCGACGCCGACGGCGCGCAGCACCCCGCGCGGCAGACCGAACCGCCGTCCACGTTTGCTGTTGCCGAACTGCCGCCCCTGCACTTCGCTGCTCACCGCTAGGAATCTCCTTCATTCGGATTGCGCACCCGCTGATGCCGAGCCGAATCATCCCATCTCGCCGCCGTTTGCGTGCCGGGACGGTCACGATCTCCGCGAAATCGAACACCAGGTTGCCGGGTCGATAACTGACGGGTTCCTCGGGTGGCCGATAGATGTCCGCAGGCTATCTAACCGATCGAATTCAGGTGCGCCGGACGCGGCGGTAGGTGGGCACGGCGGTGGTCGCGGCGACGAGTTCGGTGGCGAGCCAATCGAGATCGGCGTCGGCGAGCGGCGAAATGGTGATGCGCAGATGGTCGGTGGGCGGCGGGTCGCCGACGATGAACGGGCCGCCCGGTGCGGCTTTGATGCCCGCGGCGGCGAGGGAGATCATGGCGGCGTTCTCGTCCGCGACCGGGAGCCAGAGGTTGATGCCGTCGCCGCGCGCGACGGTGACGCCGCGGCGGGCCAGCGCGCGGCGGAGTTCGGCCGAGCGCCTGCGGTATTCGGCGCGGGCGGTGGTGACGGCATGCCCGGCGGTTTCGTCGTCGAGCATGCTCAGCAGCACCCGTTGCAGCAGCCTGCTGGACCAGCCCGCGCCGAGCATGCGGCGTTCGACCACCGGATCGAGCAGGTCGGCCGGGCCGCCGGCCACGGCCAGCCGCAGGTCGGCGCCGTGCGATTTGGAGTAGGAGCGGATGTGGACGGTGCGGCGGGGGAGCCGGCTACCCAGGGAACGTAGTGGGGCGGCGGCGATTCCGGCCGAGTGGTCGTCCTCGATGACGAGAGTGGTTGTGTCGAGGAGGATGTCGGACAGCTCGCGGATCCGGCGGGCGGTGATCGAGACGCCGGTGGGATTCTGGCCGCGGGGTTGCAGGATGAGCGCGGTGGCGCCGTGGTCGGTGACCGCGCGGGCGAGTTCGGCGGGCAGCAGGCCGGATTCGTCCATCCGGACCGGGACGGGGCGCGCGCCCAGACCGGCGAGCAGGTCGAGAAACGGTGGGAAGCAGGGATCTTCGACCGCCACCGCGTCGCCGAGCCGGATGTGCGCGGTCAGGAGCCGGTCGACGGCGTCGAGCGCGCCGTCGAGCACCGCGATGCGTTCGGCCCGAAAGGGCCAGTCGGCGCGGACTTTCGTGGCGAGCTCGGGCAGGACCGCTTCGCCGAGGTAGTCGGCGGCGAGGTCACTGGCCCCGTCGCGGGTCAGATCGCGCAGTGCCGCACCGAGATCGGGCAGGAGTTCGGGATCGGGGGTACCGCGGGACAGATCGATCCGAAAGGCACTGCTGGACGGCGGATGCAAACGCTGATATCGGCCGACGGCATGGACCGTCCCCGGGCTGGCCGGTGCGCCGACGAAGGTGCCCGCGCGGCCCCGCGCGACGATCACACCCGCCGCGGCGAGCGCCCGCCACGCCTGGTTCACCGTCGCGGGCGATACCTTCAACTCCCGCGCGACCTCGCGAACGGTGGGCAGCCGGGCCCCGGTCGTCAACACCCCTGAACGAATCTGCCGGCTGACCGCCGCCGCGATTCCGGCGGGTGTCCGATCCGCCAATTCCGCGATGAACCGCCCCACCCCGTCCGCGGCAACCCACGGCGTCGCCACCGGCTCCGTCGTCACCGTGCCCCCTGAGGTCTACCGACGCTCGTCACAAGGTGTGCGCATGGGTGCCGCGTGCCGGCAGCGGTCGACCGTGTCCCGCCCGCATCGTCTGCTGACTCTCGGATTGCCTCGGTCACACGGTCATTCTGCGTCGGGCGCGGCACGGGAACCATGACCCCGCCGGAAGGTTTACGGCTACGAAACTGTTTCCGCAATCTTGTAACACAACCGAATTGGTTCGGAGTGAAGTATAACAAAGCATGGGAATCGTTCGAGCCGCGCTCGTCCAGACGAACTGGACCGGCGACAAAGAGTCCATGATCAAAGCGCACGAGGATTACGCCCGTCAGGCGGCGGCACAGGGCGCGAAGGTGATCTGCTTCCAGGAGCTGTTCTACGGCCCCTATTTCTGCCAGTTGCAGGACGCGAAGTTCTACGAGTACGCCGAGTCGGTGCCGGGCCCCACCACGGACCGATTCGCCGCGCTGGCAAAGGAATTGGGCATGGTGATGGTCCTGCCGGTGTACGAGCAGGAGCAACCGGGCCTGCTCTACAACACCGCCGCGGTGATCGACGCCGACGGCAGCTACCTGGGCAAGTACCGTAAACACCATATTCCGCACGTCAATGGCTTCTGGGAGAAGTTCTACTTCCGGCCGGGCAATCTCGGCTGGCCGGTATTCGATACCGCGGTCGGCAAGGTCGGCGTCTATATCTGTTACGACCGGCATTTCCCGGAGGGCTGGCGCGCGCTCGGCCTGGCGGGCGCGGAAATCGTGTTCAACCCGTCCGCGACCTCGCGCGGCCTGTCCGGCTACCTGTGGAAGCTGGAGCAGCCGGCGTCCGCGGTGGCCAACGAGTACTACATCGGCGCGATCAACCGGGTCGGCGTCGAGGAGTACGGCGACGACGACTTCTACGGCACCAGCTACTTCGTCGACCCGGAGGGCAAGTTCGTCGGCGAGGTCGCCTCGGACACCGATCCCGAGCTGGTGATCCGCGACCTGGATCTGGACCTGATCAAAACGGTGCGCGACCGGTGGGCCTTCTATCGCGATCGCCGGCCGGATGCCTACGGTCCGCTGGTGGCTCCCTAGATCGGCGACGCCATGACTCTGACCTTCATCCACGGCGGCACGGTGGTCTCGGCCACCGGATCGCAACTGCTCGACGTGCTGGTAGACGGCGAAACCATCGTCGCCGTGGTGCAGCCCGGATCCACGGCCCTCGGCGCGGACCTCGCCGCGACCGCCGAGGTGGTCATCGACGCGACCGGGAAGTACGTGATTCCCGGTGGCGTGGACGGACATACGCACATGCAGATGCCGTTCGGCGGCACCGAGGCGTCCGACACCTTCGAGACCGGCACCCGCGCCGCCGCCTGGGGCGGCACGACGACGATCGTCGACTTCGTGGTGCAGACACCGGGGGAGCGGTTGCAGGACACGCTCGGCGCCTGGCACCAGAAGGCCGCGGGCAAGTGCGCGATCGACTACGGCTTTCACCAGATCATCGGCGAGGTCAACGACGAATCCCTCAAGGGCATGAGCGAATTGGTGTCCGAGGGTGTCACCAGCTTCAAGCTGTTCATGGCCTACCCCGGCGTCTTCTACTCCACCGACGGCCAGATCCTGCGCGCCATGCAGTCGGCCGGCGATCTGGGCGCGCTGCTGATGATGCACGCGGAGAACGGGATCGCCATCGACGTTCTGGTCGAACAGGCCATCGCGCGCGGCGACACCGCCCCGTACTTCCACGGGACCAGCCGGCCGTGGCAGATGGAGGAGGAGGCCACCCACCGCGCGATCATGCTGGCGCAGTTGACCGGTGCGCCGCTGTACGTGGTGCACGTGTCGGCGAAGCAGGCGCTGGAACAGATCGCCACCGCACGGGGCAACGGCCAGAACGTGTTCGGCGAGACCTGCCCGCAGTATCTGTATCTCTCGCTCGAAGAGCAGCTGGGCGCACCGGGTTTCGAGGGCGCCAAGTGGGTCTGCTCGACGCCGCTGCGCTCGCGCGCCGAGGGGCATCAGGACGAGCTGTGGCGCTACCTGCGCACCGGCGACGTGACCACGGTCAGCACCGACCACTGCCCGTTCTGCATGAAGGACCAAAAGGAAATGGGCATCGGCGATTTCAGTAAGATCCCGAACGGAATCGGCGGCGTCGAGCACCGCATGGACCTGATGTTCCAGGGCGTCAAGAGCGGGCAGATCTCGCTCGAACGCTGGGTCGAGGTCTGCTGCACGACACCGGCGCGCATGTTCGGCATGTATCCGCGCAAGGGCGTGATCAGTCCGGGTGCCGACGCCGACATCGTGATCTACGACCCGAACGGGCACACCAGCATCGGCCTCGGCAAGACCCATCACATGAACATGGACTATTCGGCCTACGAGGGCTTCGAGATCGACGGCCACGTCGACACCGTGCTCTCCCGCGGCCGGGTGGTCATCGACGACGGCAACTATCTCGGCAGCGCCGGGCACGGCCGGTTCGTCAAACGCGAACTATCGCAGAACCTGATCTGACAGCCCAGCTGTCTCCGACCTCGAAACGGAGAGTGCCGCATGGACATCGGTGTGGTGCTGCAATGCACACCTCCCGCCTCCAGGGTGGTCGAACTGGCCAGACAGGCCGAGACCCAAGGGTTCTCGCACGTCTGGACCTTCGATTCGCATCTGCTGTGGCAGGAGCCCTACGTCATCTACAGCCAGATCCTGGCCGCCACCAGGAAGGTCGTCGTCGGCCCGATGGTGACCAACCCGGCCACCAGGGACTGGACGGTGACCGCGTCGACCTTCGCCACGCTGAACGACATGTTCGGCAATCGCACCGTGTGCGGCATCGGCCGCGGCGACTCGGCGGTGCGCACGCTCGGCGGCAAGCCGACCACCCTCGCCACCCTGCGCGAATCCATCGAGGTGATCCGGGAACTCGGCAACGGACGCAGCGCCAGGGTCGGCGACACCATTGTGCGGTTCCCGTGGGCCGGGGCGTCCCGGCTCGAGGTCTGGATGGCCGGATACGGCCCGCGCGCACTGGATCTCACCGGCGAGGTCGCCGACGGGTTCATCCTGCAACTGGCCGACCCGGACATCACCGCGTGGACGATCGCGCGGGTCCGGTCGGCCGCCGAGCGAGCGGGGCGCGACCCGGGCTCGGTGCGGATCTGTGTCGCCGCACCGGCCTACGTCACCGATGGTTCGGCGGCCGCGCTCACGCACGCCCGCGAACAGTGCCGCTGGTTCGGCGGGATGGTCGGCAATCACGTGGCCGACATCGTGGCGAAATACGGCGCGGGCAGCGATGTTCCGGCCGCGCTCACCGAATACATCGCGGGCAGGCAGGGTTACGACTACAACCAGCACGGGCGCGCGGGCAATACGCACGCGGACTTCGTCCCCGACACCATCGTGGATCGGTTCTGCCTGATCGGCACGCCCGACGACCAGCTCGCCCGGCTGCGGGAACTGGAGACGCTCGGGGTGGACCAGTTCGCGGTCTACCTGCAGCACGACGCGAAATCCGCGACGCTCGAGGCGTACGGGGAATCGGTGCTGCCCCGGCTGGCGCACCCCGTCACCGCGACGGAGGGCGCGTGATGACGGCGCTGATCCTGGGAATCCTCGCGGCGACGGCGTTGGCGCTGATCGAGTTCGGCCCGCACCGAGCCGCTACCCGGTCGTCGACGCGTGCAAATCATGCTGCCGCGCAAGCGATTGCAGGCGATCTCGTGCGTGGCTCGCGAAGCGGTGCGCCGCGGGTGGGTATGGAGCGTCGGCGGCCGACGCGCGTGGATCGTGTGGCTGCGCACGGGATTGCGGGCGGATTCGTGCGTGGCTCGCGAAGCGGTGCGCGGCGGCCGGGCATGCGGCAGGGGGAAGGGAGGTGAGGGTTCGGGCGGTCCGGGTGGGTTACGCGGTGGGGGTTTTGGTGCTGGTGCTCGCGGTGTGGGAGCTGGTGAAGTTTGCTGTTCCGGAACGGGGTGTGAGCATCGGCGACCAGCGGATCCTGCCCCGCACCGGCGACGGCGCGCTGCCCCATGTGTGGTCGGTGGTGACGGTGCTCGGCGAGCGGGACAACTCCGGCACCGTCGGTGAAACCTTGCTCAGGACAGCTGGATTCACCTTCGGACTGGCCTTGCTCGCGCTGCTCATCGGCACCGTGGTCGGCGTGGCGCTGGCGATTCTCATGCAGCGCTTCGGCTGGGTCGAACGCGGGCTGTTGCCGTACATCATTGTGTCGCAAACGGTTCCGTTGATCGCGCTGGCCCCGCTGGTGGCCGGGTGGGGCGGCAAGATCGTGATCGCCGGTGCGCCGTGGCGGCCGTGGATGAGCATCGCGGTGATCGCGTCCTACCTCGCGTTCTTCCCGGTGGCTGTCGGCATGCTGCGCGGGTTGCAGGCGCCGTCGAAGGCGTCGGTCGAACTGCTGCACAGTTACTCGGCGAGCTGGTGGGAAACGCTGGTGCACTTGCGGTTTCCCTCCGCCGTCCCGCACTTCCTGCCCGCCTTGCGCTTGGCCGCCGCGGCCTCGGTGATCGGCGCGGTGGTCGCGGAGATCTCCACCGGCACGGCAGGTGGAATCGGCCGCCAGATAATCGTTTTCGCCCAGCAGGCCACCGGAGACGCCTCCCGGCTCTACGCCGCCGTCCTCGCCGCCGCCCTGCTCGGCGTAGCGGTCACCGCCGTCGTCGGACTCGCCGAACTGGCGTTGCGTCGCTACAGCAGGCCCGCGGGCGTATCGCGCTCGCCGGTCGGAACCTCGTGATCGACCGCGCCCCGGCCACCCAGACCATCGAATCCACGCACTGTTACGACCGTCCGCCGCACGCCGCGGGCAGCTTTTCAGGAGGTATCCGTTGACCGCCAAAGTACAACCGGCCGTCGCCACGGCGACATCGGAGCCGGATTCGGCGGCCGGGCAGTCGGGTGCCGACCTCGCCGAGCCGGCCGCCGAGCGCCTCGCCGCGGTGGAACTCGCGGACGTGGGCAAGATCTACGCCGCCGGGTCGGTCACCGCGCTGTCCGAGGTCTCGCTGACCGTCGCCGCGGGCGAATTCGTCTCGCTGATCGGCCCTTCCGGCTGCGGCAAGTCGACCCTGCTGCGCATCATCGCCGACCTCGAGCAGCCGACCGGCGGCACCGTCACGGTGCACGGCAAGACCGCGCGCCGTGCCCGGATCGACCAGGACTACGGAATCGCCTTCCAGCAGTCCGGGCTGCTCGACTGGCGCACGGTGCGGGCGAATGTCGAACTGCCCCTGGAACTGCACAAGGTGCCCAAGCGTGAACGCCGCGCGCGCAGCGCGGAACTGCTCGAGCTGGCCGGGCTGACCGACTTCGCCACCCGCTATCCCGCCGAATTGTCCGGCGGCATGCAGCAGCGGGTCGCGATCGTCCGCGCGCTGGCGCCCAAACCCTCGCTGCTGCTGATGGACGAACCGTTCGGCGCGCTCGACGAGATGACCCGCGAACGAATGCAGGGCGAGCTGCTGCGCATCGCGGGGGAGACCGGCGCCGCCGTGGTCTTCGTGACGCACTCGATCCCGGAGGCGGTGTTCCTGTCCGACCGCGTGGTCGTCATGTCGCCGCGGCCGGGGCGGATCGCCGAGATCGTGCCGACCGGCGGCTGGGGCAGGCGCGACGCCGCCGAGGCCGGCGACGACGTGCGGTCCAGCCCGGAGTTCTTCGAGGCGGTGGCCGCCGTCCGTGCGGCGTTGCGCGGCGGCCACGGCGATCCGCTCGCCGGCCGGGAGGTGTGATGTCCGGGAAATCGCCGCTGCCGTGGCGAACCGTGTTGCCGCCCTTGCTGTTCGGCGTCGGCGGGCTGGCGCTGTGGCAGGTGCTCACCGTCGTCGCCGGGGTGCCCTCGTTCCTGCTTCCCGCGCCCACCGCGATCGCGAGCGAGTTCACCGAGAACTTCGGCCGCATCGCCGACGCCGCGACCGCCACCGGGACCAATGCGCTGATCGGGCTGCTGGTCGGCGCGGTGCTCGGCATCGCCGCGGCGATGCTGGCCGTGCGGTTCCATCTGGTCGAGGGATTGCTCACGCCACTGTCCGCCGCGGCGGCCGCGGTGCCGATCGTTGCCCTTGCGCCCCTGCTGAATTCGATGTACTCGACCACGACGGACACTCCGCGCCGGATGGTGGTCACCATCGTCGTGTTCTTCCCGATGTTCGTCAGCACCGCCCGGGGTCTGCGCCAGGTCCCGCAGGTTCATACCGACCTGATGACCTCGTACGCGGCGGGCGGCTGGCAGATCACCCGCACCGTCCGGCTGCCCGCGGCGCTGCCGTACCTGTTCACCGGGCTGCGCATTGCCGCGCCCGGCGCGGTGATCGCCGCTATTATCGCCGAATATTTCGGCGGGTTGCAGAACGGTCTGGGCAGCCGCATCACCTCCGCCGCCGCCAACACCGCCTATCCGAGGGCCTGGGCCTATGTGGCGGGCGCCGTGCTCGTCGGCCTGCTGTTCCTCGCCGCCGTCCTACTCCTCGAACAACTCACCCGCAGACCCCGCACCACCCTCTGGAGAGCTAGATGATGAAGTCCCCCAAGCGATTCCGTACCGGTCTGGCGCTCGCCGCGCTGGTCGCGGCCGCGCTGACCGGTTGCAGCACCACCGACGGCGGGTCCGGCACCACCGCCGACGGGCTCACCAAGGTCAAGTTGCAGCTGCAATGGTTCAAACAGGGACAGTTCGCGGGCTATCTGGCCGCGGCCGACCAGGGTTTCTACAAGGAACAGGGATTGTCCGTCGACATCCTCGACGGCGGAACCGATATCGTCCCGCAGACCGTGCTCGCGCAGGGGCAGGCCGACTACGCCGTCGCCTGGGTGCCGAAGGCGCTGGCCTCCCGGGAGGCGGGCGCGGGCATCACCGATGTGGCGCAGATCTTCCAGCGCTCCGGCACCAAGCAGGTGTCGTTCAAGTCGGAGAACATCCCCGACGCCGCCGCGCTGCGCGGCAAGACGGTCGGAAACTGGGGCTACGGCAACGAATTCGAGCTGTTCGCCGGCATGACCAAGGCGGGCCTCGACCCGGCCAAGGACGTCAAGCTGGTGCAGCAGCAGTTCGACATGAACGCCTTCCTGAGCAAGGACATCACCGCGGCGCAGGCCATGTCCTACAACGAGTACGCACAGCTGCTGGAGACGAAGAACCCGGCCACCGGAAAGCTGTACACGGCAGATGATTTCGCGACCATCGACTGGAACGCCGAGGGCGTCGCGATGCTCCAGGACGCGATCTGGGCCAACACCGAGAAGCTGAAGGACGCCAAATATCAAGAGCAGACGGTGAAGTTCATCGCCGCCTCGCTCAAGGGCTGGATCTTCTGCCGGGACAACGTGGACAAGTGCCGCGACATCACCGTCGCCGCGGGCAGCACGCTCGGCGCCTCCCATCAGCAGTGGCAGATCAACGAGGTGAACAAGCTGATCTGGCCGTCGCCGGCGGGCATCGGCATGGTCGACAGCACGGCCTGGAACCGGACCGTGAAGATCGCCAAGGACACCAAGAACCAAGAAGGCGCAACGGTATTGAAGAAGGATCCCGACGCGAGCGCCTACAGCAGCGACTACGTGATGAAGGCGCTGGAACAGCTGATGGCCGCCGGCGTCGACGTGACCGGCACCGGCTACGCGCCGAAGCAGGTCACCCTGGCCGAAGGAGGTAAGTGAGCGTGCGCGATCACTGACCGCCGCCGCCACGAGGGGGCCCCGCGATCGATCGTCTCGCGGGGCCTCAGCGTGGAGTGAGCGCGATGACCACGCCACCCTGCTGCCACGACTGATACAAATCGGCCTGGGCGGTGCAGTATGGCCGCCGAGGTCACTGCTCGTCGGCGTCGAGTTCGCGGAACACGGCCAGTGAGGCGGGTTGGCTGGCGAAGTCCAATCGCTCGGCCGTGTGGTTGACCTCGCCGTCGGTGGCCAGCGAGACCGGGGCGCCGTCTACCTGGACGTTCAGGCGTCCGACGCGCTGATGGACGTAGGTGTCCGAGCGGTTCAGCGTGCCGGTGAAGGTGGCGAAGATCAGCCGGAGGCGGGAGAAGCGAAGGTCGGCGCGGAGATAGCGGACATCGAGGGTGCCGTCGTGGATGCGCGGACGGGACATCGGGATCTGGTCGGCCGGGTGGTATGCGCCGTTGCCGAGGAACAGCATCCACAGGGCGCTGTGCTTGCCGTCGAGCGTGGCGTGCAGGGGTTGCGCGCGGAACAGCACGCACAGCATGGCGATACCGGCCGCGGGCCACTTGCCGATCCGGCGTTCCCAGCGCTCGCGCAGGCGGACGAAGTCGGGGTAGCCGCCCAGGCTGGCGGTGTTGATGAAGGTGCGTTCTGCGGCGTCGTCCAACCGCACCCGGGCCGTGTCGACCAGCACCAGCTGACCCGAATCGAGGGCGGCCAGGGTCGTCGCCGGATCCTCCACCCCGATGTCGCGGGCGAAGTGGTTGAGCGTCCCGCCGGCGAACACCGCCAGCGGAAGGTTGTGGCGCACAGCGGCTTCCGCGACGGTCGATACGGTTCCGTCGCCGCCGAGCACGCCGAGCGCCGCGACATCGCCGCCCTGCACTCGCGTGTCGAGCTCGGCGGCGAGGTCGATATCGCCCTCGAGTTCGAGGATCTGCGCTTCGGGCAGCCGACCGCGCAGCAGGTCCGCCAGTTCGCCGCCGTCGTCGGTGCCCGAGGACGGGTTGACCACGAACAGCAGCCCGCGCCCCTGGGGCAGCGGTTCCGTGCGCTTCGACGGGCCCAGCGTGGCGGGTTCGTCGTCACGCACCGCCCACCACCGCCTGGTCGCCAGCGCGACCCCGGAACCGAGCGCCGCCCCGGCCACCACGTCGGAGGGCCAGTGCACGCCGATGTGCACCCGCGAGTAGGCCACCGCGACCGCGAGCGGTGCGATCACCGCGGCGGTACCGGGCGACTCCAGCGCGACCGCGGTGGTGAACGCCGCCGCCGACGCCGCGTGACCGGACGGGAACGACGACGACACCGGCGGTTTGACCAGCCGCCGCAGCAGCGGCACCGCCTCGACCGGCGGGCGCCGGCGCGGGAACAGCGGCTTGGCGACCCCGTTCGCGACGCCGCTGGCCAGGCTCACCGCCGCGAGACCGCGCACCGCGCCGCGCCGCTGGGCCCGTCCGCCCGCCACGAACAGGACGGCGGCGATGCCCATCCAGAGGCGACTGTGGTTGGCGCTCAGGCTGAGTGAGCGCAGCATCTGGTCGGCGGGCGTCGGCCGCAGGCGGGCGGTGCGCTGCACCAGGCGGCGGTCGAAGGCGTTGATAGTACGGAGTCGTTTACGCATCGAATCGAGCTTATCCAGCCGGCGGACAATCAAACGGTGTCGCGGCCGCTTTGTCGGCCGTGGCGCGAATGCCCCTCGGTACGCTGCTCCCATGACATCTGGGCCGACGGAGATCTGGCACAACCCGCAGTGCTCGAAGAGCCGCACCGCCACCAAGTTCCTGGACGAGGCCGGCGTGGAGTACTCGGTGCGGCGCTACCTCGACGCGCCGCCGACCGCCGGCGAACTCCGGGACGTGCTGCGGCGGCTGGACGCCGAGCCGTGGGACATCACCCGCACCGGCGAGCAGATCGCCAAGGACCTAGGGATGTCCACGTGGGGTCGCACGCCCGCCGATCGGGACCGGTGGATCGAGGCGCTGGCCGAACATCCGCGGCTGATCCAGCGGCCCATCGTGCTGACCGCGGACGGCGGCGCGGTCGTGGCGCGCGACGACGCCGCGTTGCGGTCGCTGGAATAGCCCGTGAGGACCCCGATAGTGGTGTCCCTGCCGCCGCGAATCAGGCGGTAGGGTCGGCTTTCATGAAGGTACAACTGCGCCACAACCCGGCGTCCACCATCGCGCGCTGCTTCCTCGCCGGCGGCGAGCCGATGCGGGTCGAGAGTGGCGCCATGGTCGCCCATTCGGCGGGAGTCACGTTGGCGGCCAAGGCCGAAGGCGGCATCCTGGCCGGGCTGAAGCGCTCGGTGCTGGCCGGCGAATCGTTCTTCGTCTCCACGTTCACCGCGCCGCAGCAGGGCGGCTGGGTGGACGTCGCGCCCGCGCTGCCCGGCGACATGCTGAATCTGCAGATCACCCAGGACCGCCCGTTCTTCATCAGCCGCGGCGGCTGGATCGCGAATTCCCATGGCGTGCAGGTGGAAAGCAAGTGGGGCGGGTTCGCGAACCTGTTCGGCGGCGAGGGCGGGTTCGGCCTGCGCGCGCACGGCGAGGGCGAGATCGTGGTCGGTGTGTTCGGCGCGATCGACGTCATCGATCTGCAACCGGGGGAGCCGATCACCATCGACACCGGGCACGTGGTGGCCTACGACCTGGCGATGAACTTCACCATCCGGCGCGCGGTGGTCGGGCGGTCCATCCAGTCGCTGAAGTCCGGCGAGGGTTTCGTTTTCGACTTCGTCGGGCCGGGGCGGGTGCTGCTGCAGACCAGAAATCCTGGCGCTTTCGCCGCGTGGGCGAGTTCGGTAGCCTCCTCCGGGTAATCGCCCCATCGATCTACCCGACTTACGGAGAACCATGGAATTGCTCGAAGTTTTTGCCAACATCGCCACCACCCTGCTGTCCCTGGGGAGCGGCAGCGCGGCTTGACCGCGTAGTTGAGTAAGACGAGCGTCCGGGGGTAGCGCTCAGGTGAGAAGATCGCCGACGAGTACCCGGGTGTCCGGCACGAAGGGCCAATCCGGGTCTGCCAGGTGGGCACGCAATTCCGCGTCCGTCCACCACCAGCCGTCGGCGATCTCCTCGGGCTGGTGGCGGATCGGTCCGTCGTAGCGCAGTTCGTAAGCGAAGAGGTGGCAGCGCATGGGGCGGCCCTGCCACTGTCCATCCCAGGCCGCCGTGGCCGCAGGTCGTAGCGCATCGGCACCGGTCAGGGTGATGCCGAGTTCTTCGGCCAACTCCCGGACGGCGGTCTCCTCCGGTGATTCGCCCGGGTCGATCACCCCGCCGGCCAAGCAGTCGTGCAGGCCGGCGAAGACCATCTTGGTGTCGGTGCGGCGATGCACGTAGATCCGCTCACCATCACCGGATCGCAGCAGCACACCGGCACTGGCGTGCCACAATCCGTCGCGGTAGACCGCAGCCCGGTCGGCGGCGCCGACCACCCGGCCCGCCGCGTCGTAGACGGCGATCATCTCGGACTTCTGCTGCACTGGTTCCGGCTGCGCTGACACCGGTCGAGAGTAGCGTTAGGGTCGCTCGCAGACTCGAGAGAGGATCGCGCCGATGGTGCTTCCCCGCGCACTGGCGAAATTCAACCGGCATGCCACCAATCCCGCGGCGGCCCTGCTCGCCGGCCGCACCCCCGGCTTCGCCCTCGTCCAGCACCGCGGCCGAAAGTCCGGCCGCGAGTACCGAACCCCGGTCGCGGTGTTCCACCGCGACGGCGTCTACCGCATCGCACTGACCTACGGCCGCAACGTCGACTGGCTCAAAAACATCAGCGCCGCAGGCGATTTCACGCTACACACGCGCGGCCGAACCCTCGCCCTGACGAACCCCGCTGTCCAGCAAGACCCTTCGGCCCGGTGGGCCCCCGCCCCGGTCCGCCCCTGGCTGAAGGCGCTGTCCGTCGAGTACTACGTCGAAGCGCGTCCCGCGGCCGACTAGCAGTTCGACCCTGAATTCGGCGGCCGCGATCTTGCCTCGTGCCGCTGACCGGTGCGGTTGACAGGTAGGAAAAATCCTACCTATAGTCGGGGTATGACGATCAATCGGATCAACACTATTACTGCTTTCGTGGCTGACCAGGACAAAGCCAAGGAGTTCTATGCGTCGGTGCTGGGGTTTGCGGTGCGCGCCGATCGGGTGGTGGGTGGTAATCGGTGGCTCGAGGTTGTGCCGGGGGGCGAGGGGACTTCGATCGTGTTGCACAAGCCGTTCCCGGGGGCGAGTGCGGGCGGGCTGGCCGGGGTGATTCTGGGTAGTGACGATGTGGACGCTGCCGTTGCCCGGCTTCGGGATGCGGGGGCGGAGGTCGACGGGCCGGACGAGTTGCCGTGGGGGCGGCAGGCCACGTTCGCCGATCCGGACGGCAATTCCTTTGTGCTGCAAGCGCCGCCGGCGCAGGACTGGCAGCGGTAACCCCGTGGTCGCGGCCGCGGCGGGGCGCCTCGGTATTGTCGGCGGTGCGCACCGGCCGCGTGTGTCCTGTTCCGCCGGTGCTGATCGATCTTCGGGAAGCGAACATGCCGCAGCGAACCAAAGCCAGCACGGTCGACCTGTTGTTCGGCGCGCTGGCCAACCCGACCCGCCGGGACATCCTGGACGGACTGCTCGACGGCGAGCAGACCGTCCAGGCCATCGCCGAACGCTTCGACATGGCGCGACCCAGCGTGTCCGAGCATCTGAAGGTATTGCGCGACTGCGGGCTGGTCACCGAGGAGAAGCAGGGGCGGTTCCGCTACTACCGGCTCGCGGCGGACCCGTTGCTCGCGCTGCGCGACTGGCTCAACCCGTACGAGCGGTACTGGCGGGACAGCTTGACCGAGCTCGGCAAGGTACTCGACGAGATGGACGACGGGACGTGACCATGAGCGACGACCTGACGGCGGTCGAGGTCGACCAGTTCTACCCGCATCCGCCGGCGAAGGTGTGGCGGGCGCTGACCACCCCGGAATTGATGGGCCGCTGGCTGATGGAGCCGGACGGCTTCGAACCGGTGCTCGGCTGCCGATTCAGCATGCGCGCCAAGCCGATTCCCGCGGTGAACTTCTCCGGCGAGGTCGCCTGCGAGGTGCTCGAGGTGATCGAGGCCGAGCGCTTGCAGATCAGCTGGGCGGATGCCGCCGCCGAGAATCCCGCCGACTGGCGGATCACCTGGAGCTTGCGACCGGAGGGGCGCGGCACCCGAGTATTGCTGCGGCACAGCGGATTCGATCCGGACGATCCGATGCAGCAACTGTCCCGCCGGATGATGGGCGGCGGCTGGCCGACTGTCGCGCGCAACCTGGGCAAGGCGCTCGACGCGCTGTGAAGGGTCGCCGCTCGACCCCGAATCATCTTGTCGGGCAAAGCTGTCGGTGCCTCGCGATACAGTCCTGGCGCGTCGGCGATGATCTTGCGAGGGAAACGCTGCCTCGTCCGAACGGGGAGACGCGCAGGGAAACGGGAGGGAATCATGGTGAAGAAAACTGCCGCAATGGGGTTCGTGGTGCTCGCGGCGAGCGGCCTCGCCACGCTGATCGCGGCGGGTCCGGCGACGGCCGCCGCGCCGCAGACCCAGGTACATCCTGGGCTGTCGCTGAGCGAATGCCTCAAGCTCACCGATGACGCGCGGCATAAGGGCGCCGTCACGGCACAGTGCCTGCCGGACGGTTCGAACAAGAAGGCTGTCATCACTTACCGGTAGTCGAGGGCCGGGGCGGGACCGCGTCGTCGGTCCCGCCCCGATCAGTGCCTCACCGACGCCGGGCCGGCTTGCCGCCTGGCTTCGACGCGGAACTCGCGTGCGCCGACTTTGCCCTGGACTTCGACGTCGACCGGGTGCGATCAGGTTTCGACACCGACTCTGCGTGCACCACCTCGGTGCCCGGTTTCGGCACCGACTGCGCATGAACCGGTTTCGCGCCGGACTGCGCACGGACCGGCTTGGCACCGGGCTTGGGCGTCGACGGCGCTCGCTGGGGCTTCGCCCCCGGCTTGGGCGCCGACTCGGCACGAGCCGCCGCGACCCGCGCCACCTCCGCCGCGGCCTCGGCATCGAGGCGGTGGTACACGAAGTGCTGTTGGGCCAATGTCCACGCGTTGTTCGTGACGAAGTAGAGCAGGATCGCCACCGGCACCAGCGCGCCGCCGATCAGCGCGAACGCCGGGAAGGCCCACAGGCTCAGCGGGCGCATCAGCGGAATCTGGCTGGCTTCCTGTCGGTTCAGCGACGCCCGCGCGGTGAAATGCGTTGCGACAGCGGCGATCAGCATCAACGGGATGGCCACGGCCGCGACCGTTGCCAGGAGATCGCCCGACCCGCCGAGGATGGCCGACAGCGGGGCGCCGAACAGCTTGGCGTGCAGGAACGACTGCACGTCGGTGGCGCTGAACACGTAGTTGGGCGTCGCGGCGTTCTGCTCCGGCGTCATCGGGGTCGGGGTGGCCTGGAACGGCAGGTGGCTGAGGCCCGCGGTGCGATCGAACGAGCGCAGCACATGGAACAGGCCGATGAATACGAAAACCTGACCGATCATCGGAATCAGTGTCGCGAAGCTATTGATGCCGTTCGCTTTGTACAGCTTCTGCATTTCCTTCGCCTGCAGCGCGCGATCATTCTTGTATTTTTGTTTCAGTCTGGAAACTTCGGGTTGCAATTTTTTGACAATTGCTTGGGTGCGCGCTTGTTTCAGGAAAGGTACAAAAAGGACGGCGCGGAGAGTGAGTACGAGAAATATCACCGAGAGCACCCAGGCGAGACCGCTGGCGGGTCCGAAGGCGGCGGCGAAGAGGTAGTGCCAGACCCAGAGAATGGCGGACACCGGGTAATAGACGAAGTCGAGCATGGACAGCACCTGACTGTGGGCGTGCGTGCGCGCACGAGAACGGAAGGGGTCGACGACAACGCCGACGACGCCCCGCGGCTGCGGAGGCTGTCGTCAGGCGGTCGCGAACCCTGGTGCTCGTGGGCGCGGACGGCCCGGGGTGTCCGGATTGCTCTGGCGCAGGAACGAGCCACGTCGGCGCCGCTGGGCGGACGGTGGCGGCCCGGAACCGACCTGGACCAGCGGCAGCGCGGCGGCGGTGTGCAGGGTGGCCAGTGCGACGAACAGCGACGCGGCCACCACACCGACCACGGCCACCGAGCCGGGCTCACCCGCCGGTATCGCGAAGAGCACGAGCGCGGGCAGCACGAATGCGACAACCGCATACGCCATCAGCCGAGCCCGCGAGATCATCTTCTGAGCATACTGGCTCCGAGCGCGACAGTGCCCCGTCATCCCGGGCGAATACCGGGACGACGGGGCAGCCGAGCGGGTCAGGTCAGAGACTGATGTCCCAGTCCACGTCGCGGCTCATCATCGACGGCGGCAACCCGAACGTGCGCCGGCACGTCCGGGTCAGGTGCGAGCTGTCCGCGAAACCGGCCGCGTCGGACGCGGTGTCGACGTCGGCACCGGCCATGACGCCGTTCATCGCGATGTAGAGCCGCAGCCAGAGGATGTAGCGGCGCAACGGAATCCCGACCTGTTCGGTGAACAGATGGGTCAGCCGGGTCGCCGAGATCCCCAGCTGCCGCGCCACATCCGAGCCGCGGACCGACCCGTCCTTGACCATGTCGGGCAGCAACTGCAAGGCCGCGGTCACCACGCCGTGCCGGTCGTCGAGGCCGATGGTCGCCTTGTCCCGCAGCAGATCCGCGAGCACGTCGGCGACGTGCCCGGCCAGGCTGCCGTGCGCGGGATCGACGTTCAGCCCCTGCACCCAGCCGTGCAGATGCGCCCGCCGGTCGGCGGCCGCACCGGCGATGGTCTCCGGGTCGAGGTAGATCGCGACGCCGTGCCTGGCTCCGGCACACACCCGGTGTGGCGCGTCGGTGGGGATGAGGATGTGCGTGCCCTGTTGCCGCACCCCGCTGCCGTCCACCACGGAGATGGGGGTACAGGCGGCCATGATCTGCACGGCGTGGTGGGCGTGTAGTTCCGTCGGCAGGATTTCGCCCTCGAACGCCAGAATGCCGGGCCGTAGTAGCGCAGTGCCCCGCCACTGCCCCGTGTCGGTGGCTTCGGCGTCCGATGACGTCGAGAAGTCGTTGCTGACCAGAGCCTTCATCATCGGACGCTCCCGGCTTTCACGAGGGAGTCCCTCGCTGGATCCTGTGCTGAGACTATCGGGTTCGGCTCCCCGGCCGTCGTGGTTTGTCGATCGCCGGAGCTCGAACGGGTCGTTCGTTCCGCGACCCGGCACCCACGTCGTCGCGGGTGCCGGGCCGACGAGTCGAGCCGGGTTGACGCTGGGCGAGTACCGGGCCGTCATACCCGGACCGAGATCGCGCTGGACAAGGTCGCGGCGACCTTGTCGAGGAACTCACCGATCAGCCGCCCGGAGGTGGGGGTGGCGGGGAAACGGGTACGCAGGGCGAGCCCGTCGTCGGTGCGGGTGAACCAGAGTTGCACGTCGTCCAGCGGGGCGCTGCGACTGAGCTGGCCCGGATTCCTGGGCACCGTGCGGGTCGTGTCGCTGCGCGATCCGCCGGGTAGCCGCCGGTAGTCGGTGTAGGAGACGCTGAACAGATCCTGCCGGCTCCGGCGCAGGTCGCTGCCCATCGCGGCGAGTACGCGGCTGGCCGGGACCTGCGCCAGCCGCTGACCGGACCGGACCGCGTCGTCGGCCGATTGCGCGGTCGCGCAGAAGTCGTGCGCCACCGGCACGTGCGCCGGCGCGTTCGACACCAGCCAGCCAAAGGTGTTGTGGTGCCGCGGCTCCCGCCGGGTGTGCACCGGGAACACCAGGTCGATCCCGGTGCGCCCGCCGAGCTCGGCCGCGGCCATCGCGACCGCGGCCAGCAGCGCCGCGAACATCGAATACCCGTCGGCCCTCGACTTGCGATGCAGCGCGTCGGTGGCCATCGCGCCGAGCAGCAGCCGGACGTCGCTGCCGAACGGCGCCAGCGTCCCGGCCGGGACGCCGAGATCGAGCGGGAAATGCGGCAGGTCGTTGCCCGCGGCGTGCAGGAAGTCCCGCCACGAACGGATCAGCGGACCGGTGGCCGCCGCCGGAATGGCGGCCTCCCTGGTGGAGTAGGACAGGAAGCTGCCCGGCTCGGGCAGCCGGGCAGCGGCCGCGACGGCCGCGTCGTGACCGTCCTCGCAGGCCGCCCGGTAGAGCTCGTCCAGTTCCGCCACCGCGATGGTGATCGACCAGGCGTCGCACACCGCGTGATCGAATCCGCAGACCACCGTGGAGGTTTCCGGCCTGCTGATCGCGCCGAGGAAGTACGGCGCGAAGGTGAACGGCGAGCACGCCTGATCGAGCCGGCCGCCGAGGACGGTGCGCAGGTCCTCGGTGGTCGCGGTCTCGACGGCGGGCTGCGGGACGAGCCGGATATCGCTGTCCACCACCACGTGCACCGACGCCGGCTTGCCGTCGGCGGGCGGCTCGAAGCTGCAATGCAGCGCGTCGTGGCGGGGCAGCCACACCGAAAAGGCCGTCTGCAAGGCGGATTCGTCGATCGGGCCCGCCACGTCGAACGTCGCGGCCAGCCAGGTGGTCGGCCCGCCGGAGGACAGGTGGATCGCCTGGTTGGAGGACGGGGGTGTGGCATCGGGCGTCGGTCCCGGCTCGGCGACCGCGGCCCATTCGAGCAGGGTGCCCGGTGGTGCATTCAGTTGGTCGAGAAAAAGCAACTGCATCATGACCTCGCGAGAGCTGGTGCGGTGACCGCGAAATCACCGGTTTCGGCGATGGCGCGCAAGACGGTGCGGATCTGCCCGAGATAGTCGGCGGCCGACTTGTGCGCGACCGGCGTGTCCGGGTACATCATCGTGACGTGCAGCCGCTCCAGCTCGCGGTTGAACCAGATGGGCGAGGTCTGCCCGATCTTGCTGCGTGAGCCGAGGCCGTTGATCCCGGACACGCCGGGCATCGCCGCCTCCAGCGCCGGGCCGGACACCGCCCGCATGTCCAGGTAGGACACCCACGGCCAGTCCGTCGTGACCGGCAGCGGCGATCCGGTGAGCGCGGCCGCCCGGTCGAGTGCGGCATGGATCGGGACGTTCGCCAGCGGCTTGGTCCAGTCCAGGGCCACGCCGGCGCGGCCGATCAGCTCGGTGAACCGGTGTGCCCCGTCGAGCTCGAACGCGATCGGCATGAGGTTGATGAACCAGCCCTGCGCGAGCTGATACTGCGGCTCACTCCGGGTGCCGACCACGTTCATGCCCAGGTAGCTGGTCCGCCCCGCGAACTCGAGCTCGGCAAGGGCGACCGCGGCGTACAGCCCCGCGGAGAACGATCCGCCCGCGCTCTTGCAGGCCGCGGCGAACGCGTCGATTTCGGCCGCGTCCAGCATGTCGACCTTGGTGCCGAAGCTGTCGGCGACCTCACCGGGCGCGAGGCCCAGCTCGATCGGCAGCGGACGGACCCGATGTCCCTTCTCGGCGAGCAGCCCCGCCAGCTGCTCCAGCTCCGGCGGCTGGGCGGCGACCGCGGCGCGCTCGGTTCTGGCGAACTCGACGTAGCTGCCGACCGGCGGCAGCACGGGCTCCTGGCCGGTGCTGAACGCCGTGTAGAGCGCGTGGAATTCGTAGGTGGAGGTGAGCACCGACATGCCGTCGGTGAACGCGTGGTCGGCGCTGTAGACGATGGTGAATCCGTCCGCACCGTGGTCGATCGCGCAGCAGACGATGGCCGGCCAGCGCGTCGGGTTCGCGTTGGCCTTGAACTTCGCGACCAGGGTGTCGCGCAGCTCGCCGCTGTCGGTGAAGGTGGCCAGGGTGTGGGTTTCCAGGTCGACCGCCGCCGGGTCGAGCAGGTACCTGGTCAGCGCGAATCCGCCGTCGGACTCGTCGATCCGGAACCACGAGCGCAGGGTCTCGTGGCGCTGCAGGAACGCGATGTAGGTCCGGCGCAGCGCCTCCGCGTCGAGCGGGCGCGCGACGGTGAAGCAGAACGACAGCTCGGAGGCGAGCGGATCGTTGGTCTGCCTGCGCGCCGACCAGCGGCGGATGTGCGACTCCTGCAGGTAGGTCGCGGGAATGTCTGAGGGCGCGGTGGTTTCGGTGGCCGCCTGGCTCGCCGCGGTGGTGGTGAACTCGAGTAGCACGCCGGGTTTCGGCTGCCAGTGCTCGGTGAGGGTCATCTCTACCATGACAGCGGCGCTCCTTCGATCGGACGGATTCGGGCATCGCCGTAGCGGGTGAGCTCGGCGAGCAGGTCGCGCATGCGCAGCACATGGCGGTGGACATCGCGGGTCGCCTTGGTGGTGCCCGGATAACGCATGTTGAGGGTCACGCCCAGGGGGGTGCGGGCGATCCAGAAGTAGAACTCGTTGGTCGACACGTTGCTGCTGCGCAGGATGCAGGCACCGGTCTCGGTCCAGGTCGCCGCGCAGGGTGCGGAGCGGATATCCATGTAGGACACCATGAACGAGATGCTCGGCTGGGCGCCGAGCAGTTCGCACACCCTGGCGAACGGCACCGTCGCCGCACCGTTGGTGCGGCGCAGTTCCTCGCCCGCCGGGGCGATCAGCTCGGCGAGCGTGCGCGCCGTTCCGCAGTCGAGCTGGAACGGCGCGAGCCCGACGAACCAGCCGAGGGTCTCGGCCCACTGCGGGTCGGAACGAGTGTGCAGCGGGATCACGGTGCGGAAATCGCGGCCGGCGCCGAGCTCGGTGGTGGTCACCGCGAACGCGGCGAGCAACAGGGCGAACAAACCTTGGCCGTGCTCGCGCGCTATCCGTGCGGCCGCGTCGGCGGCATCGGCGTCGAGCAACTCGACGGACAGGGTGCGTTGCGGTGCTCGCCGGGGTGCCTCTGCGGTGTCGACCAGTTCGATCGGCGCCGCCGCGACCCGGCTGAGGGTGCCGGCCGGACTGTCGCTGTAGGTGTCTTCCAGGAAGAACGTCCGCCAGGTGTCGACCGCGGGATGCTCGGCGGTGGTCGCCGCGGCGCGAACGCGTTCGTCCTGGCTGAAGTCGACGTAGCTGCCGGTGTCGCGCAGCCGTGCGGGTTCACCGGCGCGCGCGGCGTTGTACAGCGCGAGCAGTTCGCCGCTGGTCGAAACGCTGGAGTAGCCGTCCATGATCGAGTGGTCGGCGGCGAAGATGACGGTGACGCCGGCCCGGCCCGCGATGGTCACGCAGACGTAGGACGGCCACCGCAGCGGTGACGTTCCGTCGTCCAGCAGGCTGTTGACCAGGCGATATGTCGCCATGGTCGAGGTCGGCGCGCCGGCGTCGACCGGCTGTACCCGGATCTCACCGGGCGGCAGGGTGTATCTGGCCGGCTGGCCGCCCTCGATGGCGACGTGCGAGCGCAGACCCTCGTGCCGGTCGATCCAGGCGTCCAGGGCGGTACGCCAGGCTTGCGGGTCGAGCGGTCCGTCGATCCGGAACGCGTGACCGAGCCAGTAGTGGCGCCGGTCCCGTATTCGACTGTGTTCCACCGCATCTCGAAGATGATGCTCGTGATTATAGGAAACGGCGCGAGTATCTCGCGGCCAGTCGGCCCAGTGCGAAGTGGCAGTCGGGAGCCACTCGATCACTCGGCCGCTCGGCAACGGATAATCGGCCAGTTCGATGAATTCCATGACACACCTTCAGCTGCCCATCGGCGATCCCCGTGAGCGGTAAGGGAATTGCCGATCCGAATAGTGACAAGAATTTCGGCCTGCATCCGAGAACTTTGTCCGAACGGTCCCGGGACGTCATCGTCGGACCGGAACGAGACAAACTGTAGAAGAAATTCTCGGTGAATGTGACGGTGAGCCTGATCACCGGTATTTGCCCCGCAATCGCGGACAACGGCGTTGCGGGCGGCGCAATAGCCGGGTGCAACGCCGCTGCCAGCGAGGATGTGAAACGCTTAATGTTCAGGTAGCTGATAGATTGCTGGACAATGTGTCTCAATGCACCTGGAATTCATCCCAGGTTTGCATGATCTTTACAGCTCCCGCGCTTGAAGAGGGGCTAAACGTGACCTCGGACGCATCCGGGCCCGGTGATCCGGGCGCCAGGCGCCCCCGGTGTCTCAGCCGCCGAACGCCGAGGCCGGCGCGAGCGGGACGATCAGGCTGGACGGCCGCGCCGCATCCCGGTGCAGCTGTTGGGACGAACCGAGCAAACGCGGCAAATCAGTCGGAATGGGCATAGTGGAGGGGAAGGTGCCGCTGGTGATCCGCAGGCGCAGCGCGTGTCCGGGTTCCAGGCGATAGAAGGTCGGGCGGATCTTGATGTCCAATCGGGTCACCGCGCCGGGGGTGAGCAGCTGCTCGGTGTCCTCGCGGATCACGTGCTCCGGCGCGTAGATCGTGCCATCGGTTGTGCGCCAAGTCTTTTCGTCGTTCAACGTGCGCTGACTGGCCAACTGCGACCCGCCGGTGATATTGACCGCCGAACCGTCCGGCGCGACATCGTCGAGCCACACCTGGAAGGCGGCATCGGTGCTGGTCGAGGACGCGTACAGGGTCACGCTGCTCGGCCCGGCGAGCACCGTCGGCTCGGTGACCGGGTCCATCGTGTAGCGCCGGCCCGCGACCGGTTCCTGCACCCACTCGGTGCACGGGTTATAGGCGTTGAACAGGCGGAACAGGAAATCGAACAGCCCGGCGCTGTACTGGCCGAGGCTCTGCCGGTTGCAGATGGTGTCGATGCCGGTGTAGTCCAGGCGATCCGACGCGTCCGCGACCGTCGGCGGCTGCGCGACGAGCCGATCGCCGTCGAAGTACCGCTGTTGCACGGCCGCCTGCTCGAACGGATAGCGCGCGGTGGCCACGGCCATGTTGTTCGGGTCGATGACATGCAGTGGGGTGGCGGTCCGGTCGACGCCGTTCGGAATGTCCTTGAGCCAGCGGTCGAACCAGGCCAGCGTGATCATGTCGGTGTCCATCCGCGAGCCGGGTCCGAAGCCGAGCCCGACGTGATACCACGGGCCCATCAGCAGCTGGAACCGTCCGTCGGTGGCCTGCCCCGGCGCCATCGGCGCGAACTGGTCCTTGCCCGCCGCGAGGTTCTGCAACTGGGAGTAGTTGCGCCACGGGCCTTCCTGATACAGATCCCACAGGCCGCCGACCTGGTACACGGCGATGCCGTTGCCGACCACCTTGTTCAGGTCGGTCTCGAACCGGCGGTCCTGCCAGAACCGGCCGTCGTAGGCCAGCGGCCCGCCGGCGTACGCGTCGATCAGCAACTTGATGGTGCTGTCTGAGGAGACCGCCGCTTGCAGATGGTCGACCAGGGTCTCGATGAACATCTGCGGCGAGACCACCGCCGTGATGAACGGGCCGATCAGGCTCAGGTACGGCACCAGCACCGAGATCGCCGTCAGCAGGATCGGACTCATCATGCCGTCGTGGCCGAGCACCTCGTTGAAGATGTTGTTCGGCATGGCCATCGGCACGATCGCCTTCAACGGCGAACCGGGCGAGACGGATTCGGCCGTGCGCAGCGCGGACAGCGCGGGGAACGAGTACCCGAACATGCCGACCTTGCCGTTGGCGCCGGGCAGCTTCGCGGCCCAGTCGACCAGCTGGGCGCCGTCCAGGCCGTCCTGCTGAGACGCGGGGTTCCACGCACCGGTCGACCCGCCGGTGCCGCGCACGTCCGCGATCACCTCGATGTAGCCGCGCCGCACCAGCATGTCCTGAGCGCTGGTGGCCTGGTTGATGATTCGGCGCGCGTCTTTCAGCTGATCCGGCAGCGCGATGTGCAGCGTGTCGATCACGCCGGTCACCGCGGCGGCGAGCGCGCTCGACACCGCGCCGTAGGTGGTGAAGTTGACGACCACCGGGAACTCGCCCGCGGCGCGTTGACCGGTGGCGGGGTCGGTGGGGTAGCGCACCTCGGTCTGCAACCGGGTGCCGTCGGAGAGCGGAACGATATGTCCCAGTTCGTAAGCGATGCCGTAGCGCTCGGGTGTCGGCTGATAGTCGGCGGGCAACCCGAAGTTGGCCGGTGCGTTGGGAACTGGGCCTGCGGCGGGCACCGCGTTTGCCGCAGGGGCGAGCTGAACGATCAGACCTACGGCGGTGACAGCCGCGGCGACCGGCATGGAGCGGCGGAATGTCCGCGCCCGGAACACAATTCTCAACTACCTGAACCTTTGCTGGGCTAGGGGTCGAAGCCGGGCGGGCGCTACCCTCCACCGGTCGATGCCGCGGATCGGGTGCCGAAACCTGGGGGCCGCTGGATCCCGGATTGTGTCCGGATGTCCGACAGTCACGCCTGACTTCATCGTCGCTACACAGCACAACGCATAAGCAGGGTGCCGCAACACCGGCAATTCCGAAGGGGATTCGCCGTGTCTTTGGAAAAGTGCCTAAAGTTGTCTCGCCGCAGCGGATTACGGCGCGAACGCGGCGGATTCGAGTCGCCGAGCCAGTCGAGCGGCGGACAGGGTCATCGCGTCGGCGGGGCGATGCGGGTCGAGCCCGGTCAGCTCGTGTACCCGGGAAAGGCGATAGGTCACCGTATTTCGGTGCACATTGAGTTGTCGCGCCGTCGCCAGCTGATTGAAACCACTGTCGACGAACACCTCCAGGGTCTCCGCCAGCATCGGTTGCGCGTCGAGCGGGGCGAGCACCGACGCGAGTCCCGGCCGGGCCGCGTCGCTCACCGCGACCGTGTATTCGAACTGCAAATCCTTTCGGCGGCACAGGATTTCCCGCCGGGTGAGGCAGCGGCCCAGTTCGGCGAGCACGCGTGCCTCGGCGTACATGGCCGGAATCGCGTCTTTGCTGCGCGCCGCGCCGACACCCACCCAGTACGGCGGCGGCTCGGCCGGTTCCTGCGCGGGCAGCCGGGAGGTGAGCGCGGACAGCGTGGCCGAGCCGTCGTCGCCGGCCTGCAGCGGGATGAGCGCGGTCCAGCCGCCCGCGTCGAGCCGCAGGAACACCCCGGGGATCGCCTCCACCCGGTGCCGCAGCGCCGACGCGGGCCCGCCGCGGGTGCCGCACAGGCGGAACACCGCGACCAGGAACGCGTCGGCCACCGGGATCACCGGATCGTTGGCCCACTCGACCGGGTCGCGGCCGGTGAGCAGCGCGTCGGCGATGCCGCGCCGGCGCTCCAGGAGTTCCCAGCGCGGGTCGTGCACGCGCTGGGTGGCCGCGGTGGCGATCCGCGAGGTGATCAGCGTGACGTACTTGAGCAGCATGAGCGAGGCGTCGAAGAGCAGCTCGCGCTCGGCCGGCGTGGCCGAGGCGCGCAGCCGCTCCCAGATGAACGCCGCGCCGAATCGGTAGCGCTCCAGCACCTCCGGCAGCGGGGTGCCGTCGCGCAACCGGTCCATCGCCAGCTCCACGAGCTCCCTGGTTTCCTCTTCCGCGGGTTCCTCGCCCCGGACGAGATAGTCGAAGAACAGGTCGACGTTGAGCTTGGTGCCCCGGGCGAAGTCGGTCTCCACCATCGATTGCGGCAGCCGCTGGTACGGCGGCAGCGCGGCGTAGAACGCTTCGAGCATCGACGCGGTCCGCCGATGGAGATCGTCGAACACCCGAGTCCGCGATGGCATCATGCTGTTCTTCTTCCGGAACCTAAGTCGAATACAAGGCTTCGATGGTATCTGTGTAGCCGCTGGAGATGGGCTTTCGCTTGAGTTTGCCAGTAGCGGTCAGGTAGTCGCTGCCGTTCTCCCAGACCTCGGGAAGCACGATGTACTTCCTGATCTGCTCTACCCTGGACAGTTTGCTGTTCGCCGCGGCGATGCCCTGCTCGATAGCGGTCAAAATGTCCGGATCCTCGGCCAGCTCGGCGACGGTCTTGCCCGGCAGGTTGTGCCGCTGCGCGTAGGCGGCGGCCAGGTCGGGATCGAGCACCAGCAGCGCGGTGTTGAACGGGCGCTGCTCGCCGATGACCACCACCGTGCCGATCAGCGAGCAGTTGTCGGTGACCGTGTTCTCGATGTTGGCCGGCGACATGTTCTTGCCCGACGCGTTGATGATCAGCTCCTTCTTGCGATCCACGATCGAGAGGTAGCCGTCGCTGTCGATGCTGCCGATGTCGCCGGTGTGCAGCCAGCCGTCGGCGTCGATCGTCTCGGCGGTCTTGGCCGGGTCGTCGCGGTAGCCGCGCATCACCATCTTGCCCCGGATCAGCACCTCGCCGTCGTCGGCGAGCTTGATCTCGGCGCCGGGGATCGGGGTGCCGACCGTGCCGATCTTGACCCGTTCCGGCGGGTTGAGCGTGGCGCCCGCGGTGCACTCGCTCATGCCGTAGCCCTCGCACAGCGGGATGCCGAGGCCGAGGAAGAACTCGTGCACCTCCGGCGGGATCGCGTTCGAGCCGGTGACCGCGACGCGGACCTGATCGAGGCCGAGGCCGTTGCGGATCGAGGCGAGCACCAGCCGGTCGGCGAGCGCGTACTGGAGCCGGTCGAGCGTGCCGAGGGCGCGGCCGTCGGAGGTGGCGCGGGCCTTGGCGCGGCCGACGCCGATCGCCCAGTCGATCAGGCGGCGCTTGACCGGCGACTCGGTGGCGAAGCGTTCCTCCAGCGCGCCTTTGACTTTCACCCACACCCGGGGAACACCGAGGAACACGCTCGGGTGCACCTCGGCCAAAGCCGTTGCGACCTGCTTGAAGTCGGGCACCGTGGTGATCTGGCAGCCCTCGAGGATGGTCAGGTAGTGCGCGAACCAGCGGTTGGCGGCGTGCGCGTCGGGCAGGTACGAGATCACCCGGTCGTCCGGGCCGCCACCGCCGAATGTGTCCAGGACGCGGGCGTTTTCGATGAAGTTCGTGTGGGTGAGCTCGACGCCCTTCGGCGGGCCGGTGGTGCCGGAGGTATAGACGATGGTGAGCAGATCGTCGGGCTGCACCTTGCGCCAGGTGGCGTCGAAATCGAAGCCGCCCGCGGTGGCCCGCTCGACGTCGGACAGCGCGATGGCGCCCTCGGGGGCCTCGTCCACGCAGATCACGTGCTCGACGACGATGCCCTGCTCGGCGGCCTTGGCGACGGCCTCCAGGATCTTCGGCGCGAACTGCTTCTCGCAGACGACGGCCTTGTTGCGCGCGTTGCCGAACTGATAGACCAGCAGGTCGACCGGGTTGGTGTTGTACACCGAGAACGGCGTCGCGCCGGCGTGCAGGATCGCGGTGTCGCAGAGGTGGAACTCGGGACGGTTGGTCAGCATGATCGCGACCGTGTCGCCGGATTCGATGCCGAGCGCGGCCAGACCCGTCGCGATGGCCCGCACCCGCTCGCCGTACTCACGCCAGGTGATCGAGACGGCGCCGCCGAGCGTGCGCAGCGCGACCGCGTCCGGGTACTTCGCGACGTTCGACTGGAACGCCGCACATAGCGTGTCCGGGCGGGCGGCCGCCGGGACTGTCGATGAAACCAAGAACCTAACCTCTGCTAGCGAAGGGCCGAGGTCATGCCCGGTCGTGTGGGGACGGGGATGACCTCATCGTCATCTATCAGCAGAACGCATCAGAGACTGTGTTCGCTAGCGACAAACACGCAGAGTGTGGCGCGCGACATTGTGCACTCGACCAAACCTGGCCTCGCGACCCCCCGCCCCCAGGCGGACGGCGGTTCAGCCGCAGGCCGGCCAGGAGCCGGGTTGGTCGAGGGGCAGGTTTGGGGTGGTCATGGTGGCGGCGGTGGCGGGAGCGAAGCAGTTGTCGCCGGTGCTGCCGAGACGGCCGCCGCCGAAGTCGAGTACCGAGCCGGGGCCGAGCGTGCTGTCGCTCTGGCCCAGGATGAGGGGGCCGGCGAAGCGGGAGCGTTCGATCCTGCCGGTGAACTGGGCCAGGTCGCCGACGGTGCGGACATGCAGGTCGGCCACGGCGGTATCGGCGACGGTGGTGTCGGAGATGTCGAAACGCATGGTCGCCTTGGCCGGGGCCGGACCTGCCGGGGAATAGGCGTAGACGCCGATGCCGTCGGCGCTGCATCGGCTCAGGTGTGCGTTGCGCAGGGTGAGGGCCGTGGTGTTGTCCCGGCCGAAGCTCGCGGCGAACAGGCAGCTGCCGAGATTGCCCGGGACCAGCGGGTTGAGCACCGCGCCGGGGAAGCTCGAGCCCGACGCGGTGAGGCCGTCGATGGTCATGACGTGCCGGGCGCCCTCCGCGCTGAGGTTCAGGTTCTGCACGATATCGCCTGGGACATCGAGGAATTCGCTGTCGGTGAGGGTCACCTCGCTGTCCGGGGTGCCGTTGCTGGTGACGAATTCGATGCCGTTGGCGGAGAGGTGACCGCCGCCGTGCCGATAGCTGTTGCGGTCGATGGTGATTCGCATGCGGGCGCGGTCGGCTGCGTTGACGAAGATGCCCTCGCTGTCCGCCGCGGCGTTGAGCGGATCGTTCGCCGGCAGCGCGATGCCGCGCTGGGTGTTGCCGCGCAAAGCGGCGGTGAGCGAGGAGGTTCCGGTGCTCTGCAAGCCCACGGCCAGCACCGAGAGCTTGGCGATGCCCTCGTTGATGTTCTGGGTCAGGTTGTCGGTGAGCGTGGCGCCGACCTGGGCCGAGCCGGTGGTGCGCAGGTCGATGCCGTCGCCACACGCGGTGTCGCGCACGGTGTTCCGGTCGAGGGTGAGCGTGCTCGGGCCGGCGTCGGAGTCGATCATGATGCCCGCCCAGCCGTTGTTCAGTGCGACCAGGTTGGGGGCGACCGGAAGCGACATGCCGAACGGGACGCCGATCATCGGCGGGAACGGCTGCACCAGGAACCCGTCGTGGCAGGCGCGGTTGGTGGCGGCGATCGTATTGCCGGCCAGGACCGTGCTGCCCACATTGCGACCGTAGATGCCGCCGCGCTGGGCGCTGGTGACGGTGAGGTCGCGGACCTCCGTGTCCGGGGCCAGCCGGATCGCGTCACCGTCGTTGGCGTCGGTCGTATTCGCCACGGCGGCAACGCTTCCGGGCGCCGCACGGCCGAGGAGGCGCTGGCCGGGTTTGAGCGCGAGGCCGCCGTCGAGCGGGGCAGTGCCGATCGGCGCGGGCAGCACGACGATCGTGTCACCCTCGCCCGAGGCCTGCTGCACCGTCGGCAACGAATTGAAAGGTGTTGCTTCCGTGCCGTTTCCACCGGGCATGGCGGTCGCGCTGACGTACCAGGTCTGGCCGGGCTCGGCGTTCGCGGGGAGCGCAGGGGCGGCGAGCGCGCAGCCCAGCGCGGCGGCCGCGGCGAACCGCGGTGACGACAGTGTCATGGGAGCCTTCCGGAGTTCTCGGCGATGCCGCGCACCGCCGTCAACTCCAGCCCACCCCATGATCCGACCGCGTGGTATTGACAGATTGCCGAACCTGCCGCCGATTCTTTGTGCCGACGCCAGGCCTGCAGCCGCACACCTCCTGATTTCCCGCAGACCGAATCGCCGTCCTGACCCGCGTGCGTGTGTCAGAAGGTGTGCGGCTGCCCGTCAGGCGACGTCTACGCCCCGCCAGAAGGCCACGTAGTCCTTGATGTGGGCGGCTTCGGGTTTGGGGTCGGGGTAGTACCAGGCGGCGTCGGGGTTGGTTTCCCCGTCGACGACGACCGTGTAGTAGCTCGCCGTGCCCTTCCACGGGCAGAACGTGTTGGTTTCGGACGCCTTGAAGAACTCGGGCTGCACGGAGTCGGGTGGGAAGTAGTGGTTGCCTTCGACGATGACCGTGTCGTCGCTGCTCGCGAGGACGCGGCCCTGCCAGGTTGCCGTTGCCATGCGATCGATTCTGCCTGAGCGCCAGGAGTGGCCCACCGATCAACGCGCCTCGGCGGGCTCCAGGGGGTACGGCGGGTCGCCGATGCCGACGATGCGCACGTTGCCCCACGGGTCGCGCTCCTGGAGACGGCCGGGGGTGGGGAAGCGACCGGGGAGGGTGAGGAAGACCTCGGCGCGACCGGGGTCCGGCAGATCGTCGCCGGTGATCCGGCCGTACCAGTGGTACCGGCCGTCGATCGGGTCGGCGTGGCCGCTGAGCGAGACCGTCACCGAGCACAGCGAGCCGGGGGAGTCGAGCGTGGCCGGACCCGAATACTCGTGTGCCGGTTCACGATCGGCCGCGACGGTGAGGTCGTAGTGCCCCGGATCAGGACGGCGCACGGCGCGCCAGTAGGAGACGCTGGAGCCGGGCCAGGCGGCGCGGTTGACGCCGTGCTCGTCCAGGTACCAGCTGTCGCAGCCGCCCGAATTCCACACGGTGCCCGCCAGTTTCCGCTGGGTGCGGCGATTGAACTCGTGCTGGGTCGCCGCGCGCACCTCCATCCGGGTGCTCGACGTCCTGCGCAACAGTTCGACGCACTGGCGGATATAGCGGGCCTGTGCCTCGATCATGAACACGATCGACTGATGACCGCCGCCGGAATTGGGGCCGACGATGAGGAACATGTTCGGGAACCCGTGCACCGCGACGCCGAGGAAACCCTCGACGCCGTTGCGCCAAGCCGCCTGCAGCGCAAGGCCGTTGGCGCCGACGATGTGCTGATCGGCGAACCGGTCGGAGATCTTGAAGCCGGTGCCGTAGACGATCGCGTCGAAGTCGGTCTCGACGCCGTCGACGGTGGCGACGCCGGACTCGGTGAGACCTGCGATGGGCGTGGTCTCCAGCCGCACATTCTCGCGCTGTAGGGCGGGGTAGTAGTTGTTGGACACCAGGATCCGCTTGCACCCGAGCCGGTAGTCCGGGGTCAGCCGGTCACGCAGCTCGGGGTCGTGCACCTGGCGGTGCAGATGGCCACGGGCGACCTTCTCCACCTGACGCATCAGTTCCGGATTCATGAACGCGGGGATCATCGACTCGTAGCCCCAGTAGATCGCCCACCGGTAAAGCCGTTGCGCGCCGGGCAGATACCGGAACATCCGGTGTTCCGCCGCGGACAGCGGCCGGTCCGGTTTCGGGATGATCCAGTGCGGGGTGCGCTGGAAAACTGTCACCTGGGCGGCGTCTTTGGCGATCTGCGGCACGAATTGCACCGCGCTGGCACCGGTTCCGATGACCGCGATCCGCTTGCCGCGCACGTCGAAGTCGTGGTCCCACCGGGCCGAATGGAAACTCTTGCCGCGGAAGGTGTCCCGGCCGGGGAAGTCCGGCACCGAGGGCTCGTGCAGCGGTCCAGGCGCCATCACGACCAAGCGCGGACGGAACACCCGGCCGTCCGCGAGGCCGACGTCCCAGCGGTCGGCGGCGTCGTCGAAATCGAGGGTCACCACCTCGGAATCGAGCCGGATGTGCCTGCGCAGGTCGTACTTGTCGGCGGTGCGGCGCAGGTAGTCCAGGATCTCCGGCTGCCGGGCGAACATTCGCGACCACCGCTTGTTCGGCTCGAACGAATACGAATACATCAGCGACATCACGTCGCAGCCCGCGCCGGGATAGGTGTTCTCCCGCCAGGTGCCGCCGATCTCGCCGGCCTTCTCCAGCACGACGAAGTCGTCGATGCCCGCCTTACGCAGCTCGATGGCCATGCCGAGACCGCCGAAACCGGCGCCGACAATGACGATTTCGGGGTCTCGGCTCATGCGAGCAGCCCCCGGCGACGCCAGATCCACTCGCCGACCGGCCCGATCAGGCCCTGCTTCTGCAGGAACGCACCGAGATTCGCGGCGCCGATGCCGAGCGCCCGCTTGGCGTCCGGATTGCCGACCGCGATCCGCCGGGCCGCGCGCCCGTCCAGTCCCGCGCGGGTGTACATGTGCCGGTTGGTCAGCAGATAGACGAACAACGGGGCCGCGACCGCGACACACAGTCTGGTGTAGGCGAGTTCGGCCCGCGACATGGTCGGCACCCTCCTGGCCAGCGCGTCCCTGGCGAAGCCGATGTGCCGCGCCTCCTCGGTGACGTGGATGCGCATCGCCCGGGAAACCAAGGGCTGCAACTCCGGATCGTCCAGGGTGCGCCGCTGGATCGCGTCGAAGATCTCCTCGCCGACCAGCGCGCCGACCCAGGTCATGGAGCCGCGCAAGAAAATCGGCAGCACGCCGATGGCCAGCCTGCCCGCGCGCCGCGGCCAGTACGGGCGGGCCTCGATGCGGTCGATCAGCTTGCCGAACATCATCATGTGCCGGCACTCGTCGCCCATCTCGACCAGCGTGTAGTGCGAGTGGCGGGTGGTCGGATCGTCGGCGAGCAACTCGCGCAACAAGAGTCGGTTCAGCAGGTTCTCGAACCAGATGCCGACCGACAGCACGTTCGCCAGCTCCTGGCGGGACAGTTCGCGCTGCTGCTGCGGCGTCATCGACTCCCACAGCTCGGTGCCGTACAGCGACACGACCGCCGCGGGGAGGAAGAGTTTGTCCGGATCCAGCGGCGCGTCCCAATCCATGTCGACCACCGGGTCGTAGGACTTCTTGACCGATCCGGTCAGTAGGCGCTGCGCGAAGGACTCTTGCGGGATCAGTGCGGCCTCGTTGCCCATGACTGCTCTCCAACATGTCGACTAACCGATACAAGCTGTCACATTTAGATTAGTGAGACGGCCTGTCGCAGTCAACCTACTTGCGGGTATCGTGATTCTGTGACCACAACCAGCGGAAACCCCGAGCCTCCCGTCACCGACGGCCGCGCCACCCGCTGGAACGGACACAAAGCGCAGCGCCGGGCCGACGTGATCGACGCCGCGATCACGGTGATCGAGGAGCACGGCGTAGAGGTGTCGGTGCAGCAGATCGCCGATCGGCTCGAGCTGCCGCGTCCGGTGGTCTACCGCCATTTCGACGGCCGCGCCGATCTGGACGAGCAGATCCGCCGGCAGATCCTGGAATCGCTACTGGCACAGATGATGCCGAAGCTCGACCCGGAGGGCACGGTGCGTGATGCCGTTCGCGGCGCGGTCGGCACCTATGTCCGCTGGGTCGAACGTCACCCGAACCTGCACCGATTCATCGGCGGCGCGGCGCCCCAGGGGGATTCGTCACTGGCCGGGGCGCGCGACCGGATCGGCGGACGGCTCGCCGACCTGTTCGCGATCTGGCTGTCCCGCTTCGGTATCGATCCCGGCCGGGCGCGCCCGATGGCGTTCGGCATCATCGGCTTCGTCGACGGCGTGGTGAACAGCTGGCGCGCCGACCCCGCCTCGACCCTCTCCTCCGATCAGGTCGAAGGCATTCTCACCGAGTCGGTGCTGGCCCTGTTCGAGGGCAACGCGCGCAGTCTCGGTGTTCCGCTGGAACGCGACGTGGTCGTCGGCGATCTGCTCGTCCGGCCGGAAGCGTTGCGCACCCGGTAATCCCAGCCGTCAGGGCCGGTGCAATTCGATTGCCAGAGCGATCAATTCGGCCAGATGCGCACCGTCGGTGCGGGCCAGGCGCATCGCGTCGGCGAACGGGAACGCGCGGACCTCGAGTATCTGCTCGGCGTCGTCCGGATTGGTCGGCGCGGAATCCAGCACGACATCCGCGGCGCACCAGAGCCACGCCTTGTGCGGATGCGGCTGCCAATCGCGAAAGGGCGCAGCCCGATTGCTGGTGGCATAGTGCGCGCCGATCCAGCGGACCGGGCCGGTAGGGTGGGCGCCTGCTTCTTCGCGGAGTTCGCGGCGGATGCATTCATCGATGGATTCGTCCCGCTCGCGGGTGCCGCCGGGAAGCAGCCAAATGTCGCGGTCGTCGCGGCACAGCACGATAGTGTCGCCGACGAAGCAGACGAGGTGGACGTTGGTGACCAGCTCGTCGGGTGGTGCTTCGGCGGCGAACTGGACATCCAGATCGCCCCACGCCCAGTGGGCCGGGGTGTGCAACAACGGATAACGGTCGGCCAAGGTCACCTCACGAAACTAGTGGGATCGGGCGTTACATACGAGGGGGAGTGCGTTGACTACGCTCATGCCGGTGTCCGAACCTGTGCCCTTGACGAGGCTGCTCGACGACGCGGGGTTGCTGTCGCTCGAGCACCGGCTACACGTCGAAGAACTGCTGGGTCCGCACCGGTGGCAGGCGGACATGGAGGGGGGCCGGCTCGAATTCGTCGGCGACGAACAGACATTCGAGTGCACCGACTTTCACCTGCTCGGTACGGCCGACGCGGAGACCTGGCTGTGGGCCTGGGCGAATCCGTGGGGTTTCCCCAAGCCGCTGATCGCGGTGGCCCGGATGGTGCGCGAGTTCGGTTTCCGATACGGCGTCGCCGAATTGTGCGCCGCGGAAATGCCGGTCGCGCTCGGGCGGGCGGCGCCGCAACCGCACCAGGTGGCCGAGCTGCTCGCGGACGCCGCGAAAGTGATTTCCGGGCACTGGAGTTCGTACTGCGGGGTCACCGAGGGCACCTGTGTGGCGTTTCTCGTCGAGCATCCGGCATTCGAGCTACCGCCGCCCACCGCGTCCGGCATCGCGCGGGTGCTGGCGCACGGAATAGGCGCGCTGCCGCTGGTCGACTATCGGCGCGCCACCCAGAGTTACCTGAGTAGAAGAGGATTGGTGACCGAGTTCGTGGAGAATCAGCGGCTGCTCGAATTCAGCGGCTCCGGCATGGCCGGGAGCATCGAATTCGACCACGACGGGCTCGTCGCGAACCTCGACGTCGGGGTCGTCATGGATCGCATCGAGCTGCCGTCGGAGCCGAAAGCGCACTCGGCCAACTCGTTGTGAGCGGGATCAGGCTTTGCCGCCGGTCAATGCCTGGAAGCTGCGGTTCCACGCCCATTCGACCGGCCCGCGCTCGAAGCGCCGCAGCCACAGGTGCGCTCCGGTCACGATGATCAGTGAAACCAGCAGATAGACGCCCACGGTGAACGGCACCCTGGCATCGGCGCCGACGCGTGCGGCGAGCCCGAAACCCCAGCCGTAGCACAGGATCGACGCCACCAGGTTCTGCAAGATATAGCAGCTCAGCGCGGTGCGCCCGACCTCGGTCATGCGTCGGCCGAGGAATCCGGCCTCGGTGCGCCGCAGGTAGAAGTGCGCGACCAGGGCCAGGATGCCCAGGGAGACAACGGGTGCGGTGCCGTAGCGGGTGAAGAGGAAGTAATCGCCATTGCCCGCGACACCGGCGACCAGGTCGATCGGCGCCGCGACACCGAACCCGGCGATCATCAGCCACTTGCGCATCCGCGCGCCCTCCGGCCGGAACACCCCGCCCCGGAACAGCCGGGCGCCGAGCAGGAACAACGCCACCGACATGGCGAACACGAACACCGTCTCCGACCGGAACTCGCCCGCGTTGTGCAGCCGGAACACCACCAGATCCCAGAACGACCCGTCCGCATAGGGATTCGGGTCCAGCGGCGTGCGCGGCGGCGGATCCGCGCGCGGCGCGAACGCCATCGCCAGCCCGATCGCGGTGAGCATCGCGAGGTGGATACCCGCCGACACGAATAGCCAACGCCGTTGCGCCCGTTCACTTGTCGCGAGCACGAACGCGACGACCAACCCGGTCACCGCGTACCCCATCAGGACGTCGAACTCCGCGACGAACACGAAGTTCAGCAGTCCGTCGAGCAGCAACAGCCCGGCCCGGACCGGATACGTGCCCGGCCAGTGCCGCCCGCCCCGCCGCGCCGAGCCCTGTTGGATGGCCAGCCCGATGCCGAACATGATGGTCAGCAACCCGAGGAACTTGCCCTGCGCCAACTGCTGCAAGACCCGCTCGGCCCACAGCCAGCCGGACGCGGGATCCTTCAACTCGCCGATATAGCCGACGAGTCCCTCCCGGTTGGTCATGATCCAGATATTGGTGCCGAGCGTGCCGAGGATCGCAATTCCGCGCAGCACGTCCAGCGCGACCAGTCGCGAGTGCCCGGCCGTGGCCGGGACGTCCGGCGCACGATGTCGCGCCGCGGTGCCGACCTGCGGATCGGCGAGAGATTCGGTCATACCGAAACTGTCCCGCCGACCGGCGTTCGCGCGGGTCCTCCGGAAGTACCACCCGCGGTATGAGATTGGGCTCCACCAGTGCCCGCGGCGCCGACACCGGGCCCGGCGCGGGCAGCCCACGGACTTCGCCCGGCGATGCCCGTTAGGCTCGACCCATGCAGCGCATCATCGGAATCGAGGTCGAGTACGGCATTTCGACCCCAACCGAGCCGTCGGCCAACCCGATCCTCACCTCAACCCAGGCCGTGCTCGCCTACGCCGCCGCGGAGGGTGTGCCGCGGGCGAAACGCACCCGCTGGGACTACGAGGTGGAGTCGCCGCTGCGCGACGCGCGCGGCTTCGACCTGAGCCGGATGAACGGCCCCGCGCCGGTGATCGACGCCGACGAGGTCGGCGCGGCGAACATGATCCTCACCAACGGCGCCCGGCTCTACGTCGACCATGCCCACCCCGAATACTCCGCCCCCGAGGTGACCGATCCGCTGGACGCGGTCATCTGGGACAAAGCGGGCGAGCGCGTGATGGAGGCCGCCGCGCGGCACGCGTCGAGCGTGCCCGGCGCACCGCGCCTGCAGCTGTACAAGAACAACGTCGACGGCAAGGGCGCCTCCTACGGCACCCACGAGAACTACCTGATGAGCCGCGACACCCCGTTCAACCAGATCATCCTCGGCCTCACCCCGTTCTTCGTCTCGCGTCAGGTGATCACCGGCTCCGGCCGGGTCGGCATCGGGCAGTCCGGCGATCACGCCGGCTTCCAGCTGTCCCAGCGCGCCGACTACATCGAGGTCGAGGTCGGCCTGGAGACCACGCTCAAGCGCGGCATCATCAACACCCGCGACGAGCCGCACGCCGACGCGGACAAGTACCGCAGGCTGCACGTCATCATCGGCGACGCCAACCTGGCCGAGATGTCCACCTACCTCAAGGTCGGCACCACCGCGCTGGTGCTCGACCTGATCGAGGCCGGCGAGGACCTGTCCGAATTCCAGCTGGCCCGCCCGGTCACCGCCGTGCACACGATCAGCCACGACCCGACGCTGCGCGCCACCGTCGCGCTCACCGACGGCCGCGAGCTGACCGGCCTTGCGCTGCAGCGGATGTACCTGGACCGGGTGATCAAGTTAGTCGATCGCACCGGCAACGACGACAAGCGCGTGCAGGACATCATCGAGAACTGGGCCATGGTGCTCGATCTGCTCGAGCGCGACCCGATGGAATGCGCGAGCCTGCTCGACTGGCCGGCCAAGCTGCGCCTGCTCGAGGGCATGCGCCAGCGCGAGGGCCTGGGCTGGGCCGCGCCCAAGCTGCACCTGATGGACCTGCAGTACTCCGACGTGCGCCTGGACAAGGGCCTCTACAACCGCCTGGTGGCCCGCGGGTCGATGAAACGGCTCGTCACCGAGCAGCAGGTGCTGGACGCGATGACCAACCCGCCCACCGACACCCGGGCCTACTTCCGCGGCGAATGCCTGCGCCGTTTCGGCGCCGACATCGCCGCGGCGAGCTGGGATTCGGTGATCTTCGACCTGGGCGGCGATTCGCTGGTCCGCATCCCCACCCTGGAACCGCGGCGCGGGACAAAGGCGCACGTAGGCAAGCTGCTGGACGGCGTAACCTCCGCCGCCGATCTTGTGGAACAGCTCACAACATAGGTCACGGAGAACGGGTGAGACGGTCGACCGGACCCGCCCACAACGGAGCGAGTTCAGCGAGCGACTCGCCCGCGGCCGGTCTCGCGTCCGGGCTGTCGAAGCGCATGCGACGAAGTCGCCAGTCTCGACAGCCCGGACGCGAGACATACGGCGGCCGCGGGCAAGCTGCGGCCACGCAGCCGACTAACACAGTAGTGTTGAGGAACGAGCACGGACATTGCTCATGACCGGGGCCGTGCTCAGAATTGAGCTCCGGTCATGATGAGGACAGAGGAGGTCGGCTGCCATGGCACAAGAGCAGACCAAGCGCGCCGGGGGCGGCGACGAGGATGATGGTCCGGAGGGTGCGGACGCCGCCGGTCAGGAGCGCCGCGAAAAGCTGGCGGAGGACACCGACGACCTGCTCGACGAGATCGATGATGTGCTCGAGGAGAACGCCGAAGACTTCGTCCGTGCGTACGTTCAGAAAGGCGGCCAGTGACAGTAGGTGACCCCTCGCGTCTCCACCTGGGGTACGCCCTCTCGTCCTTCTCCGAATACCTTCGCATGCACGCTCCGGAAATGTTGCCCGGCAACAGGTTCGGACAGATCGACGGCGCGGCTATGAGCGCCTCGAATGCGAAGGACATCGCGCCGCATGGCACCACCATCGTCGCGATCAGCTACCGCGGTGGCGTGCTCATCGCCGGTGACCGGCGGGCCACCCAGGGAAACCTGTTGGCCAGCAGGGACATCGAGAAGGTCTACATCACCGACAGCTACTCCGCGGCCGGCATCGCCGGCACCGCGGGCATGGCCGTCGAGATGGTGCGGATCTTCGCGGTGGAGCTGGAGCACTACGAGAAGCTCGAGGGCGTGTCCCTGACCTTCGACGGCAAGTCCAACAAGCTGTCGAAGATGGTGCGCGAGAACTTGCCCGCCGCCCTGCAGGGGCTGGCGGTGGTTCCGATGTTGGTCGGTTACGACGTGAATGCCACCGATCCGGACAAGGTCGGTCGCATCGTGTCCTACGACGTGGTGGGTGGACGCAGCGAGGAGCGGTTCGGTTACGCCGCGGTGGGATCGGGTTCGGTCTTCGCCAAGGGGTCGCTGAAGAAGCTGTACGCCAAGGGAATTGATCAGGAGCGCGCGTTGCGCATCGCCGTGGAGGCGCTGTTCGACGCGGCCGACGACGACACCGCGACGGGCGGTCCCGATCTGATGCGCGGGATCTATCCGACGGCGATCGTGATCGATGAGGAAGGTGCGGTCGAGGTGACCGAGGACCGCCTCGAGGTGATCGCGCGCGGCATCGTCGCCGATCGTGCGGCGGCGGAAGAGGGGAGTGCCCGCCCATGACTCTGCCTTATTACGCGTCCGCAGAGCAGATCATGCGGGACAAGACCGAGCTCGCCCGCAAGGGCATCGGTCGGGGTCGCAGCGTCGTGGTCCTGGTGTACGACAAGGGTGTGCTGTTCGTCGCGGAGAACCCGTCCGCGACGCTGCACAAGGTGAGTGAGCTCTACGACCGGGTCGGTTTCGCCGCGGTCGGCAAGTACAACGAGTTCGAGAATCTGCGCCGCAGCGGAATCCTGCAGGCCGACATTCGCGGGTACCAGTACGACCGCCGCGACGTGACCGGCCGTGCACTGGCCAACGCCTACGCTCAGGTGCTCGGCTCGATCTTCACCGATCAGCTCAAGCCCTACGAGGTGGAGATCTGTGTGGCGGAGGTGGGTTACCCGGACCAGCAGCCGACCTCGGTGCTGTACCGGATCACCTTCGACGGGTCGATCGTGGACGAGCGCGAATACGTGGTGATGGGCGGCACGACCGAGCCGATCGTCACGGCGCTGAAGGCGTCCTACAAGCCGGGTCTCGACCTGGCCGGCGCGATCAAGGTCGCGGTCGGGGCGTTGCAGGCGGGCGTGCCCGAAGGCGCGGAGAAGGAAAAGCGGGTGCTCGACGTGAACTCGCTCGAGGTCGCGGCGCTGGAGCAGGCGCGGCCGCGGCGGGCGTTCCGCCGGGTCACCAACTCCGCGCTGGAGCAGTTGCTGAGTCCGGCGAAGAAGGCCACCAAGGCCAAGGCGGCCGAACCGCCGGCGGAGGAGACTCCCGAAGCGGAGTAGCCACCGGACCGAAGCCAGGGCCCGTGCACGGGTGCGTCGCACCAGTGCACGGGCCCGAACTGTGTTCATCGCGGGCCCGGATCGAGGGTGATACTGCCCACTCGCGCCGGTAGGCCGAGCCGAATCGTTGTGAAGACGTATGCGTTCGTGTTGTCCGCAGCCCCACGCGAGCGCATGACATGGCTGTAATGTCGATAGTGTGCAGCGACGAATCATGGGGATCGAGACCGAGTTCGGTGTGACATGCACCTTCCACGGTCACCGTCGGCTGTCCCCCGACGAGGTAGCCCGGTACCTTTTCCGCCGGGTGGTGTCCTGGGGCCGCAGCTCGAACGTGTTCCTCCGCAACGGTGCTCGGCTCTATCTCGATGTCGGGTCCCATCCGGAGTACGCGACTGCCGAATGCGACAGCCTGCACCAACTGGTGACCCACGACCGAGCGGGCGAGCGGGTCCTCGAAGAGTTGCTGATCGATGCCGAGCAGCGGCTCGCCGAGGAGGGCATCGGCGGCGACATCTACCTGTTCAAGAACAACACCGACTCCGCGGGCAACTCCTACGGCTGCCACGAGAACTTCCTCGTGGTGCGCGCCGGTGAGTTCTCCCGGATCTCCGACGTGCTGTTGCCGTTCCTGGTCACGCGCCAGCTGATCTGTGGCGCGGGCAAGATCCTGCAGACGCCGAAGGCGGCCACGTTCTGCCTGTCCCAGCGGGCCGAGCACATCTGGGAGGGTGTCTCGTCCGCGACCACGCGCTCGCGGCCGATCATCAACACCCGCGACGAGCCGCACGCGGACGCGGAGAAATACCGCCGCCTGCACGTGATCGTCGGCGACTCGAACATGGCCGAGCCGACCACCATGCTCAAGGTCGGCACCGCGGCGCTGGTGCTGGAGATGATCGAGGCGGGCGTCTCGTTCCGGGACTTCGCCCTGGACAACCCGATTCGCGCCATTCGCGAGGTAAGTCACGATCTGACCGGTCGTCGTCCGGTGCGGCTGGCCGGCGGCCGGCAGGCCAGCGCCCTCGACATCCAGCGCGAGTACTACGCCCGCGCGGTCGAGCACCTGCGCAACCGGGATCGCGATCCGCAGATCGACCAGGTCGTCGATCTGTGGGGCCGCACCCTCGACGCCGTCGAGGCGCAGGACTTCGCCAAGGTCGACACCGAGATCGACTGGGTGATCAAGCGCAAGCTGTTCCAGCGCTACCAGGACCGCTACAGCATGGAGCTGTCCGATCCGAAGATCGCCCAGCTCGACCTCGCCTACCACGACATCAAGCGCGGTCGCGGCGTCTTCGACCTGCTCCAGCGCAAGGGCCTGGCCAAGCGCATCACCGAGGACGAGGCGGTGGACGCCGCCGTCGACACCCCGCCCCAGACCACCAGGGCCAAACTCCGCGGCGACTTCATCACCGCCGCCCAGGAAGCAGGCCGCGACTTCACCGTCGACTGGGTCCACCTCAAGCTCAACGACCAAGCCCAGCGCACAGTCCTCTGCAAGGACCCGTTCCGCTCGGTGGACGAACGCGTGGACCGCCTGATCGCATCCATGTAGGTAAAGGAACGCTTCGCGGAGCCGATGCCGCTTCATAGGGTAGTGCTATGGCAACTATCTGGATTCGGGATGTCCCGGACGAAGACGTCGAAGCGCTGCGTCGTTGCGCGGCCGATGCAGGTATGTCGCTTCAGGCTTACCTGCGACAGTGGGCGATCGGGCTGGCGGAGCATATCAGGGCGGATATTCGTGGTGCGTGATGAGCGCGAACAGCGGTTCGGCGCATCCGGAATGCGACGCAGCGACCGTGCCGTCGCAGAGTGGGCACAGTCGGTCTGCGTCCCGTTGTGTCGGGCGGCGCGGCTTCCGTGATTGTGCCTACCGTGGGGTATGGCAGATACGGGGCTTTTGAACGAGCTGCTCGAGGTCGAACGTAAGGGCTGGGACTCGTTGTGTGACGGGACCGGGGCCGATTTCTACGGATCGTTGATGACCGGGGACGCGGTGATGGTGCTGGCCAACGGGATGGTGCTGGGGCGCGACGAAGTCGTTGCCGCGCTCAAAGATTCACCGCCGTGGCGGACTTACGAGATCCTCGATCCGCGCGTGGTCGACGCCGATGTAGACAGCAAGATCCTGGTCTACACCGGCGTCGCCTACGGCGCGGCGGAGGCGCCCGCGTTCCGCGGGATCATGTCCAGCGTCTACCTGCGGGCAGGCGGCGAATGGAAAATGGCGCTCTATCAACAGACGCCGATTCCGGACTAGGCCCGGCTGCGGGTATCCCGCCGCACACCTTTTGACATCCGCACGCGTGTCACGGCGGCGAGTTGCTGTGCGGGAAATCAGACGGTGTGCGGCTGATCGGACTTAGCCCTCGGCGAGGTAGCGCTCGACGGTCTCGACCTTCGAGGTCATGCCGTTGGTGACGCCGGGGCGGATGTCGGCTTTGAGGACGAGGCTGCAGCGGGGTGCGGCGGCCAGGACGGCGTCGGTGGCTTGTTTGACGACGGACATCACCTCGTCCCATTCGCCCTCGAGGGTGGTGAACATGGCGTCGGTGTGGTTGGGCAGGCCGCTGGCGCGGACTACCCGGACGGCCTCGGCGACGGCGCGGCCGACGTCTACGCCGGTGCCGAGTGGGGTCACGGAGAAGGCGATGATCATGAGATCAATACTGCCCGCCAGAGCTGTGGTTATGGCGTACAGGCGCACATGTGATCGAGTGAATCGCGCGCCGACGCGCACGCGCGCAGCCGGGCAGATTACCCTCTATCGGGTGGCGATATCCAAGGTCGAGCGGCTGATGAATCTGGTCATCGCGCTGCTGTCGACCCGGCAGTTCCTGACCGCGGAGCGGATCCGGGACAGCGTCGCGGGATACGAGGATTCGGCCAGCGACGAGGCGTTCAGCCGAATGTTCGAACGAGACAAGAACGAGCTGCGTGACCTGGGTATACCCCTGGAGATCGGGCCGGTGGGCCGGTACTCGTCGGTGGAGGGCTACCGGATCAACCGCGACGCCTACGAGCTGCCCGAGATCGACCTGAGCGACGAGGAGGCCGCCGCCGTCGCGGTGGCCGTGCAGATGTGGGAATCGCCGGAACTGGCCGCCGCCGCGGAAGGCGCGTTGCTCAAGCTGCGCGCCGCCGGAATCCACGTGGAGACCGACACCGCCGTCGCCTCGGTGCCCGCGGTCCCCGCGCGAACCCGCGGCTCGGAACCGGTGCTCGGCAAGCTGCTCGCCGCGATCGACGCCGGCCAGGCCGTGCGCTTCGAACACCGCGGCGCGATCAACGCCCCCTATCTGATGCGCGATGTCGAGCCATGGGGCGTGGTGACCCGGCACGGCCGCTGGTACCTCGTCGGACACGATCGTGCCCGCGATGCCGTCCGCAGCTTCCGCCTGTCCCGGATCGGCGACGACGTGACCGCCTACGGCCCGGAGAACGCGGTCAGCAAACCGGACGGTATCGATCTGCGCAAGATCGTCGATCAGGTCACCCGCTCGGCCCCGGTCAGCGGCACCGCCACGGTCTGGGTGGCCGACGGCCGCGGCCGCGAACTGCGCCGGATCGGCCAGGTCACCGGCGAACGCACCATCGGCGGCCGGCCCGGCGCGGTGGTCGAACTGCCGGTCCGCTCACGTGACTGGATCGCCCGCCTGATCACCGGCCTCGGCCCGGACGCGGTCGTGCTCGCCCCGGAAGAACTGCGCACCGATGTCGTCGCCCGGCTGCGCTCGGTCTTCGACCGCACGGAGGTCACGGCGTGAACTCCCGGCTCTCCGTTCGGCTTTCGCGCCTGCTGAACATGATCCCGTACTTCATCGCACACCCGGGGATCAGCGCCGCCGAGGCCGCCGCCGATCTCGGCGTGACCAGCAAACAGCTGATGAGCGACCTGAACCAGCTGTGGATGTGCGGCCTGCCCGGCTACGGACCCGGCGACCTGATCGACCTGTCGTTCTCCGAGGAGAGCATCGAGGTCACCTTCTCCGCGGGCATCGACCGACCCCTGCGCCTCACCTCCACCGAGGCGACCGCGCTGCTGGTGGCGCTGCGCTCGATCGTGGACATGCCGGGCATGGTCGACCCGACCGCCGCGCACGCCGCCATCGCGAAGATCGAATCGGCCATCGTCGGCGGTTCCGCCGCCGAACCCGGCCACGCCCGCATCCCGCCGCCGGAGGCTCCGGCCGTCGCCACGGTGCGTTCGGCGCTGGCCAGGCAGCGCGCGCTGGCCCTGGTCTACTACTCGGCCAGCCGCGACGTCGTCACCGAACGCGTCGTCGATCCGATCCGGATCGTCCTGGTGGACAACATGAGTTACCTGCAGGCCTGGTGCAGGCAGGCCGAGGGCGTGCGGCTGTTCCGGTTCGACCGGATCGAGGCCGCCACCGAACTCGACGAGCCGGCCAGGCCGCCGAGCCACGCCACCGAGGAATCCGCCGCCCTCGACCTGTTCCAGGACGATCCCGCGGTTCCGTTGGCGCGCTTGCGCATTCACGGCGACTACGCCTGGGTTCTCGATCAGTACCCGATGCACCGGGTCGCGGTGAACGCCGACGGCAGCCTGGAGGCGACCATGCGGTTCGCCACCCTGGACTGGATGGCGCGCCTGCTGCTCGGTTTCGGCGCGGGCGTCACCGTGCTCGGCCCACCGGACCTGGTCGCCGCGGTGCGCGAACGCTCGAACGCCGCACTGGCCGCCTACGCAGCGGCCGGATTCGAGGAGGCCGGGTGAAGAGTCGGGTGATGGTGGTCGGCGCGGGCAGCATCGGCCTGTTCGTCGGCGGCAAACTGGCCGTGGCGGGCGCCGACGTGACCTTCGTCGGCCGGCCGCGGATGCTCGACGAGATCTCCGCGTCCGGCCTCCGGCTCACCGACCTCGACGGCGGCGACGATTCGCTGCCCACCGATCGCTTCCACGTCGCCACCGAACCGAATGATGTCGGCTCGGCCGACCTGGTCCTGGTCGCGGTGAAATCGGCGGCGACCGCGGACGCGGTGCGCGAGCTCACCGGCAAGATCCGGCCCGGCACGGTGGTGCTGAGCCTGCAGAACGGCATCGGCAACGACACCGTCATCCGGGAGATCCTGCCCAACTGCGTGGTGCTGGCCGGCATGGTCATGTTCAACGTGGTGCACCACCCGGGCGGCCGATTCCATCGCGGCACCCAGGGCGTGCTCGCCGTGCAGGACGATCCGGGACTCACCCCGTTCCTCGGGATCTTCGAGCAGGCCGGCCTCGCCCTGCGCCGCTACCCCGACCTGCGGCCCGTGCAGTGGGCGAAGCTGCTGCTGAACCTGAACAACCCGATCAACGCGCTGTCCGGGCGGCCGCTACGCGAGGAACTCGCCGACCGTAACTATCGCCGCTGCCTGGCGCTGACCCAGCGCGAAGCGCTCGCGGTGATGCACAAAGCGCGCATCACCCCCGCCCGCCTGACTCCGCTGCCGCCCGCCGCGATGGCCAGGCTGCTGACCGTGCCGGACGGCGTGTTCCGGCGCGTCTTCGGCCGCGTGCTGGCCGTCGACCCGATGGCCCGCTCGTCCATGGCCGATGACCTCGAACTCGGCCGCAAGACCGAAATCTCTTGGCTCTGTGGGGAAATCATCGGTCTGGGGACGATGGTCGGATTGCCCACCCCGGTGAACCAGCGGCTGATCGAACTGATCGTCGCGGCCGAGCAGGGCGACCGGCGGACCTGGACCGGGGCCGAACTGTACGAACAACTGCGGGCCGCGCACGCGAGCGTCCGTTGAGAGAGTCGTCACCACGCGGCCGAACGCCCGGCCGGAGGGTGCGTTCGCGCACGTCACCCTCCGGTAGCATCAGAACCATCACCAGTCTTGGGAGGTAATAATCATGGGCAGTCTGAGCATCTGGCACTGGCTGATCATTGCGGTCGTTTTCGTGATGTTCTTCGGTGCCAAGCGGATGCCCGACGCGGCCCGCAGCCTGGGCCGATCGCTGCGCATCTTCAAGAGCGAGGTCAGTCAGATGCAGAACGAGGGCAAGGAGTCCGACCACGCGCCGGCCGCTCCGGTGCAGCAGCCCGCGCAGCAACTGCCTGCCGCGCAGCCGGTGACCCCGTCGGTCGCCCAGCAGCCCCAGCCGCAGGCCGAGCCGAAGACGCTCTGAGCGCAATGCTCGTCCCGGGGTGAGTAGATTCTCACTCCGGTAGTAATGCGGTCGCCTCGTGCGCCCGCCAGCGCGTTCAGTTGCCGAGCTTCCGACCCAGGGGCAATCACCAGCCATGCGAATCCCGTTCGATCCCCGGCAGAGCAAGCGCCGGACCAACCCCGACGGCACCATGTCGTTGGTCGAGCATCTGCAGGAACTGCGCTACCGGTTGCTGGTCTCGATCGCGGCGGTCATCGTCACCACCGTGCTGGGGTTCATCTGGTACGAGTACGGGTTCCTCGGCATCGAGAGCCTCGGCGACATCCTGCGCGGACCCTACTGCTCGCTGCCGGACTCCGCGCGCGCCGCGATCAGCCCGGACGGCACCTGCAAGCTGCTGGCCACCGCTCCGTTCGAGCAGTTCACCCTGCGGTTGAAGGTCGGCATGACCGCGGGCATCGTGCTCGCCGCGCCGGTCTGGCTGTACCAGCTGTGGGCGTTCATCACCCCGGGCCTGTACGCGAAGGAGCGCAAGTACGCGATCGGCTTCGTCTCGACCGGGACGGTGCTGTTCGCCACCGGCGCCGCGCTCGCGTATGTCGTTGTCGCCCATGCCTTGAGCTTCCTGCTCTCGATCGGCAACAATGTCCAGATCACCGCGCTGAGCGGTTCGCAGTACTTCGGCTTCATCATCCAGCTGCTGGTCATCTTCGGCGTCAGCTTCGAAACCCCGCTGCTGATCATCGGATTGAACCTGATCGGGGTGCTGACCTACAAGCGGCTCAAGGCGTGGCGGCGCGGAATCACCTTCGGGCTGTTCGTGTTCGCGGCCATCGTCACCCCGCAGGACCCGTTCTCCATGCTGGCGTTGGCGTTGGCGCTGACCGTGCTGTTCGAGGTCGCGATCCAATTCTCCCGGATCAACGACATCCGCCGGGCACGCAAGGAAGCCGAAGACCTGGCCGCGCTGTCCGACGAAGAAGCGTCCTCGATCACCGGTCCCAGCCCGATCGACCCCGCCGACTCGCTGGTGACGCCCCCGGATAAAACCGGGCGCTCGATGTCGGACTACTCCGATACCCTCTGACGGTGACACATCACCGGTCGCATACGGGCGAGCTTGCGAAGTTTTCCACCGAGCTGAAGTTCAGCCTGGATCCCTTCCAGCGCACCGCCTGTACGGCACTCGAAGAAGGACACAGCGTCCTGGTATGCGCGCCGACCGGAGCCGGTAAAACCGTCGTCGGCGAGTTCGCCGTGCACCTGGCGCTGGCCGCGGGCGGCAAATGCTTCTACACCACGCCGATCAAGGCGTTGTCGAACCAGAAGTTCGCCGACCTGACCGAGCGCTACGGGCGCGACAGCGTCGGCCTGCTCACCGGCGACCAGTCGATCAATCCGAATGCGCCGGTGGTCGTGATGACCACCGAGGTGTTGCGGAACATGCTGTACGCGTCGTCGGACGCGTTGCGCGGGCTGTCGTTCGTGGTGATGGACGAGGTGCACTACCTCGCCGACCGGTTCCGCGGCGCGGTGTGGGAGGAAGTGATCCTGCACCTGCCGCCGGACGTGAAGCTGGTCAGCCTGTCGGCCACGGTCAGCAATGCCGAGGAGTTCGGCGCCTGGATGGAAACCGTGCGCGGCGACACCGCCGTGGTGGTGGACGAGACCCGGCCGGTGCCGCTGTGGCAGCACGTGATGGTCGGGCGGCGGATGTTCGACCTGTTCGACACCGATTCCACCGACCAGAAGGTGGTGGTCGACGAGGATCTCGTGCGGTTCATCCGGCAGCGGGAGGCGGCCGACCGGGCGAACAGCTGGGACCGGCCGCGGCACGGGCGCGGGGGACCGCGGCGCGACTTCCGGCCGCTGCCCCGGCCCGAGGTGCTGGCCAAGCTGGACGAAGAGGGGCTGCTGCCCGCGATCACCTTCATCTTCAGTCGCGCGGGGTGCGACGGCGCGCTGGCCCAGTGCCTGCGCGCGCGGCTGGATCTGAGCCGGGACGGCGACCGCGAGGAGATCGACGCGATCATCGAGAAGCACACCGGTGATCTGCCGAAGGCGGATCTGGAGGTACTCGGCTTCTGGGAGTGGCGCGAGGCGGTGGATCGCGGACTGGCCGCGCACCACGCGGGGATGCTGCCCGCGTTCCGGCACACCGTCGAGGAACTGTTCGTCAAGGGTCTGGTGCGGGCCGTATTCGCCACGGAGACACTGGCTCTCGGCATCAACATGCCCGCGCGGACCGTCGTGCTGGAGCGGCTGGTCAAGTACAACGGCGAGTCGCATGCCGAACTCACGCCCGGCGAGTACACGCAGCTGACCGGTCGGGCCGGACGTCGCGGCATCGACGTCGAGGGGCACGCGGTGGTGCTGTGGCAGCCCGAGGTCGACACCAGCGCGGTCGCCGGCCTGGCCTCCACCCGGACCTATCCGCTGCGCAGTTCGTTCAAGCCGGGCTACAACATGTCGATCAACCTGATCGATCGGATGGGTGCGAGCGAATCCCGGGCGCTGCTGGAGCGTTCGTTCGCGCAGTTCCAGGCCGATCGCTCGGTGGTCGGGCTGGTGCGCGGCATCGAACGCAACGAGGCCCAGCTGCGCAAGCTGCGCAGTCAGCTCGGCGGTGCCGAAGGTGGCTTCCTGGAATACATTTCGCTGCGCGAGCGGATCAAGCAGCGGGAACGGCAGATCGAGCAGCAGGGCCGCTCGGACCGGCGCGGGGTGGCGGTCGCCGCGCTCACCGCGTTGCGCCGCGGTGACGTGGTAGCCATCCCGTCCGGGCGCCGCGCCGGGCTCGCGGTCATCCTGGAACCCGATGCGACGCCGGGAGATCCGCGGCCGCTGGTGCTCACCGAGGACAAGTGGGCCGGCCGGGTTTCGGTGGCGGACTTCCCGGTGCCCGCGGAGACGCTGGGGCACATGCGGTTGCCGCGCCGGGTCGATCACCGGACCGCCCAGGCCCGTCGCGATCTGGCTTCGGCCTTGCGCAGCACCGGAATTTCCGCGCCCGGCCGCCCGCGCCGGGGCAAGCGCGCCTCCGCGGCCGACGATCGGGAATTGTCCACCCTGCGGCGCAGCCTGCGCTCGCATCCGGCGCACACCCGCCCGGATCGGGAGCAGATGTCGCGCATCGGCGAGCGCTACAACCGGCTGGAGCGGGAAACCGAGACCATGCGCCAGAAGGTTGCCGCGACCACGAACTCGCTGGCTCGCACCTTCGATCGGATCGTCGGGCTGCTGGAGGAGCGCGGGTTCGTGCACGAGTCCGAGGTGACCGCCGACGGCCGCAGGCTCGCGCGGATCTACTCCGAGAGCGACCTGCTGGTCGCCGAATGCCTGCGCCAGGGACTGTGGCGCGGGCTGGGTCCGGCCGAATTGGCCGGTGTCGTCTCCATTCTCGTGTTCGAATCCCGCCAGGACGGTGGCTATCTCGGTGTCACCGGTCCGACCGAACCGATCCGGCGGGCCATCGGCGAGACCATCCGGGCGTGGAGCGAGCTGCGCGCCGACGAGTCGCGGCACAAGCTGCCGCCGACCAGGGAACCGGACCTCGGCTTCGTCACCGGGGTGCACAAGTGGGCGCGCGGCGACGGGTTGGCCGAGTCGTTGCTCGCCAGTGGCGACCAGGCCGCGCCGCTGTCCGCGGGCGATTTCGTGCGCTGGTGCAGGCAGGTGATCGACCTGCTCGATCAGATCCACGGCAGTGCCGACGATCCGGAGGTCGCGTCGACCGCCGCGAAGGCGGTGCGCGCGATCCGGCGGGGTGTCGTCGCGGTGGACGCCGCGTAGCGGATTCGATTGTGATTTGATTTCTTTCGCGTACCGACCGTGGTGGAGGGCTTGAGTTATCGGACCGTTCCCACGCGGGGGGCTACCGTGTGTACAACGATGCGAGTGGAGGCAACCAGATGAGCGGCCCGTTTGGACCCAGCGAACCCGGGGAGGGACGCAACGATCCCACCCAGCAGTGGGGTGGACAGCAGGCACCCGGCGGGACCCCTCAGTGGGGTGGTCAACCGCAGTCCCCGGCGTCGGCGCAGCCGACCCAGCAGTGGGGTGGCGGTGACCAGCAGCCACCGCAGCAGCCGTGGGGTGGTCAGCCGCAGCAGCCGGCTCAGCCGCAGTGGGGGCAGCAGCCCGCGCCGCAGTGGGGTCAGCAGCCCAGCCAGCCGAGCCAGCCGCAGTGGGGTCAGGCCCAGCAGCCGCAGGATTGGCAGCAGGGTCAGCAGCCGCAGTGGGGTCAGCAGCCGCAGTGGGGCGGGCAGCAGCAGCCGCCGCAGTCCGGCGGCAAAGGAAAGGGCCTGCTCATCGGCCTGGCCGTGCTCGCCCTCGTGGTCATCGGCGCCATCCTCGCCCTTGTGCTCCTGCTGACCTCCAAGGACAAGCTGGACCAGTCGGCCGTCCAGGACGGCGTCAAGAAGGTCCTCACCGACTCCTACGGCATCCAGGACGTCAGCGACGTCTCCTGCCCGTCCGGCCAGGAGGTCAAGGTCGACGCCACCTTCGACTGCAACCTCAAGGTCAGCGGCGAAGCCAAAAAGGTGACCATCAAGATCACCCGCGACGACGGCACCTACGAGGTCGGCCGCCCGAACTAGCCTCAGCCCCCGCTCGAACCCCCCGGTCGGCCCACCACGGTGGGCCGACCGTTCCCTTTCCCGGCCAAATCCGGGTCCGCACTTTGACTCGAGATCCGCGCTGAAACTTGGGATTCACGCAAGCCGCCCGCCCTCCATGTCGAGCCGCCCACCGACCTGGCGCGTATGCAGCCGCAGCGACGCAGCCGCACCACTTCTATTTTCCCGCACCGAAATTCGCATGCGATTCTCGGTGCGGGAAATCAGCAGTAGTGCGGGTGGCGTTCCGGGCCCTATTCCGAGTGCGGATCCCGAGGGAGTGCGGCTGTGGTGCGCAGAGCGCACGCGTTGATGGGCGCACGCACTGCCGAGCCGCGCGCCGCGGGGCACGAATTGTGTTGCTGCGCATGGAATTGCTGGCAGTCCGGGTGCGGGGAGCGGAAATGCGCGAGGGGTTAAGGGGTGCGGGTGGTCAGGGCCTTGATGAGGCGGGTGATGGGGCTTTCCGCGTTGTAGGCGGTGGCCAGTTCGCGGAGGCGGTTTTCGTCCACGGGGGTGGTGGGGAGGGTGTCGGAACGCGAGAGTTTTACGTCGGCGTCGCAGACTACGCGGACGACCGGGGCGGCGGCCTTCAAATACTCTTCTGCCGCACGGAGTTTGGCGCGAATGCCCTGGGCGAGGTCGGCGTCGGGGTCTTCGACGGCGGCGACTAACGCTTCCAGGGAACCGAATCGGGTGATCAGCAGCGACGCGGACTTCTCGCCGATGCCCGCGACACCGGGCAGGCCGTCCGAGGCGTCGCCGCGCAGGGTGGCGAGGTCGGCGTAGGCGCGGCCCGCATTCTCCAGCGGCACACCGTATTTGGCGGACACCTCGGCCGGGCCGAACAACTCGGCCTTGGCCAGTCCGCGTCCGGCATAGAGCACCCGCACCGGCGGACCGGGCGTGTCGCGGACGAGTTGCAGCAGGTCGCGGTCGCCGCTGACGACCACCACCTCGTCGGAGGTCTCGCGGGTGGCGAGCGTGCCGAGCACGTCGTCGGCCTCCAGCCCGTCGGCGCCGCCGGTCGCGATCCCGGCTGCCTCGAGCACCTCGAGGATCATGTCCACCTGCGGGGTCAGCGTGTCCGGCACCGTCTCGGCGCCCGGCCCGGCGTCGGGTGAGGTATCGAGCCGATGCGCCTTGTACGACGGCACCAGTTCGACCCGGAAATCCGGCCGCCAGTTCAGATCCAGGCACACGACCAGCCTGCTCGGCGAATGCTTGGCGATCAGCGACGCGACCATGTCGGTGAACCCGCGCAGCGCGTTGACCGATCGCCCGTCCGGCGCGGTGATCTTCTCGGGGATCGCGTGGAAGGCACGGAACCACAGACTCGCCCCGTCGAGGAGCAACAGCGGTCCACCGGAAGTCGCAGCAGAAGTCACGCGCTGAGGCTACCTCCAGCCCCCGACAAACCCCGGCCGATCTGCCCGAGGCGTGCGAGCCGTAGCGCACGCAGCCCTCGGCCACCGGTGTCACGCGCCGACCGAAGGTGGTGTCCATCGGTGAGTCGTCGCGCCCCCGACGCCAGATCTGTGGAACCGGCTGTCGGCGCGGTTGTGCGTGGCCGCGTGGAGTGAAGTTGGTGTCGAAGTGCGGGTTGATATGGGCTCGACGCCAGTTGGGGCCCGGCGCAGGATCTCGTTCCCTGTTCCAGCTGCTTGGTGCGTTCACGCAGCTGCGCGGACTCTTCCCGTGTCATACCGGGTTTGTATCCGTCCTCGATATCGGCCTGGTTGAGCCAGTTGTGCAAGCACACTTAGGCGATCCCGAAATCCTTCGCGACCTGCTTGATCGGCGTATGGCCCCTACGGGCGATCGCGACAACATCGCGGCGGAATTCCACCGGATACGGCTTCGGCATTGTGTACATCGCTTTCAGCGAGGACGAAGTCCTTACAGATCAGGAATCAACCGGGGGCGTCCCCGGGAGTCGGCGCGTTTGTGTGTGGAAGCGCGGGGCGAAATTCGTGTCGATCGTTGAGGTAGTGCGGGTTCGGTGCTGGGTGTGTGGGGCGGGAGTCGGCGCAGTGGGCCTGGCAGCGGTGCGTGAAGTTGGTGTCGATGTGTGAGCTGCTGCGGGCTCAGTGCCAAAGATGCGGGGCAGAGAGTCGTGGTTGTGTGTGGCCGCGCGGAGTGAAGTTGGCGTCGATCGGTGAGATGGTGTGCGTGCGGTGCCGGGGTGTGGGGGCCGGGAGTCGGTGCGGTTCAGCGGGGGTGCCGCTGGGTGCGACGACGGGGCGGATTCGGGGAGGGGAGTGGGGGCACTCGGGTTCGTCGGGGCGGTTCGGACAGGTAACGTCGGACGAATGAGCTCGCATACGGATTCCAGGTTCGCGGCGGACATTTACGGGGAGCGGTTGGAGCGGGCGGTGCAGCTGATGCGGGCCGCCCATCTGGACGCCCTGTTGATCACTCCGGGCCCGGATCTGCGCTATCTGATCGGGTCCGCCGCCGAGTCCTTCGAACGCCTGACCTGCCTGGTTATCCCCGCCGACGGTGCGACGCCGTCGGTCGTCATCCCGAAGCTGGAACTGGCCTCGCTGGCGGGTTCCGCGGCCGGTGAACTCGGCCTGCAGGTCCTGGACTGGGTCGACGGCGTCGATCCGTACGGCGTGGTGAAGTCCGCGCTGCACGTCGGTTCGCGAGTGGCCGTCGCCGACGCGATGCCCGCCCTGCACCTGATCCCGCTGGCCGAGTCGTTCACCGGCCTGCCCGCCTCCGCCACCCCCGTGCTGCGCGAGCTGCGCATGATCAAGGACGCCGCGGAGATCGACGCGCTGCGCCGGGCGGGCGCCGCCATCGACCGAGTGCACGCGCGGATGGGCGAGTTCCTCCAGGTCGGTCGGACCGAGGCCGAGGTCGGCGCGGACATCGCGGCCGCCATCGTCGAGGAGGGCCACACCGAGGCCGCGTTCGTCATCGTCGGCAGCGGCCCGCACGGTGCCGACCCGCACCACCACGACTCCGAGCGACGGATCGAATCCGGCGATATCGTCGTCATCGACATCGGCGGCCCGGTCGACCCCGGCTACTACTCCGACTCGACCCGCACCTACGCCCTCGGCGAGCCCGACCCGAAGCGTGCCGCCCGCTTCGCCGTGCTGGAGCAGGCGCAGGCCGCGTCGGTGGCGGCGGTCCGTCCCGGCGCCACCGCCGAGTTCGTCGATGCCGCCGCTCGAAATGTGTTGAAGGAGGCCGGTTTAGGCGAGGCGTTCGTGCACCGCACCGGGCACGGCATCGGCCTGTCGGTGCACGAGGAGCCCTACATCGTCGAAGGCAACGACCTCGTGCTGCAAGAGGGGATGGCGTTCAGCATCGAACCCGGCATCTACTTCCGCGGCGACTGGGGCGCCCGCATCGAAGACATCGTCGTGGTCACCGAGGACGGATGTGAGTCCATGAACCAGCGCCCGCATGGTCTGACCGTTCTGTAGCCGAACCCGGAACGCGCCCGCTCGAGTCCGAGCGGGCGCGTTTCTGTCTGCTGCGAGCCTTGGCGGGCGCGTTTCCATTTGATAGGGGTCGGGCAGGCGCGTTTTTGTCTACAGCGGTCGAGCTGAGCCGTTGTCGGCCGAGGGCGCAACCAGGGTGGAGCTGGACAGGATGCGCTGGACCTGGATGGCGATTACTACGCGAGTGGGGTTTTCGCGAGGCACCCGGTAGCGTCCCGCGTACCGCTCGACCGCCTCGGCAACCGATTCCGGATCATCGAGCACCGTCGCCGGCCCCTCCAGCGTGAGCCACCGACGCCCCTCGACCTGACTGACGGCGGCATAACTACCCCGCCGCACGTTGCGCACCTTCGTCGACCCACCATCGGTGATCACCCTGGCGATACCGGCCTCCGGATCCCAGGTGAATCCCACCGCGACAACATGCGGTGTCCCGTTGCCCCGCAACGTAGTCAACGTCGCAAGGTGCCGTTCGGTCACGAACTCGAGCGCTGCCGGAGAGAGCTCCACAATCTGGGTCGCCATCCCCCGACCGTAGCCGCCACCTCCACCCCGCACCTCGCAGGGACGCCGTCTCCGCGCCGAATCCAGAAACCCAGCGGCCCCTCATGCACAATTTCGAACCAACGGGACACCACGGCGGTAGCACCCTGAAGGGCCCCACGATGGTGTCCCACTCGGTGAACAGTGGCGTGGTCACCGGGACCTCACGGTGGCCGCACTCGGTAATTGGCTCGGTGGTGTCCCGTTTGGCGCGGGGGCGGTTGGACGTGTCCCTCGGCGTCGTCTGTCGATTTGAGAATGAGTGGGACCACCAGGTCGGGAACGCGGCGCCCGCCGGCGCGGTAGCTCGGGAGGTTGCCGCTGCGGGGGTCCGGTTCGGTGAAGCTCGGTGTCCCGCTCGGTGGGTCGTGGCGTGTCGGATGGGACTTCATGGTGGCGACACGCGGTAATTGGCTCGGTGGTGTCCCGTTTGGCGGGGCGGTTGGACGTGTCCCTCGGCGTCGCCTGTCGATTCGAGAATGAGTGGGATCACCGGGTCGGGAACGAGGGGCTCGCCGGCGCGGGAGGACGCGGGAGGTTGTCGCCGCGGTGGCCCGTTCGGTGAAGCGCAGTGCGGTCAACGGGACTTCGCGGTGGGCGTACTCGGGTGTTGGCTCGGTGGGGTTCGTTGGGTGTGGGGTGTGCGGGTGGGTGGGAGTGGAATGACAGACTTAGGGCATGGGATTGCGCGGGATTGCGGAGGGGACGGTGCTGCTGCTCGGCGGGCGCAGCGAGATCGGGCTCGAGGTGGCGCGGCGGCTGGCGCCGGGGCAGGTGGTCATTCTCGCGGCGCGGCGGAGTGGGGACCTGAGCGAGCAGGTCGCGGCGTTGACCGAGGGCGGCGCGGCGGCCGTGCATTGCGTGGAGTTCGACGCCGACGACACCGCGGCCCATCCGGCTTTCCTGGAGAAGATCGCGGCCGAGTACGGGCAGATCGGCGTGGCGGTGCTCGCGTTCGGCGTGCTCGGTGATCAGGCGCGGGCCGAACAGGATCCGGCGCACGCGATCGCCGTGGTGCAGACCGACTATGTCGCTCAGGTCAGCGTGCTCACCACCCTCGCGAATCTCCTTCGCGCACAAGGGGAAGGGCAGATCGTCGTGTTCAGCTCGGTCGCGGGTGTGCGCGTCCGCCGGGCCAACTACGTCTACGGATCGGCGAAGGCCGGCCTCGACGGTTTCGCCAGCGGACTCGCGGATGCGTTGTACGGCACCGGCGTTCACCTTCTGCTGGTGCGCACCGGCTTCGTCATCGGCCGAATGACCGCGGGCATGGAACCGGCCCCGTTCTCCAGCACCCCCGACCAGGTAGCCGCCGCTGTGGTCAAGGGCCTGCACAAGCGCGCGGGAGTCGTCACCACTCCGGGCATCCTGCGACTGGTATTCGTCGCGATGCGCCTTATGCCCCAATCGATCTGGCGCCGGATGCCCCGGTGAGTGTCGGTCAGCGAGGTGTGGGCCGGGTGGTGTCGTCGGGTCGCGTGACGGTGCCGGAAAATGATCTGGTGCCGGGTGTTTCGATGGGTGTGGGGCAGGGCCGTGTGGGTCGGGTGGTGTCGCCGCGTCGCCTGACGCTGCGGGGAAGCGAGCTGGTGGTGGGTGTTTCGGCGAGTATCGGTCAGGGAGGTGCGGGCCGGGTGGTGTCGCCGCGTCGCCTGACGTTGCTGCGAAGTGATTTGGCGGCGGGTGTTTCGGTGGGTGTGGGGCAGGGCGGTGTGGGCCGGGTGGTGTCGCCGTGTCGCGTGACGCTGCCGGGAAGTGATCTGATGGCGGGTGTTTCGGTAGGTGTCGGTCAGGCAGGTGCGGGCCGGTTGCCGTCGCCGCGTCGCGTGACGCTGCCGGGAAGTGATTTGGCGGCGGGTGTTTCGGTGGGTGTGGGGCGGGGTGGTGTGGGCCGGTTGCCGTCGCCGCGTCACCTGACGCTGGATGTCCTGCGCGGTGCCGTGCGATGACGGGTTCGTGGTCTGGTCCGCCGGTCGCGGTGGTCGGGATCGGGGCCGATGGGTGGGACGGGCTCGGGCGGGCGGCGCGGGAGGCGATCGCTACGGCGGAGGTGCTTTTCGGGTCTGCGCGGCAGATTTCGCTTGTGCCGGAACGGGATTCGGTGGGGGAGCGGGTGGTGTGGCCGTCGCCGTTGGTGCCTGCGCTGCCCGGGTTGTTCGAGCGGTATGCGGGCGCGCGGGTGTGCGTCCTGGCGAGTGGGGATCCCATGTTCTATGGGATCGGGGTGACGTTGGCCCGGTTGCTGGGTGCGGAGGCGCTTCGGGTACTGCCGCAGCCGTCGTCGGTTTCGTTGGCGTGCGCCAGATTAGGGTGGGGAGTCGCCGAGACGCCGGTGATCAGTGTGGTGGGGCGCGCGTTGGAGACAGTCATCCCGGAGTTGGTCGACGGCCGACGGGTTTTGGTGCTCAGTGCTGATGAGCACACACCGGGTCGGCTGGCGGAGTTGCTGGGGCGCAACGGATTCGGGAATTCGGCAGTGACCGTGCTCGAGCAGCTCGGCGGTCCGGCGGAACACGTCGAGGCGGGTATCGCCGAACAATGGCAGCGACCGGCGGGTGATCCGTTGAACATCGTGGCAATCGAATGCGTCGCCGACCCGGACCACCTTCGAGCGACGCGACTGCCGGGCCTGCCGGACGAACTGTTCACCGGCGACGGGCAACTCACCAAGCACGAGGTCCGCGCCCTGACCCTGACCGCCCTGGCCCCCGCCCCCGGCGAACTCCTGTGGGACATCGGCGGCGGTTCGGGCAGCATCGCGATCGAATGGTGCCGCACCCACCCCACCTGCCGCGCAATCACTTTCGAACGCCTCGAACATCGACGGAAGCAGATCGCCGACAACGCGGCCGCCCTCGGCGTACCGAACATCGTCGTACGCGGCGAGGCCGCCGCCGAACTGCGGCAGACCGCGGCATCGCAATCCTCCGCTCCCGACGCCATTTTCATCGGCGGCGGACTCACCCAGCCTGGCCTATTCGAGACATGCTGGGCACAGCTGCGACAGGGCGGCCGCCTCGTGGTGAACGCGGTGACCGCGGAATCCGAATCGCTGCTGCTCAGCTGGGCGGCCGCGCACGGCGGCACATTGCGGAAGTTTCAGATCTATCGTGCGGAGCCGCTGGGATCGTTCACGACCTGGCGTCCGCAACTCCCCGTCACGCAATTGTCAGTTGTGAAACTGCACAGAGCGAACCCGCAGAATGAAGTCCACGAATGAAAAGGGTTCACTCCAGCGGGTAGGGTCGGGGCCGAGTTCCGGTCATGATCGGAGATCCGGTTCCTGATGGGGAGATAGATGAAATACAAGAAGTTCGCCGCTACCGCACTTTTGGCCATCGCCGCCACCGGAGTCAGCGCGGGCACCGCGTATGCCGCGCCCACGCCGCCCGCCGTGCAGGACCAGACCGCCGCCGTCCCGTCCGTCACGGGCGAGGACCAGGGTGTCAGCTACGCGCTGCAGTTGGCCGACGCGGGCAAGTCCGTCGTCACCAACGTCACCGGCGGCGCGTTCAGCCTGGCCGCGGACAAGCAGTCGGTCACTCTGACCAACGCCGCGGGCCAGACCGTCACCACCATTCCGCTGACCCAGCCGGTCAAGGGCGAGCAGGTGGAGATCGCCGCAGCCATCGCCGACGACGCCAAGCAGCTGACCCTGACCCCGAAGGTCGCGCCGAACGCGAACGCGCCGGTCGCCGCCGAATTCATCGGCGCGCAGGACTGGTTCTTCGCCGAGCTGCAGCGGGCCTCGCTCGGTGCGCTCGTCGGCGGATTGATCGGCGCCGCGGTCGGAATCCTGTTCTTCGGTGTCGGCATCCTGCCCGGTGCCGTGCTCGGCGCGATTATCGGCCTGGCCGTCGCGGGCGGACCGTCGCTGCTGAACGCGGGCATCGCCTACTTCAGCGGTCAGCCCTGAAAACCCTGATTCTGGGCGGTACCCGGGAAGCCCGGGAACTGGCCGCCATCGCGTCCGGCGAGCAAGGATTCGACATCGTCTCCTCGCTCGCCGGACGCGTTCGCGACCCCTTGCTGCCGGTCGGCGCGGTGCGCGTCGGCGGTTTCGGTGGGGTCGAGGGTCTGCGGAAATGGTTGGCAGACAACGGTATCGAGTCCGTGGTCGATGCCACCCATCCGTTCGCGGGCAGCATCAGCGCGAATGCCGCTGCGGCAGCGGCGGATCTGCGCTTGCCGCTCGTGCATCTGCGGCGGCCCGGCTGGTCGGCGCGGCCCGGCGATCGGTGGATCCGGGTGCCCGATCTCGGCGCCGCGGCGAAGGCCGTTGGGGAACTGGGGGATCGGGTCTTCCTGACCATCGGCCGACAGGGTGTCGGCGCTTTCGCCGGATCGACCCGCCAGTGGTTTCTGATCCGCGCGATCGATCCGCCGGCGGGCGAACTCCCGCCGCGGCACGAATTGCTGCTTGCCCGTGGACCTTTCCGGATCGAGGACGAGGTCCGGCTGTTGGCGGACCGCCGCATCGATGTCGTCGTCACAAAGGACAGCGGCGGCGACCAGACCGAGGCCAAACTGACCGCCGCTCGCCGGGCGGGACTTCCTGTTGTCATGATCGACCGCCCCCCACTTCCCGCAGGCGCGGTGATCATGGAAAACGTTGCGCAGGTATGGGATTGGCTGAGGTCAGCTGCCGAGTAGCTCGGGCAGGCGATCGAACCAGTCGAGCACCGCGCGTTCGTACCCGATACCGAAATCCAGGGTGGCGCGGGCGAAGGCGGGCAGGTCGGTCGGATCCTCGTCCAGGTACCTGCTGAGTCGCGTCTGGTGGATCTCCCGGTTGGCGGCGATGATTCGATCCAGATGCGGGCGATCGAGATGGTCGCCGAAGGAGAGCGTCAACAGCAGTGGGAACCGGATGTTCTCGCCGCCGGGGTCGCGAGCGATCCACTCCAGGAACACTTCACGTCCCGCGTCGGTGATCAGGTATGGCGTGCGTTCCCGGGCGCCCGGTGCGCCCTTCTCGACCAGGCCGGCCGCGTCCATCGAGGCGAGCTCGCGGTAGACCTGGCTTTGCGTGATCGTCCAGAAGTCCCCGATCCGGTCCTGGGCCTTGGCCACCAGATCCCAGCCGGACATCGGTCCTTCGTGCAGAAATCCGAGCAGCGACGCGGCCGTGGAGTTCAACGGCTTGCGGCTGGTCGCGGTGTTCGTCAACCGACTGCTCCCTTCGCCCTCAACCTTCCATAATGGAATGTTATACGAACGTGCGCCGGATCGGCGGCCGGCCTACTTTCCGGCCAGCTGGTCGAGACGGGCCAGCACCAGCGCCATGCCCTCTTCCAAGCGCGCCTGACCCAGGCGCAGTTCGACGAGGTCTTCCTCGATCTTTTCGGTCCGCTCCTCGATCCGGTCGATACCGTCGAGCGCTTTCCTGGTGAGGGCCGCGAGTTCGCTGAGGACGTCACCCTGTTCGTCGAGTGCTTGTTCGCCGGCGGTAGCTCGGGCCTCCAGGGCTCGGGCGCGCAGCGTCAGCTCCGACAGTGTCGCGGCCAAGATCCCTCCAATCGTCAGTGCGTCAGGAGATCTTACGCGTCGGGCGAGGGTGCGTCGCCCGCGCGGGCGTAGCGTCGCGAGGTATAAACACGGACTCCTCGGTCGGTTTCCTGTATCGCGGTGGTGGACGCGCCGATGATCAGCAGGGTGCGCATGTCGACCTCGGCCGGCTCGAGTTCGCCGAGCTGCACCACACGCACGGACTCCGCCGGGCCGCCCACGTCCCGGCCGAGCACCACGGGCGTGTCCGGCTTGCGATGCTCGAGCAGCAGGTCGCGCATGGCGCCGACCTGCCAGGTGCGCTGCGAGGAGGCGGGGTTGTAGACGGCGATCGCCATGTCGGCCGCGGCCACGGCGGAAAGGCGTTGGGCGACAACCTCCCACGGTTTCAGGCGATCGGAGAGGGAGATCATCGCGTAGTCGTGCCCCAGCGGCGCCCCGACCCGGCTGGCCACCGCGTTGGCCGCGGTCATGCCCGGCAGCACCCGCACCGGCACCCCCCGCCACTGGGGATCGGCGGCCTCCTCCAGCACCGCCGCCGCCATCGCGAACACGCCGGGATCGCCTGACGAGACCACCACGACCCGTGCGCCGCGGCTGGCCAAGTCCAACGCCATGGCGGCGCGCTCGGACTCGACGCGGTTGTCGCTGGCGTGCCTGCGCTGGCCGGGGCGTTCGGGCACCCGGTTCAAGTAAGTGGTGTAACCGACGAGATCTGTTGCGTCCGCGAGCGCTTCGTGCACCTCGGTGGTCGTCCACTCGGCCGCACCGGGGCCGAGGCCGACGACGACAACGTGACCGGGAGGGTTGCCCTGTGCGAATTCCTGGTCGGAAGTGCTGACTTGAACGTCGGCGGCGTGCGCTCGACCTTGGCGGTACGCGGCGTTGCTTACTGGCTGTGTCGCGAGATGGTTTGCTGCTGAGCGTGATTCGTGAGTTTTCGGATCCTGATACACCGCGGCGGGTTCTGCTTTGGCGGGGGGGAGTGGGGTAGTCGGCGTCGGGCCGGGGACGAGCGTGATGGAGAAGTAGGGGACGTCCGCGTCGTCGACGTCGCCCGCGCGCAGGACGCGCTGGCGAGTGCTACTCGCGCGTTCGATGTAGAAGGCGTCATCGAGTCGGCCGGAATCCGAAAGGGCCTGGCGCACACCGGGGTAGGTGCGGCCGAGCTTCATGATGGCGGCGGCCTCGGTGTCGCGGAGCCGACGGGTCAGCTCATCGACGGGCATGGTGCCCGGCAGAATGGTCAGCACCTGCTCGCCCTCGACCAGCGGGGTGCCGAGCGCCGCCGACGCCGCGCTCACCGAGGTGATGCCCGGAATGATCTCCGCCTCGAACCGATCGGCCAACCGCCGGTGCATGTGCATGTAGGAGCTGTAGAACAGCGGGTCACCCGCGGCGAGCAGCGCAACCGAACGCCCTGCCGCCAGATGCCTGGCAAGCCGCTCGGCCGCTTGTTCATAGAACTCATCGATCGCACCTTGATAACCGCCGGGATGATCGGTGGTCTCGGTGGTCACCGGATAGACGAGGTGCTCCTCCAACTGCCCGGCTCGCATGTACGGCGCGGCAATTCCTTTGGAGATGCTCCGCCCATGCCGTGCGCTGTGGAACGCGATTACATCGGCCTGACCGATGATCCGCGCCGCCTTCACCGTGACCAGCTCGGGATCGCCGGGGCCGAGCCCGACACCCCACAACTTCCCTGGCGGCGTTCGTGATTCGGCTGTCGCTGACCCCGGAGTGTCCATCGGCGGCGCACCTGAGCCGTCGATCAACGGCGCGATACTGGTGTCGCTGGTGCCGTCAGCACGCACGGCGTGGTCAGCGCGAGGCTGCGTACCGTTCGTCATTCCTGTTCGCTCGCAATCGCATTCAGCGCCGAGGCGGTGATCGCGCTGCCACCCCGCCGGCCACGAACGGTCAGGTACTCGATGCCGCCGAAATCGATCAGCGCGTCCTTCGACTCCGCCGCACCGATGAAGCCGACCGGGATGCCCAGGATGGCGGCCGGGCGAGGAGCACCCGCGTCGAGCAGGTCGAGCAGATGGAACAGCGCGGTCGGCGCGTTCCCGATGGCGACGACGGCACCGTCGAGATGCTCCCGCCACAGCTCGAGCGCCGCCGCGGACCGCGTATTCCCCAGCGCCGCGGCAAGTTCCGGCACTCGCGGATCGGTGAGCGTGCACAGCACCGGATTGCCGGCGGGCAGCCGCTTACGCGTCACCCCGGACGCGACCATGTTCGCGTCACACAGAATCGGCGCCCCCGCCCGCAACGCGGCCCGCGCCGAAGCCACCACCCCCGGCGAAAACGCCACGTCCTCGGCCAGATCCACCTGCCCGCAACCGTGGATCATCCGTACCACCACCTGCGCCACGTCCAGCGGAAACCCGCTGAGATCCGCCTCGGCGCGGATCATCGCGAACGAGCGCCGATAGATCTCGGCCCCGTCGGTGAGGTAGCTGGCACGCACGTCGGACATGCGCTCCACCCTAAGAGGTGGGTTCCCGGCCAGGTCGGCGCGGGTCGCCGGAGGATCCGGTTCGCGTTTGCGGCAATCAGGTGCGGGGACGTTCGAGGATGCGGGACATGACGATCGAGCTGCGGGTGCGGCCGACCCGCGCGTTCTCGCGGATGCGCTCGACGGTGACCTCGATCTCGGCCATGTCGGTGGCCATGACGTGCACCAGGGCGTCGGCCTCGCCGGCGATGGTCCACACGCCGACGATCTGCGGGATCGGTTCCAGCGTGCGGCGCAGTTCGGCGGGGGAGATGTTGTCGCGGTAGTACACCTCGACGTACGCCTCGGTCTTCCAGCCCATCGCCGCCGGGTTCACCAGCGCGGTGAAACCGGTGATCTGTTTGCTCGCGACCATCTTGTCGACGCGCCGCTTCACCGCGGGCGCGGTGAGGCCGACCGCGCTGCCGATTTCCTGGAACGAGGCTCGTGCCTGTCTCAGCAGGTGCTCCAGAATCCGCCGGTCGATATCGTCCACGTCACACCTGCTTCCTTGTTGCACAATGAATCGGTGTTCTGAGGTCGAAATGCGCAACGATTCGTTGTTCCTGGCGCAATAGTAGGCGAATTACGGTCGTGTGAGCCGCAAGTTCGCGCCGACCCACCGGGAGACACGTTGACCTCCGTAGCCACCCTCCGCGCCGAGTCCACTACCCGTAAGCCGTCGCCGCGACGGTTCGTCATGTGCCGTCCGGATTACTTCGACGTCACCTACTGCATCAATCCGTGGATGGATCCGAACGCACCGGTCGACCCCGCCCTCGCCCTGTTGCAGTGGGAAACGCTGCGCGCGACCTACGAGGAGTACGGGCACAAGGTCGACGTGGTGCCCGGCGTCCCCGGGCTGCCCGACATGGTGTTCGCGGCCAACGGCGGCCTCATCGTCGGCGACCGCGCGATGTCGGCCCGGTTCACCCACGTCGAGCGGGCCGCCGAGGGCCCGGCGTATCACAATTGGTTCGCCCAGCAGGGTCTCGCCGGACTGGTCGATGCCCAAGAGGTCAACGAGGGTGAAGGCGACTTCCTCCTGGTCGGTGACCGGATGCTGGCCGGCATGGGCTTCCGCAGCTCGCCCGCCGCGCATCAGGAAGTGGCGCAACACTTTTCCCGCGAGGTGGTGTCGCTGGAGCTGGTCGACCCGCGGTTCTATCACCTCGACACCGTCCTGCTGCCCCTCGACGCGACCACCATCGCCTACTTCCCGCCGGCCTTCAGCCCCGCCAGCCGGGCGGTGCTCACCGAGCTCTACCCCGACGCGATCGTGGCCACCGACGCCGACGCCGAGGTGCTCGGATTGAACGGCGTTTCCGACGGCCTGAACGTCTTCCTCAGCGACAAGGCCACCGCCCTGTCCGCAGAGCTCCGCGCCCGCGACTACAACCCCATCGGCATCGACATGTCCGAACTCCTCAAGGCCGGCGGCAGCGTCAAATGCTGCACCCTGGAGATCCACGAGTAGCGAACTGCTTTCGCCAACGGGACATGGTGGCGGCGACACTCCGCCTACTCCGCCACCACGTCCCGTTGATCATGGAAACGCTCGGTGGTGCGCAGCGTCTCCCGATCAACGGCACATGGTCGCGGCCCGCTGCCGGGCGACGCCGCCACCATGTGCCGTTTTTCTAATAGGTTGTGCCGCATTCCATTTCGCGGACCGGCGGGTGGATCGAAGACGCCGGTGCGAGAGCCGGCGGTTGTCCGCATCGATGCACCGGCTGGTCGTGCGATTCCACCTACCGCGTGGCGGTCTGCGGTGCTGGTCCCCTGCCCGCGCCGCTCGGCTGGTTTGGCGAATGGGCGCGGCAAAGAGTGTCGGTGATCGGTTGCAGCCCGGCGACTTAGGCGGCAACGACACAGGCAAGAAGGTCGGCCATGGTGTGCGAGTCGTGTTGCCGGGGTTGGTCAGGTTGGTTTTGGTGAGGATTGGTAGTGGCCGGTGTCGGTGGCGACGATGTCGGTTACGGGGGTGTGGGGGCGGCCGCAGCGGCGGTCGCAGCCGGACCAGTGTTGGCGGCCGGCGACGGTGACTTCGGTTGCGTCGAGTAGTGGGATGTCTTGGGGCGCGGGGGGATTCGGATCGGGGGGGAGGACCCGGCCGGATTCGACAGCGGCGGTTACGTCGGCGCGGACGTCGGTGCGGGACTTCGCACAACCTGGGCGGCCTGCGCAGGCGCTGACCTGGAGCCAGGGGGAGTTGGCGTCGAAGATGAGTTCCATCGGGGCGAGTACGCGGACGACCTGTTCGGCGGTCCATTCGTCCAGGTCGGGGAGGACGAGGCTGCGCCAGGGAGTGATGAAGACAGGTCGTTCGACGGCGGCGATGAATTCGGCGGTGCGGGCGGGCAGGGAGCCGAGGCGGACACCGGCGCCCAGTGCGACCAGGCCGTTGTCCTGATCCAGCCAGCCGATCGGAATATCCTGGGCCGCACTGAGTTCCACGCGATCGCTGCCACGGCTGAGGCCGAGTAGTTCGGCGACCCGATCGGCCCCGTCCTCGATGTCGTGCAGCCGCCAGCGACCCGCGTCGTCACCGCGCAGGTCGAGGAATCCGTGCGCGGCCGCGAGCATGACATCCACCGCGTCGGCCGCCGAGATCCGGATACCGGAATCATGCCCGGCGAGGATCAGCGCGAATTCGTCTGTCCCCGTGGCATGTACGCCGATATCGCCGCCGAGACCGCTGATATCCCCGCGCCCGTCGTCCAGCGTGAACAGCACCCGCCCGGGTAACTCGGCCAAGCGGGGCGCGGCCAGCAGCCCGGCATCGAGCACCGGGACGAGCCCGTGCACGTCCGCCGAACCACCGATCCGTCCGGACAACGGCGAAGCGACAATATTGCGCACCCGCTCATGCGTATGACTCGGCAGCAACCCCACCGCCTCGAGCCGCCCCGTCAGCTCACCCGCGTCCCGCACCTGCCGCAACTGCACATTCCCGCGCGACGTCAGCTCGATATTCCCGTCCCCGAGCTCGCGCGCCGCCTCCGCCAGCGCCACCAACTGCTCCGGCTCCACCCGCCCGCCCGGCACCCTTATCCGCGCCAGCGGCCCATCCGCCGCCGCATGCAGCCGCAGCACGCCGGGACAAGAATCCGGAACCTGTCGAGTCATAGTCCAACCAGGGTACGTACCCCGCCTCCCACCCATCCATCGAGCACTCGCCCGACCCGGCAACCAGAAACAGTGCTGCACGAACCCGACCGCCGACCGGCAGCGGACCGCCAATCAGCGCCGCTCGTGACGCGCTCAACACCGGAGCCGTTTGGGCCCGCGCTTACGCGTCAGCGCGGCGACTCGATGTGCGGAAATAAGGGGGTGTGAGGGTTCACCATGATCGCTAATGTGCGACGTGTGTCTGAAATCTCTACCCTGACGGATCGGCTCGCGATCGTCGACGTGATCACCCGGATGTTCGTCTACACCGATCAAGGTCGCTGGCCGGATCTGGTCGACGCCGTTTTCACGGCGAAGGTCGACTTCGACGGTGGGTTCGGCGGGCCGGTCGGCGAACGCGACGCCACCGACATCGTCGAGGACTGGAAGGTCGGGCTCGGTGACCTGGACGGGGTCCATCATCAGTCCGGAAACCACCTGATCGACCTGGCCGGCGACACGGCCACCGTGCACGCGGACGCGATCGCCGTGCACGTCAAGAACTCCGCGACCAACGGCAAGACCCGCACGTTCGTCGGCAGCTACGACATCGGCGCCGAACGAACCCCGAATGGCTGGCGGGTCAACAAGTTCCACTACCACCTCAAGGTCATCGACGGAAACGCCGACCTGACCTGATCCGCCCGAGCCGCGTCGGTGCCGATCGGTTCAGCCGTCAGCGCTCGCCGGTCACGCCCGCCGACGCCGGTTCCGGCACCGGACTGGAATCCGCCCCGGTCCGGTGCCGCCCAGGCGCCCAAATCCCAACGAGCACAGCCGCGCCGAACGCCAGGTAACCGAGCGCGAGGCAGGACTGCTGCGCACCGTGAACGAGCGCCCTTTTCACGAATTCGACCAGCGGCTGAGTTTGCGGCCCTACCCGATGCTGCGGTGGAACGTCATTCGGCTGCCGCGGTGCCGGTGCCGCCGATCACCAGGCAGACCGCCGGGTGATCGGCGGCCCAGGCGCGGAGCAGAATGTCGGCGACTTGCAGTGCCGCAGCAGGCGAATCTGACATCGGCCCACGCCGCCTCGGGTAACGGAGAGCGCGCGCGATCCGTCCGCGGCAAGAATGCTGCCCGCGCCCGCGATCCCGATTTCCCGGGCGGCATCGACGACTTCCTCGCAGCCCGCGCGGCGACCGCCTGAACCGGACCGCACAGCCCAGCAGGTAGCATCTGCATGCTCGGCGGGCGACGAGGAAACCGGTGGAAATCCGGTGCGGTCGCGCCACTGTAGAAAAGCCAGACCCTCTCCGGCGAGCAGCAACCCCGATGGGCGCGTAACCCGAGGAAGGCCGTCACCTGTGATTCTGCTGCTGTCCACGTCCGACACCGATCTGCTGAGCGCCCGTGCGAGCGGCGCCGACTACCGGTGGGGCAACCCCGCTCGACTGCTCGTGGACGACCTGCCCGCGCTGCTCGACGGCGCCGATCTGGTGATCGTGCGCATCCTCGGCGGCAAGCGCGCCTGGGAGGACGGGCTCGACGCGATCCGGGCCAGCGGCATCCCGATGGTCGCGCTCGGCGGCGAGATCGCGCCGGACGCCGAGCTGATGGAATGCTCGACCGTGCCCGGCGGTGTCGCCGCCGACGCACACAACTACCTGGCCGCCGGTGGCTCGGAAAACCTGCGCCAACTGCACAACTTCCTCTCCGACACGGTCCTGCTGACCGGACATGGCTTCGAGCCGCCGGTGCAGCTGCCGAGCTGGGGTGTGCTGGAACGAGATTCGGCCGAGCCGGTCGCCGATCAGCCCACCGTGGCGGTGATCTACTACCGCGCACAGCATCTCGCCGGGAACACCGGCTACATCGACGCCCTCTGCCGGGCGATCGAAGCCGCGGGCGCCCGCGCCCTGCCGCTGTACTGCGCCTCGCTGCGCACCGCCGAGCCGGAACTGCTTGCGACACTGCGCCAAGCCGACGCCCTGGTGGTGACCGTGCTCGCCGCGGGCGGCACCAAGCCCGCCACCGCCTCGGCCGGCGGCGAGGACGAGGCCTGGGACGTCGGCGCGCTCGCCGACCTGGATGTGCCCATCCTGCAAGGCCTCTGCCTGACCAGCGGCCGCGCCCAGTGGGCCGCCAACGACGACGGGTTGTCCCCGCTCGACGTCGCCACCCAGGTCGCCGTCCCCGAGTTCGACGGCCGGATCATCACGGTTCCGTTCTCCTTCAAGGAGTTCGACGCCGACGGCCTGTCCACCTACGTCCCGGATGCCGAGCGCGCGGCCAGGGTGGCCGGCATCGCCACGCGCTACGCCCGGTTGCGCCACATCCCCGCCGACCGCAAGCGCGTGGTGCTGATGCTGTCGGCCTACCCGACCAAGCATGCCCGCATCGGCAACGCCGTCGGCCTCGACACTCCCGCCAGCGCGATCCGCCTGCTCACCGAAATGCGCGCCGCCGGTTACGACCTCGGCGCGCCGGGCGAGATCCCCGGCCTGGACGAGCAGGACGGGGATGCGCTCATCCACGCGCTCATCGCCGCCGGTGGCCAGGATCCGGACTGGCTGACCGCGGAACAGTTGGAGGGCAACCCGATTCGGATCAGCGCGGCGGCCTACACCGCGTGGTTCGACACGCTGCCCGAGGACCTGCGCGAGGCCATCGTCGAGTCCTGGGGTCCGCCGCCCGGCGAGCTCTACGTGGACCGCTCCGCCGATCCGAAAGGCGAGATCGTCATCGCCGCATTGCGTTTCGGCAATGTGGTGCTGATGGTGCAGCCGCCCCGCGGATTCGGCGAGAACCCGGTCGCGATCTACCACGATCCCGATCTGCCGCCCAGCCACCACTACCTGGCCGCCTATCGATGGCTCTCGGCGCCGGCCGACGGCGGGGCGGGTGAGCCCGCGGGTTTCGGCGCCGACGCGATGGTGCACCTCGGCAAGCACGGCAACCTGGAGTGGCTGCCGGGCAAGACGCTCGGCATGTCCGCCTCCTGCGGCACCGACGCCGCCCTCGGCGACCTGCCGCTGATCTACCCGTTCCTGGTCAACGATCCGGGCGAGGGCACCCAGGCCAAGCGCCGCGCGCACGCCACCCTGGTCGATCACCTGATCCCGCCGATGGCCCGTGCCGAAAGTTACGGCGACATCTCGCGTTTGGAGCAGCTGCTCGACGAGCACGCCAACATCTCCACCCTCGACCCGGCCAAGCTGCCCGCCATCCGTCAGCAGATCTGGACGTTGATGCGCGCGGCCAAGATGGACCACGACCTCGGTCTCGCCGAACGCCCGGACGAGGACGTGTTCGACGACATGCTGCTGCACGTCGACGGCTGGCTGTGCGAGATCAAGGACGTGCAGATCCGCGACGGCCTGCACATCCTCGGCCAGGCGCCGGTCGGGGAGAGCGAGGTCGACCTGGTGCTGGCCATGCTGCGCGCCCGTCAGCTGTGGGGCGGCGAGCGCAACGTGCCCGGCCTGCGCGAAGCGCTGGGGCTGGACGAGTCCGGCACCGAGGTCCGCGGCCGAGTCGACGTCGTCGAGAGCCAGGCGCGCGGACTCGTTGCCGCCCTTCAAGCGGCCGATTGGTCGGTGGACGCGGTGGACCGGCTCGTCGACGAGTTCGCGGACTCCCTCCGCGCCGCCACGACGGGCTCGCCCGCCGCACCTTCGACCGCCGCCACGAACGCAGTCGCGGACGCCGCGACGCACGCTGTCGCGCACGCCGCCGCGCCTGCTGCCACGGACGCCGTCGCGCCTGCTGCCACGGACGCCGCCGCGCCTGCTGTCGCACACGCTGACACGCCCGCAGCGCTGGCCGCCGATCCCAAGCTCGCCGCGGTGCGCGCGGTACTCCGTTTCGCCGCAACCGAAGTCGTCCCTCGCCTCCGCCAGACCACTGTCGAGGTCGACCGGGTCCTGCACGCGCTCAACGGCGGCTTCATCCCCGCGGGCCCCAGCGGCTCGCCGCTGCGCGGACTGATCAACGTCCTGCCGACCGGCCGCAACTTCTACTCCGTCGACCCGAAGGCCGTTCCCTCGCGCCTGGCCTGGGAAACCGGTCAGGCGATGGCGGATTCGCTGCTGGAGCGTTATCTGGCCGATCACGGCGAGTACCCGCGCTCGGTGGGTCTGTCGGTGTGGGGCACCTCGGCGATGCGCACCTCCGGCGACGACATCGCCGAAGTCCTTGCGCTGCTGGGGGTCCGGCCGGTGTGGGACGAGGCGAGCCGCCGGGTCACCACCCTGGAGCTGATCTCGCTCGACGAATTGGACCGTCCGCGCATCGATGTCACGGTGCGCATCAGCGGCTTCTTCCGCGACGCGTTCCCGCACGTGCTCGCCCTGCTCGACGACGCGGTGCGGATGGTCGCCGAGCTGGACGAGCCCGCCGAATCGAATTACGTTCGCGCGCATGCCGAAGCGGACCGGGCCGAGCACGGCGACGCCCGCCGCGCCACCACCCGCATCTTCGGTTCCAAGCCGGGCACCTACGGCGCGGGCCTCTTGCAGCTCATCGATTCGAAGAGCTGGCGCACCGACGACGACCTCGCGCAGGTCTACACCACCTGGGGCGGCTACGCCTATGGGCGCGACCTGGACGGCGCACCCGCCGCCGACGACATGCGCACCGCCTACCGCCGAATCGCGGTGGCGGCCAAGAACACCGACACCCGTGAACACGACATCGCCGACTCCGACGACTACTTCCAGTTCCACGGCGGCATGGTCGCCACCGTGCGCGCGCTCACCGGCAAGAACCCCGAGGCCTACATCGGCGACAGTACCCGCCCGGACGCGGTGCGCACCCGCACGCTGTCCGAGGAGACCTCGCGGGTCTTCCGCGCTCGCGTGGTGAACCCGCGCTGGCTGGAGGCCATGCGCAGGCACGGCTACAAGGGCGCGTTCGAGATGGCGGCGACGGTCGACTATCTGTTCGGCTACGACGCCACCACCAATGTGGTCGCCGACTGGATGTACGAGAAGCTCGCGGAGAGCTACGTTTTCGACGAGGTGAACCGCAAGTTCATGGAGCAGTCCAACCCGTGGGCGCTGCACGGCATTGCCGAGCGGCTGCTGGAGGCCGCCGAGCGGGACCTGTGGGAGCATCCGGAGCAGGCGACGCTGGATCGGTTGCGCCAGGTCTACTTGGAGACCGAAGGGGAATTGGAATAGCCCGAAAATCAACCCCCCAATTATTGGGGAGTTTCGAATTACCTGATCTTGCAAGGCAATTCGATCTGCCGAATTCCCTCGACAACGCTCTTGCCCGGAGCGCATGATCGATGGTGTTCCATGGCCGTTTCCGGAGAAACGCCAATCGAATCGGCTAGATGATTGGAAAGCCTTATGAATATCAGGAAATTTGTGGCAACTGCGGTTCTCACGATTGCCGCCACCGGCGTCGCCGCCGCCACCGCGCACGGGCAGGCCGAAGTGGCCGACGCCGCGTTCACCGGGGTCGATCACGGCGTCGCCTACACGGCGGCGGTCGCGCCCGACCACTCGAGCGCGACGCTCACGCTGGCCTCCGGCAGGTTCGTGCTGACGCCCGATCAGGGCGTCTCCGTGCTGGCGCCGGACGGGGCGGTGGTCGCCACCGTGCCGACCACCGTGCAGTCGGTCTCCGGTCAGCAGGTGCGGGTCGCGCCGGAAGTGAACGCCGCCGCAACCACATTGACGCTGACGCCGGTCGGCGCGGCGAGCCCGGAGCCGGGTGCGCCGCAGTTCATCGGTGATGCGGGTACGACCGTGGCCGGGGTGTTGATCGGCTGCGCGATCGGGTTCTTGATCGGTTTGATCTTCGCCATTATCGGTGCCATCCCCGGCTGCATCATCGGCGGAATCATCGGTGGCATCGCCGGTGCCAACCAGCCCTAGCGGGAAATTACGACAGTGATCGCCCGGCCGCGCTCGGCGTATTTCGCCGGCCCGGCCGGGTTGCACTGTATCGGCGAATTGTGCTGCGCCGGTGTTTCATCGGGAACCGGCCGCCCGGCGGAATCGCTCGGCGGTCGCCAGTAGTTGGTCGGCCAGTTCGGGGGCGTCCAGCACCTCGAACTCGACGTCGGCCAGGGCCAGGTAGTACGTGAGCAGTCGCGGCGAATCCGAACCCACCTGCACCACACAGTGTTCCGGCCCGTCCGGCTCGACCGTCACCGCTGCCGGCAACCGCGCCCGGATCGCATCGGCCGGGGCGGCCATGCGCACCACCGCACGAAAACGCCAGGTAGCCGCGCCCACTCCGCGCTGCACCCGCTCGGCGATCTCCGCCTCCGGCACCTCGCGTGGGGTGAACCGCGGACCGTTCGGCGTCTTCGGCGTGATTCGATCCACCCGGAACGTGCGCCAATCGCCGCGTCCGGGATCCCACGCCGCCAGGTACCAGTGACCGCGCCAGTGCACCAGCCGATGTGGCTCCACATCGCGGCGTGACGGTGTGCCGGAATGGGATTCGTAGTCGAACCGCAATCGCTCGCTCGCCCGGATCGCCCCCGCGACGGCGGTGAGCACGGCGGCGTCCACCGTCGGCTTGCCGACGCCGGGCACGTGCACGGTCGCGGAAGTCAACGCCTGCACCCGATTACGCAGCCGCGACGGCAGCACCTGCTGCAACTTCACCAGCGCCCGCACCGAGGTCTCCTCGATCCCGGTGACCGCGCCGTTGGCCGCGGTGGCCAGCCCGACCGCGACCGCGACGGCCTCGTCGTCATCGAGCAGCAGCGGCGGCAACGCGGAGCCCGCGCCGAGTCGATAACCGCCCGCGACACCGGGAGTGGCGTGCACCGGGTAGCCGAGGGTCCGCAGTCGCTCGATATCGGTGCGCACGGTGCGGGTCGAGACCCCGAGGCGCTCGGCGAGGACCGGCCCGGTCCAGTCACGATGCAGCTGTAGCAGCGACAACAGTCGTAGCAGCCGCGCGGAGGTCTCCAACATGTGTCGATCATGACAGCAATCGCGGAAGGGATTCTTCCGCGATCAGCCGACCACGGCGTTCATGATGGTGCCCGCGCTGGTCGCGACCACCCCGCCGATCATCGCCCCGGCGATCATCTTCGGCGAGTCCAACGGACCGCCCTGCCACTTCTCCCACGCGAATCGGCCACCCGCGTAGGTGATTCCGCAGACCCCGGACAACAGCACCAGCCAGGTGAGGTAGCGAACCATCTGCAAGATCTTGTCCGAGACCGGCGGCGCTTCCGGGGTCGGGTTGCCGATCTGCGCGAGGAGGGCGTCGTGCACAGCGAAGATGACCATGAATACGCTCGCTTCGGGGTCGATGTGGCACCTGCTCGAGCTGCCACTGGCGCGTTGTCTGGGTGATAGCCATGCCTGTACCGGACAGTATGTGCGGCGCCGACGATTCCGTGGAGCGTACGGAAGAACCTGTCTGGAATGTCCGATCAGCGGTGTGTGCGCGAGGATTCGGGCAGCGCCGGCCTGTGCGCGGCGGCATCGGTGAGGTGCGCGAGCACGAACGGAACCGCCACCGTTTCGAATCCCTGCGGCACGTCGAGCACGGGATGCACATTCACCTCGAACACCGCGCCGCCGCGTTCGGGCACCAGATCCACGCCGCCGAACGGTAGCCCGACCGATGCTGTCGCCCGCACCGCGAGCTCGCGGAGGGGCTGGGGGAGTGCGTCGGGCGCGAGCACGGTCGAGATCGCGCCGTACGACTCGTTGCAGGGGACGTCCGGGTCGGTCTGCACGTGTTCGCACACCCGCAACACCCGGTCGCCGAGCACGACGACTCGGTATTGATGGCGCCGGCCGTGCTCGTCGAAGTTGTGCGCGTCGCGGGAGAGCAGCCAGCCGCTGCCGATGCGCCGGTAGTGCTCGCACGCCGCGTGCAGTTGCGCCGCGGTGGTGACGTGGAAGACGTCGTGGCCGCCGTAGCCGACGACCGGCCGGGTCCACACGTTGCGTCCGAGCCGGTCGAAGGCGGCCAGGGTCGGGCGATCGAGGACCAGCGAGTCCGGCTGCGGAATGCCCGCGGCGCGGAAGCATTCGACCGTGTGCCGTTTGTCGGTGGCCTGGCGCCATGCCTGCGCGTCGGTGCCGAGGCAGGGAATGCCGTTGCGGGCCACGTCCGCTTGGAAACGGGTGAACCGACACCGATCCGCCGGCGGAATTTCGTAGACGATGAGCACGGACGGCCGCACATCGACCGCTTCGGCCGGGATCACCAGCCGGCCCCCGGGGCGCAGGGCTCCTTCGCCGCCGTCGTAGAAATGTCGCGCGTCGAGAATCGAGGGCGCGGCGCCGGTGACCAGTTCGACGGCGCGGGCGAGCTGACCCGAACTACCCTCGGTAGAGCTGTGATCGGTCAATACCACGACGTCGCTGGTACTTCGCATCGTGCATCACGTCCTGCGGCAGGGGCGAATCCACTATCGAGACAGTGTCACTCCGCGTCGCTGCGGTGACCACGGCCGATGCCACACCGGCTGATCGTTACCATACCGGACGCCCGGCCCGCCGAAAGCTATTCGGCTGCAACCGAAGTCCAAGGTGCGCGCGGAATCAGGAACGCGCGACCCGGAATCCGACGTCGTCCAGGCGCAGCGTCGGGTGACTGCGCCGGCGCACCGAGGCGCGGCAGCTCCAGTGCTCGTCGAACCAGCCGCCACCGCGCAATACCCGGTAGGAGCCGTAGATTTCGGCGTCGTAGATGTCCCAGCACCAGTCCCAGGTGTTGCCGAGCATGTCGTACAGGCCCCACGCATTGGGGCGCTTGCCGCCGACCTCGTGCATGCGCCCTTCCGAATTGCCGCGGTACCAGGCGATTTCGTCGAGTTCGCCATACCGTGGACCGGTGCTGCCCGCGCGGCACGCGTGCTCCCATTCGGCCTCGGTGGGAAGCCGGTAGCCGTCTGCGGTGTCGTCCCACTCGGCGTTCTCGTCGTCGAGCCGATACGCGGGTGTCAGGCCCTCCTGCGCCGAGAGGGCATTGCAGAACCGCAGGGCGTCCCACCACGAGACGCTGTCGACCGGCAACCGGTCGCCGCGGCCGCTGCCCGGTCGCAGCCCGGTGACCTGGTGGTACTGCTCCTGCGTGACCGGGACCGCGGCCATCCGGAAGGGCGCGACCTCGACCGTCCAACTGCGTTGCGTGCGCCGATCCGAGAGCGTCACCGTTCCCGCCGGGATGGTGACCAGCATGGTCAGGCTCGCGTCTCGGCGACCGGCTCGTCGTGTTCCATGTCGGGCCGCACCGGATCGGGGAACACGAACTTGCGCATCGCCCACCAACGGAAGACGGTGGCCAGCAGCGTGCCGATGATGGTCGCGCTGACGAAGTCGGCGATGTTCTCCACCACCACCGAGACGTGCGGGGTGCGCAGCTGGAAAAGGTAGCTCGACACCGCCAGCGGCAGCTGGTTGATCACCATGCCGATGCTCGCCACCAGGAAGAACAGCGCCGCTTCGTGACGGCGCTCACGTCCGCCGCGCGCGGTGAACGCCCACTCGCGGTTCAGCACGTAGGAGACCACGGTGGCGATCAACACCGCGACCACGTTCGCGGTGACCGGCTTGCCTTCCAGGACAGTCCATTTCAACCCGAAGAAGAGCACCATGGTGGTGACGAAGGCGATCGCTCCGACGGTCAGGAATTTGAGCAACTCCGCGTTCCGCACGAACACGGACAGCATCCGGCGCGGGACGCGAGCGGCGACGATCTGGGCCAAGAACATCGGGCCAGGTTATCCGAGGGCCAACCGGGCAGTAGCGGGCGGACCGTTGCCGGGGCGCGGCTCGGTGGCGAATTCTTCGGGTGCGGCAGGTGACGACAAGCGGAACAGTTTGGGCACGTTTCGCTGACGGCGTTGCTATTTCGTTATCTGCGAACGGTTTTCGGGCGGCGATTCCGGTGCGGGCACGTCGGTGCGCTGTCAGTACAGATGCACGGGCGCGCATGCTCACCGTTCGCGGCTCTGCTCGGTGCGCCGAACGGCCGGAAGTATGAAAGCCTCATGTATCGAGGCCGGGGCCCAGAGGAAATCGCTCGGACACCGGTCGGCACGACCGCAGGGGCCTCAGCGACCGGCTGAGGCCCCCGCAGTGTTTCTCGACACAATTGCGAACTAAATGGCTGGGCCGATCGGCAGGTGCACCAGCGCGGCGCCCACGCCCAACGCCCCGGCGCCGAGCAGGGTACTGACCACGCCCCGGCGCAGGCCGAGTAACCAGCCTGCCGCCAGGGCGAGCACGCCGAACTGCCACCACTGGGTCAGTGCCGCCGCCAGCAGCACAGTTGACCCGCCGATCGCGCCGATCACCGCCGGCCCGGCGCCGTCGAAGAAGGCCTGAACCGTCGCGCTGGATCGCAGGCGCTGAAAATGCGGCGCACCGGCGACCACGAAAAGAAACGAGGGCGTGAACGCGAGCAGCGCCGCCAGCAGTCCACCGGCGATTCCGCCCGCGGCGTAGCCGACGACCGCGACGGTCTGCACCACCGGGCCCGGCGTGATCTGCCCCAGCGCCACCGCATTGAGGAACTGGGCGTTGGTCATCCAGTGATAGTGATTCACCGCGTCGGCTTGCATGAGCGGGATGATCACGAACCCACCGCCGTAGGACAGCGCGCCGACTTTCACCGCCACCCACGCCAGCGCCCCCATGCCGGTCAGGCTCACCGGCGCGAACGCGAGCAGCGCCGGCAACTGCGGAGCCCGCTCGGATCGCGACCGGGTGCAGATTTCGATCGCTCCGCAGCCGATCAGCACCAGCACCAACCACGGACCGAGCACAATCGTTGCCACACCGCCGAATACGAGATAGGCGGTCCAGCGCAGCCGTTGACCAGGCCGGTCGGCGCGGGCTCGGCTGGCCGGGATCAGCCCGAGGGCGGCGTGTGCGGCCACCGCCGCGACCGCCGCTCCCGCTCCGGCCGCCGCGCCGGTCACCCACCGGGGTGGGGTGCCGGACAGGAACAGCGCGGCCAACCCCAGGATCAGCACGAGCCCGGGCACGATGAAGCACAGCGCGCCGACGACCGCCCCGGGCGCGCCGCGCAGTCGCCATGCGCAAAAGATCGCCAACTGCGTGGATGCGGGGCCGGGCAGCAGGTTCGTCGCCGCGATGCCGTCCTCGAATTCCGTTGCGCTGAGCCACTTCCGCTCGGTCACGCACAGCCGGCGCAGCAGCAGGATATGGGTGGGCGGGCCGCCGAATCCGATGCACCCGATTCGGGTCCACTCCCGCGCGATCGTGACCAGCCGCACGCGGGCAGGCCGGTCATCGACCGGGCGATCGGAATCGGTGCTGTTCATCCGATCCTCTCCGCTGATTCCTCAGGCTTCCTCGTTCGCTACGTCGAGGTAGCGCTGCAGGTACAGCGGCCAGCCTGCCTCATTGTCGACGCCGGCGCGAACCGCCTCCCAGCCCTCGCCGTGGCGTTCGATATTGCGGTGCTCGAGGTCGACGCGGGTGCGGTCGGGGCCTTCGGCGGTGAAGGTGACCTCCACCTCGCTGGTCTTGTCCGGATCGGTCTCGATTTCCCAGCGCGCGTTGATATCCCAGCTGAACACCAGGCGATTCGGCGGCTCGTAGGCGAGCACGCGCGCCCAGCGGCACTCGCTGCCGTCCTCGCCGCGGTCGTAGATGTGCCCGCCGACGCGCGGCTCGAACACCGTCTCGGCGATCGGGGCGGAGAGCAGGTTGTGTTCGCGCGGCTTGATCGCGTCGAATCGCTCGACGAACACCGCGAACGCCCGGTCCAACGGTGCGTCGACCACGATCTGCTGATGCACCGGTTCGGCTTGGGTATGAGTCATGACTTCTCCTGAATGTTGCTCGACCACTTGTTGATACGTTGCGAGGGCGCGTCCCCAGAACCGGTCGAGCTGAGCGCGCAGCGCGTTCATTCCGGCCGGGTTCAGGTAATAGATCCGCCGAGTCCCTGCGGCCTGGTCCGCGACCAGCCCCGCGTCCTTGAGCACCTTCAGATGCTGTGACACCGCAGGCCGGCTGATCGGCAACTCGCGCGCGAGTTCACCCACCGCCTGCGGCTTCTCGGCCAGGCGCTCCACGATCGTGCGCCGCATCCGGTCAGCGAGCGCACCCCACTCATCTCCTGCTTGGTAAGTTTCTACGAACCGTAAGTCAACGCTTACCGAAGAATATTGTCAAGACTTCGTGCCTTGTCACGCCCCTGCCCGGTCCCGGAACGTCTCACAGATCGGGCTTTGCCGATTGCTCGGTCGATCACCGCGCCGGGCAGCGCGCTCAATGGGCCGGACGGCGTGTACCAACCCCGGGTGGAGCCGGGTCGACCAGTGCCGGCACTGGACACCATCGCAGCCCTTCTCGGCCGCGATCCCCGGTGGAAGCGGACGGAATCGAATCTCGAAGAATCTCAAAGAAGTGTTTGATTGCGGAAGCAAGTCTTCCGCAATGCCCGGGAGAGTGGTTCGCATGACGAACACAGCGATCCGCCCATTCCGTATAGACATCCCGCAGGCCGAGATCGATGAGCTGCGTGCGCGATTGGCGCATGCTCGGGTGCCGGAGGTGGTGCCGGGGACCGAAAACGATTGGGGGCGTGGGATTGCGCCGGCTTATCTCGCGGAGCTGGCCGAGTATTGGCGTGATGGGTTCGACTGGATGGAACAGGAGGCGAGGCTGAATGCCTATGACCAGTTCACGACCGAAATCGACGGGCAGACAATCCATTTCTTCCATGTGCGGTCGGCGGAGGAGGGGGCGGCGCCGCTGTTGATGACGCACGGGTATCCGGGGTCGGTGGTCGAGTTCCTCGAGTTGATCGGGCCGTTGACGGATCCGGTTGCGTACGGGGGTGATTCGGCGGATGCGTTCCATGTGGTGATTCCCTCGCTGCCGGGGTTCGGGTTCTCCACGCCGCTGGCGTCGGCCGGGTGGGAGTTGGCTCGGACGACGGATGCGTTCGCGGAGTTGATGACTCGGCTGGGGTACGAGAAGTTCGTGGCGCAGGGTGGGGACGTCGGCGCGGGGGTGACGGGGCGGTTGGCGGCGGTGTATCCGGAGCGGGTGATCGCGACGCACGTCAACAGCGATCGAGGCACGCTCGGGTTGGTAGGGGAGCAGCTGCCGATGCCGGACGGGCTGACCGACGAGGAGGTCGCTGCGATCGAAGAGGCGCGGGCGCGGTGGTCGGAACAGAAGGGCTACCTGGTGCTCCAGACGACGCAACCCAACGCGATCGCCGCCGCGTTGACCGACTCGCCGCTCGCTCAGCTGGCGTGGATCGCGGAGAAGTTCCAGGTGTGGACCGACCCGGCGCGGCCGAGCGGTGAAGCGGTGGATCGCGACATCCTGCTGGCGAATATCAGCATCTACTGGTTCACCCGCAGTGGTGCCTCGGCGGCGCAGTTCCTCTGGGAGACAGCCCATTCCGGCATGGACTGGGTGATGCCCTCCGGAGTGCCGCAAGGGTGGGCGGTGTTCAATACGAGTCCGCTCATGCGCCGGGTGATGAACCCGGGCGGGTACATCGAGCATTTCACCGAGTATGCCGAGGGCGGGCACTTCGCGGCGCTGGAGCAGCCTCAGCTGTTCCTCGAGGATGTCCGGGCGTTCTTTCGCGCGCATCGCGGCTGAGTGCGGAGGGTGTTCGGATTACGCGCCGCGGATACGTCGCGGCGCGTAGCCCGGATTTGGGCTCACGGACGGATGTCCGGCCACATCCCCGCGACATACCGTTTTCGCCATGACATGGAATGAGCTGGGCGCGAGCACATTTGTGCTGCTGACGACCTACAAGAAGGACGGCACCGCGGTGGGGACGCCGGTGTGGGTCGCGCCGGACGGCGACCGGATCGTCGTGTGGACCAACCCCACGACCTGGAAGGTCAAGCGCATCCGCCGCAACTCGGACGTGACGCTGCAATCTTCCGATGCCCGGGGTCGCCCCAAGGGCGATGAGGTGTTCGCGGGAACTGCCACGGTCCTCGATGCGGACGGCACGCAGCGAGTGCGCGACCTGGTCTCCCGCAAGTACGGAATCATCGGAACGTCACTCATCAAGCTGCACAAGCTGTTTCGTGGCGCAGACGGTTCCGTCGGCCTCGCCGTCACCCGGCGACTGGAGTCCGGCGAGTAGTGGGTGCGGCTCTCGCCGGGGTCAGGCGGATTGCGCCAGGCCGGCGGCGCGCCAGGTGTCGGCTAGGTCCTGGAGGGGGAGGTCGAGGGTGAGGCTCAGGGCCACGACGGTGCCGAAGGCGGGGGAGGGGAGGCGGCCGGTCTCGATCTTGCGCAGGGTTTCCGGGGAAATGCCTGCCGAGCGGGCGACCTCGACGAGATCGCGGTCGGCGCGGGCTGCGCGCAGGGCGGCGCCGAGGCGGCGGCCGGCGTCGATCTGAGCCGGGGTCAACGGGAGACGGACCATGCGATCAGAGTATTGGCGGTATTTAAATACCGCAAGTGAGCGTGTTGCATGTTGCTACGTAGATATGCGCATCAAACTATGTAGTTGCATCAGCTCGGGTCCCTGCTGGTTCCGTCGGGCTATAACAACCGGCTAGGACGCCAGGGTTGGTATTAAAATACCGAATCCGCTACCTTGGTATTTTAATACCGAGATGGGAGTAGTTGCATGGTAGAGCTGAAGACGCCGGCCGAGATCGAACGAATGCGGGTCACGGGACAGTTCGTGGGTGAGGTACTGGGGGAGTTGCGCGAACTCGCGCGCATCGGGGTGAACCTGCTCGAACTGGAAGCCCATGTGCGAGAACGGATCAAGCAGCGCGGCGCGCAGTCCTGCTACTGGGACTACTCGCCGTCCTTCGGCCGCGGACCTTTCCGCAACACCGTCTGCCTCTCGGTCAACGACGCTGTCCTGCACGGCCTTCCGTTCGACTACGACCTGCGCGACGGTGACGTGCTGACCATGGACCTCGCTGTCGGCATCGACGGCTGGGTCGCCGACGCGGCCACCACCATCGTGGTCGGCGCCGCCGCGGGAGAAGACCTCCGCCTGATCCGCGCTACCGAGGAAGCGCTCGCCGCCGCGATCGAGGTCGCGGTGCCGGGCAACCATATCGGCGACATCTCGGCCGCGATCTCCGCCGTCGCCCGCGACTACGGCTACCCGGTGAACATGGAATTCGGCGGTCACGGGCTGGGCCGCACCATGCACGAGGACCCGCACGTCGCCAACCACGGCCGCCCGGGCCGCGGCTACCGCCTGCGTCCCGGCCTGGCCATCGCCATCGAACCCTGGTTCGCCCGCACCACCGACCGCATCGTCACCGACCCCGACGGGTGGACCCTGCGCTCCGCCGACGGCTCGCGCACCGCCCACTCCGAACACACTGTCGCCATTACCGACGACGGCCCCCAGGTGCTGACCAAGGTGGACTGAGCGCCGTATGTCCGAATAGCCGACACCCGGATACGCTGACCTCATGACGAACACGCTGGGGGCTATCGGCAAGGCCGATTACGTTCTGCTGACCACGTTCCGGAAAGACGGCACCCCCGTCGGCACTCCGGTCTGGGCCGTCGCGGACGCCGACAAACTCTACGTGTGGACCGTCACCGACAGCTGGAAAGTCAAACGCCTGCGCCGCAACCCCGAAGTCACCGTGCAACCCTGCAACGTCACCGGCAAAACCCGCGGCGACGTAGTCGCAGGCACCGCCCGCATTCTCGACCAGCCCGGCACCGACCGAGTCCGCAAACTCCTCATGCGCAAATACTGGCTCATGGGCCCCCTCACCATCCTCGGCAGCAACCTCCGGCGCGGCAAAAAGGGCACCATCGCCATCGAAATCACGCTGACCGCCTGAAGTCTGACGCGAGCGCACCCCCAACCGATCCCTCGGACCGATCCGTGCGAGGGATCGGTCCCCTCGCACATTTGTTTCATCCTCTGCATAGCCCTCGGACACCGCTGGCTATGTAAAGCCGAAACCAGGTCTGCGAAGAACCCTGGCGCTGGACCGCTGCTCGTCGCCCTCGCAAACCTGCTTCATCGTTCGCAGACCCCTCAACCCTTCAACAGGTATGCGAAGGACGAATCAGGTATGCGAAGAAGTCTCGATAACGCAACCACAGCCAGATGACCACGCTGGAACTCGACGCCGCGTGCTCGACGTGCGCCTAAAGCCGGGTACGGCAGGCGACGTGCTCAGCACTACTTCAGTGAAAACCGTTGTAGGTCTTCAGTTTTCTTGTCAGCTCGCGTTGGGACATGCCGGGGGTCTACCTGGCGAGTCAGGTACACCTGCTCCCCGAGATGATCGATAGTGCTGAGCACGTCAGGCGGGGTCCCCGACCTACTCACGCAGTTGGCATGGGCAACGCGGGAGTTCCGGCGTGGTCATCGGGTTGTGGTCCGGTTCAAAGAGGCTTGGGAAAGGAGGGGGAGTCGCGTGGTCGGTTCGGTGATCGCGGTGAGGCGAGTGGTCGTCCACTGCTCGTCGGGCTGAGTCAGGTCCTCTCGCTCATCGAGGTGAGTCAAAGGTCGTGTGCGCCCATCGAGTCGAGTCAAATGGTCGTGCGCCCATCGAGTCGAGTCAAAAGGTCGCTGTTGAAGATCAACTAACGACCATTTGACTCGACTCGATTTCGACTACGTTGCCTGGCTTACCGAGGACATGTGGAAGTCGGGGATGCGCAAGGGGGGCATGGCGGTTCGGGTGAACCAGTCTTTCCATTCGCGGGGGAGGGTGGTTTCGGTGTGGCCTGCTTCGGTGGTGCGGCGGAGCAGGTCGAGAGGGCTTTCGTTGAAGCGGAAGTTGTTGACGGCGGCGGTTACCGCGCCGTTCTCGATGAGGTAGACGCCGTCGCGGGTGAGGCCGGTGAGGAGCAGGCTGGCGGGGTCGACCTCGCGGATGTACCAGAGGGTGGTGAGCAGTAGGCCGCGTTCGGTGCGGGCGATCATGTCGTCGAGGGTGGCGTCGGAGCCGCCGGTGAGCAGCAGGTTGCCGCCGGGAACCGTTGCGGTGGTGTTGAATTCGGCGGCGGTGGCGCGCGGGTAGATCAGCGACTCGATGACGCCTTCGCGCACCCAGTCGACGCGTTCGGCGGACAGTCCGTTGTCGAACACCGACATCGCTTGCGACGATGCGGATGTGGCGACGAACGGACGGTATTCGAGTCCGGGAGCGGTGGGGTCGGAGTACAGCGTCAACGGAATGCCGGTGAGCCGCTCGCCGATTCGGGTGCCGCCGGCCCGGGAGAATGCCGTGTGTCCTTCGTGCGCGCCGCGCCCCTCCATCTCCCAGTGCAGGTAGATCATGAGATCGGCGACGGTCGAAGGCGGCATGAGGGTTTCGTACCTGCCCGCGGGCAGGTCGACCTTCCGTCCGGCCCAATCCAGGCGCCGGGACAATTCGGTGAGCAGCCCGGGCACATCGACGTCGGTGAAGTCGTTGGTGCCGACGCCGACCCACGCGCTGGCGAGATCGCTTCCCTCGCCGCGCTTTCCGTTGATCTCCACCGAACCGGTCGGCTGCACGAACCGCCGCCGAAGTCCCGTCGAGGTACCGAGCCAGGTCGTGTGCACGGTGTGATGCGCGAATCCGTAGAGCCGATCGCCGCCGTCGAATCCGGTGGACAACCCACCGGCGAGATCGGTGAACACCTCGATCCCGGTGGTCCCCGGCGCGTCCGCCCAATCGTCGACGGACGCATCCGGTTCCAGCAACGGCATCGCGTCCCTGGCCGGCTCGGCGGAGCGCGCCGCCTCCTCACTGCGCCGCACCACCGCCTCGATCTCGCCGGGATCGACACTGGTCGACCCGATGGTCCCGACCCGCGCCGAATTCGGCCCGTCCCGGAAGATCGAGACGACGGCCCAATCCCGCGACACCGACGACCCGTTCGTGGTCATCGAGTTCCCGGCCCACCGCAGTGACGCGTCGTACGCGTCGGTGACGATCACCATCGCCTCGTCGGCCCGGGACAGCGCGAGCGCGCGCTCGACGACCTCGCCCGCCGCAATAACGGTCTGCACGGTCACTGTCCCGCCTCCGTCCGCGTGTTGAGAATGTTGATGCCGCGCACCAGAACCGACGGGCACCCGTGACTGACCGCCGCGACCTGCCCGGGTTGCGCCTTGCCGCAGTTGAACGCGCCGCCGAGCTGCCAAGTGGACGGTCCGCCAACGGCTTCCATCGCGCCCCAGAAGTCGGTGGTGGTCGCCTGATACGCCACGTCGCGCAGCTGGCCGTCCAGCTTCCCGTCGCGGATCCGGAAGAACCGCTGCCCGGTGAACTGGAAGTTGTAGCGCTGCATGTCGATCGACCACGACTTGTCGCCGACGATGTAGATCCCGTTGTCCACCCGGGAGATGAGTTCCGCGGTGCTGGTGTCGTTTTCGGGATCGGGCTGCAGCGAGACGTTCGCCATCCGCTGAATCGGCACGTGATGCGCGGAGTCCGCGTACGAGCATCCGTTGGACCGTTCGAGACCGAGCCGCGGCGCGAACACCCGGTCGAGCTGGTAACCGACCAGGATGCCGTCGCGCACCAGGTCCCAGCGCTGCCCGGCGACACCCTCGTCGTCGTAACCGACGCTGGCCAGCCCGTGCTCCTGGGTGCGATCACCGGTCACGTGCATCACCGGTGTGCCGTACTTCAGCGTCCCGAGCTTGTCCGGAGTGGCGAACGAGGTTCCGGCATAGGCGGATTCGTAGCCGATGGCGCGGTCGTACTCGGTGGCGTGGCCGATGGATTCGTGGATGGTCAGCCACAGGTTGGTCGGATCGATCACCAGATCGGTCGGGCCGGGGGTGACAGTCGGCGCCTTGACCTTCTCGGCGAGCCATTCGGGGATCTGCGCGAGTTCGCCCTGCCAGTCCCAGGTTCCGTCGGCCCCGGTGACGAACTCCCACCCGCGACCGACCGGCGGCGCCAGCGTGCGCATGGTCTCGAACACGCCCGCCGAGGAGTCGACCGTGGTCGCCTCGAAGATCGGGTGCAGCCGGACGCGCTGCTGGGTGATCGATGAACCCGCGGTGTCGGCGTAGAAGGTCTGCTCCTTCACCTGCAACACCGACGCGGTGACGTGATCCACCCCGTCGGAGCCGGACAGGCGGCCCGAGTAGTCCTGGAGCAGCGCGACCTTGTCGGCGGTCGGCACGGTGAACGGGTCCAGGTCGTAGGCCGAAACCCAGTGCACGTTGTCGTAGACCGGTTCGTCGGCGAGCCGCACCCGCTCGCGGTTGAGCGCGCGCAAGGTGGTCGCCACCGTCACCGCGCTGTGCGCCACCTCGACCGCGGTCTCCGGCGTCGGCGCGGCGTGCGAGGCGAAGCCCCACGTCCCGTCGACGATCACCCGGACCGCGAAGCCAAGCTCCACGTTGTCGCTGATCGACTCGACCCGCCCGTCGCGCAGCCGGATCGACTGGGTGACCAGCCGATGCACCCGCAGGTCGGCATGTTCGGCGCCTGCCGCCGTCGCCGCGGTCAGCGCGGCGTCGGCGAGCGCGGCCAGTGGGAGGTCGAGGAACTCGGCGTCCACATCCTTCGAAGTCGCGATGCTCACCCGGTCCAAACTAGTCGGTTCCGCCGAGTGTGGTCGCGCCCGCCCGCGTTACACGCCGTGCGAGTTTGCACGGCCTGCAATCTCGCATGAAATGCCCAGCGGCACAGGGTGAAACACCCGTAACGGGCGCCGGGAACGGCACGCGCGAAACCGCCGCCTACCGCGTCTGCCTCGCGAAATGCCGTACTGTGCCCGCCGTGCCGCCATCCGCCCTTCGTGACCGCAAACGCGAACGTACCCGCCGAGCCCTGCTCCAGGCAGCCGTAGAGCTTTTCGAGACGAGAGGCTACGAAGAGACCACGGTTGCCGACATCGCCGCGGTGGCCGATGTGGGGACTCGCACCTTCTTCAACTACTTCGCCAGCAAGGAAGAGCTGCTATTCCCGGAGACCGACGACCGAGTGCGGGCCGCGGTGGCCGCGATCGGCAGCCGGCGACCGGGGGAGCGACCGGTCGAGGTGCTGCTCCGGGCGCTGCGCGCGGCCGGTGACAACCCCGGCGAGCATCTCGTCGACGATCTGAACGCGCGGATCGCCGCGTTACGGGCGCAGGTTTCGCGCACCGTGCCGTCGGTGAGCGGCCGGGCCGCGCACGCACAGCTGGTCACGCAGCGTGAGATCGCTCGTCAGCTGCACATCGCGTTCCCGAACGAGCTGGACGAGGTCGGTGCCGCGGCGCTGGTCGGTGCGGTCGTCGGCGCGGTGTCGGGCGCGCTGACCGTGCTGTTCCAGCAGCCGATCAGCGGCGCGGAAGACGGGGAGCGACTGCACCGGCGCATCCACGAGACGACCTCGCGGGTGCTGAAGCCGTGGCTCGCCTCGCAGGTCGAAACCCGGGGCTGATCAACCGAACTGCTGCCAGCCCAGCCGGATCACCATGCCGACGACCACCACCAGCAAGACGATGCGCACGAACTTCGCGCCGTTGCGCAGCGCCATGTGCGAGCCGGCGATCGCGCCGGCGATATTGCCGACCGCCATGGCCGCGCCGAGCGCCCAGATGATGTGGCCGGTCGCGCCGAAGAAGATCAGCGCGCCGAGGTTGGACCCGCAGTTGATCACCTTCGCCATCGCGGCCGCGCGGACGAATTCGGTGCCGAGCAGCGTGGCGAAGGTGATGATCAGGAACGTGCCGGTGCCGGGGCCGAGCAGTCCGTCGTAGAGGCCGATCAGGCCCGCGGCCAGCGCGATGGTGAGGATGAACTTGCGCCGCGTCGGCGGGTGCGTGGCCAGGGTGACGCCGATCGACGGGCGCAGCGTGACGAACACCGCGACCGACACCAGCACCACCATCACGATCGGGATGAACAGCTCGCGATCGATCAAAGACACCGCGGCAGCGCCGATTCCGGACGTGACCGCCGCGATCCCCGCCGCGGGCAGCAGTACTCGCCAGCGCAGCGGCACCTTCCTGGCGAAGGTCACCACCGAGGCGCCCGTGCCCGCGAGCGCGGCCAGCTTGTTGGTGCCGAGCGCGGTCTGCGGCGCGATCGTCGGGGCGACCAGGAACAGGGTCGGCAGGATGATCAATCCGCCGCCCCCGACCACCGCGTCCACCCACCCCGCGGCCGTCGCCGCGGCCAACAACACCACCCAGTCACCGATCTGCACACCGGTCAGCCAACCAGACCGCATGTCCAATACCAGACAGCAGTCCAGTACAGCCGCACCGCTTCTGATTTCCCGCACCGAAAATTGGCTGCGATTCTCGGTGCGGGAAATCAAGAGTGGTGCGGCTGTGCGTTGGCGCAGGCGAGGGTGCGCGTCGGCTTAGGGTGGTCGACATGCGTCGGTTCAGTTTGTGGCTTCGCGGGAAGCCCATTGTTGCGGATTCGATGCTGGCGTTGGTTCTGCTGGTGCTCGAGGTGCTCGGGGTTGCCAACGCGGACAACAAGGCCGCGGCGGCGGCGATCGGCGTCTTCATTCCGCTGCCGATCGTGTTCCGGCGGGTGTATCCGCGGGCGATGGCGGTGGCCGTGCTGTTGCTGTCGTTCACCGCGACCGCGGTGCAGTATGTGGTCGGCGACGAGCAGGTCGAGCACATCACGCTGTTCAGCCTCGGGATCATGCTGTACACGCTGGTCGCCTACGTCGGGCGGCGGGAGGGGCTGTGGTTCGGGGTGGGGCTCGTGGCCGACAGCGGGCTGTCGACCGCGGCGGGCTTGGTGAGTCCCAGCGATCTCATCTTCACTCTGATGTTCTTCGCCCTGTGCTGGACCTTGGCCGAATTCATCGGTGCGCGACACGCTTACGACACCGAGGTCGCGGCCCGGCTCGCGGTCGCCGACTACGACAAGGAGCGGCGCGCGCACGACGCGGTGTCCGCCGAGCGCACCCGCATCGCCCGTGAGTTGCACGACGTGGTCGCGCACGCGGTGAGCGTGATCATCGTGCAGGCCGACGGCGCGCGCTACGCGTTGCGCCGCGACCCGGACGCCGCCGAACAGGCGCTCGGCACGATCGCGGGCACCGGCCGCGAGGCTCTGCGCGAACTGCGCCGGACCGTCGCGCTGCTGCGCACCGAACACGCCGCCGACCAGTTGCCGCAGCACGGCACCGCGGGGTTGGCGAAGGTGGTCGAGATGATGCGCGGCACCGGCCTGGCCGTCGAACTGGAACTGACCGGCGAACTCGACGACATCGCCCCCGAGGTCAGCCTCGGCGTGCATCGCATCGTGCAGGAATCGCTCACCAACACGCTGCGCCACGCGGGTCCGCACCCGAAGGCCTGGGTCCAGATCCGTCGGCGCGACACCGACGTCACCATCGACATCACCGACACCGGCGGCGTTCCCCTCGATGAACCCGCCATCCGGATCAAGGGCGGCGGCATGGGCCTGGTCGGCATGCGCGAACGCATCGCGGTCCTCGGCGGAACGCTGGAAACCGGTCGTTCCGCCGACGGCGCGTGGCGCGTCCAGGCCACGATCCCCTTGGAGCCGGGTCTCCCCGAGTAGCGCGGCATAACCAACGCTGATTTGGGTGCGGCACGAGCGGAAGTGCGCGGCGAGCGGAGTGGGGCGGGCACGTTAGATTAGGGGCGTGCCGATCACCGTTCTCGTTGTGGATGACCAGGAACTCATGCGTATGGGGCTGAAGATGGTCCTCGGGGCGCACCCGGACATCGAGGTGATCGGGGAGGCGGCGAACGGGGCGGCCGCGGTCAGCCGGGCGGCGGAATTGCGGCCGGACGTGGTGCTGATGGACGTGCGGATGCCGGTGGTGGACGGGGTCACCGCGACCACGCGGATCGTCGAGGCCGGGCACGGCTGCCGAGTGCTGGTGATGACCACGTTCGATCTCGACGAGCACGCGCTCGGCGCGTTGCGGGCCGGCGCGAGCGGGTTCCTCTTGAAGGACACGCCGCCGGAGGACCTGATCTCCGCTATCCGCAGTGTGGCCGCGGGGGACGCGGTGGTGTCGCCGAAGGTGACCAAGCGGCTGCTCGATCGGCTGATCGCGGAGGATCCGGCGCGGATGCGCGACCCGGGTGTGCTCGACGTGCTCACCGCGCGCGAACGAGAAGTGCTGGAGCAGATCGCCGCTGGTCGTTCGAATGCCGAAATCGCCGAGCAGCTTTACCTTTCCGAGGCGACGGTGAAGACCCACGTGGGCCGCGTGCTCACGAAACTCGGTCTGCGCGACCGGGTTCAGGCCGTGGTGCTGGCGTACGAGACCGGGCTGGTCCGGCCCGGCGGCTGACGACCATCGCCGGTTGTCGAAATCCGCAGCCCTACCGCGCGCTAGTCGACGCCGCGGCCGTCGGGCTGACCTGCGTCCGAAGTGATCGAACCGAGCGGACGCGCGGTGACGTAAGTCCTGTGCGGCGAACGTCGATGCAGGCACTCGACTAGGCCTGCGGGCACATCCAACCCGGATTCATCTTCGCCGGCTCAGCCGGATGGCCATCTCCCTGAACAGCGGTTTTCGCATGCTGTGAGCGAACGAACATGTTCGTAACGAACATGTTCGTTATAGTGGATTCATGCCGACCGACCCGCAGAAACCGAGAAGTCGCCGCGAACGCCCAGCGAAACCCGCGCTGACCCGCCCCGGCATCATCGCGACCGCCGTCCGGCTGATGCGGGCCGAAGGTCTGGAGCGCGTCACCATGCGACGCCTCGCGGCCGAGCTGGATACCGGGCCCGCCTCGCTCTACGTGTACGTCCGCAATACCGCCGAACTGCACGCCGCGGTCCTCGACGACATGCTCGCCGCGGTCGACCTCGCCCCGGTCGACGCGCCGGGCGACTGGCAGGACCGCCTGGTTCAGCTGCTCACCTCGTACACGATGGTGCTCTACGACAACCCCGGCCTCGGCCAATCCGCGCTGGTCGCCCGCCCGTCCGGTCCGGGCTACCTGAACCTGCTCGAAGCGATCCTCGCGCTGCTGAACCAGGGCGGCCTCCCCGACGACCGCGCGGCCTGGCTCTGCGACGTGCTGTTGCAGCACGCCACCGCGAACGCCGCCGAACACGCCACCCGCGACCGCGGCACCGACCTCGAACGCGACACCGACGCACTCGTCGCCGCCATTCGCACCGCTTCGACCGAAACCCACCCCAGGATCGCCGCTCTGGGCGACGACCTGCTGTCCGGCCCCGGCTCGGACCGCCTCGCCTGGGGCTTCCATCTGCTCATCAACGGCGCCGTGCACACACCGCGCCCCACCCGTTAGGGGAATGCCATGTCGCAACACCATCCCATCGCCGTGATCGGCGCCGGCCTCAGCGGTCTCGTGCTCGCCCGCGTTCTGCACGTGCACGGAATAGCAACGGCCGTCTACGAACTCGACGCTTCGCCGGACGCTCGCGGTCAGGGCGGCATGCTCGACATACACGTCGAATCGGGCCAAGCGGCGTTGCGCGCCGCGGGCTTGTTCGAGGAGTTCCGCGCGCTCGTGCACGCCGGCGGCGAAGAAATGCACATCATCGACAAGCACGGCAACATCCGCATGCAGGAAGACGGCGGCGACGGCGACCGACCCGAGATCGACCGTAACGACCTGCGCCGCTTGCTGCTGAACTCGTTGCCGGACAATACGATTCGCTGGGGCACAAAAGTGGTCGATGCGCGTGCGGTTGGCGACGGCAGGCACGAGGTGATCCTCGCCGACGGCTCCACCTTCACCACCGACCTGCTGATCGGCGCGGACGGAGCCTGGTCCAAGATCAGGCCGCTGCTGTCCACGGCCACCCCCGCTTACACCGGTGTCTCCTTCGTCGAATGCGACCTACCCGACGCCGCCACCCGAAACCCCGCCGCGGCCGAATTGGCCGGCGGCGGAATGATGTTCGCCCTCGCCGACGGCAAAGGCATGCTCTCCCACCGGGAAACCGACGGCTCCGTGCACACCTACGTCGCCCTCGCCGCGCCGGCGGACTGGCTGAACAGTATCGACTTCACCGACACGCCGTCGGCCAAAGACTATGTCCTGCAACGCTTCCAGGATTGGGACGACGCGCTGCGCGCGCTGGTCGCCGATGCCGAGGGTCCACTCGTTCCGCGTCTCATCCATGCCCTGCCGATCGGCCACAGCTGGGACCGCGTCCCCGGCGTCACCCTGCTCGGCGACGCCGCTCACCTCATGTCACCGTTCGCGGGCGAAGGGGCGAACCTCGCACTGCTCGACGGCGCCGAACTCGCCACCGCGCTGATCACCCATCCCGACCTCGAGCAGGCCCTGCACGCCTACGAAACGGCCCTCTTCCCGCGCAGTGCCGAACTGGCCGCCGAATCCGCCGCCAACCAGGCCCTCATGTTCGGCCCGGACGCACTGGACAAGCTGCTGGCCCAGATGAGTTCCTACGGCGAACCGGCCGCCTGAGCAGGATCTCAGCGGGCTCTCAGGCGGATTCGGGAGAAAATTCGCGCCGCCGGGCGTTGCACAGGGTAGATCGTCCGAAAGGATCGCCATGCCCGCCCTAGTATTCGTCCTCTACGTGATCACCGAGATCATCGCACTGGTCGCCGTCGGCCAGTGGCTCGGTGTGATTCCCGCCATCCTGCTGCTGATCGCCGGTTCCGCCGCGGGCATGCTGCTGATCGGTTCGCAGGGCCGGCGGGTGTTCGAGCAGTTCCGGCGGGCCGGTCGCGGGGAGATCCCGCCGGGCACCGCGGTCGCCGACGGCGCGCTGGTCGCCGCGGGCGGGTTCCTGATGTTCGTGCCCGGCCTGGTCACCTCGCTGTTCGGCTTGTTGCTGCTGTTGCCGCCGACCCGGATGCTGGTGCGTCCGCTGGTCGCCGCGTTCGCCGCCCGCCGGATCGGCAAGATGACCGCCGCGATGCCGTATCGCGGCGTGGTGATCGACGGCGGTGATGTGGTCGACGGGGTCGTGGTGCAGCAGTGGTACGACGACGGGCAAGGCAACGCGCGCCGCGCGATTACCAAGCCATAGTTTCGCTATTACCAACGGGTAGTAAAGGCGCGCGGGCGGGCTAGGGATCCGGGCCGAACGGGGCTATGGTGGCGCGATGGCCACCGAGCAACTCACCATCACGGTGAGCGAGGAGCTGGCCGCAGCGGTCAAGAAAGCTGCGGCAGCTGCCGGACAGTCGATCTCTGGTTTCACCGCGGCGGCGCTGCGGCTGGAACTCATCGCCGTCGAAGCGGGTTACCGGTCCGGCTCACGCCTAGGTACGAGCCAGTTCGCCGAGGTGATGACGGTGCTGGCGTGCCCGGAGGACACGGCACCGCAGCCGGTCTTGAACGGCTGACCTGAAAGCCTGAATCCGGCATACGGCAGACTGGTCTCCCGTGAGAACCCAGTTGCTGATCGGCGGTCGTTTCTACAGTTCCAGTTCCCCCGACGCGACAGCGATGGCGGTGACCGACGGGACCGTGGTGTGGCTGGGCGCCGAGCAACCGGGCCGGGCGCTGCACCCGGACGCCGAGATCATCGAGCTGGACGGCGCGTTCGTCGCACCGGCCTTCGTCGATCCGCACGTGCACGTCACCGCGCTGGGGCTGAAACTCACCGGGCTCGACCTGTCCGTGGCGCGGTCGCTCGAGCATTGCCTGACCCTGCTGAGCGAGTTCGCCGCGGCCCGGCCCGAGGGCGCGATTCTCGGTGACGGCTGGGACGAGACCACCTGGCCCGAGGGCCGTCCGCCCACGGTCGAGGAGATCGACAAGGCCGCGGGCGCCCGGCATGTGTACCTGTCCCGGGTGGACGCGCATTCGGCCGTGGTGTCCACGGCCCTGCTCGACGCCATGCCGCAGGTGACCGCCGCCGACGGCTACACCCGCGGCGAACCGGTGCGCGCGACCGCCCACCATCTCGTCCGCACCACCGTGCTCGCGGAACTCGATCGGGCCCAACGGGATCGAGCCAGAACCGCCGCACTCGACCACGCCGCCGCGCACGGCATCGTCGCGGTGCACGAGTGCGCCGGCCCGGAGATCTCCGGCCGCACCGACATTCGCGAACTGCTCGACTTCCAGCACGGCGTGCAGGTGCGTGCCTACTGGGGCGAAGCGGTCGGCAGTGCCGAGGAAGCGCGCGCTCTCATCGCCGAACTCGGTGTGCACGCGCTCGGCGGCGACCTGTTCGTCGACGGTTCGATCGGCTCGCACACCGCCTGGCTGCGCGACCCGTACGCCGATGACGCCGGCACCGGCCGCGCCTACCTCGACGCCGACGGCATCGCCGCGCACGTGCGCGCCTGCACGGAGGCGGGCATCCAGGCCGGCTTCCACGTGATCGGCGACGCCGCGATGGACGCGATCATCGCCGGATTCGACCGCGTGGTCGGCGAATTCGGCGGTCCGGCCGTCGCCGCCCGCGGCCACCGCGTCGAACACGCCGAACTGCTCGACGCCGATCAAATCGCCAAGCTCGCCTCCTGGGGCGTGATCGCCAGCGTCCAACCGGGATTCGACGCGGCCTGGGGCGGACCCGACGGCATGTACGCCGCCCGCCTCGGCGCCGACCGCGCCGCCACCCTGAATCCCTTCGCCGCCATGGCATCCGCGGGCATCTCCCTGGCCCTCGGCTCCGACGCCCCGGTCACCCCGCTCGATCCGTGGTCCGCCGTCCGCGCCGCCGCCAACCACCACACCCCGGGCCATTCCCTCTCTCCGCGAGCCGCTTTCGCCGCCGCCACCCGAGGCGCCTGGCGCGCGGGCGGCGTCCGCGACGGCGTCGCCGGCACCCTCGTCCCCGGCGCCCCCGCCTCCTACGCGATCTGGGACGCCGACCAACTGGTCGTCGCCGCGGCCGCCGACACCGTCCAACGCTGGTCCACCGACCCCCGCTCCCGCGTCCCCGGCCTCCCCCCGCTGGCACCCGACTCACCCCTGCCCACCTGCCTGCGCACCGTCCACCGCGGAACCACCATCTATGCAGCGTGACCACCCCACCCAGGTGCGCCGCGAACCTCCGGCTAGCCCAGCCGACCCCGGCCCGCCACCCCGAGTCGCACGTCTTCACGACAACGTGGCCGAGTTGTCCGGCGCCACTCCGCCCACCGGCGATGCGCCGACGGGCCGCGCATGCGCCCATCCCACAACGAACTCGACCGAAAGCCGCAGCGAGTTGAACGCGCGAACGCCGAACTTGCCATGTCGTAGCGATACGACCGAATTCGCCGGTGCACCAACGGTTGTCAGAGCTGTTTCAGCGGATCGCAATGAAGCCAGCGCGAGTGCTGGTGGGCATGCGAGTAGGAGTTCGAGCGGAGTCCGTGCGTTGGTGCCGGACTGGTCGCGGCATAGCGGTGCGGCCGAATCTGCCGGTGCACCAACGGTTGTCGTCAGAGCTATCTCCGCGGATCGTGAGGAAGCCAGTGCACGTACTGGTGGGCACGCCAGCGGTAGTTCGAGCGTTGGTCGTGCGAAAGTGATTGCGCGGGTGTCGGACTTGCCCTTGCATAGTGGCGCGGCGGAATTCATCGGTGCGACATCGTTCGTCGTCGGTGCGGTTTCGTCTGATCTCGAGGGCGCTATTGCGAATGCCGGTGGGTACCCCGATGGATGCTGGAGCGTCGGTCGGGTGGGGTTGAGTGTGTGGGCGCGGGATTTGGTGTGGCGTAGCGGTGTGGCTGAATTCGGCGGCGGCACAGGGGCTGTCGTCGGTGGGGTGCCCAGGAATCGGGTGCGGATCGGTGTGGGCGTCGATGGGGATTCGAGGGGCGCGTCGGCGCGAGGGCGGATGCGGTTGCGGGGTTGCCGGGTTCGGGGAGGCCGGTGGAGCGGTGCGGCGATGGGGAATCGGAGAATCGCGGCACTCGCCGCTGTAGCGGATGGGAAGGTGACCACTCGTGGTGCGTGAGCGAGTTCCGGCGGTGTTGAGCCGGTATCCGGTGTTGTGGCGGTCGGTGGCGGCGATCGTGGGCGGGCTGTTGCTGTTCGGGAGTTTTCCGCCGCGGCCGTGGTGGTTTCTCGCGCCGGTGGGGATCACGGTGCTCACGCTGGTCGTGCGGGACAGTGGACGGTTGCGTAGCGGGTTCGGGTACGGGTTCCTGGCGGGGCTGGCGTTTTTCGTTCCGCTGTTGCCGTGGACCGGAATCTATGTGGGGCCGGTGCCGTGGCTGGCGTTGTCCACGGTGTGCGCGGTGTACATCGGGCTGTTCGGGGTGATTGCGCGGCTGGTGGGCAGGTTGCCCGGGTGGCCGTTGTGGGTGGCGCTGGCATGGGCGAGCGCCGAGTGGGTGCGGTCGAGTTTTCCGTTCGGTGGATTTCCTTGGGGGCGTTTGGCATTCGGGCAGGCCGACGGATGGTTCCTCTCGCTGGCTTCCATCGGTGGAGCACCGATGGTCAGTTTCGCGGTGGCGCTCACCGGAACCGGTGCGGCGGCACTGATTCTGGCCGTGCGATCGGCGCGCGTGGGTGCGTCCGGGACCACACCGGTCGCCCCGGAAGACGGTGGACAGGCGCCGAATAGTACCGCCTCGGTGGAGGATGCATCGTCGCAGGACAGCGCTGTCGAAACCGTGGACAACGCATCGACAATGGGCAATGGCGCTCCAGCAGAAGAGCATCAAGCCGCAGCCGATGAGCGTCGCGCGTCCACCTCGCGTGCTGATGTCGGCAATGCCGTAGACGAGCAGCATCGCGCATCTACCCCGCGGATCGCGTTCTTCACCGCCGCATCGGCATTGATCGTCATGCCGATCGCCGGCCTGCTCCTCAGCCTCACCCTGCCCGACCCGAGCCAGGGCGACCGCACCATCACCGTCGCCGCGATCCAGGGCAGCGTCCCGCGACTGGGGCTCGACTTCAACGCGCAACGCCGCGCTGTGTTGGACAATCACGTCCGCCGCACGAAGGAACTGGCCCGCGCAATCGAAGCCGGCCAGGCGAAGCAGCCGGATGTGGTGATCTGGCCGGAGAACTCCTCCGACATCGATCCCCTGCGCAACGCCGACGCCGCCACGATCATCACCGAGGCCTCCGAACAGATCGGCGCACCCATCCTGGTCGGCGCGGTGCTGGTGAACAGCGACCGCACCACCACCAATTCCGTCATCGTGTGGAACGGCGCGGCAGGCCCGGGGGAGCGGCACGACAAGAAGATCATCCAGCCGTTCGGCGAGTACCTGCCGATGCGCTCGTTCTTCCGCCTGTTCTCCGAATACGCCGACCGCGCCGGATATTTCGTGCCGGGCCACGGCGACGGCGTGGTGCGCGCCGACGGCGTCGATATCGGCGTCGCGACCTGCTATGAGGTCGCCTTCGACCGCGCCTTCGAGGACGCGATGCGCGCGGGCGCCCAACTGCTCACCGTGCCGACGAACAACGCGACCTTCGGAGACAGCGAGATGACCTATCAGCAGCTGGCGATGTCGCGGATCCGGGCGGTCGAACACGGCCGTGCCCTCGTCGTCGCGGCCACCTCGGGGGTGAGTGCGATCATTGCCGCGGACGGCACTGTGGCGCAGGAGACCCCGCAGTTCGTGCCCGCCGCCTTGGTCGCCGATCTGCCGCTGCGCACCAGCAACACCATCGCGACTCGGGTGGGTCCGGCGCCGGAGCGTGTCTTCGTCGCGCTGACCGTGGCGGCGTCGGTGGCCGGGGTGGCGGTCCGGCGGCGGCGCTCCCGAACCGAGGAGACGACCGACCGGAACGCCGAGATCGGACAATCCGTCTCCTGACAACGGCGATACCGGACCGGACGCCCGGTATTTTCTGTGGCATCTGTAGCCGAATTGTGATGTAGCGCAATATTCGCCGAGTCGGGTGGGGTACGCGGGCGTTTTCTTGTCGCGTCACCTATCTTCCTGGCGTTTCTCTGTCGCAAAGCGCCCAAATCGCCCAGTTCGCGATGGTGTAGCTACCAAAATCATGACCCGCCAACGGCGTTGGATGTGAAACAAATCCAACTCGTCGGCAATCCGCCCGTTCTAACGCTCCGAATCTAAAGGCGTAGATCACGTCCGTGGTCGGCGCCTGCGCGCCGACTGTGTGGCGATGCACGTGGAGTTGCTTCAACAGCGGCAGAACGGAGTGATTGATGAGTTCATTGGCCACGGATCGCGTCGACCAATGTTCATCCGGCGAATTTTCGGCACAACCGTTCGTTTTGTCGCCGGCGCAAACGGCGCTCTGGTACGCACAGCGGATCCGCCCGGATGTGCCCTTGACCATCGCCCAGTATGTGGAGATCCACGGTGACCTGGACGTCGGGCGCCTGCTCTACGCCATCGAGCGGTTCGGCGCGGAGACCCAGGTCGGCCAGGTGCGCCTGCGCGAGATCGACGGAATCCCGCATCAGCTGGTCGATCCCGCCCGTAGACCCGGCTGGGCGCGGGTCGATCTGCGCCACGAGGCCGACCCGCACGCCGCGGCGCTGCGCTGGATGCACGAGCATGCCAGCACGCCGATCGATCTCGAACGCGATCCGCTCAGCACGAATGTGGTGCTGCGCACCGGGGATTCGGACTATATCTGGTACGCCCGTGCCCATCACATCGTGATCGACGGCTACGGCGCGATGAACGCGCTCACCCGCACCGCGGAGATCTACACCGCGCTGGAGAACCACACCGAGCCCGTCGCGTCCCGGGCTATGCCGCTGACCGAGATCTACGCCGACGAGGTGCGCTACCGCGACACCAGCCGGTTCCGCGCGGACCGCGACTACTGGCTCGAGCAGCTGGCCGGGGCCGGCGAGCCGATGAGCCTCAGCGGCGTCACCGTCACCGCGGCCAGTCACGACGTGGGCCGGCGCACCGCCACCGCCGTGCTCGACGACCGCGCCCAGTCCGCGGTGGACACCGCGACCGCCGAGTTCGGCACCGCCAACTCGGCGCTGTTCGTCGCGGCGCTGGGCGCGTATGTGCGCTCGGTGACCGGGAATCCGGATGTGGTGCTCAGCCTGCCGGTCTCCGCGCGCACCACGGTCTCGCTGCGCCGGTCCGCGGGCGTGATCTCCAACGTGGTGCCGATCCGGCTGCGGTTCACCGCCGAGACCACCGTCGCCGACGTGGTGAAGGCCGCCGAACTCCAGATCACCGGCGCGCTGCGCCACCAGCGCTACCGTCACGACGACATCCGCCGCGATTGCGGCTACTCCCGCGACGCCCGCGGCTTTTTCGGGCCGATGGTCAACATCATGCTGTTCCACAACGAGCTGAAGTTCGGCAACCTGGTCGGCTCGCTCAACGTGCTGGCCACCGGGCCCGTCGAAGATCTGTCGATCAACCTGTACAACGGCGTCGGCAACCGCATCCACGTCGATTTCGAGGCCAATCCGCGGCTCTACAGCGAAACCGAGGTGAGCACCCACCACGAGCGCTACCTCGATTTCCTCACCCGCTTCCTGACCGCCGCGCCGGACACCCGCACGGAGACGCTCACCGCCATCACCGCGGCCGAACGCACCCGGGTCCTGCACGACTGGAACGCGACCGAGACCCCGCCGCACACCGGCACCCTCGCGAGCCTGTTCGCCGAGCGCGTCGCGAGCTGCCCCGACACCATCGCACTCGAATTCGGCGACGAGGCAATCACTTACGCCGAACTCGACGACCGCGCCAACCGCCTCGCCCGGCTGCTCATCGCCCGCGGCGCGGGCCCGGAGCGCGTGGTCGCGCTGTGCCTGCGCCGCAGTCTCGACCTCGTCGTCGGCATGTACGCGATCGTCAAGGCGGGCGCGGCCTACCTGCCGCTGGATCCGGAACATCCGGCCGAGCGCATCGAACAGATCGTGCGGCAGGCAGCACCGGTCTGCGTGCTGACCGCCGACCGCGACGAGCTCACCCTGCCGGTGAACCGGCTCGCCGTCGACACCGCCGACCTGTCCGGCTACCCCGGTTCGCCGATCACCGACGCCGACCGCACCTGCGCGCTGCGCGCCGACCACCTCGCCTACGTGATCTTCACCTCCGGCTCGACCGGCAAGCCCAAGGGCGTCGGCGTCACGCACGCCGCGATCGTCAACCGGCTGCGCTGGATGCAGCACGAATATCCGCTCGACCACACCGACGCGGTCTTGCAGAAGACCCCGGCCACCTTCGACGTATCGGTCTGGGAGTTCTTCTGGCCCTTGCAGATCGGCGCGCGCCTGGTCGTCGCCGAGCACGACGGCCATCGCGACCCCGGCTACCTCGCCCGGCTGATCACCGAAAAGCGGATCACCACGGCGCATTTCGTGCCGTCCATGCTGTCGGTCTTCGTCACCGACACCGACGTGCGCGGTTGCACCGCACTGCGCCAGGTGTTCTGCAGTGGTGAGGCGTTGCCCGCCGCGACGGTCCGGGACTTCCACGCCGCTCTGCGTTCGCCCGCCCCGCAGGGTTTGCCCGCCGCCACCCACAGGCACGGCCCAGCCCTGCACAACCTGTACGGCCCGACCGAGGCCGCGGTCGACGTCACCTACTGGCCGTGCCCGGCCGATCCGACGAGCGTGCCGATCGGCTCACCGGTCTGGAATACCCAGACCTACGTGCTGGATTCGCGTCTGCGCCCGGTGCCGCCCGGCGTGGTGGGGGAGCTGTATCTGGCCGGTGTCCAGCTGGCCCGCGGCTACCTCGGCCAGCCGAGGCTGACCGCGGATCGCTTCGTGGCCAATCCCTTTGCGCCCGGCGCCCGGATGTACCGCACCGGCGACCTCGCGCGCTGGCAGCTCACGACCGGCCGTCCCGGCGTGCTGGAATACATGGGCCGCAGCGACTTCCAGGTCAAGATTCGCGGCCTGCGCATCGAACTCGGCGAGATCGAGGCGGCGCTGCTGGCCGACGACCGGGTCGCCAGGGCGGTCTGCGTGGCCCACACCGGACGCAACGGCGACGAACTGGTCGCCTATGTCGTCGCGGTGCCCGACGCCGAGGAGTACCGCCCCGCGGTGCCGTCCACCGGCGGGCCGCACCCGGTGTCCCGGATCGATACGGCCGCGCTGCTCACCGCGCTGCGCCGCACCCTGCCCGCCTACATGGTGCCGTCCGCGCTGATGGAGCTCGACGAACTGCCGCTCAGCGCCAACGGCAAGATCGACCGCAAGGCGCTGCCCGCGCCCGCGGTGGGCGCTCGCTCGGCCGGCCGGTCGACGGCCGAGCCACGCACCGAGGTGGAGCGCGTGCTGGCCCGCATCTTCGCCGAGGTGCTGGGCACCGACGACATCGGCGTCGAGGACAGCTTCTTCGACCTCGGCGGCAACTCGCTCATTGCCGCCCGCGCGGTGGCCAGGATCAATGCCGCCCTCGGCACCGGACTGACCATCCGCGACCTGTTCGAGGCGTCCACCATCGCCGCGCTCACCCAGTGCTTCGCCACCCACACCGCCGATGTCGCCTCGCCGAAACTCGTTGCCGCCGACCGCCCGGAGCGGATTCCGCTGTCGCTCGCCCAGCAGCGGCTGTGGATCCTCAACCGGTTCGCCGAACACGCCGCGGCCTACAACATGCCGCTGGCCGTGCGGATCGAGGGCGCGCTCGATGTCGAGGCGCTGCGGGCCGGCCTGGTCGACGTGATCGAACGGCACGAGAGCCTGCGCACCACCTTCCCGGAATCCGCGGACGGGCCGTGCCAGCTGATCCATCCGGCCGCCGAGATCCCGCTGACGCTGGACCCGATCGACGCCACCGGGGCCGACGTGGCTGCGCTGGCCACCGAATTCGCCGGGTACGGCTTCGATCTGCGCATCCAGGCCCCGATCCGGGTGGCGCTCTACGCCACCGGGCCGGACAGCTGGGTGTTCCTGCTCGTGCTGCACCACATCTGCGGTGACGGCTGGTCGATCGCGCCGCTGGCCAGGGATCTCATGACCGCGGTGTCCGCGCGCGCCGAGGGCCACGCACCGCAGTGGGCGCCGCTGCCGGTGCAGTACGCCGACTTCGCGCTGTGGCAGCGCGAACTGCTCGGCGCCGAGTCCGACCCGGCCAGCGCGCTGAGCGCCCAACTGACACACTGGCATTCGGCGCTGGCCGGCCTGCCGGACCAGCTCGACCTGCCGCTGGACCGCCTGCGGCCGCTGCGCCGCGCCACCACCGGCGGCCGGGTCGAATTCACCATCTCCCCCGAAATCCGCCGCGCGGCAGGTGAACTCGCGACCACCCGGGGCGTGAGCATGTTCATGGTGCTGCACGCCGCGCTGGCCACGCTGCTGTCGCGGCTGTGCGCGAGCACCGACATCGCCATCGGTACGCCGATCGCGGGTCGTTCCGATCCGGCGCTGGACGATCTGGTCGGCATGTTCGTGAACACGCTGGTGCTGCGCACCGAGATCGACCCGGCGGCCGGTTTCGACCGGATGCTGGACGTGGCCCGCGAGACCGACCTCAACGCCTTCGCCAACGCCGACGTGCCGTTCGAGCGGCTGGTCGAGGTGGTCAACCCGGAACGCTCCGCCGCCCGGCATCCGCTGTTCCAGGTGATGCTGTCCTACGACCGCGCACCCGACCTGCGGGTCGAGTTGTCCGGCGTGCGCGCCGAGGTGCTGCCGATCGTCTCCGACATCGCCAAGTTCGACCTGCAGCTGGTGGTGCACGACGACACCTCCGACGGACCGCTGACCGCCGAATTCGGCTACGCCACCGACATCTTCGACAAATCGACGGTCGAGTCCTTCGCCCGCCGCTTCGTCGCCGTGCTGAACGCGGTGGTCGCCGCGCCGAGCATGCCGATCGGCGACCTGACCATCTTGGACCAGCGCGAACTGGCAAACCTGGTACCGATCGCCGGTTCGCCGGCCGAGCCGTTCACCACCCTGGCCCGGCTGCTCACCGACACCGCCGAACGGCTGCCGGACGCGGTCGCGGTGCGCTACCTGGGCATCGACACCACCTACCGCGAGCTCGACGAGACGTCGAACAAGCTGGCCCGCGCGCTGATCGAGCACGGCGCGGGCCCCGAGGTGGTCGTCGCCATCGCGCTGCCGCGCGGCCTGGACGCCATCACCGCGGTCTGGGCGGTCGCGAAAACCGGTGCGGCGTATGTGCCGATCGATCCGGGCTACCCCGGCGAGCGGATCGCGCACATGATCACCGACTCCGGCGCGCTGCTCGGCCTGACCGACGCGGAATGCCTCGCGGCCATGCCGGAGTGGCCCTCGCCGCGCGGCCGCCACCGCAAGCATCACGTGGACTGGCTGGTGCTCGGTTCCGCCGAGCTGGCCGCCGAATCCGTCGCCTACTCCACCGATCCCATCACCGACGCCGACCGGCACCATCCGCTGTGCACGGTGCACCCGGCGTACCTGATCTACACCTCGGGCTCCACCGGCACCCCGAAGGCGGTGATCATCACCCACGCCGGGCTCGCGTCCCTGGCACACGAGCAGATGCACCTGTTCGGCGTCTCGGATTCGGCTCGGACACTGCACTTCTCGTCACCGAGCTTCGACGCGTCGGTGCTGGAGCTGCTGCTCGGTTTCGCCGCGGGCGCGACCATCGTGGTGGCGCCGGCCGGCCTGTACGGCGGCGCCGAACTCGCCGCGTTCCTGCGCGCGGAACGGGTCACCCACGCCTTCGTCACCCCCGCCGCGCTGGCCACCGTGCCGACCGCCGGGCTCGACGAGCTCGAGGCGGTGATCGTCGGCGGTGAGGCGTGCTCGGAAGAACTGGTCGAGACCTGGTCGGCCCGGCACCGCATGCACAACATGTACGGCCCGTCCGAGGCGACCGTCGCGGCCACCGCGACCGGCCCGATGGTCCCGGGCCGCCCGGTGCCGCTGGGCAGGCCGATCCGCGGCATGCGGCTGTTCGTGCTGGACGGACGGCTGCATCCGGTGCCACCGGGCACGCCGGGCGAGCTGTACCTGTCCGGACCCGGCCTGGCGCGCGGCTATCACGGGCGATACGCCCTTACCGCGCAACGGTTCCCGGCAAACCCGCACGGCCGGCGCGGCGAGCGCATGTACCGCACCGGCGACCTGGTGGTGGTCGAGCACAGCGGCCGGCTGCGCTTCCTCGGCCGGGCCGACGATCAGATCAAGATCCGCGGGTTCCGCATCGAGTTGCGCGAGATCGACCACGTGCTGCGCGAGCATCCCGGCGTGAGTTTCGCGCTCACCATCGTGCACACCGACGAGCAGGGCCAGCCGCGGCTCGCCTCGTATGTCACCGCCGATCAACCGGTGGACGCCGCCGCGATCGTCGAGACCGCGCGGCAGCGGCTGCCCGGATACATGGTGCCCGCCTCGGTTATCGTGCTGGACGAGCTGCCGGTCACCCCGGCGGGCAAGCTGGACCGAAAGGCGTTCCCGGAACCCGTTTTCGCCGCCCTCGGTTCGTCGCGCGCGCCGAGCGGCGAGCTCGAGTCGCGGGTCGCGGGCGTGTTCGGCGACATCCTCGGCCGCCCGATCACCGGCGCGGAGGACAGCTTCTTCGACGTCGGCGGTAACTCCCTGCTCGCCACCCGCCTCGCCGCGGCGCTGCACGCGGAGTTCGGGGTGGACCTGCCGGTGCGGGTGATCTTCGAGGCGCCCACCATCGCCGGCGTCGCCGAGCGGCTCACGGAAGCGCCCCGGACGCAGCGGTTGGCGCTGGCTGTGCAGACCACGCGCCCGGGACGCATTCCATTGTCGCTGCCGCAGCAGCGACTGTGGTTCCTCAATCGATTTTCTCCCGAATCGAGCGCATATAACATCGCTTTCGTTATCCGCATCGCGGGTGATCTGGATGTGGCGGCCCTGCGGGCGGCGCTCACCGATGTGGTCGAGCGGCACGAGGTACTGCGCACGGTCTTCCCGGAGGACAGCAACGGTGCCCAGCAGTCGGTGCTGCCGACCTCGCGCGCGCTCCCGTCGATCGATCCGATCGACGTCGACGACGCGGGCGCCGCGGCCGCGCTGCGCACCCTCGCGCACACCGGCTTCGATCTCGTCCGCGCCACTCCGTTGCGAACGACGTTGCTGCGCACCGGATCCGAGCGCTACCTGCTCGGCATCGTGGTGCACCACATCGCCGCCGACGGCTGGTCGCTCGGCCCGCTGACCCGGGACCTGGCCGCCGCCTACGTGGCCCGGCACGAGGGCGCCGCACCGGCGTGGGCGCCACTTCCGGTGCAGTACGCCGACTTCGGGCTGTGGCAGCGCGCCTGCCTCGGCGACGAGAACGATCCGGAGAGCCTCGCGGGCAGCCAGCTGGCCTACTGGCGCACCGCGCTGGCCGACCTGCCCGACGAACTGCCCCTGCCCTACGACCGGCCGCGCCCCGCGGAGCCGACGCAGCGGGCGGGCGCGGTGAAATTCACGGTGCCCGAACCGGTCCAGCGTGCGCTCGCCGACCTGGGCAAGGAGCAGGGCGTCAGCATGTTCATGGTGCTGCGCTCGGCGCTTGCCGTGCTGTTGCGCTCGGTGACCGGCGGCCGCGACATCGTGATCGGCACGCCGGTCGCGGGCCGCACCGACACCAAGCTCGACGAGCTGGTCGGCATGTTCGTCAACACGCTCGTGCTGCGTTCGGATGTCGATCCGGACCGCACCTTCGCGGGCCAGCTGCGCGCCGATCGCGACACCGAGCTGGCCGCGATGGCGCACGCGGACATACCGTTCGAGCGCATCGTCGAGGAATTGGGCCGCGAGGCCCGCAGTTTCGGTCGCCACCCGCTGTTCCAGGTGGCGTTGAGCGTGCAGGACGGACCGGTTCCGGTGCTGGAACTGCCGGGTCTGGCATTGCGCGCCGAAGAGCTCGACATCGCGCTGGCGAAGTTCGACCTGGAACTGCGGGTCGCCCACATCGGGTGCGACGCCGGGCCGGGCGAACCCGGGCAGGCCTTCGAATTCGTCTACGCCGCCGAGCTTTTCGATGAGTCGACGATCCACACCCTGGCCGATCGGTTCCTGCGGGTGCTCGCCGCGATCACCGCCGATCCGCGAGTCCTGGTGCGCGACATCGACGCCCGCACCGAACGGGAGCGGCGCCTGTTCGCCCCGGCGACCGGCGGCGCGACCACCCCGCAGTGCACGTTGTCCGCGTACTTCACCGCCACCGCGCACATGCATCCGCAGCGCACCGCGGTGCAGTCGGGCGCCACCACGCTCACCTACGCCGAGGTGGACCGCCGCTCGAATCGGCTGGCGCGGGCCCTGCTCGCGCGGGACATCGGGATCGGCGACCGGGTCGCGCTGGGGCTCACCCGCTCGGTCGAGTCCGTCGTCACCCTGCTCGCGGTGGTCAAGTCCGGCGCCGCGTTCGTGCCGGTCGACCCGAACTATCCGGCCGACCGGGTGCGGCACATGCTCGGCGACGCGGGCTGCTGGGTCGGCGTCACCGTCACCGAACACGCCGACCGGCTGCACGCGGCCACCCTCGACGGCCCGTCGACCGAGTGGCTGCTGCTTGATGAGCCCGACTTCGTGACCGAGCTCGATACCTACGACGACGCGCTGGTCGACGACCTCGACCGGCTGTGCACCATCGAGGCGGCCGACCTCGCGTACCTGATCTACACCTCCGGCTCCACCGGAAAACCCAAGGGCGTCGCGGTCACCCATGCCGGACTGTCCAACTTCGCCGACGAGCTGCGCGACCGCATGCGGGTCGACCGCGAGTCGCGCACGCTGCACTTCTCCTCGCCGAGCTTCGACGCGGCCATGCTGGACCTGCTGCTCGCGGTGGGGTCCGGCGCGGCGATGGTGATCTGCCCGCCGGAGGTCTACGGCGGCGACGAGCTGGCCGCGCTGCTGGAGCGGGAGCGGATCACCCACACCTTCCTGACCCCGGCCGCGCTGTCCACCATCGACCACGAACGCTGGCCGCTGCCGCACCTGCGTGCGCTGATGGTCGGCGGCGAGGCGTGCGCGCCCGACCTGGTGGCCCTCTGGGCGCCGGGACGGGCGATGTTCAACGGGTACGGGCCGACCGAGACGACCGTCGTGGCCACCATCGCGACGCTCACCGCGGACCGGCCGGTCACCATCGGCACCCTGGTCCGCGGCGCGCGGGCACTGGTGCTGGACGAGCGGCTGCGTCCGGTGCCGGTCGGCGTGCCCGGCGATCTGTACCTCGGCGGACACGGCGTGGCCCGCGGCTACTTCGACCGATTCGGGCTCACCGCATCGCGTTTCGTGGCCGACCCGTACGGTCCCGCGGGCGCGCGGCTGTACCGCACCGGTGACGTGGTGCGCTGGAACGCGGCCGGCGAGCTCTGCTATCTCGGCCGCAGCGACCATCAGGTGAAGGTGCGTGGCTTCCGCATCGAGCTCGGCGAGATCACCGCCGCGCTCGGCGAGCATCCCGGAGTGCGGTTCGCGCACACCGAGGTTCGCCAGATCGCGGGCGCGGACCGGATCGTGTCTTTCGTCCAAGCCGCCGACGAGCACGCGGGTGTGGATGTGGAGGCGGTGCGCGCCCATCTGGGCGCGCAGTTGCCGTCGCACATGGTGCCCACGAGCATCACCGTGCTGGACCGGATTCCGCTCACCCCGGTGGGCAAGCTGGACACCGCCGCGCTGCCCGAACCGCAGCTCGTCGCCGGCGTTGCCGCGCGGGCGCCGCAGACCCGGTCCGAACTGCTGGTCGCCGAGGTGATGGCGGACCTGGTCGGCGTCGACGCGGTGAACGCCGACGACAGCTTCTTCGATATCGGCGGAAACTCGTTGCTGGCAACGCAACTCGTCGCCCGGCTGGCCGCGGCGACGAATATCCGGCTCGAGGTCCGCACCGTGTTCGCCGCGCCGAAGGTGTCCGCGCTGGCCGCGCTGCTCGACTCCGGGCCGGCCGGCGCGGACGCGCGTCCCGCACTGGTGCGCCGCCACCGGCCCGAGCGGATTCCGCTGTCGGCGGCCCAGCGCAGGCTGTGGTTCCTCAACCGGTTCAACGGATCCGGCGAAGCGGCCGAGCAGACGGCGGGCGCCTACAACGTGCCGGTCGTGCTGCGGATGAACGGCAAACTCGATGTCGACGCGCTGGTCATGGCGTTGCACGCGGTGCAGGCCAGGCACGAGACGCTGCGGACGGTGTTCCCCGAGACCAACGGCGAACCGGCCCAGCAGGTGCTCGATCTCGCCGCCGCCGCGATCACGCTGTTCGTCGCGACGGTCACCCCGGCCGAAGTGGACGACGCCGTACGCCGTTTCGCCGCACCGGGATTCGATCTCGCGGGCATGGTGCCGATCCGGGCCGCGCTGATCTCGGTCTCGCCCGACGGCGACACCGGCGTGCAGAACCCGGCCGAGGTGTCCGACGAGCACGTGCTGGTCCTGGTGGTGCACCACATCGCCATGGACGGCTGGTCGCTCGAGCCGATGGCGCTCGACGTGGCCACCGCCTACCGGGCGGCCTGTGCCGGACGCACGCCGGAGTGGTCCGAGCTCGCCGTCCAGTACGCGGATTACACGCTGTGGCAACAGGAGACGCTCGGCGCCGAGAACGACGCCGATTCGGTGCTGAGCCGGCAGCTCGCCTTCTGGCGGCGCACCCTGGACGGCAGCCCCGAACTGCTCACCGTGCCCGCCGACCGGCGGCGTCCGCCGACGCCGTCGTATCGCGGCGGACTGGTCGAGTGCGCGATCGACGCCGACACCCACCGGGAACTGCACACCGTCGCGACCAGCAACAACGTCAGCATGTTCATGGTGCTGCACGCCGCGCTCGCGGTGCTGCTGCACCGGATGACCGCGACCGACGACATCACCGTCGGCACGCCCATCGCCGGCCGCGGCCACCCCGCGCTGGACCGGTTGATCGGCATGTTCGTCAACACGCTGGTGCTGCGCACCCGGATCGATCCGGACGCCAGGTTCACCGACCTGCTGCACACCGTCCGCGACACCGACCTGGACGCGTTCGCGCACGCCGACGTGCCGTTCGAGCGGCTCGTCGAGGTGCTGAATCCGGCTCGCTCGCAGGCACATCACCCGATGTTCCAGGTGATGCTGTCGGTGCAGAACCAGCCGGTGCGCGCGCTGGACCTGCCCGATCTGCGGATCGAGGCGGCCGACGTGGACACCGGCATCGCCAAGTTCGATCTGCAATTCACCCTCACCGAATCGCAGACGCCCGAACGCGATCCGGCCGGCATCAGCCTGTCGGTGAACTACGCGAGCGATCTGTTCGACGAGCAGACCGCGCTGCTGCTCGGCAAGCGGCTGGTGCGGCTGCTGACCGCGGTCGCCGCGAATCCGACCACCGCGGTGGGGGATCTGGAGCTGCTCGATCCCGCCGAATGGTCCGGGCTCGCCCCGGTGCGCGGTGCCGAGCCGGACCGTCCGGTCACCCTGCCGGAGGTGTTCGAGGCGGCAGTGAACGTCGACCGCAAGGCGATCGCGTTGCGCGCGCAGGACACTCAGGTCAGCTATGACGCGCTCGACCGGTGGACGAACCGGCTGGCGCGGGTGCTGATCGGGCGCGGCGTCGGCCCGGAAACGCTGGTGGCGCTGGGCATTCCGCGATCGGTCGAGTCGGTGGCGACGGTGCTCGCGGTGGCCAAGGCCGGCGCCGCGTTCGTGCCCGTCGACCCGCTGTACCCGGCGCACCGGATCACCCACATGCTGTCGGATTCGGGTGCGGCACTGGGTATCACGCTCGGCGACTACCGTGCCGCACTGCCCGGCGGGGTCGAGTGGATCGTGCTGGACGACGCGAACTTCCGCGGCCTGGTGCTCGACTCGTCCGACGCGTCGATCGCCGCCGCGGAGCGCAACGCGCCGCTGCGGCTGGACAACCCGGCGTACGTGATCTACACCTCCGGTTCGACCGGCACGCCGAAGGGCGTGGTGGTCACCCACGGCGGCCTGTCCAACTTCGCCGCGGAGACCGCGCAGCGCTTCGACGTCCGGCCCGGCTGCCGCGTATTGCATTTCGCGACACCGAGTTTCGACGCCGCGATGCTCGACCTGCTGCTCGCACTGGGTGGCGCGGCCACCCTGGTGATCACGCCGCCCGGCGTGGTCGGCGGGGACGACCTGGGCCGGGTGTTCATCGACGAGGCGATCACGCACGCGTTCATCACCACCTCCGCGCTCGGCACGGTCGATCCGACCGGCGTCACCGAACTGCGGCACGTGCTGGTCGGCGGCGAGGCGCTGCCGCCGGACCTGGTCACCCGCTGGGCGCCGAACCGCAACCTGTACAACGTGTACGGGCCCACCGAGACGACCATCGTCACGGTGATCGGGCAGCCACTGACACCCGGCGGTCCGATCACCATCGGCGGCCCGATCCGCGGGGTCAGCGCGACCATCCTGGACACCCGCCTGCATCCGGCGCCGGTGGGCGTCACCGGCGAGCTGCAACTGTCCGGCGCCGCGCTGGCGCGGGGCTATCTCAACCGACCGGGGCTGACGGCGCAGCGGTTCGTCGCCAATCCGTACGGCAAGCCGGGAGAGCGGATGTACCGCACCGGCGACCTCGTGCGCTGGTGGTCCGGGACGGGCTCGCTGTCCGCGGGCCGCGACACCGGCTCCGGCCGCGAGATCGAGTACGTCGGCCGCACCGACCATCAGGTGAAGATCCGTGGCTTCCGTATCGAACTCGGCGAGATCGACGCGGCGCTGTCCCGGCACGGCGCGGTCGAGTTCGCCACCACCATCGGCCATCGCACACCCGCGGGAACCACCGCGCTGGTGTCGTATGTGAAGGCACGCAACGGGGTCAGCGCGGCCGAGCTGACCGAGCACGTGGCCGAGCTGGTGCCGAATTACATGGTGCCGCAATCGATCATGTTGCTCGACCGGGTGCCGCTCAGCCCGGTCGGCAAGCTGGACCGGAAAGCGTTGCCGGAACCGGTATTCGCCGCCGCCGAGGGGTATCGGGCACCGTCGACGCCGACCGAGTCGGCACTGTGCGCGGCCTTCGCCGCAGTGCTCGGCCTGGAATCGGTGGGCGCCGACGACGGGTTCTTCGAGCTCGGCGGCAATTCGCTGCTGGCCACGAAGGTGGTTGCGCAGGTGCGGGCCAACGGGCTCGACCTGCCGGTGCAGCTGATGTTCGGCGAGGCGACCCCGGCCGCCATCGCCGGCCGGCTCGACGGTTCCGGCGCGGGCATCGCGGCCGCGCTGGGACCGGTGCTGCCGATCCGCCCGAACGGCGCCGCGGCGCCGCTGTTCTGCATCCATCCCGCGATCGGGCTGGCCTGGTGCTACTCGGGGTTGCTCGCGCACCTCGCGCCGGACCGCCCGGTGTACGGGTTGCAGGCGCCGCACGTCGCGGGGGAGGACGGGTTCGCCTCGATCGCCGAGGCCGCCGGACAGTATGTGGCCCATATCAAGTCGATCCAGCCGGTCGGGCCGTACCACCTGCTCGGCTGGTCGCTCGGCGGGCTGATCGCACACGAGGTCGCGGTGCGCCTGCAGGACGCGGGCGACGAGGTCGCGCTGCTGTCGATGATGGACAGCTACCGGCTCTCCGATGCCTGGCTCGAGCACGCGATCCCGAGCGTGGCCGAGATCATCGAGGAGTTCGGCAGCGGCCGGCTCGACGCCCCGATCGACCCGGCGATGAACCTGCGCGACGCGGCCGAACTGCTGCGCGAGCGGCCGGGGCCGTTCGCGGCGCTCACCGTCGAGCACCTCGAACGGCTCTACGCCGGCTACACCAACGGCACGCTGCTCGCGCACGGCTTCCGGCCCCGGGTGTTCGACGGTGACGTGGTGTTCTTCACCGCCGCCGCGGACGAGATCAACCGGGCCGATCCGGAGCGCAGGGCGGTCGCGTGGCAGCCGTTCGTGACCGGCGCGATTCACGATCACGAACTGCCGTGCCGGCATTCGGCGATGACCGCACCCGAATCGCTGGCGGCGATCGGTTCGGTCTTACGCCGCGAGCTGGACGGCGACCCCGGGCTGCCGCTGGCCAACGGATCGCTCCCGGCCGGCGGCGACCCGAAACGCACCAAGAACGGTTCGCGATCCGACAAGCCTGCCATCGGGATCAGAAAGAAGGAGAAGCAAAGGTGACGCAGGGGTCCGCCGACAGACCGGCCGCGAGGGCGGCGCTCGGGGAGGTAAACCAGTGAGCTTGGCAGTAGAAGTGCACGGCCTGGTGAAGAGCTACGGCAAGATCCGGGTACTGGACAACATCGACCTGCACATTCCGGCCGGCACCGTGATGGGGCTGCTCGGGCCGAACGGGGCGGGCAAGACGACGACGGTCCGCATCGTCACCACGTTGCTCAGCCCGGACGCCGGGTCGGTCCGGGTGGCCGGGGTGGACGTGTTGCGCAATCCGGGGGCGGCGCGGCGGCGGATCGGGCTGTCCGGTCAGTACGCCGCGGTGGACGCGAACCTGTCCGGATACGAGAACCTGCGCATGGTGGCCCGGCTGTACGGGATGTCGCCGCGGCAGTCGACGGTGCGCGCGGTGGAGCTGTTGAGCGCGTTCGGCTTGGAACACGCCGCGGACCGCCGCGCGGGCACCTACTCCGGCGGCATGGCGCGGCGGCTCGACCTGGCCGGCGCGCTCGTCGCCCGGCCCGCGGTGGTGGTGCTGGACGAGCCGACCACCGGGCTCGATCCGCGCGGGCGGCTCGACATGTGGCGCGTCATCGGCGAACTCGTCGACGACGGCACCACCGTGCTGCTGACCACGCAGTATCTGGAGGAAGCCGATCTGCTCGCGGACCGGATCACCGTGATCGACCGCGGCCGGGTGATCGCGCGCGGATCCGCGGACGAACTGAAGATGTCCATCGGCGGTGACCGGCTCACCGTCACCCTCGCCGCCGGGCAGGACGTGAAACCGGCACTGACGGTGCTCGCCCAGGTCGGCATCGGCGAACCGAGCCACGAGGCGGACACCAACGAGGCGTCGGTCGTGGTCGGCGACGGCTCGCGCACCATGGTCGAGGCCCTGCGCCGGCTCGATGACGCGGGCGTGTGCGTGGTGGACGCGAACGTCCATCGTCCGAGCCTCGACGACGTATTCCTTTCGCTCACCGGCACTTCGGCCCGTGATTCGGCCGAGCGCCAGCCAGAAACCGATGACGTGACAGAGGAGATTCTTTCGTGACCGCCGTTGTTGAAGCGCCTAAAAGGCAAGTGGCTCAGCTGGATTCGGGGCCGCAGTTGCGGATCTTCCGGGACAGCGCGATCGTCGCGCAGCGGAACCTGCTGACCATCCTGCGGGTGCCGACGTTGCTGGTGACCGCGACGATTCAGCCGTTGATGTTCGTGTTCCTGTTCGCCTACATCTTCGGCGGGTCGCTGGGCGGTAGTCAGTATCGGGAGTTCCTGGTGGCCGGGATCCTGACGCAGACGGTGGCATTCAATGCGGCGTTCACCACGGTCGGGCTGGCCAGCGACTTGCAGAAGGGCATCATCGATCGGATGCGCACGCTGCCGATGTCGCGGCTGGCGGTGCTGATGGGGCGCACGTTGTCCGATCTGGTGGTGAATGTGCTCAGCGTCGTCGTCATGGTCGGCTGCGGGTATGTGGTCGGCTGGCGGATCAACGGCGGAATCGCCGACGCCGCACTGGCTTTCGGGGTGATCCTGCTCTTCGCCTTCGCGATGTCCTGGGTCGGCGCGCTCACCGGCCTGCTGTCGCCGACCGTCGAAGTGGCGCAGAGTGCGGGGCTGATCTGGATGTTCCCCCTGTCGTTCATCTCCTCGGCGTTCATCTCCAGCGATACCCTGCCGGGGCCGCTGCGCACGATCGCCGAGTGGAATCCGATCACCGCGGTCTCCGCGGCCGGCCGCAAGCTCTTCGACAACGACGCCCCGCCCTCGTTCGGGCATCCGACCGGGTGGGCCGCCGATCACTGTGTCGGGTATGCGATCGGCTGCTCACTCGTCATTCTCGCGGTCGCGGTTCCGCTGGCGCTGCTGCGCTACCGGAGGGTGGCCAGTCACTAACCCCGGATCGCCTCGAAGAGCGTCTCCCGCGCGGCCCGTCCCTCGGGTATCGGAGCGTCCATCCAGATGTGGATCATCTGCGGCGCCTCGTGATACTCGAGCCGGGTGCCGGTGAACGACGGCGCCATGGCCGCGAACTTACGGGCCTGGCAGTTCAGGATGTCGTAGGTGCCGCTGAACAGCAGGACGCGGCCGAGGTGGTCGTTGTCGCCGAACATCGGGCTCACCCTGGCGTCGGTCACGTCCAGGTCGCCGCGGTACAGGCTGCCGAAATAACGGCACCCTTCCGGACTGAGGAACGGGTCGAGCGGATCGAGCTCCGCCATCTCCGGATCGGCGTAGCGGCTGTCCAGGACCGGCGCGATCAGCGCGGTCAGGTGCGGATTCGGCACCCCGCGATCGCGCAGGATCTGCGCCGCCGACAGGGTGATCGTCGCGCCGACGGAGGTGCCGAGCAACGTCACCCGCTCGGGGCCCTCGTCGGCGATCGACTTCGCCGCGAGGTCGGCGATCATCTCCGGAATGACCTCACCGGTGCCCTCGGGCGCCAGCGGATACAGCGGAATGACCAGGCGCGCAGCGGTTTCGGTGATCACCTCCGCGCACTGCCGCCAGCCGTCCGGCGACATCCGCAGCACGAAACCGCCACCGTGGGTGTACAGGACGGTCCGTTCGGGCTCCCGGTCCCGCTCGGTCGCCGTGTACACGACCCACACATTGCCGCGCGCATCGGTGATGACCTCGGTATCGACCGCGAACTGCTCGGTGAACTCGGCCGGCGGTTCCTTCGGCAGCGGAAACTGCCGTGTCATCTCCACCGCGGCCTTCGCCGCCTCGACCGTCACCACCAGTTGCTTCACCCCCGACTGCCAGATCTGCTCGGCGAATTCCCGGGCTGCCGGACTCACATCGATCTGCTGCGCCATTCTTCGACCTCCCCACGCCGGCCGCGACATCCAGATATGCCACGCCAGACCCTAAGTACCCCAGCGGATCTCGCCCGAACCCTCCGGGGCGAGCCTGGTCCCCTGGACGCGCGTCACGCGCCGCCGGTGCGGGTTTCACTGACGGGGTACGCGAAAGGCCGCCCGCATCGGACGATGCGGGCGGCCTTTTCGGCTGGTGCGACCTAGACGCGGCGGCGTGTCTTGAGCAGGTCGAGGCGCTCCTTGAGCAGCTCCTCGAGCTCTTCCTTGCTGCGGCGCTCCAGGAGCATGTCCCAGTGGGTGCGCGGGGGCTTGACCTTCTTGGTCTCGACCGTGGTGCCCTCGATCAGCATGCCTTCCTGACCGTTGCGGCAAAGCCACGTCGGGGGGATCTCGGCGTCGTCGGCGAACGGGACGTCGAACTCTTCACCGTTGTCGGTGCGGTACCGGGCGATCCGACGTGGAGCCAGGTCGTGGTCGCGATCGGTCTCGTAGCTCACCGCTCCGAGCCGACTGCCCCGGAGTACGCGATCTGCCATGGTGTGCCTCTCCCTGTGTGCTCGAGTCTTGTTGCTGCGACCGTACGAGCGGGTGGTGCTCGCTGGACCTTATGTGCAACGAACGGGCCTGCGCCGATAGTTCCCGACGGGCCGCGGAACCGTTCCATTGTAGTGCCAACGGCGCGCCGAGCACGCCGCGCCCGCCGTCGGGCGGTTCTCGGGGGTCGCTGAGCGGGTTCCGGGCGTCGAGCGATTAAGGTTCTGCGTCATGTCGCGCCGCTTGCTGTCCCGCTAGGGGGTGTGTTCCATCTCTGATCGTCGTCACTCTCGCCAGCTGTCCTGCCTGTGGTGCGGGCGGGAGATCGTGGAGTCGGAGGCCGGGCGTCGTCGCCGGTACTGCCGTCAATCCTGTCGTCAACGCGCCTACGAACACCGCAACAGTCTCAAAGGGACCGGCATCCCCGACGACTCCGTCGTGCTCAGCGCCCAAGAGGCCGCCGACCTGGCCGACCGCTGGTTCGCCGCGCGCTGCGCCGCCGAGGACGTCGCCATCGCCATCGAAGAGGGCGCGAGCCCCGATGAACTGGCGACGCTGGGCAAAACCTTGCTCGAACTGACCCGAGATGCCGAACGCCTACGCTGACCAGCCCGCACCTCCCGACCTCCATCGCCTAACGCTGGCGGGTGGCAGTACCGAACCCAGATTCAGTGGCACACCATGGCGGACCCCTCTCGCACTTCGCCGCCACCATGTGCCACTGGATCCGGATTCACCGACCTGGTTCCTACGTCAAGTGCGCTTCGGGAAGGGTTACCGGCGGGTTTGGATCGGGTATGGGGCGGGCGCCGGGCGAAGGATCGGGTCTGCGATGGGGGACTCGCGGTCCATGGTTGCGCGGGCTCGCCAGTAGACGAGGCCGAGGAGCGCGACAACGCCTGCGGTGAGGCCGGCGAAGGCGGTGAGGGTGGTGGCGTCGGGGTGGGCCAGGGATTGGGCGCGCATCGCCTGGGTGAATACGATGGCCAGGAGGCCGGTGTAGCCGAGGGCGAGGATGCCGATCACCGCGGCGCGGGTGCGTTCGGCGCGTAGCCAGCGGTAGCGCGGGGCCAGCCAGGACAGGACGACGACGGCCAGCAACAGGACCTGAATGCCGTGCAATCCGACGAAGTGCGGGACGCGCAGGTCGCCGCCGATGGTGCTCCAATGCGTGATCGGGATGCCCGGGGCGGCGTCGCGGGGCGACAGGTCGCGGCCGGCCTGGTCGATCACGGTGTGCCCGGCGACCAGCTCGACCACGTTGCCGTCGGCGTCGCGGACCAGTTGCTTGCCGGTGAAGCCCATCAGATATCCGAGCATCATCCCGACGACCGCCAGGAACAGTCCGGCATGAATGGCCCGCGCGGTCGGCCGATCCACCAGCCGCTGCCAGGACAGGATCACCACGATGATCAGGTTCGCCAGGAACAGTCCCGGCACCCCGGACTGGAACACCTGCTGCCCGATCTCGTTCACCGCGTCGGTCTCGTTGTTGAAGTGGCTGAACGTGCCGCGCGCGGCTTGCACCGCGATGAAGCCGACATCCAGGAAACCGGTCACCGCGAACACCGTGCCGAGCCACCAGGTCGCGCGACTGCCCCTGTGCGGCAACGACAACAGCCACGCCAGCGTGAGCCCGTACAGCGTGAACGCGAGCCCGAACTTCATCGGCTTCAACCAGACCGACTCGCCCAGCAGCATCCGGTCGTCCACGACCATCGCCACCAGAGAGAAAACGACGAGCCCGGCCATCGTGACCGCCATCCATTTCAGCGGACGATGCAACCGAGCGGCGGCCTCGGCGACCGCGCCACCGCGGCGATGCCGCGCCGAAGACCGACGGTCGAGCGCGGCGGAATGTGTTGTTGGCATGCCCCGAAGGTAGGAATCCGAACCCCCGGAACACCTCCCGCCGCAGCACTATTCGCACCTAGTACCCCGGTACTGACCCACCCGCGTGGGGCGAAACCCGTGCGGGAATGGGCGGGGACGTTTAGGTCGGCCGCCGGCTGATCAGATGGTGGGGAGGTTGGCGTCTGGGAAGGAGTGGTGTTCGTGGGCGACGACCCAGCGGTTGTTTTCCTTGCGGAGGCCGAGGGTCAGGCGGAGGCGGCGGCCGGGGTTGGTGGCGAAGTCCTCGGCGGTTCCGCACAGGAGCAGGGCGTGGGCGAAGGCGACATCGGTGCCTGCGGTGACGTCGAGCGAGACGATCTCGAACGTGGCACCCTGCGCCTGCCACTCGAAGAAGCCGGGCCAGGCCGCCCGGTAGGCGTCGATGCCGCGCAGGCCCTCGTCCGGCGGCGGGACATCGAACATGACGATGTCGGGGGCGTGATCGGCGAGGACGGCGTCCAGGTCGCCGGCGTGCACGGCGGCCGCCCAGCGCTCGATCAGAACCCGGATCGTCTTCTCGTCGTCCGACATCGTTCATCGTCCCTTCGTATGGCGCCTCACCAGTGCGTTCGGCATCTAGTGAGCCTGCCGAAAACGCGCATGCGGCGCAATGGATTCCACATCATGTGTGATATATCCCGACGCTTTCCTGCCATCAGTGCCCGAGCCCGCACCGAATCCACAGGTCGCGACTCGATGCCTGCGCTCGCCGGGAAGCCGGAAACTCGCCGGAGCGGGCCAGTTCGCCGGGACGAGCAGGCTTGCCAGGACGAGAAGCTCGCCAGGACGAGAAACTTGCCGAGACGAGTGGGGCGGCATGACCGAGCCCGACCGGCCGACGGCGACGGTCCGGCCCGCCGCGGCGTTGGGCGCGCGCCGCAGACGATCTGCTGCGGGTCGGCGCCGACGTCGACGACGCAGACCGTCAGCCGGTCGGCGTTTGGGACGGTGCTCGGCGCTCAGGACCCTGCCGGCTCGTCAAGACGCGATGGCTCGCCGGGTAGGCGCCGGGAAACCGTCGAATTCGCCAGGTGATTCGCCTGGACGAGCAGGCTCCCCAAGACGCGAAGTCTCGCCGGGTAGGCCGGGAATTCGCCGGGAAACCGTCGAATTCGCTTGGACGGGGATTCGCGGGAGGCGGGGAATTTGCTTGGGGGCCGGGCGATCGCGGGAAAGCGGGATGGGGTCAGGTGCGGACGGCGGCCGGTGCGAGCGTGGAGCGCTTGCGGCTGTAGGTGAAGTACACGATCAGCCCGACGGCTACCCATACCGCGAATCGCACCCAGGTGAGTCCGTCCAATGTGGTTGCGAGGAGCACGCACCCGATGAGGGCGAGCACTGGAACCACCGGGACGAACGGTGTGCGGAACGGGCGCTCCCGGTCCGGCTCGGCGCGGCGTAGTACCAGCACGCCGACGCAGACCACCGCGAACGCGGACAGGGCCCCGATGTTCACCAGCTCCACCACGATGTCGATCGGCAGCAGTCCGGCGATGGTCGCGCAGAACACCCCGAGCAGCAGGGTCAGCCGGACCGGCGTGGACCGCTTCCCGGTTTGCGCGAAACCGTAGGGCAGCAATCGATCCCGGCACATCGCGAACGCCAGCCGCACCTGTGCGTAGACGATCATCAGCAGCCCCTTGGTCAACGCGATGATCGAGGCGACCACGATGACATTGCCGATCCAGCCGATCTTCAACCCCTCGAACGCGGTCGCGATCGGCGCCCCGTTGTTCAGCGAGGCGAATGGCGCGATCCCGGTGAGCACCCCACTGACCAGGGCGTAGAGCACGGTCGCGATGAGCACGGTGCCGATGATGGCGAACGGCACATCCTTGCGCGGGGTGCGCGCCTCCTCGGCCGAGGCCGCGACGACGTCGAACCCGAGGAACGCGAAGAACGCGATAGCCGCTCCACCGACGATTCCACCGAAACCGAAGGGCGCGAACGGAGTCCAGTTGTTCACGTCGATATGCGGCGCGCCGACCGCGATCACCAGCACGAGCACGCCGATCGTCACCCCGACCAGCGCCTTGGTGATCCGCGCGGTCAACGACACCTCACCGACCAGCACCGCGACGATCACGCAGATGATCAGCACCGCAGGAAGATTCACGATCCCGCCCTCGGTGGGGCCGGCCGCGATGGCCTTGGGCACGGTGATCCCGAAGATCGAATCCAGCGCCGACACTGTCGTCCCGGACCAGCCGATCGCGACCGCGGCGCCCGCGATCACGAACTCCAGCAACAGATTCCACCCGACCAGGAACGCGGGTCCTTCGCCGAGCGTGGCATAGGTGTAGGTGTACGCGCTGCCGGAAACCGGCACCATCGCCGCGAGCTCGCTGTAGCAGAGCGCGACCAGCACACACACCGTCCCGGCCAGCAGGAACGACAGCACGATCGACGGCCCGGCCTTCTCCGCCGCGGCCACGCCGGTGATCACGAAGATCCCCGCGCCGACAATGGTGCCGACCCCCATCGCGGTGAGGTCGACGCGTCCGAGCCGGCGCGCCAGCTTGGGCGCCCCGTCGGTGGTCGCGGTATCGGGCAGGCGGCGACGCCATCGCTGGGCGGCTGGGGTGGTCATGACTCCCTTATGAGCTCGTCTGGCGGGCCGGCGGGGGAGCCGGACCACTAGATCATTCTCGTCGAAGTGAGTCAGTCGCCGTTAACTGGGTGCAACTGGGTACCGCGCGCCGCTCGCGTTCCCGCACCCGACATTGCAGGTGAAGCCGGGTGCGGGAGCGCGGAGGCGCAGTTGGGTCAGCTGCTCGACGACGCCGCGAAGGGTGTCGCGACCGGCGTGGCGGCCGGCCGGGACGGGTGCGTCCACAGCCCCTTGCGCTCCAGGATCGGCAGCACGCCCTCGCCGAACCAGTACGCCTCTTCCAGGTGCGGGTACCCGGACAGAATGAAGTGCTCGATGCCGAGCTTCGAGTACTCGATCAGCCGCTCGGCCACCTCGGCGTGCGAGCCGACCAGCGCGGTGCCGGCTCCGCCGCGCACCAGCCCGACCCCGGCCCACAGGTTCGGCGCGATCTCCAATCGATCCGTGTTGCCCCCGTGCAGCTCCGACATCCGCCGCTGCCCCTCCGACTCGCTGCGCGCCAGGCTCGCCTGCACCCGCTCGACGTCGGCCGGGTCGATGCCCTGCAACAGCCGATCCGCCTCGGCCCACGCCTCCTCGGAGGTATCACGGCTGATCACGTGGATGCGCAGGCCGTAATCGAGGACGCGACCCTGATCGACGGCCAGCCGGCGGATCCACTCCAGCTTCCTGCTCACCGCGAGCAGCGGCTCGCCCCAGGTCAGGTAGGTGTCGGCGTAGCGGGCGGCGACCGGTCCGGCGGGTGCGGAGGAACCGCCGAAGAACACCGGCGGAATCGGATCGGGCCGATTGCTCAGCAGCGCGTCGCGGACGTGAATGTGCTCGCCCTCGAAGGTGATCGGTTCGGACGAGTTCCACAGCTCCTTCACCACGTGCAGGAATTCGCCGGTGCGCGCGTAGCGCTGCTCCTTGTCCAGGAAGTCGCCGTAGGCCTGCTGCTCGTGCGGCTCGCCGCCGGTCACCACGTTCAGCAGCAGCCTGCCCTGCGAATGCCGCTGGAAGGTGCCCGCCATCTGGGCGGCGAGGGTCGGGCTGACCAGACCGGGGCGCAGCGCGACCAGGAACTTCAGCGTCTCGGTGGTGTCGACCATCATCGCCGTGGTGAGCCAGGCGTCCTCGCACCAGGCGCCGGTCGGGGTGAGCACGGCCTCGAAGCCGTTGTCCTCGGCGGCGGCGCCGATCTGGTTCAGGTAGCGCAGCGTCGCGGGCCGGTCACCGGACATGAACGTGCCGTGCCCGCCCGCGACCAGGCCGCGCGAATCGCCGTAGGTGGGCAGGAACCAGTGGAAGGACAAACTCATGAAGCCAACTCCTTAGGCCGGGGGATACAGGTCGTTGAAGCGGGTGTCGGTGTAGTCCTTGATGTCGACCTTGCGCGGGATGAGCCCGGCATCGGCGAAGGCGTCCGCGACACCCTGCTCGGCGGCGATGGCGGCGGCGTCGAGCGGATGGTCTTGGTACGGGCCGCGTTTGACGACGGTGAGGATGACGTCATAGGGGAGCCCGGTCAGTTCGGCGTAGGTCTTCGCCCACTGCTCGGGGTGCGCGTTGACCCAGACGTGTGCCCGTGCGATGCGGGCGAGCAGGTCACGCAGGGCGGCGGCGGTCGCCTTGCTTTCCAGCGCCTTGGTGCCGGCCACGTAGAAGGCATCGCCGGTGACATATCCGTTGCCGTTCACCAGGATTCGCGCGTTCGCCTGCTGCTCGGCCTGCGCGGTGTACGGGTCCCAGATGGTCCACGCGTCGACCCGGCCGGTGGACAGCGCGGCCAGCGCGTCCGGCGGCTGCAGGTACTGCGGCTCGATCTGATCCCACTTGATGCCCGCCTTGTTCAGCACGCTGAGCAGGTGGTAGTGCGCCGAACTGCCCTTGGCCACGGCGATCTTCTTGCCGCGCAACTCTTCCGGGCTGCGCAGCGGCGAATCCTTGGGCACCAGGACGGCCTGTCCCTCGGTGCCGGCCCGGTAGCCGCTGACGATCTTGATACCCGACTTGGCCGCGGCCGCGAACACCGGCGGGGCGTTGCCGACGCCGCCGATATCGACCGCACCGGCGTTGATCGCCTCCAGCATCGGCGGACCGGACGGATACTGCGACCAGGTGATCTTGTACGGCGTCTGGTCCAGCTCGCCGGCGGCGGTGAGCAGCGCTTGCAGCCCGGTGCCCTTCTGATCGCCCGCGTGCAACGTCACCTGCGACAGGTCGACCGAACCGTCGGGGCGGACGGCCGCGTCCTCGGCCTTGTCCGACCCGCAGGCCGTGCCGACCGCCACGACCAGTGCGAGAGTCGTTGCGAGCAGCAGCCTTCTGGCTTTCATTCGGTTCCTTCCGGTGCCACGCCGAGTTCGGCGAGCAGTGTGTTGCGCAGGGAGAGCAGTTGGGCATGGTCGTTGCGGCGGGGACGCGGCAGGTCGATGCGCGACTCGTGGGCGATCCGGCCGTCGCCGAGCACCAGCACCCGGTCGGCCAGCCGCAGCGCCTCGTCGACGTCGTGGGTGACCAGCAGGACGCCGGGTTTGCGGCGCTGCCACAGATCGATGACGAGGCGATGAATGGTGATGCGGGTCAACGCGTCCAGGGCGCTGAACGGCTCATCCAGCAACAGCAGATCCGGTTCGCGGACCAGCGCGCGGGCCAGGCTGGCGCGTTGCGCCTCGCCGCCGGAGAGGGTGAGCGGCCACGCATTCGCGCGCTCCCCGAGTCCGACCTCGGCGAGCGCGGCACGGGCGGCGGCCTTCGGATCGTCGTGGCGCAGGCCGAGAAACACGTTGGCCAGCACCCGTTTCCATGGCACGAGACGCGGTTCCTGGAAGGCGACCGCGATGGTGCCCTGCGTGTGGAGTTCGCCGTGCACGTCCCGGTCGAGACCCGCGAGGGCGCGCAACAAGGTCGACTTGCCCGACCCGCTGCGACCGAGCAGCGCGACGAATTCACCTGGCGCGATGTCGAGGTCGAGCCCGTCGAGCACGCGCCGGCCATCGAACTCGCGGACCAATCCGCGTACCCGCGCGACCGGCGTAGCCGGCTCATCCGTCGAAGTTGTTGCGACCGAGCGACCTTCGCCCCGGCTGGCGGAAGCCGCCACGACCGAACCGGTTTTCGCAGCGACCGCGCCGGCGGTCGTCTGCGCGCGGTCGTCGTCGGTCAGCTCATCCGCAATCACTGTCCCAGGAATCCGCGTCGCCATGCCAGCGCCTTCCTCTCGATCAATCGAACGAACGCGTCGGTCAGCAAACCGAGCACGCAGTACACGAGCAGGCCGACCACGATGACATCGGTGCGCAGGAACTCGCGCGCGTCGTTGATCAGGAAACCGAGCCCCGCGTCGGCATTGACCTGCTCGGCGACGATCAGCGCCAGCCAGGCGATACCGAGCGATTGGCGCAGCCCGACCAAGATCTGCGGCAGCGCACCCGGCAGCACGATGTGCCCGATCACGGCGAACCGGCCCAGCTGCTGCACCTGCGCGAGCTCGGCGAGTTTGCCGTCCACGCCGCGGATACCGGCGAAGGTGTTGAGATACAACGGAATCGCCGCGCCGAACGCGACCAGCACCACCTTCGGTAGCTCGCCGATGCCGAACCACAGGATCAGCAACGGAATCAGACCGTAGAACGGCACCGTGCGCAGCATCTGCATCGGCGGATCGACCACGTACTCGCCGACCGTGCTCAGTCCGGCGAGGACCGCCAGCCCGATCCCCAGCGCGGCGCCGATCACGAACCCGGTCGCCGCCCGGCCCAGCGACACCGTGATCGCCTCCTGCAGGGTGCCCGCCCGCAGCAGATCGCCGGTGGTCCGGACGATCGTCAGGGGCGAAGCCAGAAGTCGTTCCGGCAGCACGCCGGTGGCGCTGGCCACCTGCCACGCGATCACCAGGACCAGCGGGCTCACCACGCGCAACCAGGTCTTGCGCGGCCGCCACCGAGCCGCCGACCAAACCCGAATCGGTGTCGGCTCCACAACAATTGATGACACTCGACACCTCGGGTTGGGGACAGATCCGCGCAGCACCGCTGAGCGCGCCGCAGTCATTCATGCTGTGCCCCTGGCGCGGCGGAGTCACCGGTTGAAACCAGCGCGGTTTTAATTGCCGCGGCCGCGGCGGCACGCCTTCAGCAACCCTTACTAGACGTAACCTGAAATAACACGTAACCTCTACGGAGGTTCTCGGTCGAAGGTGATCGGGGCGTGACCAGACGAAACGGATTCCTCAATGACGCGGCATGTCGACGTACTGATCATCGGCGCCGGCCTTTCCGGTATCGGCATGGCCTGCCATCTCACCCGCGAGCAGACCGGGCGCAGCTATGCGATCCTGGAGCGCCGCACCGCGATCGGCGGCACCTGGGACCTGTTCCGGTACCCCGGTATCCGCTCCGACTCGGACATGCTCACCTTCGGCTACGGCTTCCGCCCCTGGATCGGCACGAAGGTGCTCGCCGACGGCCCGCACATCCGTCAGTACGTCGAGGACACCGCCGTCGAGTACGGCGTCAAGGAGCACATCCACTTCGGCCGCAAGGTCACCACCGCCCGCTGGTCGAGCGAGGCGGGCATCTGGACCGTCGAGGCGCTCGACGAGCAGACCGGCGCCGTCGAGACCTTCACCAGCAACTTCCTGGTCGGCTGCACCGGCTACTACGACTACGACAACGGCTTCCGCCCGGAATTCCCCGGCGAGGCCGACTTCGGCGGGCAGATCGTGCACCCGCAGCACTGGCCCGAGGGGCTCGACTACCGCGGCAAGCGGGTCGTGGTGATCGGCAGCGGCGCCACCGCGATCACCTTGGTCCCCGCCATGAGCGCGGACGCCGCGCACGTCACCATGCTGCAGCGCTCGCCCACCTACATCACCGCGCTGCCCGCCGACGACCCGGTCGCGGTCGGCCTGAAGCTGGCCAAGGTGCCCGCCAAGCTGGCCTATCGAACCGGCCGGGCGCGCAATATCGCGTTGCAGCGCGCCAGCTTTCAGCTGTCCCGCACCAACCCGGGCGCGTCGAAGAAGGTGCTGCTCGGCGCAGTGCGGATGTGGCTCGGCTCGGACATCGACATGAAGCACTTCACCCCGTCCTACGATCCGTGGGATCAGCGGCTCTGCGTGGTGCCCAGCGGCGACCTGTTCAAGGTGCTGCGCAGCGGCAAGGCGTCCATCGTCACCGACCGCATCGAGTCCTTCACCGAGACCGGCATCCGGCTCGTCTCGGGCGAGGAGCTGCCGGCCGACCTGGTGATCAGCGCGACCGGCCTGCGCGTGCAGATGCTCGGCGGCGCCACCCTGGAGGTCGATGGCGAGCCGGTGGTCACCCGCGACCGGGTGGTCTACAAGGGCGCGATGCTCGACGGTGTGCCGAATGCGATGATGGTGCTGGGCTACACCAACGCCTCCTGGACGCTCAAAGCCGACCTCGCCGCCGAATACTTCTGCCGCGTACTCAATCACATGAAGACGGGCGGTTTCACGAAAGTCGTTGCGGTAGCCGAAGAAGGCGACCGAGCGGCCGAGTCGGTGATGGGCGGCGCCCTCACCTCCGGCTACATCCAGCGTGGCGACGCGGTCATGCCGCGCCAGGGCACCCGCGGCCCGTGGCAGGTCATCAACAACTACTTCCGCGACCGCAAGATGCTGCGCAAGGGTCCGATCGAAGACGGCGTCCTCAGCTTCACCCGCGCCGCGGCCGAGTCCGAGGATCGCCCGCTGGCCGAGACCCGCACCGCCTGAGCCGCACGCCTTCTGATTTCCCGCACCGAAAATCGCAGGCGATTCCCGGTGCGGGAAATCAAGACCCGTGCGTGTGCAGGTAGAGGTTGAGCTGGGCGGCGGCGTTGAGCATGGCCAGACCCTGCTGGGTGAGCTTTCGCTGCCAGTCGGCCAGCGCCGCCGCCAATGCGTCTGTGCCGCCTGCGGTTCGGATCTGCTGGATCACCGTGCGGATCTGCTCCAGGGGGTAGCCGCCGCGCCGGAGCAGGTCGGTGAGGTGCGCGTCGCGCAGATCGTCCGCGTCGTAGCGGCGATAGCCGGTGGCCGGGTCGCGCTCCGGCGCAAGGATTCCCGCGTTTTCCCAATTGCGCAAGGTCGCCGGGGTCACCCGAAGCCGGTGTGCGAGTTCGCCGATGGTCCTGGTCTCGTTCGATATCTCTGTGGCGGTTGGAGATTCGGCCGTCAGGTGCGTTACCGCTTTCCGCACCGAATCGAGAGTCTCTCGGTCACGCAGTAATTGGCTGTGGCCACGATCGATGGTCACCAGCACGCCCTCGATTCCGCCGTCGTGGAGTGCGTTCATGATCTGGCCACTAGCCGCGTGCCCGTAGGCGGGGATCAGCGCGAGGTAGGTCCGCAGCGCCGCCGCGTGCACCTCCGTATAGATCCGGTAGCCGCTGGCCGTGCGTTCGGCAGGTGGAAGGCATCCGTCCTGCTCGTAGTTGCGTACGGCTTGGGTAGAGAGGCCGTGCTCGCGTGCCAGATCGGCTGGTCGTAGGGTACTCACCGGTTTGAGACTTTAACGGAGTGCTGGGCGCTTGTAAGCGTGAAAGTCTCAACCGACCTTTCAACGATACGATTCAGATACATGAGTCAGAACATTCGAGACTTCGTGCCCACTCCCTGCGACCTGGTGGCCCTGGGTGAACCGACACACCAGGAACCGGCCTTCCAGCTGGTCCGCAATGAACTGTTCGCGCAACTGGCCGACCTCGGCTTCCGGTCGATCGCCCTCGAGATCGACCGGGTCGCCGCGCTCGCCGTGAACGATTTCGTGCAGACCGGCGAAGGCACTTTCGAGACCGTGATGGAAGAGGGCTTCTCGCACGGTTGGGGAAAGCTGGAGGGCAACCGGCAGCTGGTCGGCTGGATGCGCGAATACAACCGGCGGCGACCGCCGGAAGAACAGCTGAGCTTCCACGGCTTCGACGGGCAAACCGAGAACACCACCGCGCCCAGCCCGCGCCGCTACCTCGAATACGCCCGCGACTACCTGCGATCCGATCTCGATTTCGCGAATCTGCTCGGTGACGACGAACTCTGGCACCGCGAGGAAGCAATCCTGGACGCCACCAAGTCGATCGGCGCCACACCCGAGGCGGACCAGCTGCGCTCGCTCGCCCACGACCTGCTCGCCTCGCTCGAACGCCGCGCACCGGAACTGATCGACCGCACGTCACTCGCCGAATGGCGTAGGGCCAGAACATATCTCACCGCCGGGATCGGCTTGCTCCGCTACCACCGGCAGGCGGCCCGGCAACTCGACCTGGACGCCCGGATATCCCTGCTGTCGTCCACTCGGGACGCGATCATGGCCCAGAACCTGCTCGACATCCGCCGGCTGGAGGCCGGTCGCGGCGGAACCTTGGCGCACGCGCACAACTTTCATCTGCGGCGGCACCCCGGCACGATGCAGGTGGCCGGGATGGTGCTCGACTGGGTCGGCGTGGGCGCGATCGTCGGGGCGCTGTGGGGTGAGCAGTACACCTTCATCGCGGGCAGTCTGGGGCGCAGTCCGGGTCTGGAGCTGCCGGAACCCGAGCCGGACACGTACGAGGGCTCGCTGCAAAGTCGAATCAGCACTTGGGGTTTGGCGGCCGCCGCCACGATCACCGGCGAGCGAATGCGGACCGGCACTACTCCGGAGAAGGGGTACTTTCCGCTCGACCGCGCGACGTTCGATACCGCGGACACGGTCCTGCACATCGGCGACAGCTCGGCCGTCACGCCTAGTCGGACTGCGGGTTGGCCTGTAGCCCATCGACAATGAGGTCGAGGATGCGCGCGGCCCGTTCGGCGCCGCCGTTCTCGGGGTTGATCCGCCAGAGAACACTCAGCTGGAGCAGTACGTCTTCGGGATCGAGATCGGGCTTGAGTGTGCCTGCCGCGACGCCTCGTTCGAGCAGCAAGCCGATCGCGTTTACGAACGGCCTGTAGTGCTCGTCGTCGAGCCCCCCGTTGGCCGCCGCGTGAATGACCTCGGCGACACCATATTTCAGCTGTCCGTAGCGAGCGACCTCGTCGAACCATAGTCGTAACGCGGTCAGCGGCGGATGTCTGTCCAGCAGTGTCGGCGCGAGATCGATGAGTTCTTCGAGGTCGTGCCGGTAGAGCGCGACGATCAGTGCTTCACGATTCGGGAAGTGCCGGTACAGCGTTCCGATGCCGACCCCGGCCTGCTTGGCGATCGCCGTCAGGGACGTGCCGCCGGAAACGGCGAACGCGTCCCTGGCGGCGACGAGGACACGTTCGCGATTGGTTCGGGCATCAACTCTGGCCTGCTTCGGCGTGTCCACCAATGTCGGCGCTCCATCCATACACACTGTGCCCATACACAACTTTTGCTAAACGGAGGGCCCTCCGGTACGCTCTCGGCAATACCGGAGGGGTCTCCGTTTCATTCTCGCACAGGCGTTCCGAACACATTGGAGGACGACGATGGGTGAGTTGGTTCTGGTAACCGGGGGGAGTGGCTACATAGCGGGATGGTGCATCGTCGAGCTGCTGGAACGCGGCTACGACGTGCGCACGACCGTGCGTGGCCAAGACAAGGAGGCGGCCGTCATCTCGGCCGTGTCCACCGCGGTCGATCCGACCGGGCGGCTGAGCTTCGTCATCGCCGACCTGACCTCGGACGAGGGCTGGGACGCCGCGGTCAAGGACGTCGACTACGTGCTGCACATCGCGTCGCCGCTGGGCCGCAACGTCGCCGGCGCCGACGCGGACGCGCTGATCGACGCGGCTCGCGGCGGCGCGCTACGGGTGCTGCGCGCAGCCACCGCGGCCGGGGTGAAACGCGTGGTGCTGACCTCGGCGGCGAACGCCTCCAGCCCCGCGGCCTACACGGCCGACGGCATCACCGACGAGACGCTGTGGACCGACCCCGACGATCCGACGCTGATCCCGTACCGCCGGTCCAAGACCCTCGCCGAGCGCGCGGCCTGGGATTTCATGGCCGGCTACGACGGACCGACCGAGTTGACCACCATCCTGCCCGGCGCGGTCTTCGGCCCCATCCTCGCCACGAGCGCCACCGGTTCCGTCGACATCGTCGCACGCATGGTCGGCGGCAAGCTGCCCGGTGTCCCGCGCATCGGACTCGAGATCGTGGACGTGCGCGACCTCGCCGACATCCACATCCGGGCGATGACCGAACCCGCCGCCGCCGGCGAACGCTTCCTCGCCACCGGCGAATTCATGTGGATGCGCGATATGGCCCGCACCCTGCGCGAGGGTCTCGGCGCGCGCGGCAAACAGGTCAGCACCCGCCAGCTGCCCGACTTCGCGGTCAAGCTCGCCGCCCGCCTCAGCGACGCGGACCTCGGCGAAGTGACGCCCGCCCTCGGCCGGCGCAACCGGCACAGCACCGATAAGGCCAAGCGCATCCTCGGCTGGACACCCCGCCCCGCCGGCCGAGCAGTCCTCGACTGCGCCAACAGCCTGATCGCACACGACGCAGCCTGATCACCCCCGCGCTTACCCGTAGCCGCCCCTACCTGACATCGCCTGCAGTGTTGACAGTTTCGGGCGGCTCTCGTGCAGCGCGGACGCGTTGATCTTCCCCGCGCACATCGACCAGCACGATGAGTTCATTCGCCAACAGTTTATCGGCCACCGTGAGAATGCGTCCCCAGCCGATTGGGCACCGTGAGAATGCGTCCGTCGACCTGCGGGCGATGGTCGAACCCGATTCGACCATCGCCCGCCTCGAGGTGAAACACCCAGCGAGATCAACGTTTTCACCAGCGGCAACCGCCAACGCATCGTCGTAATCGCCATCAGTGCCACAGTTCCCGGCGCGTATCGCCAGCGAGGCTCGACCGATGACCACCTCTTCCGCCCGCCCGCCCACCAGCCCGTCAGCCAGCCAGCCAATCAACCGCGTCCGCGTTGGCGGAGCTGTTCCGCTGTCGGCCTGACCTGGCAGCGAGTCTTCTGCGCGAGGTACTCGGCCTACTCATGTCCAACTACGCGCAAACCAGTGCTCCGCAGCGAACCGGCCGCGAACGCGCCGATCGCGACCTGACCGAGGCTCTTCTCTCTCTTGGCCCCAGGCACGTCCCATTCGATCCCGCATACCTTCGCGAGCGGGACTTGGCGGAGGTCCTACTCGCATTTCGCCTCAGGCAGGTCCCGTTCGGCGTTCGGCTACGTTCCGATCGGGACATGGTCGGGGGGCCTTCTGAGATTCGCCTGGGTGAGGTCCCGCTAGAACCGGCACGTCTCCGCGAGCGTGGTCTGGCAGTGCGCTCTCGCGCGATTCGCCTCAGTCATGTCCCATTCGATTCCC